>CAJXUK010000003.1 GCA_913061435.1 uncultured Thalassolituus sp. | reverse complement strand
GATTTTTTTCATAAATATTAATACGTTAGAAGTTTCCGCTTGGTTCGCCTTCACCGGTTTTCTCGCGTTGAATGCGCTGATAAATCTCTTCACGATGCACGGCAACTTCTTTCGGTGCATTAACACCAATACGTACTTGGTTACCTTTAACACCCAATACCGTTACGGTAACTTCGTCACCAATCATAAGTGTTTCGCCTACTCGGCGAGTTAAAATTAACATTAGATTCTCCCAATCTTATTTACGCACTCTTTTATGAGTACTTATTACGTTACAAACTGCTTCTAGGGTGTTTGCTAAAGCAAAGGCTTTAGCGGTGCGCTTAGTCTTACTTTATACGTTAACTTAGTATTGCTTAGATTAAACAAAAAGAAAGTATTTCGGTAAAAAAACAAAAACTAAGCAACTACAAGGGCACTCCGGCCCCTGCATGTGCATAACTCAAAGTAAATTGTGTTACACAGTTTCTTTAGCATCTAGATCAAAAGCTGTATGCAATGCACGCACAGCAAGCTCTAGATACTTTTCATCGATAACGACCGAGATTTTAATTTCAGAAGTGGTAATCGCTTTAATATTAATAGACTCGTCTGCTAATACTTTGAACATTTTACTGGCAACACCAGCGTGAGAGCGCATACCCACACCAACCATTGATACTTTACAGATGTCGTCGGTGCCTGATACTTCGCGTGCACCCAGTTCTGAGGCTGTGTTTTTTAATACTTCTAACGCTTTGGCATAGTCATTTCTATGAACAGTAAAGGTGAAGTCGGTGGTACCATCATCGGCAACGTTTTGCACGATCATGTCGACTTCTACATTTGCATCACTGATTGGACATAAAATTTTCGAAGCTACGCCAGGAATATCAGGCACACCTTTAACGGTAACTTTGGCTTCATCACGATTAAACGCGATACCAGAAATAACAGGATTTTCCACGGAGATATCCTCCTCCATTGTAATGAGTGTGCCAGGACCATCTTCAAAACTAGATAGTACGCGCAGTGGTACCTTGTATTTGCCAGCAAATTCGACCGAACGAATTTGTAATATTTTTGAACCTAAACTTGCCATTTCTAGCATTTCTTCAAACGTCACTTTTTCCATGCGACGTGCATTAGGAACAACTCGAGGATCTGTTGTATATACGCCATCCACATCGGTATAAATTTGCGCTTCGTCAGCACCTAATGCCGCCGCTAAAGCAACACCTGTGGTATCTGAACCGCCGCGACCAAGTGTGGTGATATTGTTATTGGCGTCAACACCCTGAAAACCAGCAACAATACATACCTTTCCGGCATCTAGCTGTTTTCTGAGAGCGTCGGTGTCAATACTTTCTATACGCGCTTTCATGTGAGAGCTGTCGGTATTGATACCTACTTGCCAACCAGTAAATGAGGTTGCCGCAACGCCACGTTTTTGCAGAGCCATTGCTAATAAAGCGATGGTTACTTGCTCACCAGTAGAAACCAACACATCCATTTCGCGTGGGGTTGGATTCTCTGTAATGCCGTTGGCGAGCGCTATAAGACGATTTGTCTCACCGCTCATGGCAGACACAGCAATCACCATTTGATGACCTGCGTCGTGGAAGGACTTAATTTTATCAGCAACATGCTCGATGCGCTCGACGGTGCCTACCGAAGTCCCGCCGTACTTCTGTACGTATAAAGCCATGGTTCTTACTAGCTAAAGAAAAAAGGGCCCCAATTAAACACTAAATCTGTGCATTATTAAATCAAAACCTAGGTCACAAAATCAAAAAAAGGCGATTGATATTAGAATCAATCACCTTTAAGAAAAATCTATGCGATAAGCACCGCATAGAGTGGCCACAACACTGACTTTTAAAGTGCCTCAACCAAGGATTTAAACGCGGCTAATGCTTGTGGAATACCTGCGGCATTTTTACCACCGGCCTGAGCCATTTCTGGCTTACCGCCCCCACGTCCGTCAACAAACGGGGCGCACTCTTTAACAATATCACCGGCTTTGATTTTACCAATAAGGTCTTTAGTAACACCCGCCAGCAAGGTTACTTTTCCTTCTGTTTCAGCGGCCAGCATAATCACCGCAGAGCCCAACTTATCTTTAAGCTGATCTAAGGTGGTTTTCATGGTCGGCACATCGGTGCCATCTATACGTGCAGATAAGATTTTAAAACCATTACCTTCAATCGCTTGCGAGGCTAGATCGGAACCTGCAGAACTCGCTAACTTTGCTTTTAATGCTTCCAATTCTTTTTCTAATTGGCGATTTTTGGCAATGGCTTGCTCAACTTTTTCACCGACATTATCACTACTGGCTTTAACCGATCGAGCGATGATATTTAATGTTTTTTCTTGCGCGGCCACAAAGTCCAATGCCGCTTGCCCAGCAACGGCTTCTAAACGACGTACACCGGCGGCAGCACTGGCTTCTGAAATGATTTTAAACAACCCTAAATCACCTGTGCGCTTAGCGTGTGTTCCGCCACATAATTCTATTGAAAACTGATCTGCACCTTGCCCAGTACCCATGCCAAGCACACGTACTTCGTCGTCGTATTTCTCACCAAACAAAGCAATAGCGCCGCTATTTTTAGCATCGTCGATATTCATTAAGCGTGTGGTAATTTCGCTGTTGTCTCGAATTTCAGCATTTACACGGTTTTCAATGCGAGCAATCTCTTCAGCGGTCATAGCTTCTAGGTGCGAGAAATCAAAACGCAGTTTATCGTAAGTTACTAATGAACCTTTTTGCGCCACATGAGCACCCAGTTCATTGCGTAAAGCGGCATGCAATATGTGCGTTGCAGAATGATGCAAAGTGGTCGCTGCTCGTTTTTCAGCATCGACTTTTGCGGTGAGCGTGTCACCGACCTTGATCGAACCTTCTACTAACACCCCTTGATGAACGTGATTGCCACTTTCTTTAACCGTATTTTTCACTTGAAAAACAACACCTTCAGCCTTCAAGAAGCCACTATCACCAGCTTGGCCACCGGACTCGCCATAAAAAGCCGTTTCGTCTAAAACGATTAACGCTTCAGTGCCCGCACCATTATTGGAAGAGATGCTATCGACTTTATTACCGCCAACAAACAAACCCTGCACTGAGCCTTGGTTAACTAGATTGTCGTAGCCCAAGAAAGTGGTTTCACCTTCTATGTCTAAAGATTCTCCGCCCTTTATAGAGAAGTTGCCCGCCGCTCTCGCGGTAGCGCGCTGATGATCCATGGCTTTTTCAAAGCCTGCCTCATCAATTTTTAAATTCTTTTCACGGGCTACATCTGCGGTTAAATCCATTGGAAAACCGTAAGTATCATAAAGTTTGAAAACGGTTTCGCCGGCAATGGTATCGCCCTCAAGAACTGCAATGGCATCATTTAAAATGCTCATGCCTTTATCTAGGGTTTTAGCAAACTGCTCTTCTTCTAAGCGCAGTACTTTTTCAACTTGCGCTTGCAAAGTAATTAATTCTGGGTAGGCATCACCCATTTGAGTGACCAATGAAGCGACTAACTTATGGAAAAACCCAACGTCTGCGCCCAACATATGACCATGGCGCACCGCGCGGCGAATAATACGGCGCAATACATAACCACGACCTTCATTAGACGGATAAACCCCATCAACAATTAAGAAGCTGGTTGAACGAATGTGGTCCGCAATTACTCGTAAAGATTTGTTTTCTAGATCATTGCAACCGGTAACTTGTGCCGCACCTTTTAATAATGCTTGGAATAAATCGATTTCATAGTTGCTGTGTACTCCCTGCATAATAGCTGAGATACGTTCAAGGCCCATGCCTGTATCAACCGATGGCTTAGGCAACGGATGCATAACACCGTCTTCAGTGCGGTTGAACTGCATGAATACGTTGTTCCAGATTTCAATAAAGCGATCGCCATCTTCTTCTGGCGTACCTGGCTTACCACCCCAAATGTGTTCGCCATGATCATAAAAAATTTCAGTACACGGTCCACAAGGCCCAGTATCGCCCATCGACCAGAAATTGTCGGAAGCGTATTTAGCACCTTTATTGTCACCAATACGAATGATCTTATCTTCACTTAGGCCCATTTCTTTATGCCAAATGTCATACGCTTCTTGGTCATCGGCGTACACCGTCACCAAGAGTTTATCTTCTGGTAGGTTCATCCACTCTTTCGAGGTTAAGAACTCCCAAGCAAATTTGATTGCATCTTGCTTAAAATAATCGCCAAAACTGAAGTTACCTAACATTTCAAAAAACGTGTGGTGACGGGCGGTATAGCCCACATTTTCCAAATCGTTATGCTTACCACCGGCGCGAACACAACGCTGAGAAGAAGTCGCTCTGGTATAACTGCGATCATCTTGGCCTAAAAAAACATCTTTAAATTGAACCATGCCCGCATTGGTAAACAATAACGTAGGATCATTACCAGGAATTAAAGGGCTAGAGGCAACAATTTCGTGGCCTTTGGAGTTAAAATAATTTAAGAACGCTTGGCGAATATCAGAGCTTTTCATAAGGTAAACGGGTCCATCAGCACTGCTGAAATAAATTGGATAAATAATTAATCGAGATTATAGCTTGCCTCGCGAGGAATAATAAGAAGCAAGCGGCAAGAAAACCTTGAAAAGAAAAACTAAATCAATGTTATTGGGTTAATTTTAACAGGTCTCTTTAAAGAAACTGTCAGTATTGAAGAAGTTTGTTGACGCAACTACATAACTGTATAAGAATATAAGTATAATCAATTATTGGAGTAATTTATGAACATTGATCGCCTCGTTTTTGCCATTGCCGGTATTTTCATTTTATTGAGCGTTTCTCTTTCTCAACTGCACTCAATCTACTGGCTAGGGTTTACCGCCTTTATTGGGCTTAATATGTTACAAGCTGCGTTTACTGGCTTTTGTCCACTAGCCAAAATATTAAAAGCTGTGGGTAAAACTTCTGGGCCTGCTTTTAAATAAATCGCTTTTAAATAAATAGCTTTTTACTAGATAAGCACTTGTAGTTAACTCCTGCCTTTTGGCGGGAGTTAACCCTTAATTTTTACCTTACAATCCTTATACTTCGCGCTTTGATATTTTGAGACTTATTTCATGCGCTTACTTAATACTTCAATTGTCTTGCTCGCGGCTCTTTTAAGCCTTGTATTTTCTCCACTTTCTTATTCTGTAGACATTAATTCAGACACAACAAATGCTTAATGGCATGCTTATCCGCAAGATTTACCTCAATTAGATTTTGCTGGCAATAAACTAAAAGAGCATTGGCCAACCTTGGCTGCAGCAACAAAATTGCCATTTCCTGACGCTACTGTTATTGAATCAATGCTAAAGAGCAACCCTAGATTAGCTGAACAGCAACTGCTTGCCGCCAATAAAGAAGGCGCTCACCCAGCTTTATCAGCATCGATGAATGATTACCAAGAACTTGCACTGCTTGTTCAAGATGTTTGGCGTTTGCATTTTCAAGGTCAATATCAGCAAGCATATTCTATGGGAATTTCTTTAGGGCCAATTGCAATGGGACCTGCGCTTTATGCAAAGTTGATTTATACAACGTATTTAGTCAAAGACGCTAAGCAAAAGGAACAGCTTTTTGTCGAAGCTGATCAAGAATTTGCAAAAATACTGCCTTTTGCAGATAAGTATGATTTTATTTTCTTTGGTGACGCTTACCAAAAGGCCAGACGCTTAGAGCTTATGTCTACTAGTGCGGCTACTGCCTCTGGTTTAATTACGGTCACTCAAGATACGCTAGAAAAATTGCAACAACACTCACCAGATCACCCATTATATGTTGCTATCATTGCAAGTATTGATGCCGGTATTATCGAACGAGTTGGCGGTTTTGTTGCAGGTATGACCTTTGGCGCTGATGAAGATGAATCTATGGCGTTATTTAAAAAAGTTCTTCAGTCCTACCCGTCTTTAACGGTCTTGCATAATGAGTTTGCCCAATTCATATTGCGTCTAGACGATAGTGATTACGACAGTCTTTTACTTGCTACATTAAAGCGCTGCGACAGCCTAACTGCTGTGAGTGCAGAAGAAGCACTTAACCAGCGTTCTTGCCGCCAATTATTACAACAAAGGTTATAACAACAAAGGTTATAACAACAGAGTTCATTACAATCATAGAAACACCTCTGTATCGATGCTGATTAGTTTATTAATTTTCC
The DNA here is from genome assembly GCA_913061435.1 of uncultured Thalassolituus sp. Lineage (GTDB taxonomy): Bacteria > Pseudomonadota > Gammaproteobacteria > Pseudomonadales > Oceanobacteraceae > Oleispira. The sequence goes on along the minus strand of CAJXUK010000003.1, from coordinate 116,105 downwards.
ACTCTCTACAATGAGTCGGATATAATACGATCACCAACTCCCACGTATTCAGGATTTAATTGTGCAAAAAATAGTTATTGTTGGCGGTGGCGCAGGCGGTTTAGAGCTTGCTACACAACTGGGTCGCAAATGGGGTAAAAAGTCTAAAGCTGAAATTCATCTTATTGATGCCAGCCACACTCACCTTTGGAAGCCACTCTTACACGAAGTTGCCACAGGTGCGTTGGATTCTGGTATTGATGAATTAAATTACCAAGCTCATGGTAAAAAGCATGGCTTTCATTTTCACCTTGGTAGAATGTGTGGACTTAAACGCGATCGCAAAGTTATTCAACTATCCCCTATTTATGATGGTGAAGAAGAAATACTGCCCCTTAGAGAAATAGAATATCAGCAACTGGTGATTGCCCTGGGCAGTGTTACCAATGATTTTGGTACTAAGGGTGCTGCTGAGCATTGTTATTTTTTAGATGCTCGCGTTCAAGCAGAAATATTTCACCAGAAATTACTGAATCAATTTATTAAAGCCAACGGCAGTAGCAACCCAGAAGGTTTGAGTGTTGCCATTGTTGGTGCGGGTGCAACGGGGGTTGAGTTATCGGCAGAACTTTATAACACAACAGAAGCACTTGCTCGTTATGGTATGAGCCAATTTAAAACAGATAAATTAAACGTGTCTCTTGTTGAAGCAGGGCCAAATATTTTACCGGCACTGCCAAAACGTATTTCTAATGCGGCCAAACGTGAGTTAGAGAAATTAGGTGTTAATGTACTCACCAATACCATGATCACCGAGATTACTGAAAAAGGCTTTATTACTAAAACAGGTGACACCATAAACGCCACTTTAAAGGTGTGGGCTGCAGGCGTCAAAGCGCCTGATTTTTTAGCCAACATTGATGGTTTAGAAACCAACCGAGTGAATCAGCTTGCCATTAAACCCAGCTTACAAACCACAGTAGACGATGATATTTTTGCTATAGGTGATTGTTCGTTTTTGTTGCAAGAAAATGGCATGGCGATTCCGCCAAGAGCCCAAGCGGCTCATCAGCAAGCTAGCCATTTATTAAAAGTACTTGGGGCATTAAAAGCGGGGAAAACCCCACCTAACTTTGTTTATCGCGATAAGGGTTCTTTGGTTTCTTTAAGCCGCTACTCTACAGTGGGCAGCTTGATGGGTAACTTAAACAAGGGCTCTATGATGATTGAGGGGCGCATTGCTAGAGTTGTATATGTCTCGCTATACCGTTTGCATCAAATAGCACTGCATGGTTATTTTCATACCCTACTTTTATCTTTGGTTGGGCATATTAATAAGGTTATTCGGCCCCGACTTAAACTGCATTAATCACTTAGCCATCACTATCCGGGCGGTACTGCCCGGGTCGTTTTCCGGTCCAACGTCGAAACGCTTTATAAAATGCACTGGGCTCTGTAAACCCCACAATATCTGATATTTCTGATAAGGTGGCTGTGTTTTCTTGCAATAGCTTTAGTGCCAAGGTTTTCCGTTGCTCATCCAAAATCGTTTGATAATTAATACCTAATTTTTTAAGTTTCCTCTGCATGTTTCTGACGCTGAGATTTAATGAATCAGCAACACATTCTTGATTGGTTAAGCAGCTAGAATTATTAAGGCAATTTTCAACTGCAGTCTGCACTTTTTTATACCAAACTAAATTTTCTTGTCTTCTTTTTAATAAACGTTGTAGCTTTTTTAATTCTTGTTGGTGTGTGTTAAAACACGATAAAACATTTTTGTGTTGTAATAATTTTTCTGGAATTAATAAATACGTATCTTTAGCTGCCTTCACTTCACAACCTAATAAATCACTGTATTTAGGTGAGTTTAATTCTTCGACACTCGAATGATAAATTAATTCGGCTGAGTTGTTTGGAAGAATGTGCTTAAACCAAGCAATAACAACAGCAAACACCATATCTAACTGATAGCTGCTAATTGAATTACCAGAATGAGCAACAAAAGATAAAGTATATTCAGTGGCAGGTTGATGATGATTAAACTGAGGCAAATATTGGAAGTAACCGGATTCTGAAATTAAGCTCGAATACGTTATTAATGCTTGCACACTATCTTGAAGAGTAGGCGCAGTTAAAACCAGCTTAGAAATAACCAGATTTTTATCCGCCAAATGCAACCCCAACTTTATACCTAGAGAAGTATCTTGGGTGTAAGCAATAGCAGCCTTGTGCAATTTAAATAACTGATCACTAGAAAGGCTAAAATCAACAAGGTCATCTTCGGCTAAATTCACCTTTAACAGATCGTCAAGAACATCTTGGGGAACACCCTGTTCAATCCAAAAATTGTAAAGTAAGCGCACATAGGGAACTGTTACTTGTGGCAATACCTTCATTTACCCATCCCTAGTAATGTATCAATATGATGATTGATCGTTTTATTTGTTTTCGGGCAAATAATATTACTTTTGTAAATAGTGTCAACGAATTGAAAAACTAATACGGTGCAACGTCATTAATGACAGTATATTAATTAAGTGCGAGATATTTCTTGGAATTGTTCGATTGCATATTGGATTTGATCCATAGCAAATCCACGATAAGCCAAATAGCGATACAGCTTTTGCTTATCTTTATAGTCACCAAGATCCAGGTTATTTGATTTTTTTAAACCGCTTTCAAAAGCATGATGAAACCAATCAATTTCTTCACTAAATACTTGTTCGATTAAATGTGGGTTTATGCCTTTGTCTTTTAATTCGCGTTGAATTCGCATTGGGCCTAAGCCTCTATTTATACGAGAACGTAAAAAAGATTCAGCAAATCGTTGATCGCTTTGATAACCCGCTTCCACTAACTTTTCTAATAAGTTATGAACTTGAGTTTCACTTTTACTGCGTGGTTCGAGCTTTTGAAATAGCTCGTGAAGAGAATATTCACGACGTGACAGCAAATTAATTGCTGCCACTCGTAAATCGCTGTCAGATAATTCAGCAGGCTTTGCAAAACCTGCTGATTGTGAGCGCTTTGAATAGTTTGAAAACAAACTGACTATCTCTTATTTGAAAGCAAATTAAGATTCAGCTTTTGGGTCTGCATCTTTTTCTTTTTTGCTGTCTTTTTCTTTAGCTTTTGCAGCATCTGTTTTCTTTTCGGTCACTGTCGGTGCAAGTAATTGCTTACGAATTTCAGCCTCAATCACTTCTGCAATCTCAGGATTTTCGGTTAAGAATTTAGCGGCGTTCGCTTTACCTTGACCAATCTTATCGCCCTGGTATGCATACCAAGCACCGGATTTATCAACCAAGCCACACTTAACGCCCAAGTCAATCACTTCGCCCATGTGGTAAATACCTTCACCATACATGATCTGAAATTCGGCTTGTTTAAACGGCGGTGCAACTTTGTTTTTAACCACTTTAACTCGTGTTTCGTTACCGGTTACTTCATCACCTTGCTTCACTGCACCGGTACGACGAATGTCTAAACGAACAGACGAATAAAATTTCAGTGCATTACCACCCGTCGTTGTTTCTGGATTACCAAACATCACACCAATTTTCATGCGGATTTGGTTAATAAAGATCACTAGGCAATTAGCATTTTTAACGTTAGCGGTTAATTTGCGCAACGCTTGCGACATTAAACGTGCTTGCAAACCAACGTGGTGATCGCCCATGTCGCCTTCAATTTCTGCTTTAGGTGTTAATGCGGCAACGGAGTCGACTACGATCACGTCTACTGCACCTGAACGTACTAGGCTATCGGTAATTTCCAAGCCTTGCTCGCCCGTATCTGGTTGAGACACTATCAATGTATCTAAATCAATACCTAGTTTTTCAGCATAAAGTGGATCAAGCGCGTGCTCAGCATCTACTATAGCAACGGTTTTACCTTGCTTTTGCGCTTCTGCCATTACCGACAAACACAACGTCGTTTTACCCGAGCTTTCTGGCCCATAAATTTCAACAATACGGCCGTAAGGTAAACCGCCTATGCCTAACGCAATGTCTAACGTTAATGAACCCGTTGACACCGATGGAATAGCTTCGCGCGGCTGGTCACCCATTTTCATAATAGAGCCTTTACCGAACTGGCGTTCAATTTGACCTAGTGCCGCATCAAGTGCTTTTTGCTTATTTGCATCCATTATGACGATCCTTATATTTAGCTGAGATGATTAGATTATTCTAATCAGCTTGTTGTTTACTGTAGATTTAACCAGTATTTAAGCATAGCTTATGAGATAGGCCAAGTCATAAAATTGATTTCGTATAACAAAAAACAATCAACTCCTCTACAGACCCCATGAATAATGAATCTCAAGGTACCAATTATTTTTTTCACACCTAAAATTTTCAGTAGCGGAGACAAAATATACAGTGTTTTGTCCAGTACTATTTTTTTCTTAACGCCGTACTTTTTAGCATTAAGGTTTTCTTTTTTAATTCATTGACTAATGCCCATTTCGCAGATGCTTTGTTCAATTGCCTCACAATCACTTACAATGCTGTTTTTTATATTTATATTTAGGAATTCTGCGCAAATATGAGTAAACCAGCAACCGCTACCCCTATGATGCAGCAATACTTCCGCCTGAAGGCTGAAATCCCAGACATCATGCTTTTTTATCGCATGGGGGATTTTTACGAGCTGTTTTACGATGATGCGCGCAATGCTTCACGACTTTTAGACATTACCCTCACCGCTCGCGGTCATAGTGGTGGTGAACCGATTCCTATGGCGGGCATCCCCTATCACGCGGCAGAGGGCTATATCGGTAAGCTTGTGCGTTTAGGTGTTTCGGTAGCCATTGCCGAACAAGTTGGTGATCCGGCAACGTCTAAAGGCCCCGTTGAACGTCAAGTAGTCAGGGTGATTACTCCTGGCACATTAAGTGATGAAGCCTTTTTAGATGAGCGCCGTGATAATTTATTGGTAGCGATCAACAAGCAGAAAAGCGCAAAATGCGATTTATATGGCATAGCGCTGTTAGATATTAGTTCTGGTCGTTTTGTGATTATGGAAGTGAACAGCATCGATGCCCTGCTTGCAGAACTGGAACGCATTAAACCTGCCGAGCTGCTGTATAACGAAGATCACAGTTTCGTTGAAGCGATTACTGCGCGCCCAGGAGCAAAGTCTCAATCACCTTGGCATTTTGAATCCGATACCGCATTTCGATTATTAACAACGCAATTAAAAACCAAAGATTTAACCGGCTTTGGCTGTGAACATTTATCCGTTGCTATTCAAGCTGCGGGGGCATTATTGCAATACGCACAAGATACACAACGCTCAGATTTACCCCATGTGCGTTCGTTGCTGATTGAGCAACCCAACGATGCCATTATTATTGATCCTGCCAGTCGTCGTAACCTTGAGATTGATGTTAACCAAAAAGGTGAAAATGATCATACTTTGGCTTGGGTAATGGATCGGACTGCCACTTCGATGGGCAGTCGCTTATTACGCCGCTGGTTAAACCGCCCTATTCGCAATCACGTTACATTACAACAACGCCAACAGTTAATTGCTGAGTCGATTGCAGATTATCATTGGGAGCCTTTGCATCAGCAGCTAAAGGGCATTGGTGATATTGAACGTATTTTATCGCGCATTGCCTTGGGTTCGGCTCGCCCACGTGATATCGCTCGCTTACGAGATGCGTTAGCGCGCCTACCTGAACTGCAATTACTTTTAGCTGAATTATCCGCCAGTCGAGCCAAAGAGCTATCTGCACTGATAAAGCAATACCCACAATGGGTAGATGAGTTACAAGCGGCGATTATCGATAATCCGCCAGTAATTATCCGTGATGGTGGGGTTATTGCTGAAGGCTATGATGAGCAATTAGATGAGTTACGCTCAATTAGTCAAAACGCCGGTGACTATTTACTAGAAATAGAGCAGCGCGAAAGAGAAAAAACCGGCATTTCAACGCTCAAGGTTGGCTATAACCGTGTTCATGGTTATTTTATTGAAATCAGTAAAGCTCAATCCGCTGCTGCCCCTGTTGAGTACGTTCGTCGCCAGACGTTAAAAAATGCTGAGCGCTTTATTACCCCAGAGTTGAAAGAGTTTGAAGACAAAGCCCTTAGTGCTAAAAGCCGCTCGTTATCGCGTGAAAAATATTTGTATGAGCAATTAATACAACGTTTAGCCCAAGATATATTCAATCTACAAGATACTGCCAGTGGGTTAGCTGAATTGGATGTGTTGGTGAATTTAGCCGAGCGGGCTTCTACGTTAAGGTTTACAGCGCCAGAGCTGAGTGCAGAACGTGGCATTTATATTAATGCAGGTCGCCACCCTGTGGTCGAAGAAATCATTGACGATCCTTTTGTCGCCAACGGTGTAACCCTAAATAATGATCAAGGTATGTTAATTATTACAGGCCCTAACATGGGGGGTAAATCGACCTACATGCGCCAAAATGCGCTAATTGTGCTGCTGGCTCATATAGGCAGCTATGTGCCTGCTGATCACGCCAAAATAGGCCCTATAGATCGTATTTTTACTCGTATGGGTTCTTCTGATGATCTCGCCGGTGGCCGCTCTACCTTTATGGTCGAAATGACCGAAACTGCTAATATTTTACATAACGCCACTCCTAATAGCTTGGTATTGATGGACGAAGTAGGCCGAGGTACCAGCACCTTTGATGGCTTATCTCTGGCTTGGGCGGCAGCGGTACATTTGGCTGAAAAAGTTGAAGCATTAACGTTATTCGCAACTCACTACTTTGAGATGACCACTTTGCCCGAGCAGATAGCAGGTGTGGTTAATGTTCATCTAACAGCTACCGAGCACGATGATCGCATTATATTTCTGCATAACGTTGAGCCTGGCCCGGCTAGCCAAAGTTATGGTTTACAGGTGGCACAACTTGCCGGTGTTCCTAAGATTGTTATTCAGCAAGCAAGGCAAAAGCTTCAACTGCTAGAAGGAGAGCCAAGATCGGCCAAGCCAGAATCATCGCCTATGCAATCCGATATGTTTGCCCAAGCTCCATCTGATGTAGAGCTGGCGATTGCTGATTTGTCTGTCGATGATTTAACACCACGCCAAGCCTTAGACGAGATATATCGACTTAAATCAATGTTGAGTTAAAAAGATGGTAGATATAACAAAATATTTTATATCGATAGTTTACAATGGTATAAGTTTATTCCATGTATAACCTTGCGGTATTTAAACGGCATCACTAGAATGTCGCCACCGTGATGGGCATAGATCCAATTAGATGAGGAGAGTGACTGCAATGACATTTGTAGTAGGTGATAATTGTATTAAGTGTAAACACACAGACTGTGTCGAAGTTTGCCCTGTAGATTGCTTCTACGAAGGCCCTAACTTTTTGGTTATTGACCCAGATGAGTGTATCGACTGTGCGTTATGTGAACCTGAGTGTCCTGCACAAGCCATCTTCTCTGAAGATGAAGTGCCTGCAGATCAGCAACAGTTTATTGAATTAAACGCGGAGCTTGCAGAAGAATGGCGCGATAACAACATTACAGAAATGAAAGATGCCCCTGCTGATGCAGAAGAGTGGGATGGTGTGCCTAACAAGCTGCAATATCTAGAAAGATAATTAAAGCACTTTTTAGCTCCACGCATAAAAAAGGCTACTCTTAGAGTAGCCTTTTTTTTACTCGCTGTTTTAACAGCGCGTTAGAGTCATTGAGCACAAATAACGCATCCTCAATTAAGCATCACCAAATATAGTCGCTGCGTTTAATCCTTGGCTTTCCATAATATCGCGTAAACGCTTTAGTGCTTCAACTTGAATTTGGCGCACACGCTCACGCGTTAGACCAATCTCACGACCGACTTCTTCTAAAGTGCTAGTCTCATATCCTCTAAGGCCAAATCGACGGGATACAACCTCACGTTGCTTTTCTGATAGCTCATCCAACCAATCGGAGAGACTTCCTGTGATGTCGTTATTTTGTAAGCTGGTGCAAGGATCAGCGCTGCGGTCATCGGCAACCGTATCCAGTAAGCATTGATCAGAATTTGGGCCAAGCGGTGTATCTACAGACGTAACACGTTCGTTGAGTGCCAACATACGTTTCACATCTTCAACGGGGCGATCTAATAAATCAGCAATGTCTTCGGCGGTAGGTTCATGATCAAGCTTTTGGGATAATTCGCGGGCCGCGCGCAAGTACACATTTAATTCTTTCACCACATGAATCGGTAATCGAATCGTGCGAGTTTGATTCATAATGGCGCGTTCGATAGTTTGACGAATCCACCAAGTGGCGTAGGTTGAAAAACGGAAACCGCGCTCTGGATCGAATTTTTCAACAGCGCGAATTAAGCCTAAGTTACCTTCTTCGATCAGGTCTAACAGCGATAAACCGCGATTGATATAACGACGTGAAATTTTGACAACCAAACGCAGGTTACTTTCGATCATGCGTTTGCGGCCTTTCTCATCACCTTTGCGCGCCAGGCGGGCAAAATGTACTTCTTCTTCAGGTGACAACAACGGTGAAAAACCGATTTCATTCAAATACATCTGAGTTGCATCAAGCACTTTGCTTGAACTAGACTCGGCAATAAAACGTTCAGATTTGATTTTTTCAGCAGACTCTAAAGATATGGGTTCAGCATCACTGTTAGACACCGTTGCAGTCGGTGCTTCAATTACTGCATCACCAAAACTTTCAATTTTTGTTTTCTGTTGAGCTGCCATATCGCGTTCCGCCTTTTTATTCACTCTGGTATTTGCTGTCTGAATTATTTTGATACCAGAATGCTCAATTTATTTTTATCCTCCCAGTCATCACCTTTTGGGTAAATAACGAAGGGGGTCTACTGGTCTGCCGTTTCGGCGGATCTCAAAGTGAAGTTTTACTTTGTTTGTTCCAGTAGAACCTATTTCGGCAATTATTTGCCCCGCTTTAATCTTTTCTTTTTCGCGGACCAAAATACGGCTTGTATGAGCGTATGCACTTAAGAATGATTCGTCGTGTTTTATGATGACTAAATTACCATAACCACGAAGCCCCTTACCTGCATAAACGACTTCCCCTGCCGCAGTTGCAAATACAGATTCGCCTTTTTTTCCGGCGATATCAATACCCTTATTGACTGGCTTTTTAGTAGAGAATTTATCAATTACGGTGCCGTTTGCAGGCCATTTCCACTGATAGTTATTACTTAACGATGGTTTAGTTGAGGCGGTTTGCTTGGTTTGTCTAGGGCTGCTGGTAGGACTTTTCTTGTTCTTTGTGACTTTCGTCGATTTTCCGACACTTGGTACTTTAGTCGAACTTTTATAGGAGCCCGGATTGGTGATGTCAATTTTTTGTCCAGCATAAATGGTGTAAGGCTTAGCAATAGAGTTAGCGTTTGCTAACTGCTTGTAATCCCAACCGTAAGTCCATGCTATAGAAAATAATGTGTCGCCTTTTTCCACTACATGAAAACCCGTCACCTTTTGACTTTTACTGAACTTCTCTTCAGTTGATATAAATTCTCGACTATTGATACAACCTGTCATTCCTACACTAAATACAAGGATGAGTAGAAAATTAACGATTTGAAACATTTGCTTTCGACTGTTGTTTTTTTGACACACATACATAACAGCAATACGCCTTTTACTGAGACCGACAATATCTGAACTTATAAGAATATAAAAATAAAATTTAATAACAAAAGAATCTAAAAAATTATTAAATAAAAATTTAAATTTGCTACCTTTCACATAAATTTGAAAGATCAGTCGCTTATTTATGAAATATTTGTCTCTTTAGTCAAGTTCGCTCAAACTAATGGCAACTGCTAAAGAGACTTTATTTTGTCTATTATTCTAGTTTTCTAAGCGGTTAGATACTTTTTCTAACAAAAGTACACAGGCAAAACCGACAATTGCAGCGACTAAAGCGGCTTCAATCTGATCATTATTTGCCCATTGCGGCAAGCGAACCATCTCTTGAAAAGGCACTTCGACCCCTTTACTGTTTAAACGAACGCTAATAATTTCTTTCCAAGGCCATACTTTTAACAGTGCGCCCAGCATAAAACCTGTCAATAGGCTGAACATAAGATCCTTGTAATGGGCTAAAAGCCAACTTAATACCCGTGAAAATAACATTAATCCAATCACTGCACCCGCTGCAAATACCGTCATAATATCAAGCTGAAAACCTTTGATGGCTGCTAAAACTGGCCCATAAAGGCCCATGAGCAATAAGATAAAGCTGCCGGAAATACCGGGTAAAATCATCGCACAAATTGCAATACTGCCTGCTATAAAGATATTGATATAACTGGCCTCTATGCTGGTTGGGCTAGCAAGGCTGATGAAAGCGGCGATGAGTATACCTATTATTAGCGCTAAATTAGTGGTGATTTTCCACTGTGTGATTTGTTTTGCCATATGGATACTAGAGGCCAGTATTAAGCCAAAAAAGAAAGACCAAACTAAGATCGCTTGGGTGTCTAATAGGTAATGGATTACTTTAGCCAAGCTTAAAATGGCGGTTAAAATTCCAGCAAGCAAGGTAATTAAAAAAGTGCCATTAATCGATTGCCAAGCTGCTTTTGGGCCTTGGGTGAAAAGTGTTTTAACAGTGTTTAGATTGACCGATTTAATGGATTCCAACAGTTCTGTATAAATCCCGGTAATAAAGGCAATGGTGCCACCTGAGACGCCTGGAATAACATCTGCGCAGCCCATAGCCATGCCTTTTACATATACGCCAAGGTATTTCACATGATTTCCTTTTAATTGATAACAAGATATTTGTATCTTATTAAGGTGTTTTTAAACTAATTTAGTAAAAAAAAACCTGCTAAAGCAGGTTTTATGACGCTATAAGCAGTCACAATGATGTATCAGTAATTAATTGTTTTTAATACCACTTAAAAATGGCACAAATTTAACGTCTTCTAATACTGTTTTTTGCCAGTAATTACCTTGGCGAGTTACTAATATGAGGGACTGCTGCTCTCCCCCAACAGGTAGAATCATGCGGCCACCATCGCTCATTTGATCCAATAAACCTTGTGGTATTTGTTCGGGTGCCGCTGCTGCAATAATGCCATCGTATGGCCCTTGCTGGGGCCAACCCCAGTGCCCGTCTGATAGTTTAAATCTCACATTGTTGAGTTTTAATTGCTTTATCCGTTCTCGAGCTTTGAGATATAAAGGTTCTATTCTTTCAACACTGCTCAGTTTTTTCACCAAGGGCGCTAATATAGCCGTTTGATAGCCAGAACCTGTGCCTATTTCTAGAACATTGTTTAATGGCCCTGCAGCCAGTAATAACTCTGTCATCTTAGCAACGATGTAGGGCTGACTGATGGTTTGCCCATTACCTATGGGTAATGAGCTGTCTTCGTAGGCACGGTGAGCTAACGCTTCATCAATAAAAATATGACGAGGCGTGGATGCTATCACGTCCAGCACTTGTTGATTTTCAATGCCGCGATCGCGCAAACGCTCGACTAAACGATTGCGAGTTCGTTGAGAGGTCATCCCAATACCGCTTAATTGTTGATCATTCACCCGCAAATCCTTGTAAATTTACTCAAGCGTTAAATGCTTGTTAGCTGAGATAAGTATTCTAATGCATTTCCGTAGGTCATATCTGCTTGAATTGGTGTAATACTCACCTTTCCTTGAGCAATTGCGTGAAAATCGGTGCCTTCACCGGCGTCTGCACCTTCTCCTGCTGCGGAAATCCAATAACACTCTTTGCCACGCGGGTTAGTTGTTAATACCGGATTATCAGAGCGCGCTCTATGTCCTAAACGAGTGATTTCAAAACCTGCTAGCTGTTCATAAGGTACATCAGGAACATTGATATTAATGATGGTTCGCGATGGGAATTGAATCGCTTGTATTTGCGGCAATAAGTTCACCAAAACTTTTGCTGCCGTAGCGAAATGTGTTTTACCGACCAAAGAAATAGCAATTGGCGCTCGGTCTAAAAAACGCCCTTCCATCGCCGCGGCAACCGTTCCCGAATAGATCACATCATCACCCAGGTTTGCACCTGAGTTAATACCTGCGATAACCCTGTCAATTTGATAGTCTTCACCACGATAAAGAGCATTTAACCCAAGGTGCACACAATCGGTTGGTGTGCCGTTGATGGCAATAAAACCGTTATCTAAATACAGTGGGTGTAAAGGTCTATCTAAGGTTAATGAGTTCGATACGCCACTGCGGTCGCGATCGGGCGCAATCACATGATGTTGATATCCTGCTTCGGTTAATGCTTTAGCTAGTTGTGCAAGCCCTGGCGCATGCGCACCGTCGTCATTGGATAATAGAAAGGCCATTATTTGTTCTCTTCTTTACTACTAGCGTCATTTGTTTCGCTGCCATGATACACAAACGGCTTGCCTTCAAGCTTATCTTCAAAACGATCGGGTTCTGTCACGCTGATAAATTCTTGCAAGACCGACGTTGCGTAGTGGCCCGATGCTAATGCGAAGCTGATATTTAAGTCATTATTATCTAGCCACTGCCATTGTATGTTTTCGATATTTGAAACGATGTCGCGGCGCTCTTGGTTTAAACCGGCGTGCTCCATGCCTTCGCACAATTCATGGTGCGGCCCGGAGATGTCTTTTTCTAACTGCAGGGTTTCTTCTTTTGAGGTTAAACGGCCACGACCCCACATAGGAGCGGTAGCGTTTTGTGCTGTATTTGTATCATTCACTGCAACATCGACATCCCCTGCCAAAGAATGCCCCCATAATCCTTTTTCAATCCGTGCGCCGACTACTTGGTTAAAAATATAAGAACGAGCCGCTGACAGATACATACTTTTCTTTTGACGATTCTTTTCGCGGCGCTGTCCGGTTAACATGGCAAGCGCTTGATCCATATTGCCGCCACCACGGCCAAAACGTTGCAGACCAAAATAGTTAGGTACACCATTTTTTTTGATCGCTTCTAGGTTGTTTTCTATGGCGGTTTTCAAGGTTTCAATAGAACGGTCTTCTACCGATTCAGCTGCAGCTGATTTAATGTCACGCAATACGATATTAAAACGGTTACCCACTAGATCGCCACGGCGTAATTTTTTAGTGTGGCGAGTTTGAGTCAGTATTTCGATATCTTCTTCTGGGAAAGGTCGTGCTTCGAGTGTGATATCGATTTTAGGGGCATAGATGCTGAACCATTGGGTAGTCACAGCATAACGGTCTTTTTGCCCGGCGTAGCTTACGTCGTTTTCTTTAACGTTAAATTTTTCTGATAATAAACGCGCTACCCAGTGGGTATTTACTTCACGCTTTTTAATGTGAAGGTAGATATGTTCACCTTCACCGGCGGGTATCATCAGTGGAATTTCATCTACCTGAAAGTCTTCTGGATTGAGTTTTAAAATGCCTTTTGCATTTGTTTCAGGATAGGCCTTGGGCCAATCAAAATTCCACATTATTTTTCTCTATGTTCTGTCTATTAATAAAGCAACGGCGTGTACGGAGATGCCTTCTTTGCGGCCTTCGAAACCTAACTTTTCGGTGGTGGTTGCTTTTACATTGACTTGATTGATACTGCAATTAAGATCTTCTGCAATTAAATTACGCATCATTTCTATGTGCGGTGCCATTTTAGGCGCTTGGGCAATTATGGTGACATCAACATTGCCAATTTTATAACCTTGCTCGGTTACTAGCGTCATCACATGGCGCAATAAACCGCGACTGTCTGCCCCAGCAAATTCATCATCGGTATCTGGGAAGTGCTTGCCAATATCGCCAAGTGCACAAGCGCCCAGTAACGCATCGGATAATGCATGCAAAGCGACATCGCCATCAGAGTGGGCGATTAAACCTTGGCTATAAGGGATCTTAACGCCACCTAAGGTTATAAAGTCACCCTCACCAAATTTATGTACATCAAAACCATGACCAATACGCATACTTTTACTCTCAATTTTAAAGCTCTAAATCTGCTTTGTTCAACATGAGGTATCGAACTCTGCGGCACGTCGTAAATACATCCCTGTAGACTCGGCCTCGGGATCCCTCCCGAGGACGGCCTTGAGTTCAACACACTCATGTTTCACTGATAAATTTTCTTTAGCTACGTCTATTTAGGCACTTCACATACCGGTAATACGTTTCTACGCTCACTCTACAAGTTGAATTTCTAGCGCTATTTCTAGATAAGCACTGCGCGTATCGAGATTAGGGATGTCGTTTAAGACCGTTAGAACACACGGATGTGTTCTCCGAGCCTCCAAGGATGGATTCACGGCGAGTCGTAAAAGGACATACCTAATCGCGATAGCAAGCGCAGTGCGATTTAGTAACCAAAACCGTCAATGCTTTTGCCTTCAAAAACTATTCAAATAAAACTCAGCCAATTTTAAATCTTCTGGGCGCGTAATTTTTAAGTTGTCACTGCGCCCGTTTACTAACTTAGGTTTTGCCCCAACAAACTCCATTGCTGATGCTTCATCCGTAACTTCAAAGCCTTCGCTCAATGCCTGTTGTAAATTATTTAATAGCGAATGCAAAGGAAACATCTGTGGTGTTAAGGCATGCCAAAGTTGATCACGATCTACCGTATGATCGATATAAGAATGATCTATATTAGCGTGTTCAATTTTGCTTGCAGCAGAATCATTATCTATCACTCCGCGCTTCATAGTATCGCGCACAGGGGTTGCTAAAATACCACCGTCGGTATAATTGTGTAGCGCTAACAATAAATTATCTAAATCTGCATAAGACAAACACGGGCGCGCAACGTCATGCACTGCTACCCAGCTATGCATAGAATCATCGAGTTCTTTGATCGCTAATAAAGCATTTAATACTGAATAACAGCGTTCGCTGCCACCATCAACCACCACTATACGATCGTCTTTATCATAACCACGAGCCAAGCTGATTTCTTGCCAATAAGGATCACCCTTAGTAACAACCACTATAATTTTATGAAAAGCCGAAACCCCAGAATATGCCAATAAGTGATCAAGCGTAAATTCAATAACGGTTTTAGTGATATCCTTCACCGTCATTTCTAAATATTGTTTAGGACGATCGGCCAGCATGCGTGAGCCTATGCCAGCAGCGGGCAAAACCAACCAAGTTTTTGATGGATCTTTATCAATCGTCACAGGCATCACTTAGACTTATCGAGTATTAAATAAAAGCTTTCGTCTTCACCTATAAAGCCTAAATCTTCACGTGCTTTTTCTTCAATGAGGTCGTCACTTTGACGCAAGTTTTCAACTTCTGCTCTTAACCAATTATTACGGGCTTGTTGTGCGACAATATCTTGATCGATCTCTTCCATTTGAGTTTCTAACTGCCAGCTAGCAACCCAGCCGGTATCATCGAACAATAGTCGATACAGTATAACCAGCGCTAATAAAACGGGTACTGATAAGGGTAAAATCCATTTCATAGCCACGTCGATCTCATAATTAATTTTTGTTAAAAAGAGTGATAGCAGGTAAGCAAAAAAAAAGGAAGCGGGTTTTTACCGTAATAAAAATCCGTCTTCCTTTTTTAGAAATCTGCTTTCAGCTTACAAGCCTACTGACCTTTGATTTCTTTCAAACCCTTATAAGGTGCTTTACCCTCTAATTGCTCTTCGATGCGCAATAGACGGTTGTACTTAGCAACACGGTCGCTGCGGCATAAAGAACCGGTTTTAATCTGGCCAGCACAAGTACCCACAGCCAAGTCAGCAATCGTAGTATCTTCTGTTTCGCCAGAGCGGTGAGAAATAACAACGGTATAGCCAGCGTCTTTTGCCATCTGAATCGCTTCTAGCGTTTCAGTTAAAGAACCGATTTGATTGAATTTAATCAAGATGGAGTTAGCAACGCCCTTCTCGATACCTTCTTTCAAGATTTTGGTATTGGTTACGAACAAATCGTCACCGACCAATTGTACTTTTTTGCCTAGGATATCTGTCTGGTATTTCCAGCCATCCCAATCAGACTCGTCCAAACCATCTTCGATAGAAGCGATTGGATAAACGTCACATAACTCTGCTAAGTAATCAGAGAACTGGTTAGACGTGAAAACCTTGCCTTCACCTTTCATGTCATACTTGCCATCAACATAAAATTCAGTCGCTGCGCAATCCAGTGCAAGCGTGATGTCTTTACCCAACTCATAGCCAGCGTTGGCAACGGCAACTTTAATGGCAGCCAGTGCATCAGCGTTAGACGCTAAATCTGGTGCGAAACCACCTTCGTCGCCCACAGCGGTATTCAAACCCTGTTCGCTTAAAACCTTTTTCAAGCTATGGAAAATCTCTGCGCCCGCGCGAAGTGCTTCAGCAAACGTAGGAGCAGCAACTGGCTGCACCATGAATTCTTGAATATCAACGTTGTTATCAGCGTGCTCACCACCGTTGATGATGTTCATCATAGGTAATGGCATAGAGTACTGGCCAGAAGTACCGTTTAGGTCAGCAATGTGCTCGTATAATTCAACGCCTTTTGCAACAGCTGCGGCTTTAGCAGCAGCCAAAGACACGGCCAAGATCGCATTCGCGCCTAAGGTTGCTTTGTTTTCTGTACCATCTAGCTCAAGCATTTTGTTATCAAGTGCACGCTGGTCTAAAGCGTCCATACCCACTAAAGCATCTTTGATCACGCCGTTGACGTTAGCAACGGCTTTTAATACGCCTTTGCCTAAATAACGGCTTTTATCGCCATCACGCAATTCTAACGCTTCGCGAGAACCGGTTGATGCGCCAGAAGGCGCACATGCTGTACCGAAAAATCCGCCTTCTAAAGTGACGTCTGCTTCAATAGTTGGATTGCCACGTGAATCTAAAACTTCGCGTGCTTTGATATCAATAATGTTAGCCATGGAACATTGTTCTCCGTATTTTTAATTCCGTATTTTAATCTTATAAGCCGCGGATACTCAAAACGATCAACGCGGCATGCTGTGTAAATTTATTTGTTATGCTTTATGCTCAATTGCTGCATTAATGAAAGCACTGAATAATCCATGACCATGGCGCGGCGTAGAGGTAAATTCTGGATGGAACTGACAACCCACAAACCATGGGTGATCAACCACTTCTACCACTTCTACCAAATCGCCGTCGATTGAACGACCGGCAATGCGTAAACCTGCTTTTTCTAGCTCTGCAATGATGGTTGCATTCACTTCATAACGATGGCGATGACGTTCATTAACCACTTCTTGGCCATAAGCCACTGCGGTATTTGAACCTTCAACCAAACGACATTCTTGTGCGCCTAAACGCATGGTGCCACCTAAATCAGAACTGCTATCACGCACTTCAGTATTACCGGTTGCGTCTGTCCATTCGGTAATTAAGCCAACCACTGGGTGAGTGGTGTCTGCGTCAAATTCGGTAGAATGGGCATCTTCCCAACCGACTACGTTACGCGCAAATTCAATAACGGCAGACTGCATGCCTAAACAAATACCCAAGAAAGGTACTTTGTTTTCACGGGCAAATTGTACTGTGCGAATTTTACCTTCAACACCACGATGGCCAAAACCACCCGGTACTAAAATCGCGTCTTTACCTTTTAGAATATCGGTGCCTTGACGCTCAATGACTTCGGCATCAATAAATTGAATATTTACTTTTGCTTTATGATGGATACCGGCGTGATCAATCGCTTCGATCAAAGACTTATAAGCATCCAACAATTCCATGTACTTACCGACCATGGCGATATTAACTTGCTGCTCTGGATTTAACTTGGCATCGATGACTCGATCCCAATCAGACAAATCTGGTTCATGGCAGCTTAAATCGAACTTCTCTACGATAAGATCGTCAAGACCGGCTTCGTGCAATACACCAGGAATCTTATAAATAGTGTCAGCATCTTCTAATGGAATAACCGCACGCTCTTCAACGTTGGTAAACAAAGCAATTTTACGTAATGAAGACGCATCAATTTTGTGATCACTGCGGCATAACAATACATCTGGCTGCAAGCCAATGGTACGCATTTCTTTTACAGAGTGCTGGGTTGGCTTAGTTTTAGTCTCGCCTGCAGTCGCAATGTAAGGAACTAGGGTAAGGTGCACAGATAGTGCACGTTTAGAACCTAGCTCGACTTTCATTTGACGAACGGCTTCAAGGAAAGGTTGTGATTCGATATCACCTACTGTGCCACCAATTTCAACCAAGGCCACATCAGAACCTTCAGCGCCGTCTATCACGCGACGTTTAATTTCGTCAGTAATGTGAGGAATGACCTGAACTGTACCACCTAGATAATCGCCACGACGTTCTTTAGCAAGAACATCCGTATAGATACGACCGGTGGTAAAATTATTTCGACGAGACATCTTAGTATTGATGAAACGCTCGTAATGACCCAAGTCTAAGTCAGTTTCAGCACCATCTTCGGTGACAAACACTTCACCGTGCTGAAATGGGCTCATTGTGCCCGGATCGACGTTGATATAAGGGTCCAACTTCAACATAGTGACTTTAAGGCCACGTGCTTCAAGAATTGCGGCTAATGAAGCCGATGCAATGCCTTTTCCTAACGAGGAAACAACACCGCCCGTGACAAAAATAAAACGTGTCATACTGGATCCGGGAACTGGAGAAATGTGTAAAATTACAGAACGCAAGTTTCTGTACAAGATGGCGCTGTAGTATACGGATTTTGCCGCTATCGGACAAATGAAACTTGTAAGATTTGCTTAATATTGGTTAAAAAGTACCTAAACTTGTATTATGCCCGCTTGTAATTTTGTGAGTACGACCATGCACGTGTTGATCATTGGCTATGTTTGGCCAGAGCCAAATTCATCTGCCGCCGGTAGCCGTATGATGCAATTAATCATGGCGATGAAAGAGCAAGGTTGGAATATTACCTTTGCCAGTCCTGCCCAACACAGTGATCACGCGGTTGATTTACAATCAATTGGCATAACGCGCCAAAGCATAGAACTTAATAATTCGAGTTTTGATACATTCGTCAACGAGCTAAGCCCTGATTTAGTGATCTTTGATCGCTTTATGATGGAAGAGCAATTTGGCTGGCGTGTCGAAAAGTTTTGCCCAAGTGCCATGCGGGTTCTTAATACCGAAGATTTACACAGTCTGCGCGAAGCTCGCCAAACAGCGGTAAAAAAAGGCTATGAGCTTGATCTGTCTAATCAAGCTCAGATAGCCCAGTATTTACACAGTGATTTAGCCATTCGAGAAGTTGCTGCTATTTTCCGCAGCGACCTAACCTTAATGATTTCTCCGGTAGAAGTTAATCTGTTAATTGAGCACTTCCAAGTGCCAAAGCAGCAGTTAATGTATTTGCCATTTATGCTGCCTACGTTATCTGAATCTCATACAAAAGCTCTGCCCAGCTTTGATGAAAGAGCCCACTTCATTAGCATTGGTAATTTTCGCCACGCCCCAAACTGGGATGCAGTACTGCAATTGAAGCAGCATATTTGGCCACTTGTTCGCAAGCAATTACCCAAAGCTGAAATGCATATTTACGGTGCTTATCCACCACCAAAAGCCACACAGCTGCATAACCCCAAACAAGGTTTTTTGGTTAAAGGGTGGGCGGATGATGCCCAATTGGTCGTTAAAAGTGCGCGTATTTTATTAGCACCGATTCGATTTGGTGCCGGTATAAAAGGTAAGTTTAGTGATGCGATGACTTGCGGCACTGTGAGCATCACGACTCAAATAGGCAGCGAAGGTATGCTGCTTGAAGATAATAATTGGCCTGGCGAAGTCGTTTTTTTAGGTCAGCAAGATGATCAAGATGACGCAGGTTTTTATGCTCGCTTTGCCGACGCAGCAGTTAAACTCTATCAAGATGAAGCAAGTTATAAAGCGCATCAAAAGAAGGGATTTGAATTATTGAATCAGCAATACGATAAAACGTATTGGCAAGATCAATTGATTGAGCGATTAAACAGACAACTAGAACAGTTGCCACAACTGAGGCAATCTAACTTTTTGGGTTTAATGCTGCGCCATCATTCGATGAAAAGCACTCAGTATATGGCGCAGTGGATTGAAGCGAAAAATTCATAACTAACCATATACAATTATGGCTATGCCTAGCGGCTTTTTATTTACTTAATTTTGAACATTTTCTTTTTGCGACTGGCCTTATCTTCTAGCTTTTGCTGCTTCTCGCTTTGCACATTCCAATCGCTAGCACCCAAAAATATCAAGCGCACTTGCTTAGTGCAGCGTTCACGAATCGCCTCAATCATATTGTCACTGCTTTCTGGCAAGTCCAGTATCTCTGTCGTATTGCCAAACACGGTTTGAATCGCCAAATGCCCCAGCATATTCATATCAGTAACACTGATATGAGGAAGTATCCCTAAACGATTTAGATCGGTTACCATTTCATTAGCAAAGTGCCCAAGCTCATTGCGCATGGCTTCTCGCATCGCTGGCGAACCACCGGTAATACTTTGTGCCATAAAGCGAAACAGCGCCGGTTCTTTTTGTACATACTCCACATAAAAGTTAACCGAGTCAGAGATCATACTATCTGCAGCCAAGCCTTGTAATCGAGCTTGTCGCATAATCAGACGCAATAACAAGCCAAATTCATCGGCGAGTGCCAACCCCATCTCATCTAAATCTTTAAAGTGGCGATAGAAGGCATTTGGCGCCACACCGGCGCGCTTAGCGACTTCTCGCAAACTTAAACTGGAATAGTGATTACCTTCGGCCACCAGCGCTAACGCACTGTCCATTAGGGATTTACGGGTTATTAACTTTCTATCAACTTGACTAACCATTGCCCTTCCCGTTTTTTGTGTGCTTATATTTTATCACAATTACTTTGTGCTCAAGTGTACACAGAAAATAATATTAAACGATCATTTGCTATAATAATCTTTGCCAAATTTCCGTACTGATTCAAATTATAAGCAATATAGCAGTAAATAAGCTATTTTTTTAATATCAAAATCCCACCACAAGCCTTTGTTTTCATTAAATATTTAATATTAACTATGAATTCGTAACAAATTAAATATTGGAAATTCATCAAAATAAGTGTACAACTGTACACAAGAAACATAGGAGGGCGATTAATGCCCAATATACAAAATAACAATACATGGCTGCAAAAAGCCTATACCGAATTTTCTATGGCGCTGGTTAACAATGCCAATTTAAAGTCGTACGCCGAACCCCTAATTCAACCTTTTTTTCCATTATGGAGCGCTAGCGACTATCGCGCCCAAGTAAAACAGGTACGTAGCGAAAACTCGAGTTGCTATACCTTAGTCCTTAAACCCACGAAAACATGGCCAGGTTTTCAGCCGGGGCAATACATAGAGCTGCACGTCATTAAAAACGGCGTTAAGGTATCGCGCTGTTTTAGTATTTCTTCAGCACCAGAGCAGTTCACTAAAATGGGCACCATAGAATTAACCATACGTGCTCAAGATAATGGCCGCATTACGCCATGGTTACAGCAGGCCTTAACTGAAACCAGTACTGTTGGGCTTTCTGCGGCTCAAGGTAATTTTATTATTAAAGATAGGTCACGTCCTATTTTGATGATTGCCGGCGGTAGCGGCATTACGCCCTTTCGTAGCTATTTACACAGCCAAGCATTAATAAAACCTACACAAACAGCGAGCTTGCTTTATTACGCCCGCAATCAGGGTGGGCATTTATTCGAACAAGAGCTAAACAGCATCTGTGATAACAATAAGTATTTAACAACGCATCTTATGAACACCGCAAAAACAGGGCATTTTTCACTGGATAAATTGCAGCAACAGCTTCCCAATTATCAAGATTACGATATTTATATCTGCGGCCCCAACAGCATGATTAAAGATGTAAACAACGTACTGCTAGACGCTAAAGTCGATGAAAAAAATATTTTTATTGAACGCTTTGGCCCTGCCCCTGTTGATTTCAGCCAGCTAGATAAAGCGGGCACGGTTAACTTTAACCAATCAAACAAAAGTGCCGAACTGGGTAGCAATACCAACCTTTTAGACTTGGCAGAAAATATTGGCCTGCAACCCGAGCATGGTTGCCGTATGGGCATTTGTCACAAGTGCTCTTGTCGTAAAAAAAGCGGGGTGGTTTATAACACCCTTACCAATAATTATTCCGATACCGGTCAAGAAGACATACAGCTGTGTGTTTCTGTTCCTGTCGGCGAAGTAGTGATAGAGCTTTAGATGGAGACTAGAATGCAAAAAGCAAAGCCCAGCGCTGAACAATTATTATATTTAGAGCAATCGTTTAATGCCATTCGTGATGAAGTCATTTCCGACTTAGGCGAGCGCGATGCCAAGTATATTCATAAAATCATTCGTATTCAGCGCAGTTGTGAGATAAGTGGCCGATTACTGATCATGTTTGGATTTAATCCCATTCCTTGGGCACTAGGTGCTATGTTATTAGGTCTTTCAAAAATACTGGAAACAATGGAAATTGGCCATAATGTTATGCACGGCCAATACGATTGGATGAATGACCCTAATATCAATTCTAAAACCTACGATTGGGATACGGCTTGCCCAGGTGAGTCTTGGAAAGAAACACACAACCACGAACATCATACTTATACCAACATTTTAGGAAAGGACCGTGACTATGGTTACGACCTACTACGCTTGACTCATAAAGAGAAATGGCACCCTATCAATGTCTTTCAAATAGTCTATTACGCTTTGCTCAGTATTTTTTTCCAGTGGGGCGTTGCCTTGCATGAATTAAACTTTGGTGGGATTTTAAAAAGAGAAGTCAGCCTAAAAGAAAAGCTACCCTTTTTAAAACAATTTGGACGCAAAGGTGCACGCCAAATCTTTAAAGACTATGTGTTTTTTCCGCTCATTGCTGGCCCATTTTTCTTGCAAGTATTATTAGGCAACATTGTGGCAAACTTGATTCGTAATTTATGGACTTCAACGATTATTTTTTGTGGCCATTTTCCAGAAGAAGTAGAAACTTTCTCTATCGAAGAATGTGAAAATGAAACCAAAGGACATTGGTATTACCGCCAAATGCTGGGTTCAGCTAATTTTCAAGGCAGCAGCTTGTTGCACGTATTAAGTGGCAATCTTAGTTTTCAAGTAGAGCACCATTTATTTCCCGATTTACCCGCTCACCGCTATGCAGAAATTTCACCCAAGGTGCAAGAAATAGCCAAAGAATTAGGTATTCCCTATCATACAGGTTCATTTTTCAAGCAATATAAGGGAGTAGTTAAACGCATTTTAGTACACTCTTTGCCAGAGCCAAAAGCAAAACTAACAACAGTCTAGAAGATTTTTATACGGGTATAAAAAGGGGCGAATCATAAATTCGCCCCTTTTAATATTTCTTAATTTTTTTCTGAGTTTTGTTTATTTCATTAAGCCTATACTTCGACCTTAATCGCACTGATAACCGCCAATGCTTTGCGTACCGCATGGCCTACTTCTGTGCCCCGCGCTAACGCAACACCCATGCGACGCTGGCCAGAAACTTCTGGTTTTCCAAACAAGCGCAACTGGGTATTTATTTCAGCCAACGCTTTATCTAAGCCCGAGTAACGAATGTTATTCGATTCGCCTTCGACCAGCAGTACCGCTGATGCTGAAGCACCGTGTTGCACGATATTAGGAATAGGCAATCCCAAAACAGCACGGGCATGCAGGGCAAATTGCGATAAATCTTGTGAGATTAATGTTACAAGGCCCGTATCGTGAGGGCGCGGCGATACTTCACTAAAAATCACGTCATCACCTTTAACGAATAATTCCACGCCAAACAGTCCACAACCACCCAGTTCGGTAGTCACTTTATCGGCAACTTCTTGTGCACGCTTTAAGGCCAAGCTAGACATCGCCTGTGGCTGCCAAGATTCTTGGTAATCACCGTTTTCTTGACGATGCCCTATCGGTTGACAAAAACTTGTAGCGATTACAGAGTCTTTTGCCGCAGGTTTGGCATCAGCGCCTTCTTTGCTACTTTCTTTTTTGGTCGAAACAGTTTTATGACGAATAGTTAGTAAGGTAATTTCATAATCAAAATCGACAAAACCTTCAACAATCACCTTACCTGCACCTGCTCGGCCACCTTCTTGAGCATATTCCCATGCAGCATCTATTTGATCAGCGCTTTTAATTAAGCTTTGGCCCTTGCCCGATGAACTCATAATCGGCTTTACCACACAAGGTAGGCCGATATTGGTAATGGCTTGGTCAAATTGCTTTTTATCGCTGGCAAACTCATAGGCCGAGGTTGGAATGGCTAAAGTTTCTGCCGCTAAACGACGAATCCCTTCGCGATTCATGGTGAGCTGAGTGGCTCGAGCAGAAGGAACCACATTAAAGCCTTGTTGCTCTAGATCGGCCAAGGTATCGGTGGCAATGGCTTCGATTTCGGGAATAATGTAATCGGGTTGTTCTTTTTTAATAATGGTTTCTAACGCTTCACCATCCAGCATACTTAAGGTGTAGCTGCGATCAGCAACCTGCATCGCTGGTGCATTTTCATAACGATCTAAAGCAATTACTTCGCAGCCTAAACGCTGAAATTCAATGGCGACTTCTTTACCTAATTCACCGGCACCGCATAATAAAACTTTGGTTGCTGATGGCGAAAAAGGTGTTCCTATGGTGGTCATATATGTTCCTAATTAAATATTTTTAAACTAAAAATTACCGCTAAAACTTCATCAAGCTGCCGCTACTGGCTTCGCGCTCAGCCACATTTTTTAATACTTGCCTGCGCGCATTATCGTCCATTTTTCCCCACTGAAAAATCTCATCAGCGGTGCGATAACATCCAGAACAAATATCCTGTTCGTCCAAGCTGCAGATATTGACACAAGGAGAGCTAACAGGCTTGTCGGCCTGCTTTGATGGCATCTGTGTTTGTGGCTGAAATGCTGATTTGTTATCTTCACTCACGTTAGTGTTCTCTTTTTTGCTGGGCTATTCAATGGCCGCAATTGCATCGGCAATGGTAATCTCGGCTAATTCTTTGTTGTAACGCTGACTATTGTGTACATAGTGTGCTGCGCCTAATTCCAACATTTTTTTATGCTGTTCAGAAAGTTGCTTTTTAATCACCGCTGGTGAACCTACGACCATTGAACCGTCTGGAATAACCATACCTTCTGGAATAAAAGCATTGGCACCAATTAAACAATGATTGCCAATTTTTGCGCCGTTCAATACAACCGCATTGATACCAATTAACGTGTAATCACCTACTTCACAGCCATGCACCATCGCATTATGACCAACCGTAACACCTTTGCCTAAGGTTAACTTAAACCCTGGGTCTGTGTGTAACACGGCACCATCTTGCACATTGCTGTTTTCGCCAATAGTAATCACATCGTTATCACCACGAATGGTGCAGTTAAACCACACACTGGCGTTTTCTTTTAAAATTACCGAGCCAATAATGCTGGCACTGTCGGCGATAAAATGAGCGCCTTCTATTTTAGGTTTGCGGTCACCAAGCTGATATAACATAGGTAGTACTGCCTTTTTAAACGGTTAATAACTTATTTTTTCAAAACCTGATCGTGATATTGGCATTAAGATGATTATTCATCATCTCGGTGATCATCATGGCGGTAAGCCCCCAGATTCGAAAGCCTTCATAATGATAGCTTGGGATAAGTATCTTCCCTCGCTTCATATAATCGTCGGGTTCATTTTCTAAAAAATAGCGCAACGGCACTTTAAAGATTGCATCTAATTCATCTTGATTAGCAACAAACTCGGTTTCTGCCGGCACTATGCCGACAATGGGCGTGACTAAGTAGCCAAAAAGCGACACTACTTGGTCAAGCTCCCCCACCACATTAACGTGACTAGAAGGTAAATTGATCTCTTCGTGAGCCTCTCTTAATGCGGTATATACAATATCTGGATCTGTTTCATCACGCTTTCCCCCAGCAAAGGCCACTTCGCCGCTGTGACTGCTTAAATGCCTTGCTCGTTGAGTCAGCACCAGCTGCGGATCTGTTTCGTTGGTAATAGCCACCAACACACCTGCTTGAGGCAATGTTGGCTGATCAATTATCCGCGCTTGATGCTGATTAATGCTGCCAATTAACTGATTAAGTAATGTATGGGTCGTCATAATTGCCATCACATAAATTCAATGGGTACTAGGTTAGGTCACGGTTTCAAGGTGACTAATAATAGCCAATGCTTGTTCTTTATTAGTACCGCAAATCCATTCTTCAGCAGAAAAATCGGCACATACCTTGGGGCGTTCTGGTTTATCGAAGAGTTGACATAAATTATCGTCGCTCAATTGTATGCAGCGTTCACCCGCTTTTTTACCGTGTGGCATACCCGGAATTGCAGAGGATATCGACGGTGCTATGCAGCAAGCACCACAGTGTAAACGACAACTCATCGACATATAATGATATTACCTTAAAAATTGAGTTGTCATTAATACCCATCACGGAATGATTTTTCAAGCTTTGTTGTTTTTTTGTACTAATAGGACTTTCAATATAATCCAGTAAACCCTGAGCCAGCTCAAGGTGGTTTCTTTATAAAAGCTTTAGGATACAATGCGCACCGTTTTTAATGACTGAGTACTGAGTATGATCAATCCCGTTGCTGTTCAATATATGTCTAAAGAAGAGATTGAGCGTTTAATGTACAGTTTTAATGCCAGTAAAGATAATACCGAAGCACAAACTTTTGAGGCCTTGGTTCGCCGCTTATTACAAATTGTTGAAGAGCAAAGTCGTCAATGATTTCTGTTGTTCACAATCATTCTGATTGGCTAGTAGTTAATAAACCTGCTGGCATTAGTATGCAGCAGGAACAGTCGCAACCAGAAGCGTTAAGCCTTTTACAGTTGGCACTAAGCGCCGCACAGAAGATCGATTCTACAACAGAGCGTCTATGGCCTGTGCATCGTTTAGACAAAGCAACTTCTGGACTGGTTATCTTTGCTAAATCTGCTCAAGCTGCAGCCCAATTTGGTGAGTTATTCGCTAATCAGAAGATTTCAAAACAGTATATCGCTTTAGCTCAAGGTAAACCGAAAAAGAAACAGGGCTGGGTAAAAGGTGATATGGAAAAAGGCCGCAATGGCGGTTGGCTTCTGACTCGCAAACTTTCTTCACCTGCAGTTACCTACTTCAATTCTTGTGCTGTTGAGTCTAATAATAGCCTTGCTGTTCGTTTTTATTTAATAGCCCCTAAAACAGGTAAAACACATCAGATTAGAGTGGCGTTAAAAAGTTTAGGGTGTCCAATTTTAGGGGATCTTCGCTATAAAGGAGCCAGCAGCGACCGCTGTTACTTGCATGCCTTGCAAGTGCAATTTAATTGGCAAGATAAGAATTACTCTTTGATGTGTCTTCCTAGCCAAGGAAACTGGCCAGATTTAGAGGGGCTCCCTCTCCTTGATGGTGTTCTGGTTAAGTAAGCGAGCCTATAACTATTTATTAATTTCTTTTTGTATTTCGTGTTTCACTTCTTGTTTAAATTCTTCTTTGGCCGTTTTGATATTAATATTCCTTAATGCTTCTTTTTCATAAAAAGCACTGGGTAATATTTCTACGCCAAAGCGCTTTCCCATATAAATTAAAAAAGGGATGGTAATGGGAGCAAACGGCAATATTGCAAAAATACCCACACCTAGGCCCTTTAAAATATCGACCATCTGCTCATTAGCTATTTTCATTTCTTGAGCACTGGCTTCACCATGAGTAAATTTTTTATACACAGTTAGCATTTCTCGTGTTTCTTTCTTTTCTTGTGCCAGTACGGCTTTAACCGCCAATAAATCTCGCCGTATTTTTCGTTTGCCTCGCTTATGACTCACCCGCGCCAGCCTGACGGGAGATCGGAATAAATAATACAAAAATACTCTCATGTGACGGTTTTCTCTGTTCAAAATATTGCGCTGCTGGCGCTATCAAAAAATATGGCTACAAGGCATTATACCGCACTGATTTATTAAGGCTGCACAATACTCAATGTTATCACTTTTATTTCATGCAATACGCCCAAAAACCCTGAGCGTTGCGATTTCGGTTATTTTACTCGGGCAATTGTTGGCGTGGTTTGATCTAAAAAACATCATCAATCATGAACTCGACATCACTCTTGCCTTGCTGTGTTTGCTGTGCAGTTTGTTTCTACAAATTTCGGTCAATCTTGCTAATGATTACTTTGATCATATTGCGGGAATCGATGGGGATGATCGTACAGGGCCAGTGCGCGCGATTCAATCTGGGGCACTGACTGTTGTATCTCTCAAAAAAGCCATTGCAGGCTTTACTTTACTCGCAATCGCCAGCGGTAGCTATTTAATCTGGGTTGGGGGCTGGCTATTTTTCTTGTTAGGCGGATTAGCACTTGCTGGCGTTTTTTTATACAGCGGTGGAAAATATTCTTTAGCTTCGAGAAGTCTTGGAGAAATCGCCGCTTTTTTATTTTTTGGTTGGCTAGGCGTCGTCGGCAGCTATTATTTACAAACCCAACAATTCAATTGGCAGGTATTTATACCCGCAACTGAGGTCGGTTTTCTCATTGCGGCGATCATGCTGGTAAACAATATCAGAGATATAACAACCGACGCTGCTGCAGGTAAGATAACCTTGGCTTATCGGCTTGGCTTAAAAGCGAGTCACTCTGTTTATGGTGCTTTGCTGTTATTGCCTTTTGCATTACTAGCATGCAATCCATATTCGCCTTGGTTCAATACCCTGCTATTACCCCTTAACTTGGGTCTTGCTGGGTTAATCCATCGCCGCAGTGGTGAACAATTAAATACCCAGCTGGCACAAACATCACTGCTGGTTTTAGCTTGGTCGTTGGGTTATGTGGTCTCATTTTTTGTCTGACAGTGAGGTGAAATAACAACTTTATTTCGCCCTGAAGCCTTTGCCATATACAAGGCTGAATCCGCTTCTCTGAGCCATACATCTGCGCTGTTATTTTTGATACAAGGCTCATCGCCCATGACTCCAATAGATACCGTAACGAAGAACTCTTCATCGACAGAGCTCATTCTTTCTTCTGCGACTCTTTTTCTAATTTCTTCTGCAACAAGTTGAGCTCCTTCAATATCGGTATTGGGTAATATGATGGCAAACTCTTCACCACCATAACGGGCTAGCACGTCTGTCGTTCTATGGACTACATCGGTTAATACAACCGCAACACGCCTTAAAGCTTCATCACCGACCTGGTGACCATAGTCATCGTTCACCTTTTTAAAATGATCTATATCTAACATTAAAATTGCTAATTGTTCTTTTTCTCTGCGCGCACGATTAAAATCGCGCTTTAATACATGATCAAAATAGCGGCGGTTTCTCACCCCGGTTAATGCATCGGTAGTGGATAGATCGGCTAATTTCTTATTAACAATTTCTAATTCGTTAGTTCGCTCTCTTACTTTTTCTTCTAGAGTTTCGTTTGCTTTGCGCTCAACTCTTAACGATTCGGCCTGGGCTTCTTGCACTTCATGTTCGCGTTGTAACAGTGTTAACTGCACTTCATAACGCTCGCGTTTTTCTTGGTTTAAGCGGTCGGCTAAAGCAAAAGATAACAAGATAACTTCAATTGCCGATCCTAATTGCACGGCATTTTCGGTAATAAAATTGCGGGGTATAAAATTAAATTTATTAAGGGCCAATATGGCTCCACCCATAAGCATGGTTGACCAAGCTATGGTGAACAAACGCGCCGCACTAAAACCCTGAACCCAACGAAGAACCCCGGTATAAGTCACCAAAAAAATGACCCCAAAAGCCAACACAATTAAGGTTTTAATTAACACATAGTAAGGGATGAAATTAGTAGCGATCATAATACTCAGCGAGAATACAACAACGATACCAAAAAGGTGATACAGCAATCGCTGACTCTTGCGCAATTCTAAAAAGTCGCGGGCAAATAAACTAGCAAAGCACACCACACCCGATAACATAACTACAATAGCGCTGTCATTCCAATGGGTGGCCATAGGCCAGATATACTGAAAACTAAGACCTTGTAAACTGGCTAAAAAAAGTGCCATCGAAGCAACATAGAAGACGTAATACAAATAACTGTTTTCTCTTACGGAAAAGAAAACGACTAAGTTATACAGGGTCATAATCAGCATAATGCCAAAATAAACCCCCATGCTCATAATCTTAGATTGATCTTGAATAAAAAAAGTACGTTCTGGCCAAATCGTCATGGGGACTTGTACCGAACTTGAAGTTTCTACTCGTAAAAGCCAAGTTTGAGTTTGTTGACTGGCAAGGGTTAATGGAATTAAGAAGTTCCTATGAAAAATTTCACGTTCAGCAAAAGGAACCTTATCGCCTAAGACTTTTTTCTCAATGAGGGCATTATTTTCATCATAAATAAAAATTTGCACGTCATCTAATACTGGATATTCTATTTCTAATAATTTAGATATTTCATCATCGGTTTGATTATCCAGCTTAAAACGCAGCCAATGCACAGCATTACTGTAACCAAACGATAAGGTTTCTTTGTTATGGGTGAGCCAGCGCGAAGTGTCTTGATTAACACTTTCTGACATCAGCTGGTCGACAAAATATACGCCGTCTTGATCAATCAAGTATTCAACATGATCGTTTAACGAATATTGTTTATGCAAGTCGCCGAGCTCTACAGTTTCTAAACCGGAAGCTAAAGAAACCCAAAAAATACACAATAGCAAAAGTATGGAACGCAAAATAAGACTTCTCAATAATTTATTAACAACTTAGTGAGTATAGACCTAATCTTACGGCTGTTCCTGCTGATTGTATTTTTATGACCTTATTCACACCTTTTGAAATCTTTTAATCTAATTTCAACCTATTTCTAGACCCCTTTAATGACGTACTGCGCATTTTAGCGATAAGCAGCCCAATTAAAAAATGTCATAACGTGACTCAATTAGCAGCAATTAAACCCGTTTACGGTTAATTTTAAATGCTAAATACATCAGGTACCTGCCCTATGAACATATTCCGACTCTTAGCAATAATGTGTGTTTTAACCGCTAGCGCTGGATGCCAACAAGATTACAATGGTGATGTTGGCGGTGCATCGGGGCAAAGCAATTTAGATTTTGGTAATTTTAACCCTGAAGGCGCTCGTCAATACGCTCAACAATGTGCAGGCTGTCATGGCACTGAAGGCAATGGCACACCCATTGGTAAAGCGTTAGTTGCTTGCCCAAATTGTACCAGTGTTACCAATCTTGCCAACGAAATCAGTTTAACCATGCCCATTGGTGGCAATGCCAAAGTCAGTGACTGTACAGGCCAATGTGCCAGCGATGTCGCCGAATACATCATGTATGCGTTTAATGGTTTATCCTTGTATCAAGCAACGACCAGTTTGGAAGGTGTATCTGCAGTACCCTTAACCAGTACCCTCAGAAACGCCACAGTTCAATTAGCGGGGCGCTTACCTACGGATGCAGAAATCAATGAGGTAACTACTGGCGGCGAGCTTGGATTCTCCCAAGTCATGAAGCGAGTTATGGATGAAGATGAGTTTTATAACCGCTTAACTGAAATATTTAATGATGTATTTTTAACCGACAAATACCTAAGAGTAAATCAATTTAATGGCGCATTAAATTTATTAGATCGCGATGATTATCCGAACAGAAATTGGTACGACGCTGCTTACCCAAATGTTGAAGGTGAAGAAGAAGCTCAACAATTACAAGATGAAATAAACGACGATAATCGCGGATGTGCCAATGTGTTTGCTAACGATGCGGTCGCTCGCGAAGGACTTGAGCTAATCAACTACATTGTTCGCAATAATCGCCCTATTACCGAACTGATTACAGCCGACTACACCATGGTTAACTGGTACAGCCAAAAAGTATATAACGCTCAGTTATTGAATCCGTCAGCCAACTTTGAACAACTAAGCGATGATGCTGCACCTTGTAAGGCATACTCCTCAAGCTATTCTCAAGCCACCTTGCGTTACGACCCAAATGATTTCAAACCGGCAAAGTTAGAAGGCATCCCGCACGCTGGCATATTAACCTCTGCCATGTTTTTAAATCGCTTTCCGACCACCAACACCAACTTAAACCGTCATCGTTCTTACATGATTTATCGTATGTTTTTAGATACCGACATCTTAGCGATTGAAGGTAACCGCCCGGCGGATTCGATTGATACCACCAGCACCTTCCCCACTTTGCAAAACCCTGCTTGCTATACCTGCCATCAGGTAATGGATCCTGTCGCTTCTACTTTTCAGCATTGGGACGAACGCGGTCGCTACAGACCTAATAATATCTGGCCAGCCAATATAGAAGCGGCTGGATTATCGGGCAAAGAACCCAACAAATCTGGCAGTGACAGTGATTTTGATGCGTTATTACAATGGTTGGGCCGCGAAATGGCGCAAGATCCTCGTTTTATTACCGCCATGACACGTCATTTATACAAAGGCATTATTGGTCAGGACTTACTACCAGCACCGGGTAATAATGCCGATCCAGATACCATTACGGCATTTAATGCCCAAAAAAGTATTTTACTGAATATTGGCCAAGGTATGGTGGCCGACAACTGGAATATTAAAACCGCTATTACTGGGCTACTACTAAGCCCTTATTACCGAGCAGCAGCTATTGATAACAGCAAACAAATTGCTGCCGACCACATTGGAGCGTCACGGCTACTAAGCCCAGAAATGCTACAAAGAAAATTAACCGCCACCATGGGTTTTGACTGGTATGAGCTACGCGCTAACGACAGAGATAACCGCATTATGTTTGGTGGA
This sequence comes from uncultured Thalassolituus sp., assembly GCA_913061435.1. Lineage (GTDB taxonomy): Bacteria > Pseudomonadota > Gammaproteobacteria > Pseudomonadales > Oceanobacteraceae > Oleispira. The sequence continues at coordinate 83,420 of CAJXUK010000003.1, read as the reverse complement.
ATTGACTCCGATTCTGTTATTGATCGTATTCATAATCCCAGTGGGCTTATGGTCGCTATGCAAGAACGCATGGCCGTTGAAATGGCGTGTCGAGGAACCGCCTTTGACTTTACCAAGGTTAGAAGTAGTCAAATCAATGAGCGTCGATTATTTAAATACGTCGGTGTGGATACAGAGCCCTTTGATAACGACGGCATTGAATCGGCGTCAAATGTCGCTGCGATTAAGCAAAACATTCAATACTTACACAAAACGTTTTTAAGCGAAGATTTAGCCATTAATCATCCCGAGATTAATGCAACCTACGCGTTATTTTTAGATACCTGGCAAGCGGGCCAAACCATGCTCGATAACCGAAACAACTACTCGCCACGTCCTTCAACTTATTTAAGTTATACCTGTAGAGCACGCTGGGATAGAGAAAACAACGACCAAGCGTTAGCCAATGAACAGCGCATAGAACAGGATGAAAACTACGTCATTCGGGCTTGGATGGCGGTCATCACCTATTTATTATCTGACTATCGCTATCTTTATGAATAAGGGGAATGCCATGAAACGTCGTGATTTTATGCAATTACTGGCAGCTACAGGCATGACCGCCAGCTTGCCTTTATCCATCAATAAAGCTCATGCCAATGCGCCCGACCAATTTTTGGTAATTGTTAATGCTGGGGGTGGCTGGGACCCTACATCGCTGTGCGATCCAAAAGGTAACTTGGGCCAGTACTTATCCGAGCGGCCCAGTGCGCGCAATGGGGGCTCGATCAACTCGGTTGCCATTAATACAACAACCAAACGCAACCCAGTATCCGGCATGACTTGGAGTGATACTCCCAGATTGAATAACAGCGATGAAGTGACCGCAAGAGTTGATCAACAATTTCAACACTTTTTCACTACGTTTCACGATAAGCTCACCGTTATTAACGGCATAGACAATGGTACGAATAATCACAACACAGGCAATCGCGCCACTTGGAGTGGTAATCTAGAAACTGGCTACCCAAGCTTAGCGGCTCTGTTTGCTGCCAGTAAAAATCCAAGTTTACCCATGGCCTATATCAGTAACGGCGGTTATGATTTTACCGCTTCACTGGTATCACGAGCCCGCGCTAGCAGTGCCGGATTTATCGACCGTTTAGCCAATCCCAACAGTGATAATTACCACTATAAAAGTGAAGACAGCAGCACGGATATTTATGCTCGTGTTAAACAAGCGCAAGCAGAACGTATTGCTCGCCAAAAAGCGAATGAATCCTTACCTCTAAGAAGACAACAACTTAACCAGCTATTCACCGTGCGCCAAGAAGACAATAACTTAGCGCAATTGAGTGATGAAAAAGAAATAATTGAAGACGTATTACCCACCAATGCGCACATGAACAATCGTGAACAAGGCTTTAAACGACAAGCGTCTTTAATAGCTGCCGCGTTTAAATCGGGCATTGCTGCCAGCGCTAATTTAAGTACCGGTGGATTTGATACTCATGGTAATCATGATAATGCGCACTATCAAAACTTAGGGGACTTGTTAGAAGGCGTAGCCTATCTACAAGAGGCTCTGACTATTGCTGGCATAGCCGAGCGAACCACCGTCGTTATTGGTTCTGACTTTGGCCGCACACCCTATTACAATTCAGGCAATGGCAAAGATCATTGGCCAGTGACCAGTGTGATGGTGATGCACCCAACAGGTAGTGGCAAAGGCGGACAAGTATTTGGCGCATCCACCGATAAATTCATGTCGCAGCCCCTTAATCGCACCACGGGCATGCCCGATAGCAACGGTGAGTTACTGACTCCTGCTCATGTTAATTTGGCGTTACGAAAAGAATTAGGTATTGATGATCATGAATTTGCTCGCCAATACCCTTTAACTGTTGATGATTTTTCAATTTTTTCCTAGGAATACATAACCATGATGTGTGCTCAAGAATCGCTTCTATTAAACGTTTTTATTAGGGCAAACCGCACTGTTCAGTCGACCTTAATAATGCTGGTATTCACTTTATTTTTTGTTAGTCATTCGCAATCAACACTTGCCCTTGAACTCGATGATGAAGCGCCTAATTTTAAGTTACCCAAACTAGAATCCAGTGGTGAACTGGAATTAAATAATTACCGCGGCATTGTGGTTTATGTTGATTTTTGGGCATCTTGGTGTGGCCCCTGCCGTTTATCTTTACCGGTTTTAAGTGAGTTACGAGAAAAGTATTTCGCTAAAGGATTCGAGGTCATGGCGATTAACTTGGATGAAAATATAGACGAGGCTCTTGATTTTCTCAAGCAGTATCCAGTTAGCTACCCTGCTATCCGTGATGAAAACAGCGTCACTCCCAATCTTTATGGCGTGAGAGGAATGCCCACCGGTTATCTTATTGATCGCCAAGGGAACATTCACAAAGTGCACGAAGGTTTTAAAAAATCGGATGCCAAACGGTTAGAGCAAGAAATAGTCACCTTACTCGATAAGGGTATGTAATATGAAAGCGTTGCTGGTTCTTTTGTTGTGCTGTACTAGCCTTATCAACTCGGGGTGTAGCAGTGTAAAGCCTTGGCAAAGAGGCTATTTGTCAAAAGACGTGATGACTGCAAAAGATGCTCTTGGCGTATCGCTAGATAATCATATTTATTTTAGTAAAGAAGGCTCATCCGGCGGTGGGCAAGCTGCTGGTGGCGGTTGCGGTTGTAATTAAAAGGATTTTTTAATGAAAAAGATGACCGCATTAACTGCATTAAGTGCTGCTGCGATGGCCATTCCCTCCCAGGTTCAAGCAGAAGCAGCCCCTACCGCAGAAACACTGAGCTATCGATACACCCAATATCAAGAAGCCGATGCTCCCCGAGCACGTACGTTCACTCCTGATGTTAAACGCTACCAAATAGATATTCAGCAAATCGGCTACCAAACCCCAGTCGGTGACTCTTGGTATGTTAGCAGTGAATTGCAGTTTGAAACCATGAGTGGGGCTTCTCCCACACAAACTTATAAAGATGCAGAAGGTAAAAGTGCTTTAATTATGAGTGGTGCCAGTATTGAGGAGCAAAGAATCGATGCAAAAGTAGCACCTAAAAAATACTTTGACCAAGGCACTGCAGGCGGCTTACTGGCTATTTCTAGTGAAAATGATTATCAATCTTTGGCCTTGGGTGTTGATGGCACATTAGAACTGTTTGATAAGCACACTACATTAATCGGTGCCCTGTCGGTGAGCTATGACGAGCTGTCCCCTACTGATGCTAATCTTTCTGCTGCTCGACAAAAAGCCGACGGTGCTCACAAACGTAGCTTTTCAATTTATGAAGGCATTAACCAAATCCTGGATAAATACAGCAGTTTACAAATAGGAGTTGGCTTTACTCAATTAACTGGATATTTGTCAGACCCTTATAAGTTTGAAGATAGCAGACCAAGCCAACGGGACCAGGTGACTCTTTCGGCCAATCACAAACAATTTATGGATGTCGGCGAGGGTGCCGCAATGCATTCTAGCTACCGATATTATTTTGATGATTGGGGAATTTCATCGCACACGTTAGATTTTGAGTGGGCTCAGTCAGTTACTTTCGGGCAGTTTCAATTTATCACCACCCCGCGTGCTCGCTATTACACCCAGACTCGCGCTAATTTTTATTCTTTGCAACGCACTCCTGATCCAGATCGTTTTAACAGCAGTGACTATCGTTTATCCAGTTATGGCGCGATAACCGTCGGTTTAAACAATAAGTTAGCATTTAAACAATGGGCGTTGCACCTTAACTGGCAGCAATATCTTAGCCGCGAGCAACTCGCTTTGTTTGAGCGCGATAGCGATGAAACACCGGGCTTGGTGAACTTCACTAGCATCACTGCTGGCATAGATTATAAATTCTAGTAAATTATGGTCATGAATGTTTACCAACACAACTTTACCGCCATGGCTTCGCCTTGCCAATTTTTAGTGCAAGGAGATGATCACATTGTTCGCCAAGCCTGTTTAAAAGCACAAGCAGAAGTACAACGCATTGAGCATAAATACAGCCGCTATCGTGAACAAAGCCTACTGCAAACCATTAATAAAAATGCAGGCATACAAGCGACCAGCATCGATTTAGAAACTGCCGGTTTACTGAATTACGCAAACATGTGCTACCAGCAAAGCCAAGGCGAATTTGATATTACCTCTGGCATCCTTCGCCAAGTATGGGACTTTAAGTCTCAAACATTGCCTAGCCAAGAGGCTATTAATAAGTGCTTGCCGCTTATTGATTGGCCGTCGGTTGAGTGGGATCAAGGCCAGATTTTTTTGCCTAAACGCCACATGGAAATTGATTTTGGTGGTTTTGGTAAAGAATACGCAGCCGACAAAGCGGCTGAGGTATTTCAATCATTAGGCATTAAACACGGTCTTATCGACTTAGGCGGTGATATTCGCATTATTGGTGACAAGTGTGATCAATCGGGTTGGCAAATTGGGATTCGAAATCCACAACAACCTGAGCAGGCTATTCAAACCGTTACCTTACACGGCGGTGCGATGGCAACCAGCGGCAATTACGAACGATTTACGATTATTAATCATCGTCGTTATTGTCATCTATTAAAAGCCAACAGTGGTTGGCCGATTAATTACTGGGCATCGGTTACTGTTTTAGCGCCCCAATGCTTGGTGGCTGGTAGCCTCGCTACCTTGTGCATGTTGATCGAAAAGCCTGGGTATTCTTGGTTAACACAGCAAAACGTGGGTTTTGTAGCAATCAATATTGACGGTGAGCAATTTACCCAGCTGTAACTTCTTCTGCTTAAAAGGACCCTATGATAGAGTCAATAAAACTTTATTTCCGGGGTCTACATGCTCAAAGATTACGCTAATTACGATGCATTAGGGTTAGCTCAGCTGGTCAAAAACAAAGACCTAACGGCAACCGAATTATTAGAAACTGCAATTGCTCAAGCCGAGCAAGAAAACCCTGCTATTAATGCAATCATTACCAAGCTTTACGACTTTGCCCACCAGCAAATACAACAAGGCTTGCCCGATGGCCCTTTTTCTGGGGTACCCTTTTTATTGAAAGATTTACTCGGTTCGCTCGAAGGCACGCCCCTGTCGAACGGCAGCGCGGCGTTTAAAGGCAACATCTCGCCTAGCGACAGTGAGTTAGTCGCCCGATTTAAATCTTCTGGTTTAGTTATCTTTGGTAAAACCAATACCCCAGAATTTGGCTTAATGGGTATCACCGAACCTAAAGCGTTTGGCCCAACTCGTAATCCATGGAACTTGAAACACACTCCGGGTGGCTCCAGTGGAGGTTCAGCGGCGGCTATTGCTGCGGGTATTGTACCTATGGCTTCTGGTGGAGATGGTGGGGGTTCGATACGAATTCCTGCGGCTTGTTGTGGTTTATTTGGCTTAAAACCGTCGCGCGGGCGCAACCCAACTGGCCCTTATTACGCTGAAATATGGGATGGTGCCTCCTCTGAACATGTGATCACTCGCTCTGTTCGTGACAGTGCCGCTATGCTGGATGTAGTTTCGGGCCCCGATGGCAGTACACCCTATCCAGTGAATAAACAAAATGGATTTCTGGCCTGTTTAAACACTCCAGTAAGACCTTTAAAAATTGCCTACACCGTGCAATCGTTTGTAGATCGCCCAGTCACCGACGAGGCGATAAAATCGGTACAGCACAGCGTAGCTTTATTAGAATCCTTAGGCCATAAGGTTGAGCAGGTCCATCCTTATATTAATGCAGATCATTTAATCGATAGCTACCTCACTATGTATTATGGCCACGTTGCCGCTGATCTGGAGTTTGCTGCCAAACTGCTGAACACCAACTTCAGTAATTTAGATGTTGAAGACGAAACAAAACTGCTGGGTTACATTGGTAAAAAGATATCTGCAGAAACCTTTGTCACCGCCAAGCGCCGCTGGAATGACTTTAGTCAAAGCATGAACGCATTACATCAAGAATACGATGTATTACTCACCCCCACGTTGGGCAGTGAACCGCTAGAAATTGGCGCATTAGATTTGAACTTTTTGGATAAAATTGGCACAAAATTGGTCAACGCTTTTGGTTTGCAAAAACTGTTATTAAAAACCGGTATGAGCCGTAAAGTTGCACTTAACAACCTAGAAAAACTGCCCTTTACTCAACTGGCTAATTTAACAGGGCAACCGGCTATGTCAGTTCCTCTTTATTGGACTGACTCTGGTTTACCACTGGGCTCACAATTTATTGCCCCTTTGGGAGACGAGAAAACATTGTTACAGTTAGCCCATCAACTAGAACAAGCGCAACCTTGGTTCAATAACACCGCTGTTAACGCAAAAATACAGGCATCTTCATGAATACTGTTTTAATTACTGGCTGCTCATCGGGCATTGGCCGTGCATTGTGTAATACATTTTTAACGCAAGGGTTTAAGGTATATGCCAGCGCCCGCAATCTAGCCAGCTTAGATGACCTGAGTGATCATCCCAACTTAACGCGCTTGTCTCTGGATGTGAACAATGCCAGCAGTATTCATAATGCCGTAGCAGCCATTAAACAAGATTGCACAAAGTTGAATATTTTGGTCAATAATGCTGGCTATGCCGCTATGGGGCCTTTGCTGGATATGCCGATTGAAGATTTACGGGCGCAATTTGAAACCAACGTTTTTGCTCCCATGGAAGTGACCAAGGCTTGTTTAGAGCTGCTAATGAAATCAGCCAATGCACAAGTCGTTAATATTGGTTCGGTATCGGGCATTACCACCACACCCTTTTCTGGTGCTTACTGCGCAACCAAAGCAGCACTGCATTCACTATCAGATGCACAGCGAATGGAACTTGCGCCTTTAGGAATCAAGGTTATTACTGTGCAACCAGGAGCCATTGAATCAAAGTTCGGCGACAATTCATTAACCGGAGTATTAAAGCGCATCAGCGATCATTCTCTCTATGCCCCCTTAAAAGAGGCGATTAAAGCACGGGCGACAGCGTCTCAAGATAACCCAACGTCGGCAGCAGAATTTTCTAACATATTAGTGGAACAGCTCAACAAAAATCCTAAAGCGGTAATAAGAATTGGTAACGGTAGTTTTGTATTACCCTTTCTTCAACGTTGGTTACCCACAGCAACACTGGATAAAATATTGAGCAAAAAGTTTAATTTGTCGGTATTGTCTCGTAGTGCTAAACAAAAATAGCTTTTTAACAAACGCTTAAAGAACTTAATTAACACCAACGACTCTACAATCATTAGTTTCAATTATTAAATATAATGCTTGCCCTAATAATTATAAAGACTGGCTAAAAACCAGCTCACAATGGATTTTCTACCCCTATGTTTAAATCGTTTTTCCCCAATCCGCGATTATTTTTCTTATCAGTGGTTGTTTTTTCCGGCTTAACTTCTGCTATTTGGTATAGCTTTAATCAGCAAATGGCGACGATGGTTGGGTTGGATTTATCAGATTCAACCCCGGTGATTGGGCTTGGGCACTTTGTAACCGATTCTTTTTTGCTGTTTTATGGTTTCTATTTTTTATGCACCGCCTTATTTGCGTTTACGTGGTTTAAAATCTCGCCACATAAATGGCAGTGGTGGTCGATTGTAGGGTCATCGGCAATCTTGTTTTCGACTTATTATTCGGTGCAGGTCTCGGTAGCGATCAATAACTGGCGACGTCCATTTTTTGATCTTGTGCAATCACTGCTAAAATCCACCGACGCTAATGCCGATCCTGCGGCCCTGAGTGAGCAAAAAGTCAATCTTGCCAGTGGTCAGTTATTTGATTTAATAATTTTATTTGCCGAAATCGCTTTTCTAGCCATTATTATTTATGTAACCACGCGCTTTTTGGTGAGCCACTTCATCTTTCGCTGGCGTACTGCGATGAATGAGTATTACACCGCACACTGGATGAAACTAAGAAAAGTGGAAGGAGCTTCGCAACGTATTCAAGAAGACACTATGCGCTTTGCTTCTATCATGGAAGGATTAGGGGTGTCTTTAGTGGAAGCGGTTATGACTTTATTCGCATTCTTACCCGTACTTTGGGTGTTATCGGAATATGTATCAGAGTTACCCATTGTGGGTGAAATTGCTCACCCATTATTTTATGCGGCCTTATTTTGGTCTGTTTTTGGTACCGGTATTTTGGCTTTGGTCGGTATTAAATTGCCTGGACTAGAGTTTAACAATCAAAAGGTAGAAGCCGCGTTTCGTAAGGAACTGGTATACGGTGAAGACGATAAAGATAGAGCACAACCCATAAAGCTAAACGAATTATTTAACAACGTGCGTAAAAACTATTTTCGCCTGTATTTTCACTACATGTATTTTAACGTCGCTCGTAGCTTGTATTTACAAGCCGATAATATTTTTGTCTTTGTCTTATTAGTACCAACCATTGCTGTTGGCGCAATTACCTTTGGCGTTCTGCAACAGATTCTCACCGCCTTTGGCCAGGTCAGTAACTCGTTTCAGTACTTGGTCAACTCATGGACAACCATTGTCGAACTACTATCTGTCTACAAACGACTTAAAGCCTTTGAGTCAGTTTTAGACGAACCTAACATAGTGCAAAACGAGTAAAAGCTAACGGGCTATCTCTCACTACTACTATTGCTTAACAGCTGGCATAATACCGCCATAATTTTTGAGGTTTTTATAATGACAACTGAAAATACGCTATTAGCCCGCTGTGGTAATCAATGTGAACTGTGCAGTGCTGATAGCCCGATTGCAAAATTTGAAGTAGCACCGAGTGATGGCAGTGTTGCTCAAAGTGTAATGCTTTGTCCAACTTGCACAGACCAAATCAACAACCCAGATACCATTGACGGCAATCATTGGCGTTGTCTAAACGAAAGTATGTGGAGCCAAGAAATTCCAGTGCAAGTAATGGCTTGGCGTCAACTAAAAACCTTAAAAGCCAAGGGTGAAGACTGGGCACAAGACCTAGTAGATATGATGTACTTTGAAGAAGACGTGCAAAAATGGGCAGAGGCCGGCATGGTTGATTTTAGTGCAGAAACAACCCGCGACAGCAACGGTGCTGCACTAGCTGCTGGTGATAATGTTACTCTTATTAAAGACCTTGTGGTAAAAGGTGCTAACTTTACCGCTAAGCGTGGCACTATGGTAAAAGGAATTTCTCTAACCGACAATCCTTTGCATGTTGAAGGCCGTGTGAATGGCACCCGTATTGTGCTCGTGAGTGCTTTTTTAAAGAAACAATAATCTAATTTAAAAATGGTTTATTTTTACTCTTATCACAACTTTATAAAGCATCAACCATCATGAATATTGCTAAAATCCAAGATGCCTCTATTCGTTTACGAAATAACAAAATTTTTGAACTGTTTGTCGTCACTATTATTGTCTTATCGGCATTATTAATTGGTGCAAAAACCTACCCGATACCAGCAGAGATAATGCAACTGGTGCGCTGGTTAGATTTGTCGATTACCGTCATATTTTTATTTGAAATTGTGATTCGCTTTATTGCAGAAGAAAATAAAAAACGGTTTTTTCATAATGGCTGGAACGTTTTCGATACTCTTATTGTAGTCATTAGCTTGATCCCCATCGAAGACAGCGAAATGGCATTAATAGGACGTTTAGTACGTATATTTAGGGTGTTGCGAATGGTCTCGATCATCCCCGAATTACGCCTACTGCTCAACTCACTGGTCAGTGCTTTGCCACAGTTTGGCTATGTTTTGCTGCTCATGTTTATTATTTTTTATATTTACGCTGCTGTCGGTGCAACTTTTTTTGCCAATATCAATCCGGTTTTATGGGGTGATATTTCCATATCTTTATTAACCTTATTTCGTGTTATGACGTTTGAAGATTGGACCGACGTTATGTACGAAACAATGGCAGTCTATCCACTGAGTTGGATATTTTATTTAACCTTTATTTTCTTAACTGCATTTGCGTTTTTAAACATGGTTATTGGTATTGTGGTAAACGTATTAGAAGAAGAAAATGCCAAAGTTCGCGCCGCCAAAGATGAAGCCGAAGGCAGGATTTCTATGGACGATCTCGCCAAAGAAATCCGAGAGTTAAAAGCCTTACTCAATGCTCAAAACAAAAAGTGATCACTTAGTAAGCTAGCAATGTAAAACTAGCAAGTTAAATTAGTAAGTTAAATTAGTAAGTTAAATTAGTAAGGTAAGCTGATACCTAAGCCAATACGAGTTTCGCCCAGTGCGCTGTCTAGTCCACGGGCGACACTCAAGCGCATGGGCAACATAAGATTATAAAACGCCAACACTTCTATGTTCAGATCGATACCCACACCGGTTAAATAATTGGCAGTATTATTGTCGTGCCAAGCGCTGCCGTAATCGATGTAAATATCGGTTGAAACATCCCCAGCAGCAATCGGCCATATACCCCAACCTTTATCAATTCTGGCAAGCCATTGGTTGTAGTTAAAGCGCTGGATATGAACATAATTACCGCCTTGCACAGAGGCAGGATAGCCGCGCAAAGCAAAATCATCACGACCAAACAAGGTTAATTCGGCTAAGCGGTTATCACCGCCTAGAGTAATTTGCTCACTTTTAGCATCGGCCTTCGCTGCCAATAACTGCCACGATAGCGAACGCCTGCCGGGTAAATCAAAATACTCTTGCCACTGCCCTTGTAAAATACCACCACGGTAATCGCTATCGGAAATACCTGTTAAAGCATCGTTACTTTCATACACCAGATCAACATAACGCCCTGCAGAAACACCAGGACTATTAAAGTACCCTTCGCGAGTATCAAACGACAAGGCTAACCCTAATAATGTTTTTTCACAGGCTTTGTGCAAATCACCTAGATTATCTATACAAAAAACGGGTAATAAGTCTTTACGACTGACACTGCTTTCACGCTCAACAATAATCCCAGCATGAAGCGCTAGTGGGTTTTCTTGCGGGTAAGCAAGTAAATCGTTTGCCAAATAATGACGTGCCAACAGCCAGCGATCTTGCTCAATAATATAATCTGGCTGATCATCGTCATTAATATTAATGTATTCATGGCTGCGCTCAAACCCCAATTGATAACGATTGTCGTAACGGTACGAGACACTTAAATCGCTTAATTCATTTTGCCCATCAATACTAAAAGACAGATCATAATTATGGCGCGCCAATAAATCGCTACCACCGGTTACTAACCCCAACTGAGTGGCTTCGGGTGTCGAGTTATAATACGGCAGCCACCAGCGAGGTAACAAACTTGACCATGGAGAGTAAGCCTTAGCAGGGGTTTTATCGACATCGAGGCTAAACGGATTAGGATAATTATAACGCCCCTGCTGGCTACTATGGTTAAACGTTGGCAACGGTTGCTTAGCCGCTGAATGGGTAAGATCCAAAGAACGATACTCAAAACCATCAGCACGATAAGCTTGAAAAATTAATGTCCGCTCATCGTCTAATAAACGCGGAGTAAAGGCTCCTGTTAACATATCGGTAAGCTGTGTAATCGATTGTGTTTGCGGGTTTAAGCGATAAATATTATAAACACCATCATAATCTGCACTATAAATCACATCACCATTAGCCAAAACCTGGGGGCTATTTTCAATGGCTTTGGTTTGGGTGAGAGGTTGCCAGTTGCTGATTGTGGAATACTGTTGGCCTTGCTGGCTGCGCTCATCGTTTTGCCTGTGTAAATCGATTCGTTCTAAATTCCAGCCTTGATTAGCACGCTTGATAGCAGCGACTAGATACAAGTTTTTATCATCAGTGCTTTTATTTAATGAGATGGGCCCAGTATCAAAATCACCAATAACAGTCGTGTCATCTTCCCCTCGCCATAAGGTAGACATATCCCCTTGCTTATTTATCAGCAGCCATTCGCTAATACCATTAACTTTACGGCTGGCAATCATTAATTCGTTATTTAACCAGTGTACATTGCGCAGCCGGGATTTGTGAGTAATTAACTTTTCTGTGGCGTTTTTATCATTTGCTAAAATAACGAGGTCGGTCCAGCTCCGTCCATCGGCCCAACTTATGAGTCGACTGGCTACTATCTCTTGTTGCTGATTAACATCAAAAGACAAAACATCACTCATTTCAGTAACACTGCGAACTGGCGTTGATGAAAGGTCAGCAGCCGGCTGATAAAGTCTTAATTCAGGTGTATCTTCGGCGTTGTTATAAAGGTAATAAAAACGATTTCCTTGGCTACTCACTGCGTCTTTAAATAAGCCTAAATCTAAGTTGAGCGCTTGCCCTGACACTCGCCCCGCTATTGCAGCTGACTGCGGTTCGGTCAATGCTTTAATTGGGCCAGCAAATTGCTGCTGTAACCAAGTTAAATACTCTGGCCATACTTGATCAAAACCTTTGCCTATTACGGCTTCTAGCGTCGCATTTTGTTTGACTGCCGGTAATATATGACCTGCGTAATGGTATAGGTACATTTGAATAAATTGCTCGCCATAGGTGTCCGCTAAGTATTTAAAAAAGTAACTGCCATACAAATACTGCATACCTAAAGGCAGATTCCGCAATGGTGCAGACACATCAGATAAACTTTTCAAGCGTTGCTCAGCAACTTCGGTACGCATTTGCATGGCGTAATACGATCCTTGTAAACGCCCATAGCCTAATTCGTCATTGGTTTCTAAATACGTAGCCAACCCCTCTAGCATAAAAGATGGAGTGATCGCATGAGGAAATAAAACAGGCACACGCCCAAATATTTTTCTGATGTCTTTTGGTGCGCCCCGCGACATTTCTAAATGTAAAATATGAACGTATTCATGGCGTATTAAAGTGTGTAGCCAATCGTCATTAACTTCTAAACCAGAAACAGTATCCGGCGGGCTACTAAACAAACGTATCTGAGCATAGGGATAAAAAGTTGCCCAGCCGTTAGACACATCAAAATCATCCACCAGCACCATGTGAGTTTTTTCATTTAATTCGGTTTTAAAAAAAGGGAACAGTTCGTTGTGCACACGCTCGGCAATGTTCAGTGCTTTGTTTGCCATGGCCGTGTTTGCTTGCGGATAAGTAATAGTGAAGTGATTGCTTTCTTTGGTTAGCCATTCACTAACCGAGTCAGTGGCTTGGCTCTCGTCCCATGCAGCAAAATTAGCTTGCACATGGTTCACAGATACAATTAACCAAGCAAAGATCACTAACAAAAATCGTACATTCACAACCCGCTTAGGGTTAATAAGCCAGCTCATTCTATATCCTTGTGATCAACTGTTACTGTTATTGTTATTGTTATTGTTATTGTTATTGTTACAAAAAGTACCTTAGCGCTTCGATTAAAATCATTAATACCATCAAACCCATAGCGATTAATAAGCCATTGCCATTTCTCGGCATACCACCTTCAGCAACGGGGGCTTGCTGGGTTAAAGGTCGGTTGGTTTGTTCGTATTCTTGCATCAAGGAAACGCCCTGCTCCCAATCGTCATCGTTTACCAAAATACGAATATCATGACTTGCGGGTAATCCTCCTGCCGCGCCCATTAAATACTCACCCTCAATAAATGAGCTGATACGATGCTGCTCTAATAAACCTTGAATCACATGAGCCTCTAACACATCCGCAGCCTGGTAAACACACTTCATAAATCACCATTATCTTGATTTTCGTTTAGCAGATCATTATTTGGTAATTTAAAGCGATATATTTGATAGGGCCCCTGCTGGGTAATGTAATCGGTACTTTTTCCTAAAACTTCATGCAGACTAGAAGCCGTAAAGTACAAATAATTATCCGGCCCATTACTAAAACCATCTGGCCAACGTAGGGTGATTGATTTTAATAAAGTTTCCAGCTGGCCTTGCGGATTGAGGCGAACAATGGCCGAGTTTTCAATATCCGATAAATAGACATTTCCGGCGGCATCCATTGCCATACCATCGGTCATGGTCTTTTCGCCGACAACTTCAACTTGCGTAGCCAACTCAACCGCTGATAAATCCTGGTTAATCAATGCCGCTAAAGGAACTCTATAAAGCTTATCTGCACTGACGCTGGCATAATATAAATATTCATCATTGGCATCTAATACCAAACCATCAACACCTGGATTAACAGTAAATACCCCAAACAGAGTCATTGGTATTCCTTGCACAACCGGTTCAAAGGAGCCTGCTAATACTGATTTGTGCTGGTCTAATACACGTCTTGCCGTTTTTAACTTTGTATCATAAATAATAATGGCAGGAGTTTTAGCCAATAGACTGGCGTCGCTAATAATGATGTAGCGACCGTCTTTGCTAATTTGAAAATCATTTGCATGAGAACCCAGTGCAAACTCAGCGCGCGAAAAGGTAAAACGGTCAACCAACTTTCCTTGGTTTAAATCAAATGCTAATAAACGAACACGCTCTAAACCATGCTTGCCATTATCTAATGCCCACAATCTTTGTTGATTATCGATTCGGATCGATAGCACTTCGTTAAACGCCATAGCTTCTGCCCCACCGGGCTGCCATGCTAAAGATGGAAATGGTTGAGCTTGGCCGTTGACCAAGCGCGCAACATTGATGCGGGGTTTAGCTTCTGGGTGAAACGTAAAGTAGACATCTGAGTTATCGGCCACCGCAATATTACCCGGCGGCAAAGCTAATTCTGCGACCACTTCTAACTCGGTACTTGCAAGTATGGGCATGGCACTTCGATCGGGAAAAGCAGCGCTCTCAACGTAGCCGTAACGCAACAAACTAACAAAAGCGATAAAAACAATAATCAAGATGAATAGGGTTCGTTTTAAACCAACAAAAAACATGTTTAACCTCAAATCGAGAGACGGTGAACTTAACAACGCTACTAACAACGATTCTAACAACAATACTTAGTAAGGATACCAAATAACAATGAGCGAACTGTGGATTAAATCTGCTGAATGACGACAAAGTTGTTATAATTTTGTCACTATTCTTATGTATTTAGACCACAAATGAAACTGGAAATATTATACCTAGATGAAAATCTAGTCGCTATCAATAAGCCTTCTGGATTATTGGTTCACCGCAGTGAAATCGACAGTCGTGAAACGTTATTTGCTTTGCAGTTGCTTCGCAACCAACTTGGACAAAGAGTGTATCCGGTTCACCGCTTAGATAAACCGACTTCTGGGGTTTTGTTATTTGCCTTAAACTCAGAAACAGCCAGCTTAATGGTCGAACAATGGCGTCAACGCGATGTTGAAAAACGCTACCTAGCAGTAACCCGAGGCTACATGCCAAAAACCCTACACCTAGACTACGCCATGGTGCCACCAGTTGATAAATACGCAAAGAACGAATATGTAAAACCCGCACAAGAAGCTATTACCGATTTTATAACGCTGGCGACAGTCGAAATTGACGTAGAAATTGATAAATACCCTCAGTCGCGCTATTCGTTGGTAGAAGTCATGCCAAAAACTGGCCGCAAACACCAAATTCGCCGACACCTAAAACATATTAGTCACCCAATCATTGGTGATGCACGCTATGGCAAAGGTCGCCACAGTCGCTATTTTCGTGATCACTTTGATGCAGGGCGTTTATTACTGCACGCTTGGCAACTGAGCTTTATTCACCCGTACACTAATGAGCCAATTAATTTATTTGCTGGGTTGGATAAACCAATGAAAGGCTTGTTAGAACGTTTTGATTGGTTATCCAGTTTACCGCCATCGTTATTAGCCGCCACCGAGCAACTTTTGGCGGATGAACAATGTCGTGAATTACCACCAGTAGAATCTGAATGTTTAGACGAAAATGAATAAAAAAATACCAATAACGACTTGTTAACAGACTGAATTAAACCTTGTTAGCAACAAGAAGTGCGCTCAAACCCGCATGAATATAGAGTTTTTTCGCTTACCCACAGAATCTGTGGATAACTTGGTGGATAGCCTCTTTAAAAGGGGGGCAAATGCCCATGTTATCTACCCCTTTGTTAAATTGATCATTTTTTATACAGGTCAAAAAATCATTAAAAATCAATAACTTATAAGAGTCAATAAGTTAACATCAAGTTTTTATAAGAAATAACAATTTTTTGTCGGTGGATTTTAATCTTGTGGGTAAGAGTCATTAAAAAAGCGCTTTTTTAATTCTGTCAAGCGCTTTTAAGGACATATTTAAGTATTTTTTCTAAGTTGTGCACAAGCAAATTATGCGAAGAATAACGCAAGCTAGTTATTTTTAAAAAAGCTTTCTAAATTACCCAAGTTGTCTTGAATAAACTCTAAAAAAGCCCGCATGGATGGCGTAGGATGCTTGCCTTTAGGGTACACCACGCACCAAGAACGCTTTAAAGGAAAGCCTTCTAGCGCTACCGTTTTGAGTAAACCCAACTTTAATTCGGGCAAAATACTGAGCCTTGGTAATACCGCTACACCCAGGCCAGCCAAAACACCATGTTTAACGGCATCATTAGAACCCAACTGCATAATAGGCTTCACTGATAACCGGTTTTGCTGACCAAACAGCTCCAGCGCTAAACGGCTGCCTGAGCCAGATTCTCGACTTAATAAACCAGCATCTAAAAAACGTTGCACCGATAAATTCTTTTCTAAATGAATGGGGTGATCGTGATGGGCAACTGCTAATAGTTCGTTGTCCATAAAAGGCATAGACGCAAGAGGTTTTTCCTCGGGCACAATACCCATGATCACTAAATGATCTTGATTGTCATTTAAACGCTTAATCGCTTCTGCACGATTAACTACCCTTACGTCTACATTTAGCGCGGGATGCTGTTCACAAAAAGGTTTTAATAAATAAGGAACAACATATTGCGCGGTATTTACCGCGACAATCTTTAAGTCCCCTGCGACCTGCCCCTTCATTGCGGCTAAATCTGACTGTAAAAAACGCAGTTCATCGAACATTACAGCAATACTTTTAGCCAAGGTTTCCCCAGCCGCGGTGCAATAGAGTTTGCGTCCAACGTATTCAAATACAGGGACATCTAATGCAGCTTCTAATTGTCGCACTTGGCTACTAACAGCAGGTTGAGTTAAACCTAACTGTTCCCCGGCTTTTGAATAACTGGCAGTTTGATACACGCATAGAAAAACCTGAAGTTGTCTAAAGGTTAATCGATTGGCTAATGTTTGTACGGATAAAGGCATAAAAAGAGTCGCTGCAGACGGTGTATAAGTAATAGCTTATAGGTAATGAAAATTATATCAATTTTACTTTATGCCTCAAGATATTATTATTTAAATAAAATAATGAACACCGCAAAGGATGATTGATCATGCTAAAAAAGATTCTGATTGCTAACCGAGGCGAAATCGCAGTTCGTATTATACGCGCTTGTTCTGAAATGGGCATTACATCTGTAGCGATTTATACCGAACCCGACCGCTACAGCCTGCACGTAAAGCGTGCGGATGAATCCCACTCCCTAGGTGATGACCCTATCGAAGGTTATTTAAATCCACGCGGCATTGTTAGTCTTGCTAAGCAAACCGGGTGCGACGCCATTCATCCGGGTTATGGTTTTTTATCTGAAAATGCAGAATTTGCACAACTGTGTGAAGAACAAGGCATTCAATTTATTGGTCCAAAATCCAGCGTCATTAATAACATGGGTGATAAAACAAAAGCCCGCAACAGCATGCGCGGCGCGGGTGTACCAGTAACACCGGGTTCTGAAGGTAATCTCGTCGATTTAGATGAAGCTCTGAAATTAGCAGAAACCTTCGGCTATCCTGTTATGCTAAAAGCAACCTCAGGGGGCGGAGGCCGCGGTATAAGACGCTGTGATTCAGCAGCAGAACTAACGACTCAATACCCACGAGTCATCAGTGAAGCGACCAAAGCATTTGGCAGTGCCGAAGTGTTTTTAGAAAAATGCATTGTTGACCCCAAACACATCGAAGTGCAAATATTAGGCGACTCTCATGGCAATGTGGTGCATCTGTACGAACGCGATTGCTCTATTCAGCGACGCAACCAAAAACTGATTGAAATTGCTCCTAGCCCTCAGCTCACCCCCGAACAACGCAACTATATTGGTGATTTAGCGGTGCGAGCAGCGCAAGCTGTTGGCTACGAAAACGCCGGCACGGTTGAGTTTCTATTAACCGGCAATCAAGTGTATTTCATGGAAATGAATACACGGGTGCAGGTCGAACACACCATAACCGAGCAAATTACGGGGGTGGATATCGTGCGCGAACAAATACGCATCGCTTCTGGACTGCCATTAAGTTACCGCCAACAAGACATTCAATATCGGGGCTTTGCCTTGCAGTTTCGGATTAATGCCGAAGATCCTAAAAATGACTTTTTGCCCAGCTTTGGACGTATTAGTCATTATTACGCACCCGGTGGCCCGGGTGTGCGCGTCGATACGGCTATTTATACCGGTTACGAAATTCCTCCCTACTACGACTCCATGTGCTTAAAACTTGTGGTATGGGCTTTAGGCTGGGATGAAGTTATTCAGCGAGGACAGCGCGCTTTAGACGACATGCGTCTCCAAGGCATCATCACGACCACTGAATATTACAAACAAATCTTAGCTCACCCTGATTTTAAGGCTGCAGAGTTTAATACCAGCTTTGTACCAGAACATCCCGAGCTATTGAAATATTCAGAAAAAAAACGCCCAGCAGAAATGGCACTTGCCATTGCCACCGCCATTGCCGCCCACACTGGCTGGTAAACAGAATTTTTGTAGAGAGGACATTATTATGACTAGCATAAACAAAAAGCCAATTGAGATTACCGATTTAGTACTGCGTGATGCTCATCAGTCACTGATCGCAACACGCATGCGTACTGAAGACATGCTGCCAATTTGTTCTAAATTAGATCAAGTGGGCTACTGGTCATTAGAAGTCTGGGGTGGCGCTACGTTTGATGCCTGTGTGCGTTTTTTAAAAGAAGACCCGTGGGAACGCTTACGCAAACTGCGAGCAGCACTGCCCAATACCCGCTTACAAATGTTATTGCGTGGCCAAAATCTATTAGGCTATCGCCATTATGCCGATGACGTAGTGAAAGCCTTTGTAGAAAAGTCTGCCGAAAACGGCATTGATGTTTTCCGTGTATTTGACGCGTTAAATGATGTGCGTAATTTAGAAACCGCGATGAAAGCCGTTAAAGATTCTGGCAAGCATGCACAAGGCACTCTGTGCTACACCACCAGCCCAGTTCACACCCCGGAAAAGTTTGTCCAGCAGGCCAAACAATTACGTGACATGGGCGCAGATACCATTGTGGTCAAGGACATGGCTGGTTTATTAACACCTTTTGCAACCTTTGATTTGGTCAGTGCTTTAAAAGCAGAAATTGATCTGCCAATTGTAATGCACAGTCATTCCACCGCGGGCTTGGCTGCTCTTTGCCAAATGAAAGCCATTGAAGCGGGAGCCGATCGCATTGATACGGCCATTTCAGCTTTTGCGGGTGGAACCAGTCACCCTGCCACTGAATCTCAAGTTGCAGCTCTAAAAGACTCACCTTTTGATACCGGTCTAGACTTAACTTTATTAAGTGAAATAGCTGATTACTTTCGAGAAGTACGCAAAAAATATCATCAGTTTGAAAGCGAATTTACTCGCGAAGACGTTTCGGTTCAGATTAACCAAGTACCAGGCGGCATGATGTCTAATTTAGCCAACCAACTAAAAGAACAAAATGCGTTGGATAGAATTCGTGAAGTGTTTGATGAAATTCCGCGCGTACGCGAAGACCTTGGTTTCCCTCCTCTGGTTACCCCTTCTTCGCAAATTGTCGGTACCCAAGCGGTGTATAACGTGTTGGGTGGTGAGCGCTATAAAACCATCACCAATGAAGTTAAGCGTTATTTACAAGGTGGCTATGGCGCAGCACCGGCACCTGTTAATAAAGAATTACAGCAGCGCGCTATTGGCAATGAAGAATTAATTGAATGTCGCCCTGCGGATTTACTACAACCAGAAATGGATAAAATAAAAGCAGATATTGGTGATTTGGCATCAAACCAAGAAGATATCTTAACCTATGCCATGTTTCCAGACTTAGGCCGTGACTATTTACAACAACGCAAGGATGGCACCTTGCAGCCAGAAGCGCTGTTACCTGAACCGAATTCCGCTAATTCTATGGCAAGTTCTAGTGCTCAAGAAGGAAGACCCACAGAGTTTAAGATAGACGTTCATGGCGAGACCTATGAAGTCACCATTACCGGTGTGGGTGATGCTGGCAGTGGTAAGCGTAAGATGTATTTATCCTTAGACGGTGTCCCCGAAGAAACTTTATTTGAACCATTAGACTCGTATCAAGCTCAGGCTGGGAATCAGCGTAAAAAAGCTAACGCCCCTGGTCATGTATCAGCAGCAATGCCCGGTAGCGTTGTTGATGTGTTGGTTAAAGAAGGTGACAAAGTCAATGTTGGCCAAGGTATTTTGGTTACCGAAGCGATGAAGATGGAAAATGAAATACAAGCCATTATCGCTGGCACAGTTAGCCACGTTTATGTACAAAAAGGGGACCGAGTAACGCCCGGTGAAATTTTAGTTGAAATCGTCGCTGACGAGACAGCTGATAACCAAGGAGAAAAATAATATGCCCGATATTGTCGTCATGTTTTTTGTTTTGGGGCTGGTTGCAGGTTTATTAAAATCTGATCTAAAAATCCCCAAAGCAGCTTACGATACTCTTAGCTTGTTGCTGATGTTAACCATTGGCTTAAAAGGTGGTATGGCACTTTATGGATCGCTAGAATGGGCTTTAGTGATTGAGCTTTTAGCGATCGCATCTTTAGGGGCATTTATACCGCTGATAGTCATTCCCATTTTATTAAAAGTAGCCAAAGCAGATCATGCCAATACCGCCAGCATTGCCGCTCACTACGGATCGGTAAGTGCTGGTACTTTTGCGGTTGCATTGGCTTATGTAGAAACTATGAATTTGCCAATTGAGCCGCAAGTTACCCTGTATTTGGTGATGCTCGAACTGCCGGCTATCTTGGTTGCATTGGCCTACTATCGCAGAAAAAGCCAAAGCAGTGATGTTAATCATAAGCAAAGCGAGCTGTGGCACGAAACCTTTACCAACCGTGGCGTGGTATTACTGGCCGGTGGCGTGATTATTGGTTTTATGTACGGTCCTAATGAAGGATCTGGTGTAACAGAACTTTTTACCAGTGCCTTTAAAGCTGTATTAGCTTTGTTCTTATTAGAAATGGGCTTAACCGCTGCTGCTACCTTATCTCCGATTCCATGGGAAAAATGGAAACTACTGGCCTTTGCTTTAGTCGCACCTTTTTTCTTATCGTTTATTGGATTAAGTGCAGGACTAGCACTGGGGTTATCGACCGGTTCTGTTGTGATTCTGGCTACGCTAACAGCTAGTGCTTCTTATATTGCGGCACCTGCTGCGATTAAAACGGCGATACCTAAAGCTGACATCGGTTTAGCGATGTTAATGTCGTTGGGTATTACCTTCCCGTTCAACGCTATTATTGGCATTCCGCTGTATCATCAAATGGCGACGTTTTTTTCTTAGTACAACAAGAAATACAAATAAAAAAGGGCCGTATAAATTTCTATACGGCCCTTTTTTTAGTCAATGTTACTAATCATTACTACTAATCATTACTACTAATCATTACTACTAATCATTGCTGCTAATTTTGCTGTTAATAAAGTTACTTAACACCAATCTCTTTAGCTAAATCGTCTGCAGCCATGTAGCCACCAATAAAACGACCATCTTGTAAAACAATGGCTGGCGTGCCGCTAACACCTACCTGAGAACCCAGAGCCATGTGTTCAGCAATGGGGGCATCACATTCTAAATTATCTTTTATCGTGCGGTTTTTCTTCGCCGCGGTCATGGCCTCTTCACGATCATCATCACACCAAACCGATTTAATTTTTTTGAAAGAACCGGTTAATTGTCCAGTACGACGATCGGTAACACCCGCTCTTGGGTAAGCCAAATAACGCACCGTAATACCCAAATCATTCAAACGGGGTACTTCTTCATGTAATTTACGGCAGTAACCACAGTCAATATCAGTAAACACATTAATCACTGTTTTTTCTTCACCCTTGGCTTTAAACACAACAAGATCAGTGTTTTTTAAATCTGCCATTAAGCCTTCGCGTTTTAAGTTGTTGCGGTTTTTAGTAATATTATTAGGATTCATAGGCAGCAGCTCGTAAAGCTCACCGCGATAAATCATATGACTTAAATCTGGAGTTAAATGCACCAAAGAACCATCAGCCAAAACAGCTTCTACAACTTGATCTTTAGCTAAACTAATCACTTCTTTAACTTTAACTGGCTGACCAAACGATTGAGAAATCTGTGCCTGAACTTTTAACGCAAGTTGTTCATTTTGTTGTTTAAGTTGCGCCGTTGTTGGCAACGATTTGGCTGTGCCTTGCTGGGTATTGTCTTCTGCAACACTGGTGCTTACTACCGCAAATACGGTTAACAAAGCGGCTAATATTCTCATTCTATCTCCAGCTGTTTTTAACAGGCATTAGTATTTATTAATATTTTTTGATTATCAGTCATTAAGTCTGGTGGGGTAATCAAAGCATGATTAATTAAGAATCACACATCCTAAATAAGTTCCCGTAGTGTACATAATTTCAGGCATAAAAAAACGGGCCAGCGGCCCGTTCTTTTAGATTTGGTTATAAATAAGTAGCCAAGGCTATTATTTTTTACCCAACTTCTCTTTAATACGTGCAGACTTACCGCTACGCTCGCGTAGATAGTAAAGTTTAGCCTGACGTACTGCACCACGACGTTTAACTTCGATAGACTCGATTAAACGGCTGTGTGTTTGGAAAGTACGCTCAACGCCCACACCGTGAGAGATTTTACGTACAGTAAACGCAGAGTTTACACCGCGGTTACGCTTACCAATTACAACACCTTCAAACGCCTGTAGACGCTCACGTGTGCCTTCGATAACTTTAACTTGAACGACTAGAGTGTCACCAGGGCCAAATGCTGGTACTTCTTGCTTAAGCTGTTCTGCTTCAAGTTGCTGAATGATTGCGTTTTTGTTGCTCATTGCTCGCTCCTTAATCCTCGTGAGGTTCTTCTGACTCACGCTTAAAATCTTCTAATAACGAAACTTGTTCGTCGTTTAAGTCCAGCTTATCTAATAGGTCTGGTCGTCGTTGCCAGGTACGTCCTAAGGACTGTTTCAGACGCCACTGTTGAATGTGTTTATGATTACCACTCAACAACACGCTGGGTACCCCTTGCCCATCAAATTCTTCTGGGCGGGTATAATGTGGGCAGTCGAGTAAACCATCCGCAAAAGAGTCTTGAACGGCCGATAATTCGTGCCCTAAGACTCCCGCTACTTGTCTACTTACCGCATCTAATAACGTCATGGCGGGTAACTCTCCACCACTGAGTACAAAATCGCCGATAGACCACTCTTCGTCGATTTCGGCCTCGATTAAACGTTCATCGATGCCTTCGTATCGCCCTGCTACTAAAATTAGTTTATCGTGCTGAGCCAGTTCAACGACTCCTGCTTGATCTAACTTACGCCCTTGAGGTGACATGTAAATTACCTTCACACCTTCACCCGCTTCGGCTTTAGCAGCGTTGATCGCGTCCCGTAATGGTTGAATTTTCATCAACATGCCAGGGCCACCACCATATGGACGATCATCCACTGTTTGATGCTTGTCATGAGTGAAATCTCTAGGATTCCAAACATTTAAGCTCAATAGACCTTGTTTTACCGACCGACCTACTACACCCAATTGGGTCATAGGCTGAATCATTTCAGGGAACAGGGTTACTACACCAAACCACATGGACTCACCACACTAACAGGCTTAATTAAAAGTCTGCTTCCCAATCGACTTGCATTTCACCAGCATCCAAGTCAATCTTTTCGATCACTGCATCAACATAAGGGATCAAGCGTTCTTGCTGGTCAAGACTGCCTTCATATCCCTTGACACACATCACATCGTGAGGCGCACCCGAGTTAAATAAATGATCTATTTTTCCTAACAACTCGCCGTTTTTGTTAACGACGATCAAACCAACAAGCTGAGACCAATAAAATTCGTCATCTGCTAGTTGTGGCAAATCTGAAGTGAGTACAGCAATTTCTATTTGGCTTAACGCCAATGCTAAATCGCGATCATCAATACCTTCGAATTTTGCAACAATGCCTTTACCTTGGGGTTTGCCTTCTTTCACTTTATAAGGAAGCCACTGACCTTTAACCTTCAGCAACCAATTCTTATAATCCAGAATGCCTTTCATCGGATCGGTGTAAGAATAAATCTTTACCCATCCTTTAATACCGAATGCAGTCGTCACTTTACCAACGATGGTTACGTCGGAATCGCTAATCGTATTGGATTGCTGTGATGATGCCATGATATTCCCCGGTGAAAGCTAAGATTACGCTTGTGCTTTAGCGTTGTCTTTTAATAACTTAGCAACACGCGCAGAAGGCTGTGCGCCTTTGCTCATCCAGTATTCAACGCGTTCTACGTTGATACGAAGTGCTTCTTCAGCACCGCGTGCTACAGGATTGAAGAAACCTACACGTTCGATAAATCGACCGTCACGTGGGTTACGTTCGTCTGCAACAGACAGGTGATAAAAAGGACGCTTTTTTGAGCCGCTACGGCTTAAACGGATAACTACCATAAAGTATTTCGCTCCGATCGTTTATCTGTGGGTAGGTTTTGAAATTGCCTACCATGAATGTTTGACCACTGAAAATTCAGGGGTCGCGCATTCTACACCACTTTATTAAGCATTCCAATAGCTTGCAGCGGTTAGTTTGACAGAGTAACCTGTCGGCAGAAATAAAAACAATTATATCAAAGTGGTACACACTCATGCTGGAAACTCTCACACAGGTCGGCCTGCCGATCGCCATCATACTGATTATGACGGGGGTTGGTTTAAGTCTTGTTCCTGCGGATTTCAAACGGGTATTTGTTCAACCTAAGGCTTTTTTATTGGGCTTTATTTGCCAAATGCTATTGCTACCTATTTTTGCAGTCGCTGTTATTGCCCTAACTGGTTTAGAAGGCGAACTCGCCATTGGTTTATTTATCTTGTCACTGTGCCCTGGCGGCGCAACCTCTAACTTATATACCTATTTGGCCAAAGGTGATGTTGGGCTTTCTGTATCCTTAACTTCGGTGATTGGTTTTATCACCCCCTTTACTATTCCTATCTTGGCGGTTTGGGCGATTGGTTTTTATGGCAACGAAGAACAAACTTTTGAATTACCATTAATTAAAACTTGGGTAATTTTGATGGTCGTGACGGTAATCCCAGTAATCATCGGTATGCTGTTGCGGGCCAAATGGCATAACCTAGCACAACGCTCCGAACGCTTTGTTAGCTGGTTTTCCATTTTTGTATTGGTATTTGTGATTCTAAGTATTGCCATTACTCAAGGAGAAAAATGGATCGGCTTTATTGTGCTCACTGGGCCCGCGGCAATTTTATTGAATCTAAGCACAATGCTACTTGGGTATTTTGCGGGCCGTTACTTACTGCATCAAGAATCCCAGTCTCGTGCAATCACCCTTGAGGTAGGATTACAAAACAGCACACTAACTTTGTTAATTACTCAGGGAATTTTACAAAGCAGCGAAATGTCGGTAGCTCCTAGTGTATACAGTATTTTCATGTTTATGAGTGCATCTGTTTTTACTTATTACGTCTTAAAAAAAGACAAAACAACAAAGCAAGCTGCCATTTAATGCAGGTGCAAACCGTTAAAAACTAAGTTACGGATTTTAGCTCGTCGAGCAACTCAGGAGTATAATCGTCGGCAGTGATTTCTAGCCCCATCTCTTCCAAACGCTGGTCGAGTGCACGAATCTTTTCGTTTAACTCGTCCATCGTTAGGGTGTTATTGTCTAGCTGATAAATTTGCTTACACAACTGAAAATTATAATAACTAATAATCAGTGCCTGCTTGTTTCCTTCTTCGGTTTTGGCTTGTAACATTTTTGAGTTGCGATATATGCGGTTCATTTCTTTCTTTAAATTACGCACATAATTGACTTCTGCCATATATGGTTTGGCCAAAATAACTTTATACACCAAAGAAATAACAAACAAACCCGCAATCACACCGGCTGCATTAAGCCAAAAATTTTCACCATTTACCTCACTGCCAAACAAGGCAATTAAGATATTAGACACACTTAATGAGGTCGCCAATAATATCACCACGGTCATTATCATCAGCTGAGTCGATCGTTTGCGATAAACGGCTTTATCAATCTGTTGTAATTTCATAATACACCTTTATAAATTGCAGTTTTGACTCTGGTTTAACTCTGGTTTGAATCAGTAAATAACCCATGATACATCGGCAGGTGCCTTACTAAAAACACTCTTATATTTTAGGCATAAAAAAACCAATACTAGGTATTGGTTTTTTTATCAGCGGTTAAAATAACGCCAGCTGAGCTGGTGTTATTCCCACTCTATCGTAGCGGGCGGCTTAGAGCTTACGTCGTAAGCAACACGCGAGATGTGCTCAATTTCGTTAATAATGCGGTTAGACACCTTTTCTAACAACTCATACGGAAGATGTGCCCAACGAGCGGTCATAAAGTCGATGGTTTCTACCGCGCGTAACGATACAACCCACTCATAACGACGGCCATCGCCGACAACACCTACCGATTTAACCGGTAAGAAAACCACAAACGCTTGTGAGGTTTTGTGATACCAATCGAATTTGTGTAATTCTTCTAAGAAAATCGCATCCGCTTCGCGCAAGATATCGCAATATTCTTTTTTAACTTCACCCAAAATACGCACACCCAAACCAGGCCCAGGGAATGGGTGGCGGTAAACCATGTCGTATGGCAAACCGAGTTCAAGACCCATTTTGCGAACTTCGTCTTTAAACAATTCACGAAGTGGCTCAACCAGCTCCATCTTCATATCGTCTGGCAAGCCACCCACATTGTGGTGTGATTTAATCACATGCGCTTTACCGGTTTTAGACGCCGCTGATTCAATAACGTCTGGGTAAATAGTACCCTGCGCTAAGAAATCAACGTCTTTAATTTTGGTCGCTTCAGCATCAAAAACTTCAATAAAAGTATTACCAATCGCTTTACGCTTAAGCTCTGGGTCGGAGATGCCTTTTAGTTTGCCTAAGAATAAATCTTCAGCATCGGCGCGAATAACTTTAACGCCCATGTTGTCGGCGAACATCTCCATCACCATGTCACCTTCGTTCTTACGCAGTAAGCCGTTATCAACGAATACGCAGGTTAACTGATCGCCGATGGCCTTGTGCAATAACGCCGCAACAACCGATGAATCAACACCACCGGAAAGACCCAATAATACTTTTTTGTCGCCCACTTGAGCGCGTACACGTTCAATTTGGTCTTCAATAATTTTTGCTGGCGTCCACAAAGAATCACAATCACAAATTTCGTGAATAAAGTGTCCTAACAAGCGCTCACCTTGCAATGTGTGTGTCACTTCTGGGTGAAACTGTACGCCGTAATAGTTTTTCTCGGCGTGATACATACCGGCAATGGGGCATGAACCGGTTGACGCCATTAACTCAAAGCCTTTTGGCATTTGCGTTACTTTATCGCCGTGACTCATCCACACATCTAAGAACTTATCGCCGCCTTCAATATGATCAGCAATGTCTTTCAACAAAGCAGAAGAGCCTTCTGTTTTGATGCGCGCATAACCAAACTCGCGTAAATCAGAACCTTCAACCTTGCCGCCTAACTGCTCGGCCATGGTCTGCATGCCGTAGCAAATACCCAATACCGGAACACCTAAATCAAATACCGCTTGCGGAGCGCGTGGAGAGTCGTCTTCCGTTACCGACTCAGGACCACCGGCAAGGATGATACCGTTAGGTGCATAATCAATGATTTCCTGATCATCCATATCCCATGCACGAATTTCAGAAAACACACCCAATTCACGAACGCGGCGTGCGATCAATTGAGTATATTGAGAACCAAAGTCTAAAATTAAAATACGCTGAGCGTGAATGTCAGTCATAAATATCTCTTTTTAAAAATGCACCGCAGTACAAAATGAAAAAACCCGCAGACGAATCAGCAGGTTAAAATTTTATCTAAATTGATCGAAGCGTGACTGAGTACTTATTCCGCAAAACGGCGTAAATACTATCAATCAAAAGAGCTTCTTATAAATTCTTTTATCTTTTTAAGAAGCGTTACTGAGGCCGTTAGAGCAAGGCAAAAAAATTGCAAAAGACCGGAGCTTAGCGCGCTAAGTGAGGATCTTGAACCATTTTTTAACAAAGCTCTAACAACGCAAGTAGCTTCTAGCCCATACGATAATTCGGGGCTTCTTTCGTGATTTGCACATCATGCACGTGCGACTCTTTCATACCGGCGTTTGTAATACGAACAAACTCTGGTTTAGTACGCATTTCTTCAATAGTTGCACAGCCGGTGTAACCCATAGAAGCACGAACACCACCCATTAACTGATGAACAATATTAGTTAATGGGCCTTTAACTGCGATACGACCTTCAATGCCTTCTGGCACTAACTTATCGACACCACTATTTTTATCTTGGAAATAACGATCCGACGAGCCTTGCGATTGATCCATGGCACCCAAAGAACCCATACCACGATAACTCTTGTAAGCACGACCTTGATAAAGTTCAACCTCACCCGGTGCTTCATCCGTACCCGCCATCATAGAGCCCACCATAATAACGCTTGCACCAGCAACAATGGCTTTGGCAATATCACCCGAATAGCGAATGCCACCATCGGCAATCACCGGAACATCGTATTTTTTCATCGCTTCTGCGACATTAGCAACAGCTGAAATTTGTGGCACACCTACACCGGCAACAATACGAGTTGTACAAATTGAACCCGGGCCAATACCCACTTTAACGCCATCAGCACCGGCTTCAGCTAAAGCAATTGCTGCTTCAGCAGTGGCAATATTACCGCCAATAACCTGAATGTGCGGAAAGTTTTCTTTTACCCAACGCACACGATCAATAACCCCTGTGCCAGAAGCATTGCTGGTATGTCCGTGTGCCGTATCTACAACAATCACATCGACACCCGCTGCAGCGAGTGCCGCAATACGTTCGTCTGTACCCTGGCCTGTGCCAACTGCAGCACCTACGCGTAAACTGCCACGCTCATCTTTAGAAGCAAGAGGATAAGCTTGCGCTTTTATCATGTCTCTAACCGTCATTAAGCCGACTAATTTACCCGCGTCATCGATCACCAATACTTTTTCGATACGGTGAGTATGCAACAAGTCTTGCACCACATCGCGGCACTCGCCTTCTTTAACGGTTACCAATTTTTCTTTTGGCGTCATAACAGACGCCACAGTTGCATCTAAATTCTTTTCAAAGCGAACATCACGACTGGTAACAATACCGACCAAATCTTCACCATCTACAACCGGCACACCAGAAAAGTTGTGCTTATTAATAAGCTCTAGTAACTCACGAATCGTGGTCGTGCTAGGAGTAACAACCGGGTCTTTTACCACACCACTTTCATAGCGCTTAACCTTAATTACCTCAGCCGCTTGTTCAGCAATGGTCATATTCTTGTGGATGATCCCCAAACCACCTTCTTGAGCAATCGCAATCGCCAAGCGGGCTTCGGTAACGGTATCCATAGCAGCAGAAACAAGGGGGACATTAAGTTCAATACCTTTAGTAATCCGCGTTTTAAGCGATACTTGATTGGGCAGAACTTCAGAATAACCAGGAACTAACAAGACATCATCAAATGTCAAAGCATCTTCAGCGATTCGCAACATATAGGGCAACCTGAGCGTATATAGAAGGTAGGTGGGTACAACTTTGACGCCGCATTTTACTGATGAAAGTACGACTTAGCAAGCACAGTTATGCAATATTGAGATATCTTAAAAAACTGACTACTACATCAAGAATTCGAGCAGTATTTTACGGTATTCAGCGTCATTAAATGTTTGGATATGCCCTCCCTTAGAATCATACCAAACCTTGGGTTCATTGGCTGTTTCAAACAGTCGATAAGCATCATCATAAGGTAAAATCATATCCTCTTGGCTGTGAAACATCAGTAAAGGTTTAGAAGATATTTTATCGACATAATCAATCGGATCCCATCGGGTAGGCAGCAGCCACGTTAATGGCCAAACGAGCCAAGTAATGAATGACTTTGAAGTAACATGCTGTGAGATGTCACGGTAACCAGTAAAGCCTGCATCTAATATCAGACCCTTTATGGCATAATCTTTTTCAAATAACGCCATACTAGTAGTGCCAATAGCGGCACCGATACTTTGCCCTAAAATATAAATAGGCCGCTCTGGGAACTGTTGACGCAACCAGATTAACGAAGCTTCAACATCTTGAAAAATAGCGGGAACAAAAGGCTCTCCTGCTGATTTTCCAAAGCCACGATAATCCAATAAAAAAACACTCACACCCTGATCGGGAAGCCAATAAACGCTGCCAATATGCGTACTGATATTTTCAGCGTTACCATGTAAAAATAATACAATTGGAGCGTTGGCAGAGGATATTTTAGGCTGCGACGGTAAGTACCAAGAAACTAGGTCGGTATTATCAATAGTGGTCAATACCACCTCTTCATACTCTAATCCAATATCGGCAGGTGTTCTTACGTGCTGAGATTGTGGATAAAACAGTAAGCTAGTAACGTTGCTACAACCCGATAACAATACACTGATCGATAACATGCAACCTTGTAAAAAGAGACCCATAGAATACGACTCTTTTAGATTAAAAATGATCATTAAAAAGTCCTTATTAAAAGTAGTTATTAAAAAAAGCTATTAAAAGTACCAGTTAATCCCCAATTTAACGCTGTCGCCATCGTCACTATCGCTTCCATCTTGCACAACTTGTTTCACTGCTTCTAATCGTAATTGAAGATTAGTATCCAATTTACGGCCAAATGCTAAAGATACATCTTGATAATCAAATTCTGCCCCCGCAACAGACGGAAAATAACTCGCATACGTATTGATCTGCCAATCGCTGCCCTGATATAACCAACCTAACTGGGTACCGGCAGACAACTGATAATCGTACTGAAATTGACCTGAAGTTTTTAAACGTGCTTCCAATAAACCATACACTTGACCCAATTTGTAATTCTGCCAAATCGCTTCATAACTATAACCACCAGCAACATCCAAATGAGCAAACAAATCACTCCCCTCAAGAATAAAACGATCAAAACCAAGTTTTACACGCCACGAAACAGGCTGTTGAAAATAATCACGAGCCCCTAAAGATAAAATATTAATGATATTGAATGCCTGCAGTTGAAGTTTCGAATGATCACTACCGGACCCTTGCGTGTCATTTATCGCTCTTAATACCAAAGACCCCATTTCAATTTGCCCCCCTTTAATAAATCCATCGGGTAAATCCATGAGTTCGTGATAGGCAATACGCACATTCATATCGACAAATTCATTGCTGTTTTGTTGACCTATATAAAAAGACGTTCGCTGAGTTAAATGCCCTTGATCGTCCCTTATTATCGGCTGTTGTGTGGGTTCAAAAACGCCCTGCAAAGAAATTCTGCTGCGCGCAGATAACAGTGCCAAAGAACGTTGGCGATTCTCTGGACTGCGCTGCTTTTTCTTGATAACCAAATAGCGTAAATAACTAATCGACACTTCAAGCACTTGCGCTTGTTCTATTTCGGTTAACTGCTGAAATTCTTGTTGCGTAATAACACTGGGGTCCAGGGCAAGGGCTTTTGCCCATTTTTTTTGCACCGTATTTAATTGTGCCTGTTGCTGATTCAATACCACCGCAGACGAAGGTCGATATTCCACAGACTCTACTTTATTGGTATCTAATAAACTGCGAATGGTATCGATTGGCATCGCTTTAAGTGAAAAATCTTTAGCAGTATCGATACGTTCACTGGCAGCATCTAAAAGTGCAAGCAACCGGTAAGAGCAGTTTTCATCAAAAAAGAAATAATCAAACTCTGTCTCTTTGGTTTCCCAAATATGGTTAATAAATTGATCGACTTCTTGAGCCGTTAAATTTAATCGATACTCCCACACATCTCGATGCTCAAGATGACTGTATTCATTTACTTTGGCGTAATAAGGTAATACTGAAACAACACCTGGATAGCCACCCGCTAAGCCTTTATAGCTAAAAACCAGTTCATTGTCTGTGGTATCCGCATTTGCAGCAAAGTTGACACTATAAGACAGCAGTTTACTTTTTTCTTCGTCTTTTCTGTCTAAACGAATAAGTGTGTGGCCATACATAGAAGAAGGCGAGTTTAAATAAGAAGCAGGGAATATAAGCGTAAGATAGTGCGCATCCAATTCTTTTTTCCACTCGTGTAATTCACTGCAAGGCTGATCAACCCAATCTGAAAAATAGGATTTTAACCATTGATAGCGCGCAGGAAAACGACACTGTAAGGACGCATTATCTTCTAAATTAGATAATGAAAATAAATCAATTTCTGCGTTTAATTCTGCAACAGGATCTGTCTTACCATTTTTGTGCACAAAAAAACTGGCGGTATCATTTTCACTTTCCATATCACCCAAAATACTATGTGAGCGATAATGCAATAAGTGCAACCATTGCTTATGCCACCCTAATTCTGTGGTGTTAACATCGACATGTGTTTCTTGAACGTAAATTTCATGATGACTACTAGCAAAGACTCTAAAAGGGAGAGTCACAGTAATAAAAACAAAAAAAATAAACATAGATCGCGTATTAATCACTATAACTTCCAGCTTCTAAAAGTCTTTAAAAACAAAAACAAAAAAAGGCATGCCTAGGCACGCCTTTTTTTTAAGCAGTTGTCTTAATAACGACAACACCTAGTTAAAAATTAACCTAGGTATTTTTTCAATACAAGGTCAGCTTCCATTGTATTCTTCATTGCTTGATACGCTGTTTCAGACGTTGCTTCTGAAGAGAACATGGTATCGAAACTAGCCTGCAACTTAGTATTAAAAGTTGTTTGGTCTGCAGCGTCAACACCAATGATTTCTGCAAGTGCTGCTAAAGTTTCACCTTGGCCTTTAGCAACGTCCATGGCTAGTTGATCCATGTTGTTATCCATAAACGTTTGAACACCGGCTAATGGGCCATTGGCAGCTTCACAACCCAATGTTCCAGAGGTCATACCAAATGTTTGGTTACCAGAAGTACCGTTGGTTGTTGCCGCTAAAACATGTTCGTGCCATTCGTTCGCATCTTTAAACACAACTGCAGTCCCTAAACCACAACCTGCAGGCCCATTGGCAAAAGCCATTGTTGAAGAAGCCGCTAAAATTGCACCAGCGATAATTTTTTTCATAATGCTCATCCTTTAATTTTTTATAAAAATGACCTTCAAGATCATTACCAAATAATTTATAGCCCTTGGTTTTGAATGTCTAGTCTTAATGTAAAGACATGTTACTTAACAAATACTTTTACCGGTATTCGTCAATAATTATGTGAAACAGTCGACCTATGGCACAGTTCACTACTACAATGCACTGCATGTATTACTTTAAAAAGTTGAATTGATCCCGTGCTACAGTCTGGACATGATATTTTCACCGTTTCGCAACTGAACCAGCGAGCCAAACAACTATTAGAAATCACCTTCACTTCAGTAAAAGTTGAAGGCGAAATTTCAAATTTATCACGCCCATCTTCTGGCCATTGGTATTTTACACTAAAAGACAAAAGCGCTCAGGTTCGCTGTGCTATGTTTCGCTCGCGCACATCACAAGTAAAATTCTTACCTAAAGAAGGCGATCAAATCATTGTTCGAGGCAAGGTAAGTCTTTATGAAAACCGCGGAGACTATCAATTAATTGTCGATGCAATGAAGCCCGCAGGCGAAGGTGCATTACAACAAGCCTTTATTCAGCTCAAGCAAAAATTAGGCGCCGAAGGCCTATTTGCCACAGAATACAAACAAGCACTTCCTTCTAACATTCAACGCATCGCTGTTATCACCTCACCCACTGGGGCCGCTATTCACGATATTTTAACGGTATTAAAACGGCGTTTTCCGGCGATTGAGGTTGATATTTACCCGGTGCAAGTACAAGGCACTGAAGCCGCGCAACAAATTATTTGGGCAATTCACCAAGCCAATGCCGACGCCAGAGCCGAGGTTATTATTGCGGGTCGTGGTGGCGGTTCTATTGAAGATTTGTGGTGTTTTAATGACGAAAACTTAGCCCGCACTATTTTCCACAGCCGCTTGCCGATTGTTAGTGCAGTGGGCCATGAGGTTGATTTTACCATCGCCGATTTTGTTGCCGATGCTCGCGCTGCAACCCCCTCCGCTGCGGCCGAGATGCTGAGTCCAGATCAACAGCAATACCAGATAAAATTGAATCAAGTTGAGTTACGATTTAAAAAAGCTATACAACAACTGCTGCAAAATAAACATTGGCAGCTCAGCAGTGTTCAAAAAGGCTTACAACACCCTGGGGATAAGTTAAGACAATATGCTCAAACTCTCGATATGCTTGAGCTAAGAATGCAGCAGAGTCAAAAAAATTACTGTAATCAACTACAAAAAAGATTAACCAGCAGCCAACAAAAATTGCAACATTACAGCCCCAGTAATACATTGCAGAAATATGAAACACAGCTAAATTACCTACAGCAACGTTTAGTGAATGGCATTAAACAATCACTAACCAGCCAAAAAGATCGCCTACAGCACAGTGCGTTATTACTCAATGCCGTTAGTCCTCTGCAAACACTTGGGCGTGGCTATGCTATTTTACAAACAGAATCTGATACCGTGATTCGTGATAGCCACGATATTAAAAAAGGAGATACTGTGTTTGCACGCATAGGTCGTGGACAACTCGAATTAACAGTCGATAAGGTAAAACATGAAAGAAAAAATCGCCAATAATACGGTCATTGCCTGCTTATTATTTAGCCTGCAGCTATGCTCTCAGATTAGTTTTGCAGAGCAAACATTACTTACCCCTATGAGCTTACCGCTAGACAGCCGTGTTCCGGGTGGCGTTGCGGTTATCCCATTAGACAAAGTGAATGCTAATAGTGAGATTCGTTTTAACAACAAGCCCGTTTGGAAGCTAATCGATACTCAACAAAAGAATTGGGCGGTGATTGGTATCCCCCTTAATCAAAAAATTGGCAAAGTTAGTTACACGATTGATGGCAATACGCAGCATTTTTCGATCGAAGATAAAGTGTATAAAGAACAACGCTTAACGGTTAAACGCAAACACTCTAATCCACCCGCTGATCAAATAGCACGTATTCAAAAAGAAAGCGGGCTTTCAAAAAAAGCTTTCAGTACTTTTTCTGACAGCAAGTACAATCAAGGTTTTCAAGGCTTTTTAAGACCCGCACAAGGCCCTATTTCGAGCCCATTTGGTTTAAAACGTTTTTTTAATGATCAGCCTCGCCGACCTCATAGCGGGCTTGATATAGCAGGCCCCAGAGGCTCGAATATTATTGCCCCAGCAGATGGAAAAATTATTTTAACAGGTGACTTTTTCTTTAATGGCAACAGTATTTTTATTGATCACGGCCAAGGCTTAATTACCATGTATTGCCACATGGATGAACTGGAAAGAAAACTTGGCGAAGTGGTCAAGGCTGGTGATATCATTGGTACTATAGGGGCAACTGGGCGCGTTACTGGACCTCACTTGCATTGGACCGTCAGCTTAAATAACAGCCGTGTTGATCCGCTTTTATTTCTTAAACCTAACGCACATTGATCTGTAAATTTGCTCTATGCTCAAGTAGGTAGACACTCATGAGAATTGGTTATTATGATTAAACGCATTTCGATTGATAAATTACGTCCTAAAATGTACGTATCCGATCTGAATTGTGATTGGATTCCACATCATAATATGAAGAAAGAAGGGCGCATTCCTAATCAAGCCCTAATCGAACAACTTAAAAGCCGTGGTATCAAAGAAGTTTATATCGATACTCAACGAGCATCGATGTTGATGACGGCCTCACCTTGGCTGAAGTTGATCAACATAATCAAAAAAAACTCAATATCGCCAGTACCCAGTCTATGGCCAAAGCCGGCTCGGTCAGTGTTGAAGAAGAACTGATCAAAGCCAACAAACTTCATTTAGAAGCTAAAAGCGTAATGGCGGGAGTTTTAAATGACGTGAAATTTGGCAAACCCCTCGAAACCGAAGCATTCGATGATCTAGCGGATGGTATGATCGACTCTGTTATTCGCAATCACAATGCTTTGGCTTGCATTGGCCGCATCCGTAAAAAAGACAATTATTTGATGGAGCATTCCATTAACTTGTCGGTTCTAATGGGGATTTTTGCCAAAGCAATGAAGATTGATCGAGATACTATGCATCAAGCCATGGTTGGGGCACTCTTGCACGACATTGGCAAAATCATGATTCCCGATAATATTTTACATAAGCCGGGCAAGCTAGACGACAATGAGTTTGCCCGCATGAAGCAACACGTTGTTTTTAGCCGTGAGTTATTAAAAAAGACTCCGGGCATTCACCCTCTTACCGTTGATGTTGCAGCACAACATCACGAACGCATCGATGGTAGCGGCTACCCAGAAGGCCTAACCGGTTGCCAAATTTGCCAAGAAGGTAAAATGGTTGCCATCACCGATGTGTACGACGCTATTACCGCAGATCGCTGTTATCACAAAGGTTTACAACCGACCGTGGCATTAAAAAAATTATTAGAATGGAGTGGCACTCACTTAGAGGAAAAGTTAGTACATACTTTTATCCGCAGCATGGGCATATACCCAGTGGGTTCGCTAGTAATGATGGAAAGTGGTCGCTTAGCGGTGGTTATTGAAGCGAGTGAAAAAGATCAAACTCGCCCAATTGTAAAAGCAATGTATCATTCTCGATTGAACCAATATATCTCTGCCGAGACCATTGATTTAAGCAAAGCAGCCAGCCAAGATGCTATTAAATCATCTGTCGATCCTGATAAGTGGAAAATCAAAGTATCCGATTTTTTACATTAACCCACCACTTTTTATTATTTTTCAGACTTCTTAATTTGTCTAATTAACCCTTCTTGCGCCACAGAAGCAATTAAATCACCTTGTTGATTGTACAATTGTCCACGACAAAAACCCCTATTTGCAAATGCACTAGGACTGTCTAAAACATAAAGAAGCCACTCGTCCACCTTAATTGGGCGATGAAACCATATGGCATGATCAATGCTCGCAACCTGCATACCCTTTTGGTAAAACGATACACCATGAGGCAACAAGGATGTACCTATAAGATTAAAATCACTGGCATAGGTTAATACACAGGCATGCTCAATCGGGTCGTTAGATAAAGGTGCATCGGCTTTCATCCACACAAACTTTTTAGCTTCACGCTTTTCTGGTGCAAAAATATTGATTGGATTGACGTCGCGCATTTCAATGGGCTTATCGGCGGTATAAATATCGCGTACACCCTCAGGAAAATGATCCTTAAACATTCGGCTTAATTCAAGCTGAGACAGCACACCATCTGGGCCTTTTACATCAGGCATTTTATCTTGATGCTCAAATCCTTCCTCTGGATGCTGAAAGGAACACATCATGGTTAAAATTGCTTTACCTTTTTGACTAGCGGTAATTTGTCGCATCGCAAAGCTGCGGCCATCACGAACACAATCCACTTCAAACTCAATAGGATCAACTACGTTGCCTGGGCGTAAAAAATAAGCATGCAGTGAGTGCGGTGTCCATTCACCCTCTGGCAAAGTCTGGCTTGCTGCCGATAAACTTTGCCCCAACACTTGCCCACCAAACAGGTTGGTAAACCCTAAGTCTTGGCAGTGACCGCGAAACCGGTTAACCCCTATTGATTCTAGGCCAAGTAGGTCTATGAGTTCTTGAACGTGTGGCATTAATTGTCTCCGTGTTGAATATTGTTCTGCGCAATGACTCGACTATGCCTAATCCTCGCGATCTCGTATAATGCCGAATATACAGCTTTTTGCCGAACTTTTTATTAAGACCTTACAAGACTTCTAAACATGACCATAACCAATCCAGATAAATATCAGTCCCTTTTAGACGAAAAACAAGCCAAAATCGAACAAGATTTTGCTAATTTCTCTATTGGTAAATCTGGAGAAAAACAGCCTTTACCCAAATTAGAAGTGTTTGCCAGCGAACCTGAGCACTTTAGATTACGAGCAGAATTCCGTATTTGGCATCAAGATGGCCGTTGTTTTTATGCGATGTTTGAACCCGGCAATAAACACGACCCTTACGAAGTCACAGACTTCCCGATCGCCAGCAAACTGATTAACCGTTTAATGAAAGAGATGCTTGCGGCAATCCACCAACCAGGCAACGACATTTTAATGCAGCGCATGTTCCAAATGGAATTTTTAACCACATTAAGTGGTGATGCGTTAATTACCATGATTTATCACAAACAATTAAATGATGAATGGCGCGCAGCAGCTGAAAAACTGCAAGCCCAGATTGGTTTTCCTATTATTGGCCGCGCACGTAAGCAAAAGGTTGTTCTTGAGCGCGACTATGTGATCGAAACACTGAATATTGCCGGCAAAGAATACCACTACAAACAAATTGAAGGTGGATTCACTCAACCTAATGGCGGCATGAACCAAAAAATGCTGGCTTGGGCCAAAGAAATATCAAAACCCTTAGCGGGGGATTTAGTTGAATTGTATTGTGGCAACGGTAATTTCTCGGTCGCACTGGCTGAGCATTACAACAAGGTAATGGCCACAGAAATCTCAAAAACATCGGTAAATGCAGCGCAATTTAATATTGAAAAAAACAAGGTTAATAACTTAATTATCGCCCGCCTTTCTAGCGAAGAATTTGTACAAGCACTGCAAGGTGTGCGTGAATTTCGCCGCCTAGAAGGCATTGATTTAAATTCTTATGATTTCACCACGACCTTGGTTGACCCACCGCGCTCTGGTTTGGACGACGAATCGGTAAAACAAACACAAGGCTACGACAATATTATTTATATTTCTTGTAACCCCGAAACTTTGCACAATAATTTGCAGGTTTTGACCGAAACTCACGACATTAAACGCTTCGCAATTTTCGATCAGTTTCCTTATACCCACCACATCGAATGTGGGGTATTTTTGCAGCGAAAAGCTTAACTGACATCTTCTCTTGCTACGCATTGAACAATTCGTTCTTGCCACGCCGTAAACACGTCCCTGAGGGCTCAACCACAGCATCCATGCTGTGGATGGGAACATTTATTTAGACTCAATATTTATTTAAATAAAGCTTTATTAATACTTAATATGTAAAGCTATTTGCGTTGAAGCATGGGGATTAGCGCTTTTTCTTGGCTTTTTTCTTACGTAAAAAATCTTTTACAGGGGTGGGTTTAGAAGCAGGATTAAATGCGCGATCAAATTGATCTCGCATATCCGCCACTTTCTCTTCACGCTTTTCATGCTTGCGGCGCTCAGCGGCTTTTGCAAAGTCTAAAACATCGGATGAATCTGACATACAATACCTATTAATAACTATTAATACCTACAATACCTGTGAAATGGATTCAATTTTGAACCATCATCTATTTATAAACCATAAGGCAAACACATTGAAGAACAGTTTACCGATTGATTCTATTTTAACAGAATTAAATCAAGCCTTAAGCCAAGACAATAATGTCATATTATCCGCACAACCTGGAGCGGGTAAAACCACCCGTGTTCCGCTGGCGCTACTGGATGCTGATTGGTTAAAAGATACACAAAATAAAAACACAGGCTTCAAAAAAATCCTAATGCTTGAACCACGCCGCCTAGCTGCCCGCAATGCGGCTATGTTTATGGCAAAAAGTCTAGGCGAAGACGTTGGCCAAACGGTTGGCTACCGCATGCGCCAAGACAGTAAAGTGAGTAAACATACCCGTATCGAGGTCATTACCGAAGGGATTTTAACCCGCTTATTATTGCAAGATCCTGAACTCAATGATGTCGGGTTGATCATTTTTGACGAACATCACGAGCGCTCAATCAATACCGATTTAGGGTTAGCGCTTAGCTTGCAATGCCAACAACTGTTTCGTGACGATCTAAAACTCTTAGTCATGTCGGCAACCCTCGACAAAGATGCCCTAGAAGACATGCTTGGCGCAAAAACTGTGTTTTGTGCTGGCCGTGTCTTCCCGATTGAATACCACTATTTAGGCTTTGATAACAAACAGCGCTTAAATACCCAAATGACCACCGCAATTTTAACGGCACTAAACAAAGAATCTGGCAGCATCTTGGCCTTTTTACCAGGGGTGCGTGACATCCTACAGGTTCAGCAAGATTTACAGCACGCCTTGCAAGAAGAAATTTCTGGGAACAAGATCAGCATTCACCCCTTGTATGGACAGTTAAGTGACAAAGAGCAACAGCTGGCCATTCAACCAGCAGACGTTAATTATCATAAAGATCATCGCAAAATTGTTTTGGCGACCAACATTGCCGAAAGTTCACTCACCATTGAAGGCATTCGTATTGTGGTGGATTCTGGCTTAGAAAAGCAACTGACCTATAATGCGCGCAGTGAAATGAACGCTTTAATGACCAAAAAAACCAGCCAAGCTTCTGCGACTCAACGCGCAGGTCGCGCCGGGCGTATAGAAACTGGAGTTGCCTATCGTTTATGGAACGAGCAACAGCAAAACCGTCTAGAAGCACACAGCCCAGCCGAGATCAGCCGCATTGAACTCAGTGACTTAGTATTAAACGTGGCGCAATGGGGAGCAGAGGTTGAAGATCTCGATTGGCTCACTACGCCACCTAAGCGAGCCGTACATCAGGCACAAAGTCTGTTAAACAAGCTAGAGCTCTTAAATGATTCTGGGCAGATTACTCGCCATGGCGAACAAGCAAGCCAGCTTGGTCTATCCCCACGCTTTGCCCACATGCTATTACTGGCTGCCAGCAATGCCGAGATCAAAAATCAAGCCAACAACCAAACCTTAAAAGATGCCAGCCTATTAGCGGCAATATTAACCGACACACCAAAAGCGTTGCGCAATAACGATGATTTAAACAGTGTATTGCAGCAAGCCAATGCACAAAATAATAGCTTTAAAACCCTCCACCGTCAGGCAGATGTTTGGGTTAAAAAAATTCAATCTTTAAACACGCCTTTGCAAATTCAGCACGAGCAAAAGCATTTTAGCATTGCGCAGTTACTGGCACTGGCTTTTCCAGATCGTTTAGCAAAAAAACGCAGCAGTCAAAATCCCAGCAGCCAAACCCTCAACAACCAAGGTAATCAGTTTTTACTTAGTTCGGGGCGAGGTGCCAAACTTCATCCAAGTTCAGCGCTAAATAGATTTGACTGGTTAATCGTCACCGACATTGAAGACGATCAACAAGGTGGCAGTATTATCAGAAAAGCCATGGCGATTACTGAAAGTGAATTATTTGAAGCTTTGGATACTCATATCCAACAAAAAAATCACATTCAATGGAATAACAAAGGCCAGCTCGAAGCTGAAGTTCAAGACCTGTTAGGTGCGATCATCATTCAGCGCAAAAAAATCACCAATCTAAGCCCTAATGACTGGCAGGATGCGTGGTACAACTACTTTATGGATAACGGTATAAGTCATAGTACTAATAGCAAGTTACCTTGGACACCGGAATGTTTGCAGCTACAAGCAAGATTGCAATTAGGCCATCAATATCTTTCCTCAAAGCAGCCTTCATCAGAGCAGACTGCATCCGCTTGGCCCGATTTTTCAGAT
Organism: uncultured Thalassolituus sp.; assembly: GCA_913061435.1. Classification (GTDB taxonomy): domain Bacteria; phylum Pseudomonadota; class Gammaproteobacteria; order Pseudomonadales; family Oceanobacteraceae; genus Oleispira. The sequence continues at coordinate 41,705 of CAJXUK010000003.1, read as the reverse complement.
GACGCATTATTAGCTGATATAAAACAGTGGCTAATACCGCTATTAACCGATATTCGTTCTGAAAAAGCGCTTAAAAATATTGACCTAAAGCAAGCACTTACTAACCGCTTAGGTTGGGATAAAACAGAGAAATTTAAACAATTAATACCAGAAAAGTTGCAAGTTCCCAGCGGCTCTTTTTACCATATTGATTACTTACAACACCCACCGGTATTGGCAGTCAAGCTACAAGAAATGTTGGGTTACCAAGGCAGCCCGAGCATTTTAAATGGCAAAGTAAAGTTGATGATTCATCTATTGTCGCCGGCACGCAGACCCTTACAAATCACCCAAGATTTACCCCATTTTTGGGCCAGCAGTTATTTTGATGTGCGCAAAGATATGCGCGGCCGCTACCCAAAACATAACTGGCCAGAAGACCCACTAGAAAGTGAAGCTACTCGTTATACCAAACACACTAAAAAGCGATAACCTTTTGGCGGTCATTAACCCATTAATAATTTAATACCAACTAAAAAGGTAACCCCTTCATAACAACGCTTTATCCAAATATTACCCGCTTTAATAGAACTGTTCGCGCCTAAGTAACCACCCACTAACGAACCTAGCACCAGCGCGGGCAGCCAATCCCACTTTACTGCCGCCAACAGTGTCATGGTAATCGCACCCGAAGCATTCCAACCAAGACCCACAGCAATTAGGGTGTGCGCTACTGCCATGCGATAGTCCAAACCAAACCAATACACCAACCACAAGGTAACAAACAAACCACTGCCAGCGGACAAAGAGCCATTGGCAATACCAATAACAAACAATCCCAAAGCGCCTAATGCTATGCCTGTAGCATTTCGATGTAAGCGGGTCTTGGTTAAACCAAGCTCTGGTTTTAATATTGAATAAACCGCAAGAGATAGCGTGAGAAACCCCAAGACAATTTCCGCAGCTCGATCATTGGTATCAATAATGAAGTAAGCACCCAATACTACTCCTGGAATTCCTGCTAACAGGATCAAAGCCAGCAAGGGAATCGAGCTGTTTTTTTCTTTTAAATGGCGTAAGGTGGCACCTAAGCCCAAAGCAACAGTGGCAATTTTATGCGTCGCTAACGCCAATGAGAATGGCAACCCCATAAAGATGAGAATGGGTAACTGGATTAATCCTGCACCACCGCCCGCCAATGCCGAAAACCAATTAGCTACGACAGCAATAACAAATAACAACAAATGTTGGGTATAATCCATTTAAGGGTCTATCTACGTAAAATTTAAAACCGATTAAAAATTAATTTAATACATTAAGGTATCGCATATTATGAGCAACAATTCGGCCACACAGGGTAACCAATACTCTCTTTACTACTACGATTCGTGCCCATTTTGTGCGCGTGTTTTACGCTCATTGCAAGGGGTAAAGGTAAACGTTGAATTACGCAATATTTTATCCGACTCTCAGCATAGAACGGCTCTGCAAAAAGCTACCAAGCGCACAACAGTCCCTTGTTTGCGCATTGATAATGGCTCCGACAGCCAGTGGATGTTTGAATCAATGGATATTATGCGTTATTTACAGTCGCTATAAGATCTGCCAACTGCCCTGATGCCATTAACGCCTTAATGGTATCAACGGTGGCTTGCGTGCTTGGATCAATCTCTAAGTTAACGCGATCACCAACTTTAATATTACCAAACACGGTGACATCGCGAGTTTCTGGTATTAACCACACACTAAAGGTATCTTCTGACACTTCTGCAATGGTTAAACTGCAACCATTAAGCGCCACAAACCCTTTGTCTAATAAATAAGGTTTTATCTCTACTGGGCGCTGAAACACAATCTCCATGTTAAGCGGGTCTTGATTAACCGCCAGCACTTCTACGCAACCATACACATGCCCAGACACGACATGACCACCAATTTCGTCACCAAAACGGGCCGCCCTTTCAATATTAACCGCATCACCCACTTTTACATCGGATAAGTTGGATAATTTAAGTGTTTGTACAATGGCATCAAAACTAACTTGGTAACTGCCATCGGCGTTTTTCTCTAGGGTACGCACAGTTAAGCACACACCGTTTTGAGCAACCGAAGCACCGAGCTTAAGACCTTCTGCCATTTCTTTTGGAAAGCGATAAATAAAAGTCGCAAAGTCTTCTTTTTTTACAATGTCTTGTATCTGTAACGTTGTTTGTACAATACCGCTAAACATGAGTTCACCTATTTATATGTCGTTGAAATCTTATTGAAACCTTGTTGTATTCTCTGTTGTACTCTCATAGAACCTTATTATGCTCTATACTAACTGCTAATAAAATATTATAAGAATTATTCTCCCATGACCTCTCGCACAACAAGGAAAGATACAAAAAAAACTGGATTAATTTTATCGGGTGGTGGTGCTCGCGCGGCTTACCAAGTCGGTGTATTAAAAGCAATCCACAAAATTCTGCCGAAAAATAGCGCCAATCCTTACGACATCATTGCGGGCACTTCTGCCGGTGCCATTAATGGCGTTGCTTTGGCAAGCTATGCCGAAAACCATTGCATCGGTATTCGCCATCTTGAACGTATCTGGAATGGTTTTAGCCCCGATCAAATATATCGCACCGATTTGATGGGTGTAATCAAGACCCTCGCAAGATTAACTCGCACCACCTTGATTGGCCGTAAATACAAAAACGACCGTGTATCCCTGCTCGATAATGCACCCTTAAAACAACTATTAAGCCGCGTTATTCAGTTCGATAACATTCAAAAAGCGATAGATAACGGCGCTCTCCACGCTATGTGCGTAACTGGATCGGGCTTAGACAGTGGTGAATCCGTGAGTTTTTTTCAGGGTCATTACAGCATCACAAACTGGCAACGTCATCGCCGAGTTGGCTATCGCTCACGGGTCAGCATCGATCATTTAATGGCTTCTTCTGCCATTCCTATGATTTTTCCTTCGGTAAAAATTAATCATGAATACTATGCCGACGGTGCCGTTCGACAGTTAGCACCCATTAGCCCTGCTCTGCATTTGGGCGCTGAAAAAATTATTGTAATTGGGGTAAGTGGCGAAGCGCATAAGCGTAAAGATAACTTTCATATCTCCAGCTACCCAACTCCGGCAAAAGTTATGGGGCATATGCTGAACGCAGCATTTTTAGACAGCATGGAAACCGATGTGGAGCGGCTGCAAAGAATCAATCGTACCGTAAGCATGGTGCCAGAAAAAATTCGCAATAAAAACACAATGGAACTGAAGCATATCGACTTATTAGAAATAAGCCCGAGTCGGTCTATGGATGAAATAGCCGGTCGCCATGTTGACGAACTGCCAAAAACCATTCGTATTGCTTTAGGAGGCAGTGGCAATACCAGCCGTAATGGCACAGGAATATTAAGCTATTTATTATTTTCTAAAGGTTTTTGCCAAGAACTGATCGAGCTAGGCTTTAAAGATGGCATGGATAGACGAGAAGAAATTGAAGCATTTTTTTCAGATCAACTCGACTACCCAATTGAACCGGCGCTATAAGCATAACCGGTTATTTAAACTGAACGACCCAGCTTTCCCTAGACTTCTAAGTCATCTAAATAACGCTCTGCATCCAAAGCAGCCATACATCCAGTCCCTGCAGAGGTAATGGCTTGACGATAAATATGATCCATCACGTCACCAGCAGCATAAACACCTTTAATACTGGTTTGAGTCGCATTACCTTCTAAGCCACTTTGCACCTTGATGTAACCGCCATTCATATCAAGCTGACCTTCAAATATTTGCGTATTCGGCGAGTGGCCAATTGCTACAAATACACCTTCAAGTGCTATTTCTTCTGTTTCACCGGTCTCTCGGTTTTTGATGCGCATGCCGGTAACACCCATGTTGTCACCTAACACTTCGTCGAGTTCACTGTTCCATTTAATAGTCACATTGCCATTTTCTGCACGATCATTAATTTTATCTTGTAAAATTTTCTCCGAGCGGAATTTATCGCGGCGATGCACCACAATGACTTCTTCAGCAATATTTGCGAGGTACAAGGCTTCTTCTACTGCTGTGTTACCACCACCAATAACCGCAACTTTCTTTTTACGATAAAAGAAACCGTCGCAAGTTGCACAAGCCGACACACCTTTTCCTTTGAACGCTTCTTCACTCTCTAAGCCAAGATACTTAGCACTGGCACCGGTACAAATAATTAGACTGTCACAGGTATATTCACCGGAGCTGCCTTTTAAATAAAATGGACGCTGATTAAGATCCACTTCATCAATATGATCAAAGACGATTTCTGTATCAAAGCGCTCAGCATGGGCTTTCATACGTTCCATTAAATCAGGCCCTTGTAAACCTTCGACATCACCCGGCCAGTTATCTACTTCTGTGGTGGTGGTTAACTGCCCACCCATCTGCATACCCGTGATCATCACCGGATTTAAATTAGCGCGCGCAGCATAAACTGCAGCGGTATAACCTGCAGGGCCTGATCCTAAAATTAATAATTTGATGTGTCTTGGGTTACTCATAGACCTTGATCTCCAAATTTCCTCGAAACGCAGTGAATGAGGAATTACGATAAATACATTGTCAGTACAGATATTTCAGTACGTATAAAAGACGTTGCTGGATTATAGGGGAATTAAGCCCTTGAGGGCATAGCAAAATCAAGATTAAGTCTACATCGTGTAAAGATTATCTGTGAACCAGTAAAACTATTCCAAAGTGTTTCGAATTTGGTAATAATCTATTTACAAGCTTTATTACTATTTAATATCAACAACTTAAATAGTTAATAAAATACGCAAGCAATAACGACAAAACTTTGTCGTTGAATGGTAGTCAAAATGCTGGCAGCATAAGCAAGCTAATATGGATACTTGAAAAATCTGCCATAAGCTAACCTAGCCTGAGTGATACGACTAAAGCTCACAACTCACTGTGCTTGAATATTATAAAGTTAGAAAACAATAAGAATAAAATAATTATTCAAACTATAAAAATTGCAATTTAAGGTTCTATTATGCAAAGAAAGCAAGAGATACAACAAAAGTCCCGCTTAGGTCTAATGCTTATTAAAAAAGGTATGATTACGAGCACACAACTGGATGAAGCTCTGCGCATACAAAATACCAGCGAGATGCGATTGGGTGAGATCTTAATTGATAAAGGTTGGATTTCTGAAAACCAGCTTGATCGCGCTCTTAAAAAGCAAAGCCGTTATCGTTATGCCGCTGCATTGACTGCTATTTTACTAGGCCCTATACAACCTTTTATGGTATCTGCAAATGTTAACCAAGAAGCAGTGAGCATTGAAGAAATTGTTGAAAACAGAGCACAAACCCAAACTTCTGGTTTGCGCGCACTATCCGACATCAACATGGGTGAGGTCACAGCTCAAGGTGCTTCTGCCAATTTAGAAGGTCTAATTAATAACGTTTTAGATACCAGTGACAATGGTGAAAACAGCCTAGAAGCACTCGGAAGCCTATTAGTACCGGCACTTGATTTATTAGATGCTGATATGGAAATGACCGATGTTACTTTTGCTGATGGAGAACGCACAACAGTTAATGCTGATGGCAGCATCGGTGTTGCATTGCCCGCACACATTGGCCAAATCGCCTTTAAAAATATCCGTGTACAAGGTTCACAAGGTAGCTCAATGGGAGACTTGTTGATCAAAGACATTGATCTTTCTAATGTTAACGTGAGCATTCGCCTTCACAATTAACACCGTCTTAATTAGCTCAAAAAGCTAACAACAATTACCAAAAAAAGCCGATTGATGAAAACCATCAATCGGCTTTTTTGTAGCTGCAGTATTTTCCCCATACTCAAGAGTAATCAAACTTCTCTTGCATACGCAAAACAGCTAAACACAAGTCATTGATGATCAAGGCAGATCATCAACTTCTTCTTCTAACTCAGCAGGTATTAAATCTTCACGGCTAATATTCATTAGCAACAAGATATTTGCAGCAACATAAATCGAAGAATATGTACCTACAACTACACCAATTAATAAACCCAGAGCAAAATTGTGAATCAACTCGCCGCCCAACACCATTAGTGCAATCAATACTAATGCAGTGGTTAAAGAGGTCATAATGGTACGACCCAGGGTTTGATTCAATGAAATATTAATAACTTCGATAGTATCGCTCTTACGCTCCATGCGGAAGTTTTCACGAATACGATCTGCTACAACAATGGTATCGTTCAATGAATAACCGATAACTGCGAGTAAAGCAGCAAAAACAGTTAAATCAAAATCCCACTGAAACAAAGCAAACAAGCCTAAAATGATCACAATATCGTGAAACAACGCTAATACTGCGCCCACTGAGAATTTAAACTGGAAGCGAAAACTGACGTAAAGCATCACCACAAATAATGCCATCAACAGAGCTAAACCACCCTGATCACGTAATTCTTCACCCACTTGGCTGCCAACAAATTCACTGCGTCTTAATTCTACAGGGTTAGAAGAATCTCCAGCTTTTAACGCCTCTAGTACTTCTTGCCCCAAGGTATCGCGATACGCCTCTGACATTCGAATTAGCACGTCTGTTTCACTGCCAAAATGCTGAACTGTTGACCCTAAAAAGCCCGAATCATCTAATTGCGAACGAACACTTTCAACATTAGCCGGCTTCTCATAAGACACTTCTAATAAGGTTCCACCAGTAAAATCTAAACCGAGGTTTAAACCACGAGTGGCTAACGCAGCGATTGATATGATCAATAAAATAGCAGAGATCACCATAGCAACATGGCGCGCCTTCATAAAATCTAAATTCATTGCCTTAACCATTACTTAGCTCCCTCTGTATTCACTGCGTTAACCGAATCGTCTGGTTTGTTAATGCCGCCAATTGATAGGGTATTGATGCGACGACCACCGTAAGTCAAGTTAACCAAAGAACGCGTTAACACAATGGCAGTAAACATCGAAGTAATAATTCCTAGCGACAAAGTAACGGCAAAGCCTTTAACCGGGCCAGTACCTACCGCAAACAAGATCACAGCAACAATAAGCGTGGTTAAATTCGCATCAAAAATAGTCACAAAGGCACGATCATAACCTTCGTTAATTGCATGTTGCGGAGATCGCCCTGCATTCAACTCCTCGCGAATACGAGAGAAAATCAATACGTTGGCATCAACGGCCATACCAACCGTTAATACAATACCGGCAATACCCGGTAAGGTCAGCGTAGCGCCGATCAACGACATTAAGGCGATTAAAATAACCAAGTTGAAAAACAAAGCCACATTGGCAAAGAAACCGAATAAGCGATAAAAAATAACCATAAACACCAGCACTAACGCCAAACCGACCACAACAGAGGTTACGCCTTGCTCAATGTTTTCTTTACCTAAGCTTGGGCCAACGGTGCGTTCTTCAACGAAGTACATCGGCGCGGCTAAAGCACCTGCACGTAGTAATAACGCAAGCTCAGAAGCTTCTGCGGGCTCTAAACCAGTAATACGGAAACTTGAACCTAACTGACTCTGAATAGTGGCCAAAGAAATAATACCGCGACTTTCAGTATACTTAGTGGTGATAACTTCTTCGCCATCAACCATGGTATAAAGCGTTGTTGGCTTCTGTTCGATAAACAATACCGCCATACGGCGCTTAATTGCCTTACGAGTAACCTTCGCCATAATATTTGCGCCAGTAGAATCAAGACTGATATTTACCTGTGGCTGACCATTTTCATCGAATGAAGGCTGAGCATTGGTAACACGATCGCCCGAAATAATTTCTTTTTTCTCAACACGCGCCGTACGGAATTGGTCACTTCTAAAACTGAATTCTTCACTAGAAAAACGGCTTGCATCTGGCTCAGCTTCTAAACGGAACGACAAGTTAGCCGCTTTACCCAATACTTTTTTAGCCGTAGCGGTATCTTGAACACCCGGTAATTGCACAACGATGCGATTAGCACCTTGGCGTTGAACCAAAGGCTCGGCAACACCTAATTCATTAACACGGTTACGAATGGTGGTTAGGTTTTGCTTAACCGCATAACTCTGCAAATCTTTCAGCTTTTGCTCGGTCAGGGCAATAATCACATCAAACGTCTGATTAGTTTCTGTTGTCGCGCGGAAATCAGCCATCTCACGACGTAAAAAGGTATCACCGGCATCTTGCAGAGCTTCGGTTTTGAAGCTAACGCGCAAGGCATTATCTTCAATCGTGACACGGCGATATTTAAGGTCTTCTTCTCTTAATAAACGTTTAACTTCAGCCTGATAGTTTTTCATCTGGCCTTTCATGTAGCCTTCCATGTCCACTTCCATTAAAAAGTGAACACCACCACTAAGATCCAAACCCAAAGTCATGGGGCCTGCACCCATGTCCATTAGCCATTGAGGTGTTGTTGGGGCTTGGTTAAGGGCAACAACAAATTCATTACCCAATACGCGCTGCAATTGGTCTTTAGCTGGCAATTGCTGTTCGCTATCTTTTAAACGAAATAAAACTGTACCACCGGTGACTTCTTCACCGAAAAAATCGATATTATTTTCAGTTAAACTTTCGCGAATGGTATCCAATGTACGCTCAGTTAATTCAGCGCCGGCTTTATTTGGAGTAATTTGCAATGCCGGATCAGGTGGATACAAGTTCGGCACTGAATATACGGTTGCTAATGCAAGCACCAATACAATCAGTATATTTTTCCATAATGGGTATTTATTGAGCATCGTCCTGCCCTATTGTTGATGATGTATTATTGTTGATGATTAATTATTATTTATACTTATAACGCAAGAAAGGCAGCCTAAGCTGCCCTTCTATAGTTTGATCAAGACTTACGCCTTAATGCCTTTGATGGTGCCTTTTGGTAGTGCTGCTGTCACTGCTGACTTTTGCACAGGCAACTGAACGTTGTCAGCTACTTCAATTAACAAAAAGTCGTCATTTACTTTAATGACTTTACCCACCAAGCCACCAGCAGTTGTTACTTCATCACCTTTCGATAAATCAGATAATAAAGCCTTGTGTTCTTTTTGACGCTTGCTTTGTGGACGCCATAACAAAAAGTAAAAGATTAATAAAAAACCACCCAAGAAGATAAGCTGGCCAGTGGCGCCCATAGGTGCTGGTGCAGCTTCGGCAAAAGCCGATGCTGGTGCTAGTAATGCGGCCGCAGCCATTAAAGATTTTAAGTTCATTTTCATTTCCATTAGATCAGTGGTTTTAATATATCAAATTTTTCTGTCAAGTGTTGTCAATACACGCAACAACAACGCTAACAATATGAATTACTTTATATTTATGGTTCAAGTGGCGGAACTTCAAGGCCTCTGTCGGCATAAAAAGACACAACAAACTCATCAAAAGTACCTTCATCTAACGATTTACGCATATCGGCCATTAAAATCTGGTAATAGCGTAGATTGTGAATCGTATTTAAAGTAGAGCCCAAAATTTCTTTACACTTATCAAGATGATGCAGATACGCTCTCGAAAAGTTTTCACAAGTGTAACAATCACAGCGATCATCCAAAGGACGAATATCGGTTTTATGCGCGGCATTGCGCAATTTTAAAACACCTGTGTGAGTAAAAATATGACTATTACGCGCATTACGCGTGGGCATCACACAGTCAAACATATCAATACCGCGACGAACACCTTCAACCAAGTCTTCTGGCTTGCCTACCCCCATCAAATAACGCGGCTTATTAACCGGCATTTTAGGGGCAGTATGAGAAAGAATGCGCATCATGTCTTCTTTCGGCTCACCAACACTCAAACCGCCAATGGCGTAACCATCAAAATTCATGTCCGCTAATTCAGCCAAAGACTCATCACGCAGTTCTTCGTACATGCCGCCTTGAATAATGCCAAATAGAGCTGAAGGACTATCACCATGGGCATCTTTGGAACGCTGCGCCCAACGTAACGATAAACGCATAGAGTCTGCGGCTTCTTTTGGCGTTGCAGGGTGTGGCGTACACTCATCAAAGATCATCACCACATCAGAGCCTAAATCGCGCTGCACCTCCATCGAGCTTTCCGGTGTCATAAAGACTTTTTCACCATTTACGGGCGAACGAAAGGCCACACCTTCTTCAGTAATTTTACGCATTTTACCCAGGCTAAATACCTGAAAACCGCCGGAGTCGGTTAAAATTGGCTTATCCCATTGGGTAAAATCGTGCAGGTCGCCGTGCATTTTAATAATGTCAGTACCCGGGCGTAACATTAAATGAAAGGTATTCCCTAAAATAATATCCGCACCAATGTCTTCGATCTGCTTAGGTGTCATACCTTTCACAGTGCCATAAGTTCCAACCGGCATAAACGCAGGAGTTTCTACCTTACCGCGAGGGAAACTCAAAGTACCACGGCGAGCATTACCCGACGTTGTTTTGAGTTCAAAATCCATAAAACATGTTCTAGTCATTGTTAGCCTTGCTTCAATATGTCTTTGTTAGGGCGCGGTATAAACATACTGTCACCATAGCTATAAAAACGGTACTTTTCTTTAATCGCGCAATCGTAACCGTTTAATGTATTTTCTTTACCAGCAAATGCCGACACCAACATAATTAAAGTTGATTCCGGTAAATGGAAGTTGGTAATTAACGCATCCACCGATTTAAACTCATACCCAGGGTAAATAAAGATTTGAGTATCGTCATTAAATGGCTGAATAGTGCCAGACTGACTCGCACTTTCTAAACTGCGTACCGAGGTGGTACCCACCGCAATCACTCGATTCCCCCGTGCACGCGCCGCATTAACTTGATCACACAGTGCTTGATCAACATCAACATACTCAGAATGCATAGTGTGATTATTCACGTCATCCACTTGCACTGGCTGAAAGGTTCCCGCCCCCACATGCAAGGTCACATAACCAAACTCAATACCTTTTGCTTGCAAACGATCTAACAGCGGCTGATCAAAATGCAACCCCGCAGTGGGAGCAGCGACCGCACCTTCATGTTCGGCGTAAACCGTTTGGTAACGCTCTTTATCTTCTTCAGAATCAGGGCGCTCCATATAATGAGGCAGCGGCATATGACCTTCGGCCTCTAAAATTTCAAAAACAGTACGAGAATCTAAAAATTTAAGTTCAAATAACGCACCCTTGCGACCCAGTACTTCGACTTCAACACCACCCAGTATAATCCGCTGTCCTGCTTTGGGAGAACGTGATGACTTAACATGGGCTAAAGCATGGTGCTGATCCAGTACTCTTTCGACCAACGCCTCCAGTTTGCCTCCGCTCTCTTTTTGACCAAACAAGCGCGCCTGAATAACACGCGTATTATTAAACACCAATAAATCGCCTGGGTTTAACAAATGCTCAATGTCTTTAAAACCATGATGCTCAACAGCACCGCTTTCTCCGTCTAAACACAATAAACGCGAAGCGCTTCTTTCTTCCATCGGAAAGCGAGCAATTAACTCATTGGGCAGGTCAAAACTAAAATCACTGGTTTTCATGCAAGGTCACTGAATAAAATGTATGAATTCATATCGCTGGAAATTACGCTACTGGCATCGAACAACTAAAATGCCAAGCGTTAAGCCATGCAGTATAGGGAGAATCGATCAATAAGTCGGCATTTTACCTGACCCTTTCGCACAAGTTAAGCAGCCATTAAAAAATGCCCAAGACAATGAATTTGAACGACTTTTAAAAGTTTATGGTTGACACCTTCAGCAAAAGCATTATCATACGCGGCCTCTGAACGAGTTTCAGTGCCAGTGTGGTGAAATTGGTAGACACGCCGGATTCAAAATCCGGTTCCTTCACGGGAGTGGCGGTTCAAGTCCGCCCACTGGTACCATTATTTTTAAAAGCCGATATCCAACGATATCGGCTTTTTTTATGTCTAACAAATCGTCATAATCATGACCTTAACGTGGCAATCTGTCTTTTCCCTTATTAATCATTGATTAGAGTTGACCTGTATGTCTGATATTAATCTTCCCTCTGCCCCCCTTTGGCGTCGTTTAGCGGCCATGCTATACGATCTGTTTAATATCTTGGGCATCAGTTTGTTATTGGCGGCGATTCTTATTTTTTCCAGCTCACAAATATTCAACCAAGGGGAACCCTTAGGCGAATTGCCAATCCCTGTCGCCGCCAGTTATTTTTTTATCGTTATCTTCTTTTTTTACTCGACTTTTTGGCGCCGTAAGCGCCAAACATTAGGTATGAAAGCGTGGGGATTAAGAATTGCCAACGAGCTAAAACCACACCACCAACTTTCAATGGGCCAGTGCATGTTACGTATTGGCATTGGTTTTTTCTCAATCGGGTTAGGTGGGTTAGGTTTTTGGTGGGCACTTTGGGATAAGCAAGAAAAGACGTGGCATGACCACGCCTCTTTTACGCGTATTGTGTTTGATCCTGAAAATTAAGAATTAGCAGTTAAGAATTAAAAGCAAAAAACTAAGCTGCTTTTCGCATCAAGAACATCCCCAAGACAAAACTGCCACCAATGGGAATAACGCTGGCTAAAATGGGATCAAAGCCAAGTACAATACTGGCCGGTGACAAAATTTCTTCTGCGTATTTATAAATCATACCCACAATAATACCGCTAAAAATTCGATACCCCGGCGTGACCGCGCGCAACGGCCCAAAGATAAATGAAATACCCAATATTACTAACGCAAAGGTGCTTAAAGGCTGAGTAACTTTTCGCCAAAAAGACAACATGTAAGGGTCTGAATTCAAACCTTGGTTATCCAAATACGTTGCATAGCGATATAAGCCGGAGATTGACATGTCTCGCGGGGTGACAATGACCACACTGAGTTTTTCTGGGGTCAACTCCGTATCCCAACGGCCAGTATCTTGTTTTTCTAGCGTTACCTTTTCTTCAGATAGATGGGTAATTACAACATTTTCCATTTGCCAATGAGAACGTTGATATAACGCCCGCTGAGCATAAACAACCTGCTTTAACTCATTGGTTTCACTAAACTCGTAACGGGTAATACCATGTAATACGCCACCGGGTTCAACGGCATTAAAACGCATAAAGGTGTTACCTTCACGGTGCCAATACCCCTTACCCTTGTTGGATAGACCGGCACTTGCGCCCTGTGCCACCGCTTTATTAGCCTGCGCAATTCGCTCTAAAGAAGGCACCACATATTCACCCAACAACAGCGAAATAAACATCAATACTGCCATCGGCTTAAGCACAGCAAACACGATGCGGTTAATTGATACTCCAGCCGCTCGCATCACGGTGAGTTCACTATTCGCCGCCATAGAGCCCAACCCAGCCAAGCAACCAATTAAGCACGCCATGGGCATGTATTCGTAAATCCGGCGAGGTAGACGCAATGCGGAATACAACAATGCATCTATTAATTGATAATCACCTTTTAAATTATCCAGCTCATCCATCAAGGTAAAAATGGCATCCAAACCGACGATAACGACCATCACCACCAAGGTAGCAGTGAGTACATTACGAGCCACATAGGCGTCTAATTTACGCATTACAGGCTCCTAATCTTACGTCGACGATTCCACTCGGGAATAAATAACAAACCCAAACCAATAAGCGCATACACAATATGCACCCACCACATGCCAATCGCCGGATTTATATCGCCTTTGCTCAACATACCACGCAGCGAAATCAACAGAGTAATGTAAACCATGAACAAAATAATCGCAGGAAACAATCGCGCAAACCGTCCTTGCCGAGGATTTACTTTGGAAAGAGGAAACGCAATCATAGCGCATATAGGCACCATTAATATTAATGAAAAGCGCCATTGAAACTGAGAAACATGACGATTGTTATCGGAGCCGAATAACTCAACAGTGGGAATCGCTTCTTTTTTGATTCTTCTACGCTCGGCTTGTTCATCTGCAATTTTCACCCCATAAAGCTCAAAGTCTAATATCTCTGCATCCAATTGCCCTGGGGTAATATCAAAACGCTTGCCGTTATGCAGCTCTAAAAAACGTGACCCGGTATCAGGGTTAACTCTTTGTGTGCCAGATTCAGCTAATAAAAGAGTGTTGCCATCGGCAATAAAAACGTTGTTCATCTTACTTTTATCATCACTCAAACTTTCTGTATAAGTGACTCGAGTGCCTTTAGAAGTACTTTGGAAACGCCCTGGAGCCAATAACTCAAACTCGGTCATCGACGCCTGCTTACGATATAAGTCTTCCATTTTTTGTGCGCCCATAGGGCTTAAATACAAACTAAAAAAAGCCACAAGTAAAGTAATGACACCAGCGGGTAATAAGGTATAGCCCAATAATTTTTTGTTAGAAAAGCCGGTTGCCGTTAATACCGTCATTTCACTTTCGGCGTACAAACGTCCATAAGCGAGTAAAATAGCAATAAAAAGTGCCAACGGTAGGATCATTTCTAAGAAAGACGGCATACGCAAGAGCAGGGTAAAAAAGACAATTTCTAAAGGAATTTTACCTGCCGCAGCCGCAGTTAATTGATAAATTAAGCGACTACTCATTAAAATCATTAATAAAATACCCGTTACCGCTGCCATAGAGGTAAACAACTCACGGGATAAGTATCGAAAAATAATCAAACTTTCGGCCTTCTATTTTTAGGAAAAACAATTACAGTAAAATAATCAACAAACAACAACTTAAAGGATGCCGCGCAGTGTATAGTTTTCTGGCTCAATCAGCTAGCGCAGCCGATTCGGTTTAGACTTGATATCTTGCACAAAGCACCCATCTAACTAAGACAGATGTTGTAAGTTTAACGAGTTTTTAAATAAATAGCCTTTTACCATTTAGAATTTGGAGTAAAGAATGCAATTTAGCACGACCCAAGAGAGCGCAACCGAGCTTGCAGCCAGCTGCATCGTCGTAAGTATCAATGACAAAGGGCAACTATCTAACGCAGCTGAGAGCATCAACACCGCCGCGGATGATTATTTAACCGACATTTTTGATAGTGGCGACTTTAGCGGTAAAACAGGCGAAACTTTAATGCTGGTAAAGGTACCCGGTATTACCACCCAGCGTCTTATTCTAGTTGGCAGCGGCTCCGCTGAAAAAGACATCAGCCCAAAAGACTTCATCAAAATTGCAGAGTCAGCCGCCGCTGCGATTAAAAAATCTGGCGCATTACAAGCAGCCTTATACTTAGAAGACATCGCCGTAGCAAATAAAGACAATGCCTGGAAAGCTGAACAAACGGCTATTGCCTGCGAAAACGCCTTGTACTTGTTTGATCAAACCAAAAGCAAACCTGCCCGTGAAGCCGAAGATTACAGCGATTCTATCGAAAACATTGTTTGGGCCGGTGAAGCAGACTTACAAAGCGCCTTAGAAAAAGGCCAAGCCATCGCTCGCGGTGTTTCCGTTGCTAAAGACCTTGGCAATATGCCACCCAATATTTGCACCCCAACCTACCTTGCAGAACAAGCCATCGCCTTAGCCGCTGAAACAGGCTTAGTAGAAACCACTATCATTGACGAAGCCGAACTCGAAGCCATGGGGGCGGGGGCGTTTGTATCGGTTTCTAAAGGTTCTACCGAGCCGGGTAAATTCATCATCATGAAATACCAAGGTGCTGACGATGCTAATGAAGCACCTCACCTGATTTTGGGTAAAGGCATTACCTTCGATACCGGTGGTATTAGCTTGAAGCCGGGCGCGGGCATGGACGAAATGAAATTCGACATGTGTGGTGCAGCTTCTGTACTGGGCACAATGGTGGCTCTTACCGAGCTTAAGCCTAAAATCAACATCATTGGCATGATCACTACAGCTGAAAACATGCCAGCCGGTAATGCCAGCAAGCCAGGTGATGTGGTCACGACCCTTTCTGGCAAAACTGTTGAAATTCTTAATACCGACGCCGAAGGCCGTTTGGTTTTATGCGATGCATTAACCTATGCAATCGATAACCTAAAGCCAGCGTCTATTGTTGATATCGCCACCTTAACCGGTGCCTGCATGATGGCACTCGGTACTGTGAACTCGGGGCTGTTTACCGAAGATGAATCGCTAGCCGCAGAACTGCAGCAAGCCGCAACGCATTCACACGATAAAGTATGGCGCTTGCCATTAGAAGACGACTACCAAGAGCAGTTAGACTCTAACTTCGCTGACATCGCCAATATTGGTGGTCGCTTAGCGGGTTCAACAACAGCAGCATGCTTCTTGGCACGCTTCACCGAAGGCCAGTCTTGGGCTCACTTAGATATCGCAGGAACCGCTTGGCATTCGGGCGGTAAAAACAAAGGTTCTACCGGTCGCCCAGTGCCATTGTTAGTGAACTATTTGCTTAATAAATAAGCTATTAAATAAATAGCTGCTTAGTAAACAAAAGCGCCTACTTGTTCATATATAAACGAACAAGTAGGCGCTTTTTTATTGATACTCTTTGAGGCTATAAAAAATCAATTAGCCGCCTGCTTTTTTCACCGTAAAGCCACGCTGCTTCATTTCATCAAACACCTGCTCACGCACATCACCTTGAATTTCAATCACACCGTCTTTTACAGCGCCACCCACACCACATTTTTGCTTTAATTCTTTTGCCAGTTTTTTTAACTCTGCAGGGGCTAATAAAACCCCAGTTATTAACGTAACACCTTTACCTTTGCGACCTTTGGTTTCGCGCTGAATACGGACAATACCATCACCCTCAGGTATCGATTCAGTACTGCAAGCACACTTATCTTTGGCTTTGCCGCACTCAGGGCAGGTACGACCTAACTCTGTCGAATACACCGAACCCGCACTGGCAGTTTCACTTGGCGTCGCTGTTTGATCTGTACTGCCTAAGCCTGTTAAGCCTGCTAAACCGGCAAGACCGACTGATTTCTTAGACATGTTTATTTCTCTGTTATCGATAATGAAGAAAGTATAACGAAAAAACGCTACGAAAAGGAAAGGCAGAAAACAAAAATCAGAAACAAAAAACCAGAAGCAAAAAAGGCGATTGGTTTTAGCCAATCGCCTTTTTCATTACACCAGCAATCTAATCAATTAAAATTAGATTTTGTAGTTCACCTGGAAAGATACACCCATAGCATCCATAGAGTACTCACCTTTTAGGTTCGTTTTATCTTTTGGAGCGCCATCTAAACCACGGTTGTACTCATTAACTTCAACGTCCTCAAAGAACATGTACGAGAAGGCAAAATCAACATCCAAGTCATTATTGATGCGGTAGTTAGCACCAGCACTCAACCACTGACGATCGTTATCTGGCACACGAGCCGTACGGTATGTATTGCTTGCTGGGCTTTGGTCATTGGCATAACCTGCGCGCAGTAACCAATCATCGTTCAACTGGTAGTTAGCACCTACCGCAACGGCTGTTGTGTCATTCCAATTTTCTTCGATATGACCAATGTAGCCGGGACCTAAATCACTTAAAGATTCAATAACACCTGGCTCTGTTGACTTGACATCAAAATCTTTAAATACAGACCATTGCGTCCACGTTACACCGGCAACCAATTGCAATTTATTGGTTAACTTGTGCGCATAGCTGACGGTTAAAGACTGAGGCGTCGTAATCGGCACTTCAGAAGCTTGATTCCCTATATAAGGAATTACTACAACAGCACTATTAGCTGCTGAAAACACTAGGACATTTTCTTTCTTTTCAAATTTCGAGTCACCTTCTAACTTAAAATCCATTTCTGAGCGGTAAGTTACACCTAAAGTGATGTCGGAGTTAATATCCCACATCATGCTCAAGTTATAGCCTATCTGCCAATCGTCACCCTCCACTTCGTAATGATTTTCAAAACCTTGAATGGCAGGAGAAGCAAGTGGGGGAATCTCATCATTATAAGGAATAAGATCAACCTGCTTAGACAACAAACCCTTCATGTAAGTAATGTCTAAACCAAAACCCACCGAGAACTGATCGTTCACGCGGTAAGCAAATGCTGGCTGAAACTCAACTGACGTTAATTTAGTTTGGTCGGCCAATGCACCACCAATGAAATCGTCATCGTAGTCAGTATTAGTGGCGAACGGTACAAAGATACCAAAACCTGCGGCAAACTTGTCATTGATTGGCATTGCAAAATAACCAAAAGGAACAGTCGCCGGAGAAAGGAAGTCGCCACCGTCAGAATAAGGACCCATATCTTCAGCAGTATAAGTTTTACCCGCAGTATTGGTGTAACTTTCTGGCGAGAAGCTGCCACTAAGCTGAAGATAAGATGCACCTGCAGTAACCTCAGCGCGCTCTAATTTAACCATGCCGGCCGGGTTATAAAACACGATACTTGCATCTTGAACAACCGCAGCGCGACCTGCATAAGCGGTACCCGCGCCTGCAGCACTTTGCTCGTTTAATTTATAGCCGGAAGCAAAAGCTGACGGCGCAGCAATAGAAAGTGAAGCCGCTGTAATAGCCGCTACAAGAACGCGTTGTTTCATGATTTAAACCTACTGATTAGTGAACAATGCCACACATACACATTGCTTAAAAAAATTTGCAGTAAAGAAAGGCAAATAAAATACGGCGGCAGTATGCCAGTTTAGGCAGGTACTATTGTTTCAAATATCAGTATTTATGTAACATCCTGTATCGGCAATAGAAATTTAAGGCGAAAATTCCATCGTGACCCAAAATGACCAAGACCAGCTTTCTATATTCCTTTATAGTTATGCTCCCATAACCTTTTACGACTTACGCACAACTTACACGACAACTTACACGACAACTTAAAAGAGATGCAGTATGGCCAAAGTTAATCTAGATTATTTCACCGATGTTTTGTGTATCTGGGGCTATGTTGCTCAAATTCGTTTAGACGAACTCAACCAGCAGTTTGCCGACAACATAGAGGTTAACGAACATTTTATAACCCTATTTGGCAATACAGAAAAACGCATTCAACAAGGCTGGAAAGAAAAAGGCGGTTATGAAGGCTTTAATCGCCACGTATTGCATGTTGCTAGTCAGTTTCCTCATTTAACTGTTAACCCAAATGTGTGGATAACCTGTCGCCCCACCTCATCGGCGAACAGCCATCTCTATCTTAAAGCTCTGCAACTATTGGTAGCCGAACACAAGGTTGCCGCAGCCGACTTTCATAGCATGATATGGAATGTTCGCTGTGCGTTTTTTCAAGACGCCAAAGACATCAGCCAAATGCATGTATTAAACGAGTTAGCACAGCAGTTAAACTTACCCACAGACGCCATTGCAGATAAGATCAACAACGGTTCTGCTATTGCAGCCTTGTGTACCGATATGGAAATGCGTGAGCAATTTAAGCTCGAAGGCAGCCCGACGTATTTATTAAATAATGGCCGCCAAAAACTCTATGGTAATGTTGGTTATCGCGTTTTAGAAGCCAATGTGCAAGAACTACTAGAACGCCCAGAAGGAATTGCTAGCTGGTGCTAAACCAGCTTAATGTGATCTGTGTTAGGTGCGGGAGGGATATCTTGCGGTTTTTTTTCAACCAGTTGAGTTCCTGCTGCGGCAACACTTAATTGCGACAAATCCAAATCTGGCTCTTTTGCAGGCGCAGGGCGATTGGGATTCATATCCTCTCCCACGGCAGCCACCGTTATATGATCGGTACTTGGCACAGACGCAGCTGGTTTTTCAACGCTTTCTGGCTCAGCAAACGGCGATTGCATTTTAATCCCACTAATATCAATGTTCACAGGGGTTTGCTGTTGGCGCTCTTCTGGCTTTAACAAATCACTGCCTACGGGCAAAACTCCCCAATCACCTGCAACGCTCTTTTCTGGCGGTTGTTCAGTGGCCTTAGCTAAAGTAATAATAGCTTTTGCCCCAGCTTTTTTAAAAGCCTGCTGATACTTACTCGCAGTGGCTTTATCGACTGATTTTTTAATAGTATTAAGCTGACCCGAAAACAACGCGGCCAGTTTTTCGTCATTGGCTTTAAACAAACGGCCAATGGCCTGCTTTACTTGCTGTGGATCTTTTTCGGGTAAAACCTCACCACGAAAGTAAATGTCGTATTTTGCATCCGCCATAAGTCTGTCCTAGTGAGTTATTTATTAAACAATTTAAGATTTTTTACCCGCACCTTCTGCGATACGCTTCACAACTCGAGAGGCCGCAACAAACGCAAACGTTCCCGTCACCATAGTCACCGAACCAAAGCCCGATTCACAATCTAAACGCTTACTGCCGTCTCCTTCAACCTTATTTCGACAAACACTGCCGTCTGGTTGCGGATAAACCATCTGTTCACTAGAGAATACACAAGGAATTGAATAAGAGCGCTTAGGATTTCGAGAAAACCCAAAATCGCGACGCAGCATAGAACGAACTTTAGCAATTAACGGATCTTGCACGCATTTATTAACATCAATAATTTGAATTTGTGTCGGATCAATCTGGCCACCCGCTGCACCGGTAACCACAATGCGAATTTTATTGATATGACAATGAGCAATTAAAGCGGCTTTGCTTCTAGCACTATCAATACAGTCAACCACATACGAAAAACCGGTATGAATTAATGTGCGCATGTTTTTTTCGGTGACAAAATCCATTTTACAGATAACATCGCAATGAGGATTAATCGCTTTAATGCGCTCTGCCATCGCCTCTATTTTTAACCGCCCAGTATTGCCATCCATCGCCGGTAACTGGCGGTTGGTATTGGTTACGCACAAATCGTCCATATCAATTAAAGTGATTGCACCCACACCGCTTCGGGCAATGGCTTCTGCTGCCCATGAACCCACTCCACCAATGCCAACAATACAGACATGCGCATCGCGTAAACGCTGTAAACCTTCTACCCCATATAAACGCGCAATACCGCCAAAGCGGTTAAAATAGTCATTAGACATGAACGAAGCGTGCCTCTAAACAATATAATTCGGTAAACAAAAACTGAATTATACATTAAAAGAAGCACCACGCTTATTTACTAACGGCGCTTACTTACTGGCAATAATACGATTGCCCCATTTAGACACTTCAGAAATACGAGGTAAGGTAGGCTCTAGGCGTTCAAAACGAATACTCAGATTCATTTGATCGCGAATACTGCTTTCTCCCAACAGGCCGGATTTAAGTGCCTGAGTGGGCGGATGCTTACCTACTAAGCTTTGCACGATCATAGGTAAAAAAGCTTCCGACACATGCGCCAACTGATGGTAATTAACGCTTAATGCAGCACCACCAACTGTGCGTTCAATCACCAGAGTATCACCCTTTAGCAATGGGCCTTTTAACATATCAAAAAATTGTTCTAAATCTTGCTCTAACAGCGCAATGCGTTCAGCACCATGTTCAATTCCAATTGCCTCAAGCCAAAGCGCACGAAAACGACGATTACTAAATTTTTCAGAGGCTATTTTTATTTCTAAACGGTCTATTTCTGGCATCTCTTGATTAGAATCAACAGCCGTATATAAAGCCATAATCATCCAGTCTTTATTAAGCTGACTGAACGCACCATATCCTTGCAGTTCAACGGGGGCGGGAATAGCAGTTGCGAAATTAGCCGAGCTAACATCAGCCGGACTAACATCAGCCGAACTATCGACAGAGGCGTTAACAGAAAAACTTATTAAAGATCCCAATAAGATACTAAAAGTAGCAACTGTAGAAAAAAGGGTTGGAAGGGATAATGCTTTAATTGAATGATACATAACGGTCTCGCTGTTCGTGTGTATCAATTCATAATGCCCTAGTGATAAATCATTACTTAAACCCAGTTCTCATTTTTACTGGCTAATAATTAATCGTTAATAAATTTGTCGACTAATACACAATCTCAGTGTCGACAAGTTCAACAGGTAGGCAAATAAGTTGAATGCTAAAATTAACGTGATACTAAAGATTCACCAACTGAATGCGTTGAAATTGATCAATAATATCGCGATGCAACTTATCTTGTACGTCTGGATTGCGTATGTCGTCTAGGGTAATTCCTTCTAATACCCTAAGTAATAAATCGTTGATACCAGTCCAGTTAGACGCTAAAGAACAAGAATCAATAATTTCACAACGGCTATCATCTGCACTGCACTCTGTTAATGAAATGGGCCCCTCAAATGCTTGCACTACATCGAGTACACTGATTTGTGAAGGAGCCAGAGCAATCCGGTAGCCACCCTTGGAGCCTCGCTGTGCAATCACCAAGCCCGCATCCACCAAAGCTTTCATAACCTTGCGCACAGTGGCAATTGAAAGCCCCGTTGCGTGAGCGATATCGTCCGTCGACTGTTTAACCGAGCCGACCAATGCGAGCTGATTTAAAACCACTAAACCGTAATCGGTTAACTTACCAATTCTTAACATATAAAGATTTTGCCAACACTCAATAAAATTTCAGAAAACACCGATAACATTGGTCATAAACTGCTCATTTTGTTAGAGTACCCGCCAATAAATGAGTAATCAATACCAAATTGGTATTGATTAAAATACCCTACCAAATTACTATGGTATTACCCAACGAGATTCAGGTTCGTCATTTTAATCACTTTGAAGATGACTGCCGTGAACACAGTCCTTGATTATACTCCCACGCAAAGCACCAAAATGGTGCTAGCAAACAAGATCAAGGTCATCAGAAAGAGATGAGAGCCGTTCATTATGACTGATAATGCAGAAATCGATCGCCAGATAGACAGAGAATACGAAGCCGGTTTTATCACCGATGTCGAATCCTCAACCCTTCCACCAGGTCTTAACGAAGACACCGTTCGCTTTATTTCGAAAAAGAAAGGCGAACCAGAATGGCTTCTTGAGTGGCGTTTAAAAGCCTTTGCTGCCTGGAAAGAAATGACACCGCCAAACTGGGCGCAGGTTAAACACCCTGAAGTGGACTTCCAAGACATCTCTTATTTTTCTGAACCAAAGAGCATGGAAGACAGACCGCAAAGTTTGGACGAAGTAGATCCAGAATTAATTGCAACCTACGTGAAACTTGGTATTCCTGTTCACGAACACGCTGCACTAGCCGGTGTTGCCGTGGATGTGGTATTTGATTCAGTATCACTTGGCACAACATTCCGCGAAAAATTATCGGAATCTGGCGTTATCTTTATGCCAATTTCAGAAGCGGTACATAAGCACCCAGAACTGGTTAAAAAATACATGGGCAGCGTTGTGCCACAACGTGATAATTTTTATTCTGCACTCAACTCTGCGGTATTCAGCGACGGCTCGTTTGTTTACATCCCAAAAGGCGTCCGTTGCCCAATGGAACTGTCAACTTACTTCCGCATTAACGAAGAAAACACCGGTCAGTTTGAACGTACTCTGATTATTGCTGACGAAGGTTCTCATGTGAGTTACCTAGAGGGTTGTACTGCGCCAATGCGTGATGAAAATCAACTGCACGCGGCTGTAGTAGAGCTGGTAGCAATGGACGATGCCGAGATTAAATACTCTACGGTACAAAACTGGTATCCAGGGGATAGCGAAGGCAAAGGTGGTATTTACAACTTTGTAACCAAGCGCGGTATTGCACACACCAATGCAAAAATTTCTTGGACACAGGTAGAAACAGGGTCTGCTATTACTTGGAAATACCCAAGCTGCATTTTGAAGGGCGACAACTCGGTAGGTGAATTTTACAGCGTAGCACTGACCAATAACTTTCAAGAAGCGGATACCGGTACCAAGATGATTCACTTAGGCAAAAACACTAAGTCGACCATTATTTCAAAAGGTATTTCTGCGGGTAAAAGCCAAAACGCTTATCGCGGACTCGTGCGCATGGGGCCAGGAGCCAAAGGCGCTCGTAACTATACTCAGTGTGATTCACTATTAATTGGTGATAAGTGTGGTGCACACACCTTCCCATACATAGAAAGTAAAAACCCAAGCGCCATTGTTGAACACGAAGCCACAACATCAAAAGTGTCTGACGAGCAATTATTCTTATGTCAGCAGCGCGGTATTGATACCGAAAAAGCGGTTTCTATGATCGTGAATGGTTTCTGTAAAGAAGTTTTTAAAGAACTACCCATGGAGTTCGCAGTAGAAGCTGGAAAACTTTTAGAAGTATCGCTAGAAGGATCAGTTGGGTAATTCGGCAGCTTATAAAAATGTGGTTTTCAGACATCTATTTTGCGCTATTTTTTCGCATTATTATTACAAAGATATAAACCACAAGCTTACTTCATAAACAAAATTTTAAGAATTTCAGGAAATTACAACATGTTAACGATTAAAGATTTACAAGCCAGCGTAGAAGACAAAGAGATTTTAAAAGGCTTAAACCTAGACATTAAACCCGGTGAAATTCACGCTATTATGGGGCCAAACGGTGCCGGTAAGAGTACTCTAGGTAACGTATTAGCAGGTCGTGAAGATTACGAAGTTAGTGGTGGTTCGGCAGAACTTCAAGGCACCGATTTATTAGAACTGGACCCAGAAGAACGTGCACGTTTGGGTGTGTTTTTAGCGTTTCAATACCCCGTTGAAATCCCTGGAGTATCCAACCTAGAATTTTTAAAAGCATCGGTTGATTCGGTGCGCGCGGCGCAAGGTAAAGAGCCTTTAGATTCGGTAAGTTTTTTAAAGCTAGCCCGTGAAAAATGCAAAGCCGTTGACCTTGACCAAAGCTTTTTAAAGCGTGGCGTGAACGAAGGTTTTTCGGGCGGTGAAAAAAAGCGTAACGAAATCATGCAAATGATGTTACTAGAGCCAAAGCTTTGTATCTTGGATGAAACCGACTCTGGTTTAGACATTGACGCACTGCAAGTTGTTGCCAAAGGGGTTAACAGCCTACGTGACCCTAACCGTAGCTTTATTGTTGTTACTCACTACCAGCGCTTATTGGATTACATTGTGCCTGACTACGTTCACGTATTGGCCAATGGTAAAATCGTTAAAACTGGTGGCAAAGAATTAGCATTAGAGCTAGAAGAAAAAGGCTACAGCTGGTTGGAAGACGGCGCAGACAACGGAGCACAGTAATGACAGATTTTCATAAAGGTCTGCTTGCTGTTAACCCTGCAGATTCCGATTTATTAGCCGCATTAAATAAAAGTGGCCGCGACAGCTTTTTACAGCAGGAAATTCCTACACGTAAAACAGAAGCGTGGAAATACACATCGTTGAATGCGTTAACCTCGCACGAAGAAGGTTATGGCCGTTTAGCGACTAATTTCAATGCCAACGAACTGGCAACGTTAAGCAATATTCCAGCGTTAGACGCTCATCGTTTGGTATTTGTGAATGGCCAGTACTCTAGCCAACTGTCATCTAGCGAACTGTCGTCGAGCGAAAGCTCAGCCAATGTTGTTCGTTTTAGCCAAGCTAATTCTGAGCAGCAAAAAATTATTGCTGACAATATCGGCAGCGCAATTGAACAAGATAAGCACCTATTTGCAGCTTTGAACAATGCAATAACAAACGACGGCGTCTTGGTTCATATTGGTAAAAATGAACAGCTAAAACAAAATATTCAGATAACGCATATCAGTACAGCACAAAAAAAAGCTTTTACAGTGCCTGCGCGTATCTTGATCGTATTAGAAACTGGTGCTAACGCCACAGTGGTTGAACATTTCACCAGCACAGGTGATCAGCAAAACTGTTTTATTAACGCCATTACCGAAGCCAAAGTGGGGGCTAATGCACGCCTAAATCACTATCGTTTGCAACTGGTTGAAGAAAACAGCATTCAAATTGGTGGTGTTTATGTTGACTTAGATCGCGATGCCAATTACGACAGCTTTCAGCTGGGCTTAGGCGCAAAAATTGTGCGTAACGACATTAACGTCAACCACAACGTGGGTGGCAGCCATTGTGAATTGAAGGGTGTTTATCTACCACAAAATAAACAACTCATTGATTTTCACAGCAACATGGAACACAAGGTTGCCAACTGCACCACCAACGAAGTGTTTCGCGGCATCATGGCCGATAAGTCTAAAGCGGTATTCAATGGTCGCATTCATATTCACCCTGATGCACAAAAAACACTGGCAGAATTAAGCAACAAAAACTTATTACTGTCGAACGAAGCCACCATTAATACCAAGCCAGAACTTGAGATTTATGCCGACGATGTTCGCTGTGCTCATGGTGCCACCATAGCGCAGCTCGATGAAGAAGCGCGCTTTTATCTGCAGTCCCGTGGTATTAGCGCTGCAGAAGCTGACGTCATGTTAAGCTTTGGTTTTATTAACGAACTGTTAGAAAACTTAGAGCTTGAAGCCGTTCGTGATTTGATTCGCCCTATCTTGGCCAAACGCTTTGGTCGTGACGAAGAATTAATGCAGCACATTGGGTAATTAAAAGAAGCCTTGCAGCCATAGAGAACGAAACATGATTGGGCATTTATTCCGCAAAACGGCGTAAATACGTCCCTGTAGCCTTAACTAAAACATCCCTGTTTTAGATATTTGCTACATCAACACCCAAAAATGTTTCTTATCTGTTTTATTAACAAGTCTTTTTTGTTTTAAGGTGAAAATTAAGTTATGAGCGATAGCAAAATCATGGACATCGAACAAATTCGTGCCGACTTTCCGATTTTACATCAGCAAGTCAATGGTAAGCCGCTAGTCTATCTAGACAACGGCGCTACGACGCAAAAGCCGCAAGTGGTTATCGATGCCATTGCTAATTATTACCGTACCACGAACTCTAACGTGCACCGCGGCGCTCATACATTAAGCGACCAAGCAACGCAGATGTTTGAAGATGCACGTACTACGATGCAAAAATTTCTTAACGCCACCAAAAGCGAAGAAATTATCTGGACTCGCGGTACCACCGAATCAATCAACCTAGTTGCACAAACTTGGGTTCGCTCAAACTTAAAAGCAGGCGACGAAATTATTATTTCGGGAATGGAGCATCACTCCAACATTGTGCCTTGGCAAATGGTATGCGAACAAACTGGCGCTGTTTTAAAAGTAATCCCGGTATTAGACGATGGTTCATTAGATTATGAAGCATATCTAAAACTTCTTAACGAAAAAACTAAATTCGTGGCAGTAATTCATGTGTCTAACGCCCTCGGCACCATTAATCCTGTTGCCGACATTATTCGCGAAGCCCATAAAGTGGGTGCCAAAACCTTGATCGATGGCGCACAAGCTGTTGCCCACTGGGAAATAGACGTACAAGCGTTGGATTGCGACTTTTATGTATTTTCGGGTCACAAGTTATTCGGCCCAACCGGTATCGGTGTTCTTTACGGCAAAGAAGATTTATTAAACGCTATGCCTCCTTACCAAGGTGGCGGTGAAATGATTTTGCATGTGAGTTTTGAAAAAACAACGTACAACGCTTTACCGTATAAATTTGAAGCGGGCACACCCAATATTGCCGGTGCTATTGGCATGGCCGCAGCAGTTACTTATTTAAACGGTTTAGACCGTGTGGCATTGGCTAAGCACGAAGATACCCTATTGGCCCATGCAAACACACTAGCTTCTCAAACTGATGGTATTCGTTTAGTGGGCACCAGTAATAAAAAAGCCAGCGTTATTAGCTTTTTAATTGACGGAACTCACCCGCACGACGTGGGTACTTTGTTAGATCAACAAGGTGTTGCAGTACGTACTGGTCACCATTGTGCAATGCCTTTAATGGAACAGTTTGAAGTACCTGGTACAGTTAGAGCCTCTTTTACTTATTACAATACTATCGAAGAAGTAAATGCTCTATTTAAGGCGATTGAAAAAGTGAAAATGTTTTTACTTTAATTATTTTTAAATAATTTTAGCAATAACTGTTTTTTCTGAGAGATACATTATGACAATAGAAACGTTTGACCCAAAAGCGGGTAATCAGCAACAACCACAAGTCAGTATGACCGAGTCAGCCATGGCCCACGTGCGCAAATTATTGGCTAATTCAAACGCACAAGGTGTTCGTATTGGAGTTAAAAAAAGTGGCTGCTCGGGTTTTAAATACGAGATTGAATTCGTCACAACACCACTAGCAGAAGATACTTGTTTTCAGGTAACCGACGATATTGCCCTGTATGTTCCTACCGAATATCTTGCAATGGTAGAAGGCACCGAAGTAGACTTCACCACAGAAGGGCTTAACAGCACCATTAAATTTAATAACCCAAACGCCAAAGACTTGTGCGGTTGCGGCGAATCATTTTCAGTATAAAGGAACACAAACATGGAAAAACGAATGGTGGTTGCCCAGCAGGATTGTCCTGCGCGTAAAGTACCCAGCGGCCAACCTACCGTTATTCCAGCGGGCACATTTGTAACCATTAACCAAGCATTAGGCGGCAACTATACGCTCACTGTTAATGGTAACATGGTGCGTGTTGATGGCACCGATGCTGCTGCTTTAGGATTAGAAGCCGAAGAAATCGTATTTGAAGACAAAGGCGATGGCTTAGTGCACGAAGAACAAATTCGCTATGCCCTAAGAACCATTTTTGATCCTGAGATTCCGGTTAATTTATTAGACCTTGGCCTCATATATGGCATCGATATTAACGATAAAGACGTTATTGTTCACATGACCTTAACAGCTCCTACCTGTGGTATGGGGCCAGTATTAATAAGTGATGTTGAATATCGAGTCGCCAAAGTTCCCAATGTAAACTCTGTTAAAGTCGAATTAATCTTTGATCCACCTTGGCATAAAGATATGATGACAGACGAAGCTCTACTCGAAACAGGCCTGTTTTTTTAACAGGCTTTTTTCTTTTTAACGACTACAATATTTTGTAGTGAAACCAATTAGCTATACCCTCATCTTTATTAATAACCGTTCTAGTGATTTTTCTTATATGACCACCAGCTTATTTCAAAAGCGTCGTAAGTTTTTGATTCGCCTTGCAAAAACCCTGCATCAGTGCGGAACCCCAGCCTATCAATTAGAAGGTCACTTGGTAAAAGTGAGTGAGGCGTTAGAGCTAGGCGGCTCTTTTTTAATCAGCCCAACGTCGATTACCTGCGTATTTTGGCCAGTAGAAGATCGTGAAAACCAAGAAAACAGCTACGTTGCGCGCGTTCAACCAGGTGATTTAGATTTAGGCTTGCTGGCCCGAACCGACGAATTAGTCGAAGAATTGTGCTCTGGCCAACGCGATCTCGACGACGCCTTACTGCGCTTAGAAGACATCACAAACAAACCCAACCCGTTTCCTCGCTGGGTTATTTTTATCGCCTTTGGTTTAGCCAGCGCTGCATTCAGCATGCTAATGGGCACCAGCTGGGCTGACGTTATTGCTTCTTTTATATTAGCGATTGGTATTTATGGTTTAGTGATGTTCAGTGAAACTAGGCCCCGTATTCAAACCGCACTCGAACCATTATCTGCACTGTTAGCTGCTTTTGGTGCATCGGCCATTTCATTTATAGAACCCACCATTAATATGGCTTTAGTGGTTTTATCTAGCATCATTGTATTCATTCCTGGTTTGGCATTAACGGTTGGACTGTCTGAACTGGCAGCGCGAGATTTAGTGTCTGGCACCGTACGGGTAATGGACGCCTTAATGGTATTGTTTAAACTCTACTTTGGTGCATTTTTAGGTTTTGCCATTGCCAGTGTTTTATTGGGGAACGTCGATCAAATAGAAGCCGTTCGTTTACCTAACTGGAGCGGCTGGCTAGCTGTATTAGTCTTATCTTTTTCATTAATGGTCATGTTTAAGATACGCTTAAAAGACGCCCCTTGGGGTATTGCTGCAGGATTCTTGGGCCACGGTGTCAGCATTTGGGCCTCGGCAACCTTTGGCATTGCTCTTGGAACTTTTTTTGCAGCATTGTTTTTAGGGATTTACGCCAACCTTTTTGCCCGCTGGCGCAAAGCACCCGCAGCCATCGTTTTGCTGCAAGGCATTGTGGTATTGGTTCCGGGCAGTAAATTATACATGGGGTTGAATACCGTGATCTCTGGCAAAGAAATTTTACACATTGAACAAATTGGCAGTCAGTCGTTTTTGATTTTAATGTCACTGGTGGCCGGTTTGATTTTTGCCAACATCATCGCCGACCCACGCCGTTCTTTATAAAAAGTTAAAGTAGGACGGGGTTTAGCCCGACAAATTGCTGCCCTAAAGGACAACCTACATTTTATCCATTTAAATGTAGGTCGGGGTTTAGCCCGACAAAAGATTTTTATAAAACAACAGGTGTTATAGCCAGCGGCTTAACTTCCACTTCCTCATCAATCACCGACATCAAAAAAAGCTTTGCGTCTTTTGCTGTTTGCACAGGAATCTCTTCCATAGGTACATGCCCCACCCCAGGATAAGTAATCAGTTTTGCACCTTCTATATCGTTAACAAACTTTTCGGCGTGAGCCAGCGGAATCCATTTATCTTGCTCACCCCACTGCACTAAAGTAGGCACCTTTAACCCTTTAATAGAACTACTATCGATATTGCTAATACTCATCAAAACATCGACAACCGCTACTCGGTTTCCTTCACGCAGCATAAGCTGATGATAACGATCAATCGTGGTATCGGTGACTTTCGACGAATCACCATACACTTCACTTAACGTTTGCGACACAATAAATTTAGGCGTGATATAAGACAAACTGTCTTTTAAAATTGGCGTACTTAACAAACCCAGTAGCAAAGGCTTTTTAAACGCATAACCGGCAGCGTCTAATAAAACTAAACGCTCTACTTTCTCTGGATAATTAGCAGCAAAGCTCCAAGAAATAAATCCACCCATTGAATTACCCGCCAACGAAAAGGAAGAGATATTTAACTCATTGGTTAATTGATCAATCATATCCATAGAACGCTTAATGTTATAAATACCATCGGCATAAGGCCCAGTTAAACCAAAACCAGGTATATCGACACGAATAATACGAAAATCATCTTTTAGCGTATCGACCCAGCCATCCCAAGTATGCAGGCTTGCCATAATACCGTGTAATAACACTAAAACAGGGGCATCTGGATGTGTAACTGGGTTAAGGCCCTCATCACGATAATGAAGATTAATACCTTGCTGTAAACCGCCTAGCTTTATAAATTTAGATTGTTCATTAGCGTGTAAATCGTGTACGACTTGGGGAGATAAGTCGATAAAACCCATGTACTGACGTACAGAATATGAAACGCTCAAAATCACCACAACAATTAAAGTGGTAAGGGTAGTTTTCATAAAAAGACCTGCAAAGAATTGTGTTTGTGTTTATATGATGAGCTAGTGTGCAGGATTAAAGGACTACTTGGCTAGGTTTGTTTATGACATTTTTGGATTTATACTTGAATTGTTGGGCTAAACCCCAACCTACACTTGTCGAGCTAAACCTCGACCTACATTTCAAACAATTTAAACGAAAAGGCATCAAAAGTAGGTTGCCCTTTAGGGCAACAATAGAGCAACAATTGCGACATTGTTGGGCTGAACCCCAACCTACTTTTTACTTTTTACTTTTTACTTTTCTACAAATGCACGCTCTATCACATAATGACCTTGCTCACCTTGGCGTGCTTCTTCAAAACCACGCTCATCCAAAATATCACAAAATTCTTTTAACATGCTTGGACTACCGCATAACATAAAACGATCATTCTCTAAATTTATCTCTGGCAATCCTAAATCAGAGAACAACTTTCCACTGTTCATTAAATCGGTTAAACGCCCGTTGTTGCGATAATCTTCACGGGTAACGGTTGGGTAATACTTCAGCTTTTCGCGCACAATATCACCAAAGTATTCGTTATTTGGCAGTTCTTCTT
Organism: uncultured Thalassolituus sp.; assembly: GCA_913061435.1. Taxonomy (GTDB): domain Bacteria; phylum Pseudomonadota; class Gammaproteobacteria; order Pseudomonadales; family Oceanobacteraceae; genus Oleispira. Next base: position 10,098 of record CAJXUK010000003.1, on the reverse strand, counting down.
CGATATAATGCTGGTAAGCCAACTCTGAAACATAACGAACACCATGAGTAAGAATAACGTTGTCATACTGCTCATAAATTTCTGGGTCTTTAATTATGCTCATAAACGGCGCTAGGCCCGTGCCCGTACTTAATAAGTAAAGATTTTTGCCTGGCAATAAATGATCGGCTACTAAGGTTCCAACGGGTTTGGTTCCCACTAATATCTCATCACCCACTTGCAGATTTTGCAGGTGCTTAGTTAATGGTCCGTCTTGTACCTTAATGCTAAAGAACTCCATTTCTTCTTCATAGTTTGCACTGGCAATACTGTAAGCACGCAGCAGTGGCTTATTATTGATTTCTAAACCAATCATAGTGAAATGGCCGTTTTTAAAACGCAACCCTTGGTTCCGAGTCGTATTAAAACTAAACAAAGTGTCATTCCAATGATGTACTTTGGTGACGGTCTCACGAATCATTTTACTCACGACATGCCTCACGTATGTTTAAAACATTAATTACTAATTGAGTTAAGAATACCCTAGACTTATTAATCAAAAAATCAGATTATATCGATTAGCGTTATCGATTTTACTAATATAAAGACAACACTCTATTCAACAAAGATGAACTAAAAATAATGCGCTATACCTTACGCCAACTTGAAGTTTTTCTGGCCATTGCCCACCAGCAAAATGTGAGCAAAGCCGCTCAAGCACTCAACCTTTCGCAAAGCGCTGCCAGCTCTGCCCTTAAAGAACTTGAGCAACAATTTGATGTGCAACTTTTCGACCGCATTGGTAAACGCTTACAACTCAATGAGCAAGGGCGCTTAATTCGCCCTAAAGCCGAGAGTTTGCTTGCACAAGCGGCTGATTTAGAACAAACCTTATTAAAACATGCCGATGCTGGCCATTTAAAAGTCGGCGCTACCCTTTCGATCGGTAATTACTTAGCGGTTAATATTATGGCCGATATGATGCGCCAGCAACCCAATGCAAACATCAGTTTAGAAGTTGCCAACACCGCCAGCATTAGCCAAAAAGTTCTGAATTTTGATTTGGATATTGGCTTAATCGAAGGCGAACTTCAGCATTCAGAATTAGACGTAATTCCTTGGCGTGATGATGAATTAGCGGTTTTTTGCAGCCCAAATCACCCGCTAGCCAATAAAAAAAGTATTACCGACAAAGACCTTATCGACACTCAGTGGATATTACGCGAAGCAGGCTCCGGCACGCGACAAGCGTTTGAACGAGCCATGCATGGTATCTTGCCCGACCTCAACATCGCTCATCAACTACAACACACCGAAGCAATCAAACGCGCAGTAGAAGCCAATTTAGGTATAGGTTGCTTGTCTCAAATTACCCTAGAAGACGCCTTTAAGCGTGGTAGTTTAATCCGACTGCCGGTTCTACACCGTGACTTTGAACGTCAATTTTATTTTATTTTGCACAAACAAAAATTTCGGACAGCAGGAATCGAACAGTGGATGAAGCTCTGTTTAAACTCTAATTAGTTTTTACTTCAAGGGTGATCTCAGCGCCCTCGATAGAACCTCGAATATTTTGAAAACGATACTGTTCTAATTCAATATCATCAAATTTCTCATCCATCAAAACTCGGCCACCAAAAGACATTCTATCCTCTTCCTCCTCTATAACTACTGGAGCAAACAAATCCGGGAGCATACTTTCATAATCAGAATTCAAAATATTAATATCCAAGGCTTCGTTTACCCGTTGCGGCAAAGAAAGGTCTAATAGCTTTTTGGGTTTTTCCTCAAATACTAAGTCTGCTCTAAGCTCATCACTCACAGCCTCTTTTGACGCTTTCTTATTTTGCATAATCACCGCACCTTCCAGCCCTTCATCAAGCAAAATAGCCTTACTCTCTACCTTAACGTTAGGGTCAAAATCGCCATTAAAATCTGAATCGCCATCAAAATCTGAATCGTTAATAGTATTAGGCGGGACATGAAAATAACCTTTAAAGTTATCTAACATTTTATTGGGTGAAAAGTTATCCACGGTCGGGCAATCACTGCATGTGGAATAAAACAAAAATAAAACGAGAAATAATAAGAGTAAAACTAACTTACGCATTAATAAAACAATCTCTCTTTAGTAAACTCTGTATTTAAAATCATAAACTAAATATCAAGTATATTTGACCATATCTCCAGTATATTTTCTTTAATAGCGATAACTCAATACTCTATATGTGAAAACTTATACTCTTTTTGTTAATATAGCGGTTCAAATTCTCATACTCCGTAGTTAATCAGACGAAGCAAGGGCCATTATGTTCACCATGTTCGGCATTAAGAATTGCGATACCATCAAAAAAGCCCGTAAATGGCTTGAAGCAGAAGGTATTGAATACCAGTTTCATGATTATAAAAAAGACGGTCTAACGGCAGAAATGCTGAACTCTTGGGTCGCAGATTTAGGCTGGGAAGCATTAATTAACAAGCGCGGAACCACTTGGCGCAAGCTTCCTGAAGACGCAAAAGACTCTATTGATCAGGCCTCTGCTATTGAGATCATGTTAGAAAATACATCCATCATCAAACGCCCATTATTGGTAGATGATGCAAGCAACAAATTACTCGGCTTTAAAGCCGACGACTATCAGAATTTTACTAATTCTTAATTAACCCTTTATTCACACTGAGTTACTCTTAAACGTAAGGATTTTATTATGAGCACTGCATTTGCAATCGGCTTAGGTACAAAAAACGCAAAAGGCGAATGGTTAGAAGTTTATTACAACGCGCCTCTTTTTCAGCCAAGTGCTGATATCATTGCTGCAGCAAAAAATGCCATTGGTTACGAAGGTGGCAACCAAGCACTTGAAGTCGATGGCGGCGAATTAGAAGCCCTAGCCACTGCGTTAAACACAATCGCACCAGAACAAGCTCAACTAGCGCGTATCTGCACAGAAAGCCAAAAACCCGTTGTTGTCACTGTTTTAGAAACAGATGCTCAGTCTACCTCTACCCCAGAAGTTTATTTAAAACTGCACTTGTTATCGCATCGTTTGGTTAAGCCACATGGCATCAATCTAGACGGTATGTTTGGTCTTTTACCAAACGTTGCATGGACAAACTTAGGCGCTATCGATCTAGAAGAGCTGCCAGATGCGCAATTACAAGCACGTTTTAATGGCGAAATTTTAAGCGTTAACTCGGTGGATAAATTCCCACGTATGACCGACTACGTTGTACCAAGCGGCGTTCGTATTGCACACACTGCCCGTATCCGCTTAGGTGCACACATTGGTGAAGGCACAACGGTAATGCATGAAGGCTTTGTAAACTTTAACGCCGGAACACTCGGTGTTTCTATGGTTGAAGGCCGTATTTCTGCCGGTGTTGTGATCGGTAACGGTTCTGACCTAGGCGGTGGTTGTTCTACCATGGGTACGCTTTCTGGTGGTGGTAACATCATTATTTCGGTTGGCGAAAACTGCTTGCTAGGAGCAAATGCCGGAACCGGTATTCCATTGGGCGATCGTTGCACGATCGAATCTGGTTTGTACATTACTGCTGGTACTAAGATTCAGGTTTTAGACGACGCTAAGAATGTGGTAGAAACTGTTAAAGGCCGTGATTTAGCGGGTAAATCGGATCTTTTATTCCGTCGTAATTCTATTTCGGGTGCGGTTGAGTGCGTTACCAACAAAACAGCGATTGAGTTGAACGAAGAGCTTCACGCGAATAACTAGAGTTTTGTTGGGCTAAACCCCAACCTACATTTAAATGTTGTTGTTAAAAAGTAGGTTGCCCTTTAGGGCAACAATTTACGTCGTTGTTGGGCTAAACCCCAACCTACAATTGTCGAGCTAAACCTCGACCTACTTTTTAACCTTATTTAATTAATTTAATCATTTTTCTAAAAACGTCACCTTCTGCTTTTTGCTGAAGTTCAAACAAGATCATTTCGGTGCTGGTTAAACGCGCCCCAGCTTCTTTCATTGCCTGCAAACCCACTTCTTTATTTGATTGCGCTCTCGAGCTAACTGCATCACTCACTAAATGAATATTTTTACCCATGGCTAATAAATCACGCACGCTTTGATACACGCACACATGACACTCAAGGCCCGCTACTATCCAGTTGTCACGATTAACGCGTTCTATTTCTGTAAGAATTTTATCATCGCCACACAGGCTAAAGGTTGATTTTTCTAATGCCTTACCCGACAAATGCTGAGCAATATCTGGGTGTGTTTTACCTAGTTTCTCGGGCAGCTGTTCTACCCAAACAATGGGCAAATCAAACAGCTTTGCCGCTTGTATAAGTAACGCCACATTGTTAAAAAACGCTGCACTGTTATGCATTTGCTCAGACAACTTGCCCTGAACATCAATAATTAACAAAGCACTGTCTTGTTTTGTCGGTATCATGCTACTTTCCTTTTTTTAGAAAATAAGACGGCATTTCGTCGATGTTTAATATTTCCCGACGAATTAAGTCCAGCCCCACGTTAGCAATAAAGCGCTGAAAGTTTAATCTATTTGTTGGGTATACCAAGCGCTGAGTTTTTAATTGAGAGCAACTGCCCCAGCAAATCCAAACCGTTCCTACAGGTTTTTCGTCACTGCCGCCGCCGGGCCCTGCAATGCCAGAAACCGACACGGTCCAATCTGAACCCGATGCTGCCAGCGCACCTTTGGCCATTTCTAGTACCACCGCTTCACTTACTGCCCCATTTGCTTGTAATGTCTCTCTTTTAACACCTAACAGCTCTGATTTAATGCGATTGGAATAAGTCACATAACCCGCTTCAAATACAGCAGACGAACCTGCAATACGAGTAATATTAGAAGCGATTAACCCCCCAGTACAAGACTCAGCAGTAGACACCGTTTGCTGATGCTTACTCAGCAAACCCACCAAACTTTCTGCAAGTGTATAAGGCTGCTGTAACGCTTCGGCAGTATTGGCATCCACCGTACTAATTTTTAATACATGCCCACCCAGCAAGGCTTCTATCTTGGGCAACCAAATCGGTATTAACGATTCGGCGTGTTCAGAACGGGTAGTTAACTTTACATCCACCAAGGGTGAGGCTGCGCGATAACCAATCTCAATAGCTTGAGGCCAATCGGCTAGGTGCTGATCAAACAGGTTTTGAATCGCCGACTCACCTTTACCAAAGGTATGTATTTTTACCGTTTTCACTTTATTCTTTTTTGGCAGATAGGGAATCAACTGAGGCAGAATTTCTTGCTGCCACATCTGTTTAAGCTCAATCGGCACTCCTGGCGTACAAATAATATGACATTGATTGTGTATAACAGAGAACCCCACCGCACTACCCGTTGGGTTAGGCACAATGGTAATACCTTTAGGCAGCACAATTTGTTTGCGATTTGCACCGGCTAAATTAAACCCGCGGCGGTCACACCAAGCACTCAAATGTATCAGCGCCTCGGCATTTTCCTCTAACGGCTGGCCAATAACGGCTGCCAATGCTTCTGCAGTTAAATCATCTGCAGTGGGCCCCAATCCCCCATTTATAAGGAGTACATCAGCCGTACGACTCATGTGCTCTATTTCGGCTACCAAGCTATTAAAATCATCACCCAAAGTTACCTTACGAGTCACTTCAGCACCGTGATCTTTTAAACTTTGTGCCAACATAACCGAATTGGTATCAACAATATCGCCCACCATTAACTCGGTGCCGGTTAATAAAAATTGAATGTTCAAAGAAGATTCATGAGCAGAATGCTCGGGTAGAGCTATAGCCAGTTTTGAGGTCATATTGAGCCGCCTAATTACAAGGTATGTTTCAATGCGTTACCGGTAACAAATTAACCGTGAAAATTAAGATGATAGGTGTATCCTTGCCGAATTACTACGACATTATTAATGCGAAACTACCATGCTGTCTTTTTTTGAAAACCTAATAAAACCCTTTCCAGCAGAAGATCCCAAACAACCCCCTAAGGGTGTATTTGCGTTTTGTCGTCATTACAGCAAAGGCATGGAAGTACCGCTAATTTTAATGACATTACTCACCGCGACTTTAGCCATCTTAGAAGTATCGCTGTTCAGCTTTATGGGCGAACTTGTCGATTGGCTGGCCACCAAAGAGCGAGCATCTTTTTGGCAAGAAGAAAAAGCAACGCTAATCACCATGGGTATTATTGTGTTGCTAGTATTGCCCATAATAGTATTTTTACATGCAGCCATTGTTCATCAAACGCTGTTAGGCAACTACCCCATGGTGATCCGCTGGCTGGCACACCGCTACTTGTTAAAACAAAGCCTAGGCTTTTATCAAGACGAATTTGCTGGGCGGATTGCCACCAAAGTGATGCAAACATCTCTGGCAGTCCGCGAAACCGTGATGAAACTGCTCGATGTTATGGTCTATATTTTGGTGTACTTTATCTCGATGCTGGTGATTATTGCTTATTCCGATATTCGTCTCATGTTACCCCTACTGGCATGGTTAGCTATCTACATCGGCTTACAATATTACTTTGTGCCAAAATTAAAATCCGTATCCACAGCACAAGCCGATGCACGCTCTACCATGACCGGCAGAATTGTCGATTCGTACAGCAATATTTCAACAGTTAAACTCTTTTCTCACACCCAGCGAGAAGCTCACTATGCACAACAAGGCATGCAAGGTTTTTTAACCACGGTAAATCAGCAAATGCGCTTAGCCACCGGTTTAAATGCCAGTGTTCATGCACTCAACTATGCACTTATTTTTGTTATTTCGGCCATGTCTATTTATTTATGGCAAGAAAACGCCATCAGCATAGGAGCCATCACCATTGCCATTAGCTTGGCCCTGCGTTTAAACGGTATGGCGCAATGGATTATGTGGGAAGTGAGTGCACTATTTGAAAACATTGGTACCGTGATCGATGGCATGGAAACACTGTCGCAACCACTACAAGTGACCGATGCAAAAGATGCCAAACCACTGGTAATCAATGCTCAAAAACACACTGCAGGCATCGAATTTAACAACATGTGTTTTGGTTACGACATAAGCAACGAAAAGGGTGAAATTAGCCAGCGGCGAGTAATTAACAACCTAAACCTTAGCATTAAACCCGGGGAAAAAATTGGCTTAGTGGGTCGCTCGGGGGCTGGTAAATCAACCCTGGTTAATGCCTTAATGCGTTTTTACGAACTGCAAGCCGGTAGCATTCATATCAACGGCCAAGATATTTCAAAAGTGCAACAAGAGTCGTTACGCGCTCATATTGCCATGGTCACGCAAGACACTTCTCTACTGCACCGTTCGGTACGCGAAAACATTTTATACGGCCGCCCAGATGCCAGCGAACAAGACCTGTTAAACGCCATAACGCAAGCAGAAGCGCACACCTTTATTAACGAACTGGTAGACCACGAAGGCAATACCGGCTTAGATGCACAAGTAGGTGAACGTGGCGTAAAATTATCGGGTGGTCAGCGCCAACGCATTGCCATCGCGCGAGTACTATTAAAAGACGCGCCGATTTTAATTTTAGATGAAGCCACATCGGCGTTGGATTCTGAGGTAGAAGCCGCCATACAACACAGCCTGTATCAACTCATGCAAGGCAAAACGGTTATTGCCATAGCCCACCGCTTATCCACCATTGCTGCCATGGATCGCCTAGTGGTCATTGATGAAGGCGAAATTGTTGAACAAGGCACCCACCAAGAGCTGCTAGAAACACAAGGGATTTATGCCCAATTATGGGCACATCAAACCGGTGGTTTTATTGCCGAGGACTGGTCTTAACAAAAACGCCCTGGGCACGGTTTTTTTCTACCTCGCGGTAATCAAACACCTGCCCATTCATCGTGATATACACACCCGCGGGTAACAACTGCACCGCCGTCATGGCACAACCTAAGTTAAACAGCGCATCCGACTGGTTTATGCGATAAGGCACCATTGCACCCAATAAAATAATGGTTTTATTAGCCAATTCGCTCAACGCGATCGCATTAGCTGTTTCAACCATGGTATCAGTGCCGTGAGTAATTAAAATCTGTTGTTCAGCCGTATCGATACAAGCTTGGGCGATCACTTGGCGATCTTGATCGTTCATCTCTAAACTGTCTTTCAGCATCAATACTTCGACATCTGCTGCTAACGTATGATTTGAGCGCGTTAACATGTCGGCCACAACAGACGTATCAAAACCTAATGCGCCATTAAGTGGGTTGTATTTTTTATCCAACGTACCGCCTGTGACCAGTATTTTCACAAACTTAATTCCTTAATAATTTCATCAAAAACCGTATTAAATAAAGGATGCTACCGAAAGATACATCAACAAAGTTGCTAATTAAGAAATAACTAATCTATGTCAATTTCTTTACTTCCTCTGAAACAGATCAAAGCCTATACTCCGCGCCATTTCACCAGCATTCAAACACTATTTATAAACTATACAATAAAATACTTAAAAGAGGCTTTCCATGAAACTTGCAGGACCCTATTTAGCATCATTTTTATTGCTATTATTTCCTACCCTAACGTTTGCATCTGGCCCCGGCCAGCCGTGGATTGATCTTACCTCACACTGGGTTGGCTATGCTGCCATTACAGTATTTTTGGTGAGTTACATCCTAGTGATTTTAGAAGAAAAAATTCACATGCGAAAATCCAAGCCCGTGATGATCGCCGCAGGCATTATTTGGATACTAATCGCTGCCGTTTACGTTAATCATGGTTTTACTCACTCGGTCGAAGTCGCCATTCGCCATAACTTTTTAGAATACACCGAGCTATTTTTCTTCTTGTTAGTGGCCATGACCTATATTAACGCCATGCTAGAGCGCGGTGTATTTGATGCCCTGCGTAGCTGGTTAGTCGCCAAAGGCTTCAGCTATAAAACCCTATTTTGGTTAACCGGCATTTTGGCTTTTTTTATATCCCCTGTTGCCGACAACTTAACCACCGCATTAATTATGTGTGCCGTGGTAATGGCTGTTGGTGTTGATAAGCCTAAATTTATTGGCATTGCTTGTATCAACATTGTCGTTGCAGCAAACGCTGGCGGTGCTTTTAGCCCATTTGGCGATATTACAACCCTAATGGTATGGCAAAAAGGCTTTGTTGATTTCGCCACCTTCTTTGATTTGTTTATACCATCTTTGGTTAACTTCTTAATTCCTGCAATCATTATGAGCTTTGTATTACCCAAAGGCCGACCTGCACCCAATGACGATGGCGATACCTTTTACGTTAAACACGGCGGCCTAGCGATTGTGGGTTTATTCTTACTAACCATTGTAACAGCAGTAAGCTTCCACAACTTTTTACATATTCCACCGGTCTACGGCATGATGTTTGGTCTAGGTTATTTAAAACTTTACAGCTACTACATTCGTAATTATAAAGCCGATCTACCAGCAATGGGCAACCTTGACTTACCACCAGGAAGCCACAAAAGTCGTTATAAAGAAAAATACAAACCTGATTATGACTTTGATATTTTTGATCGTGTTGCTCACTCAGAATGGGACACCTTATTCTTCTTCTACGGAGTAATATTATCTGTGGGTGGCCTAGGCTTTATTGGTTACTTAAGTATGTCTTCTGCTTACATCTATGGCGAACTAGGCCCTGATGTTGCAAACATTCTAGTAGGCTTTATGTCGGCCATTGTTGATAACATTCCGGTAATGTTTGCAGTACTGACAATGAATCCTGATATGTCTGAATTCCAGTGGTTGTTGGTTACATTAACAGCAGGTGTTGGCGGTAGCATGCTGTCAATTGGCTCCGCAGCTGGTGTGGCTTTAATGGGCCAAGCACGCGGACACTATACCTTTTTTAGTCACCTTAAATGGACGCCTGTTATTGCATTAGGCTACGGCGCGAGTATTTATGCTCACTATTTAATTAATGGCTAAGAGTTAGACATTATTTAATATCACAAGGAGGCTCAAAAGCCTCCTTTTTTGTGCCTGCTAAGCACTGAAAATATCTAATGTGGGTCGCCCTTTAGGGTGACAAAAAGATATGTGCATTACGGGTGTTAGCCTGAAGACTAACCTACAGTTCATCGGTAACCGACACAATGTGGGTCGCCCTTTAGGGTGACAAAAAGATATGTGCATTACGGGTGTTAGCC
>CAJXUK010000002.1 GCA_913061435.1 uncultured Thalassolituus sp. | reverse complement strand
GTGCAGTGATTGCACCAAGGAAGACTTAGTCGATTTGATCAATTACATGTCTCAAGAGCAGGTAAAATAATAATGACAATTAAAAATATCAAACTCACACGTCGAAATGTCTTAAAAGTAGCAGGTGGTAGTTTATTTGCTGGAGCTGTTGGCACAACCACCGGTTGTAGTAGCGCCCCAGAGCAGGCCAGTGGCCCAGCGCCTATTAATGGAATTATGCCTTGGTCTAATTGGTCGGGTAATCAAGTTTGTTATCCGGCAGAGCGAGCGCGTCCGCGCAATGCTGAACAGCTGGCTAAAATGCTTAAAGAAACCACGGGTAAAATCAGAGCAGTAGGTGCTGGGCACAGTTTTAGCGGCTTGGTGCCAACGGATGAAACCCTATTATCAATGGCGCGTTTTCGCGGTATTAGCCATATTAATGAAGAAACTAAAGAAGTTATTGTCGGTGCCGGTACTCGTTTATCGGCACTGGGTGATAGTTTATTTGAAAATAATTTAGGCATGATCAATATGCCTGATGTGAATACTCAATCATTGGCAGGTTCTATTGCGACCTCTACTCACGGTACTGGTGAAGGCTTTGGCTCTTTGTCGAGCTATGTGACAGGTTTAACTTTAGTAACTGCGGATGGTGAAACTATTAAGTGCAGTGCCAGTGAAAATAAAGATATTTTTGATGCGGCGCGCTGCAATATAGGTTCTTTGGGAATCATTACTGATATTACTTTACAAGTGCGCGAGAGCTACTATTTAAAAGAGCGCTCTGAAATGCTTCCGCTAGAAGAAGCATTTGAAAAAATGGAAGAGATGCGTATAGCAAAGCGTCACTTTGAAGCCTTTGGTTTGCCTCATGCTAATCATATGCTGTTAATAGAATTTACCGAAGTCAGTAAAGAAGAATCTGATGCCAATCAGACTGACACCAGTGAAACCGGCGATGCTTATGAAACATTTAGAACACTCGCCAACGTTATTGATGCTGTTCCTTTTTTACGTGGCCCAGTGATGAGTATTGCACCAAGAACTGTGGGTGTTGAAGAACGTTACGGCGCTTGGAACGATATTTTTGGCAATATTCGCGATATGCGATTTAACGAGATGGAATACACAGTGCCAGCAGAAGACGGCTTGGCCTGCTTCCGTGAAGTGTTAGAAACCATTAAAGAAAAAGACATCGACGTGATTTTCCCGATTGAATATCGCTACGTTGGTGAAGATGATATTTGGTTAAGTCAGTTTTATAAGCGCCCCGGTGCAGCTATTTCTGTGCACAATTTTCATGACAAGCCTTATGAATCGTATTCTGAACAGATGGAGGCAATCTTTGATCGTTATCAGGGGCGGCCACATTGGGGCAAATTGCATAATAAGACAGAGCAAGATTTTGCTGCGCTATACCCAAAGTGGGAAGAATTTAAAGAGTTGCGTTCAAAACTAGATCCTAACCGTCGATTTATTAACAATCATTTGGATGCTATTTTTCCTGTGATCGGATAATTACTAAATTATCGATTAAAAACTTTGAATTTTAGTTGATTTTGCCAGCATCGCTGGCTTTTTAGTTTTAATTTTGGTATTTATTGACACACTTTTACGCAAGCCACACATTTTGTCTGGTTTTGCTTTTAGCGTCCATCGAAAATTACGGAAATTGGAAGAGCAAAATGTCTGAAGATATGAAGCAAGCTGCCCTCGATTATCATGAGTTTCCTAAGCCGGGTAAGATCAGTATTGAACTGTCTACTCCTGCTCAAACTTCTCGTGATTTAGCCCTAGCCTACAGCCCAGGTGTTGCTGAGCCGGTTAAAGCGATTGCTGCTAACCCAGAAGATGCCTATCGCTACACAGGTAAAGGCAATCTTGTCGCCGTTATTACCGACGGTACGGCTATTTTAGGTCTTGGTAACCTAGGTCCATTGGCATCTAAGCCAGTGATGGAAGGTAAGTCACTATTGTTCAAGCGTTTCGCTGGCATTGACTCTATCGATATCGAAGTTGAATCTGAAAGCCCACAAGCTTTTATTGATACAGTTCGTCGTATTGCAAACACCTTCGGTGGTATTAATTTAGAAGATATTAAAGCACCTGAGTGTTTTGAAATTGAGCGCACTCTTATCGAGCAGTGTTCGATTCCTGTTTTCCATGATGATCAGCACGGTACAGCTATTGTAACGGTTGCGGGTATGCTGAACGCATTGGAAATTCAAGGCAAGAAGATTGAAGACGCTAAGATGGTTGTTCTGGGTGCAGGCGCAGCAGCAATTTCTTGTGCTAAGCTTTTGATCCTTGCGGGCATGAAGCCAGAAAACATCTTTATGATTGACCGTAAAGGTGTAATTCATTCTGAGCGTGATGACCTTAACCAATACAAAGCTATGTTCGCTGTTGCAACCGATAAGCGCACTTTGGCTGATGCTATGGATGGTGCTGACATCTTCCTTGGTCTGTCTGGTCCAAACTTGCTGGCTCCAGAGTTGCTTAAAACAATGGCGCCAAACCCAATTGTTTTTGCATGTTCTAACCCTGATCCAGAAATTGATCCAGCGGTTGCTAACGCAGTGCGTGATGACTTGATTATGTCAACGGGTCGTTCTGATTACCCTAACCAGGTAAACAACGTTCTTGGTTTCCCATTCATCTTCCGTGGTGCTTTAGACGTTCGTGCTACTGCCATTAACGAAGAAATGAAATTAGCAGCTGCTTATGCCATTGCTAACTTGGCAAAAGAACCTGTGCCACAAGAAGTATTAACAGCTTATGGTGTTGATAGTCTTGAGTTGGGTCGTGAGTATATTATTCCAAAGCCAACAGATTCTCGTCTATTGGGTGCGGTATCAAGTGCTGTTGCTAAAGCTGCGGTTGAAACGGGCGTTGCAAAACTTCCTTACCCAGCTCATTACCCACTAACAACAGCTGCTGAAATGTAATTTTTTGCACTGTTTGTTAGAAATAAAAGAACCGGCGAATTAAGCCGGTTTTTTTATGCCTGATCCATTTATATTGGATTAAATATCAGGGCTAAAATAATAGTTGTGGAGAGCTATCGTCGTCATCAGACTCTGTGTCTGCAGGCGATTGAATTTCTGCAGCCGCTGGTAGCTGTTCTTGTTTAAACAATTCAAATATAGCATTCCTTTGTCCGGGCTGAGCAAGTAAGCCAGTATCAGGGTCGATCCGAACGTTAACAAGGCCATCGGGTTGGGGGAATGGACGTTCTGATTTTCCTGCCAATACTGGGCGCATGTAGTCAATCCAAACAGGTAATGCTGTATTGCCGCCAAATGCCCAGCGACCTAGCGAGCGCGGTTGATCAAAACCAATCCATACACTGGTTACTAGGTCACGATTATAACCAGAAAACCAAGCGTCTTTTTGATCATTAGTCGTTCCTGTTTTACCAGCCAGATCCTTCCTATTCAGTGCTAAAGCTCGGCGACCAGTCCCTCGATTGATTACATCTTGTAGCATGTTGTTCATTAAAAAATGGGTGCGCTCATCCATCACACGCGGGGCATAGCGAATATCTGACGGAGCCAACTCTGGAGTGGGGTCACACTCCAGGCAGGCGAATGCTGGATTAGCAACAAACAAGGGTTCTTCATCAGTTCCTACTTCAATACGTTTAATGAAATAAGGGCTGATCTGAAAACCACCGTTTGCCAACACGGTATAACCTGTTGCTAGTTCTAAGGGAGTGACAGCTGATGCGCCTAGGGCTAGCGATAAATCTTTGTTGAGCTTTTCGCGCGGAAAACCAAAAGGCGCAATGTAGTTAATAGCTTTACGAGGGGTGACTTGATTCAGTATGCGAATCGATACTAGATTTTGAGACTTATAAAGTGCCTCTCTTAAACGTGTAGGGCCATAAAACTTACCGGTGCTGTTTTCTGGGCGCCATGTATTTTCAAGGCCAGCATCTTTAAATACCACCGGTGCGTCATTAATAATACTTGCAGGAGTAAAGCCGTTGGCTAAGGCGGCACTATAAATAAAAGGTTTAAATGCCGATCCTGGTTGGCGATCTGCTTGTACGGCTCGATTGTATTTATTTATATTGTATGAGAAACCGCCAACGAGGGCGCGGATTGCTCCTTGAGAAGGATCGATTGAGATCAAGGCACCTTCAGCTTCGGGAATTTGTGCTAATTGAATGCCGTGTTCAGAGCTTGGGGTAATCCAAATTCTCTGACCGACTTGTAGTACGTCATTAATAGACTTTGGTTGTCTGCCAACACGATTAACCGAAATGTAAGGTTTTGCCCATGACACCCCAGCAAAAGGTAGCCAGCGCCATTGTTTTTCACCAGTTACTAACCAAGCACCGCCATTGCTTATTTGGCCAACAATGGCAGACTGAATAAGGCCATGAGAACCCATTTTGTTAAGTTCAGCTTGCCAGTTGTCTAACGTCTGTGGCCAATCTATATCAAGCTGTTCATCCAGTTCGTGAGGCCAGTTAACAGAAATCTCGTTATCAAATACTTGCAGCTTAACCACAGGTAATCTCTTTAAATCTGGTTCAGCTCGATAGCCATGGTCACGATCGTATTTCAACAAGCCTGCCTGAAGAGCTGAATTGGCTTGTGTTTGTGCATTCCCATTCACGGTTGTATAAACACGAAAGCCTAAGCGGTAAATATCATCGCCGTATTCACTGTAAAGTTGTTGGCGAACCATTTCGGCAATATAGGGAGCTTCAACTTCTGGCTCAAGGCCATGGTAGCGAGCAACTATGCGAGCTGACGCAGCATTATCAAATTCTTCTTGGCTGATAAACCCCAAGGTTTGCATACGTGCTAGCACGTAATTACGACGTTCTTTGGCCCGTGCTGGGTTGTTAATTGGGTTTGCGGCAGAGGGTGCTTGCGGTAAGCCGGCAAGCATGGCCAGTTGCGGCAGAGATAATTCTGATACTGTGACCCCATAATAAACTTGAGAGGCGGCTTCAATACCGTAAGCACGCTTACCTAAATAAATTTTGTTTAGGTACAGCTCTAAGATTTCCTCTTTAGACAGCTCTTGCTCAATTTTTAATGCCAGCAGTATTTCAGTGAATTTGCGGCTGAATGTTTTTGCACTGGTTAGATAATAATTTTTAGCGACCTGCATGGTAATCGTCGAGCCACCCGACTTTTTCTTGCCGGTTCGCACCAGCTGAATAGCTGCGCGGGTTAACCCTTTTAGGTCAACGCCGTTATGATGAAAAAAGCGATCATCTTCCGCAGCGATTAAAGCATGTATAAATTGTTGCGGTATTTCGTTATATTCTAGGGGTCGTCTTCTTTGTTCACCAAATTCGCTGATCAACTGGCCGTTCTCAGTATATATTCGTAGAGGAATTTGCAGTTCAATGTTCTTCAACGATTGTATATCGGGGAGTTGTGGTGTTAAGTAGAGATAGACTGATGAAATTAGCAAACTAGTTCCTGAAAAAATGGACACTATGAGCCAAAATACAAACTTGGAGATAGAACTGCTATTCATCATAACGAATACATGTATGCTGCTGATTGTGAGACGCTAGAATTAGCGGGATGCATCATTATAAGGCTTTTTTGTTCTTTTAATAGGATTGTGCTTATAATGAGTTGATATTCACATAATGAACTAGCTTTGCTCCGCAAGTCTGTGAATTTGATGGGGAAACACCGTGCTGGCAGGCCTTTTAAAGAAAAAAAATAAAACATTGCTTGGAGTTGATATCAGCTCTACGTCTGTGAAGCTCTTGGAATTAAGTCATAATAATGGCCGTTATCAAGTAGAAAGCTACGCAACCGAACCATTACCGGCAAATGCGGTAATCGAACAAAGTATCGGTGACGAACAAGCAGTTGGGGATGTAATTAAAAAAGCGTTAGGGAAGGCGCGTAGTGGCAGCAAAAAAGCTGCAATTGCGGTAGCAGGCTCAGCGGTGATTACAAAAACCATTGAAATGAGTGATGACCTCACCGAAGACGAAATGGATCACCAAATTCGCATAGAAGCGGATCAATACATTCCATACCCGTTAGACGAAGTTGCATTGGATTGGGAAATCCAAGGCCCTTCTGAGCTTCCAGGAATGGTTAATGTCTTGTTGGCAGCTTGTCGCAGTGGCAACGTTGAGCTCAGAAAAGATGCGCTTGAAATTGGTGGCTTAGAAACCGGCGTGGTCGATGTAGAAGCATTCTGCACTGAAAGAGCTTACGAACTCATTCAAACACAATTTGATGACGACGGTGATGATATCGATACTGTTGCGGTAGTCGATATTGGCGCAACCATGACGACATTAAGTGTCTTGCATCAAGGTAAAACCATTTACACTCGCGAGCAATTATTTGGTGGCAAGCAGCTAACTGAAGAAATTATGCGCCGCTATGGTTTATCCGAAGAAGAGGCGATTCGAGCTAAGTTAGACGGTGGGTTACCCGACGACTATGAAGCCGAAGTATTGGACCCTTTTCGCGATTCTGTGGTTCAACAAATCAGCCGATCACTGCAATTTTTCTATTCATCCAGCCAATATAACGACGTTGATTACATAATCTTAGCGGGGGGTACTTCTTCGATTATAGGTTTGGATCAACTTACACAAGAAAAGCTTGGAATTTCAGCTATTGTCGCAAACCCATTTGTTGATATGACCTTATCGCAAAAAGTGAATGCTTCTATGCTAAATAATGACGCGCCTTCTTTAATGATTGCTTGCGGCTTAGCGATGAGGAGTTTTGATTAATGGCAAAAATTAATTTACTGCCGTGGCGTGAAGAGCTGCGCAAAGAGCGGCAGCAAGAATTTATCGGCATCATAGTTGCTGTGGCCTTGGTCGCAGCCGCTTTGGTTTGGTTGGTAACAGAGAACATTGAAGGGCAGTGGAAATCACAAAAAAGCCGTAATGCCTTTATTCAAAAAGAAATGTCGGTATTAACCGAACAAATATCTGAGATTCAAGAATTAAGAGACAAGCGCGAGCAGTTATTAGAGCGCATGGAATTAATTCAAAACTTGCAAGGTAATCGCCCGATTATCGTACGCTTGTTTGATGAAATTGCGCGTTCAATTCCAGATGATTTGTATTTCACCAGCTTGGATATTAAGGGAACTCAAGTGAATGTAAAAGGACGTGCTAAATCGAACAATCGAGTGGCTGCATTAATGCGAAACTTTGATGATTCGGATTGGTTTGATGCACCCAACTTGATTAGTGTGAAATCGGAACAAGGCGGTTATAACACCTTTGAAGTTACCATGACCCAAGTGGACCCAAAGAACGCTAAGCAGGAGGACGAATAATGGCGAAAGATAAGAAGTTCGACCTGCAACCATATTTAGACAAGATTAATGAATTTGATCCCAATGATATCGATTGGGAAAATATGGGTTCTTGGCCAGTAGCGGGCAAGGTGATTTTTTGCACCATAATCAGCATATCCATCTTAGTCGGTGGTTATTTTATGATGCTTGAGCCAATGCAGAAAAAATTGGATCGAGAGATCAGACAAGAAACTCAGCTTAAAAAAGATTTTGAGAATAAGGCTTTCCAAGTTGCTAATCTAGAAGATTACAAGGCTCAGATGATCGAAATGGAAGACAGCTTTGAGTCTATCTTGAAACAGTTGCCTCGAGATACCGAAGTGCCTGGGTTAATTGATGATATTTCATTGGCCGCATTAAATAACGGTTTAGATTTGAAAGTTATTTCGCCGCAAAAGCAGGTAACCACTGAGTTTTATAACGAGTTGCCGATTGCAATCGAAGTCGAGGGAGATTATCACGAACTCGGTGCTTATGTTTCTTCGGTCGCTTCATTGTCGCGTATTGTGACATTGCATGATTTCTCGATTATTAAAAAGAGTAACGAAAGTGATGCATTGTCATTAAAGATATTAGCTAAAACTTACCGTTACCATGAGGGGGAGTAAGATGAAAAAATTATCCCTTTTAGTTATCGCAGCGGCATTATCGGGTTGTGGCGTTTCGTCGGGAACGCAAGACCTTAAAAGTTTTGTAGATGAAGTGATGAATCAGCCAAGAGGTGTGATAGAGCCTTTACCTGTGTTTGAACCTTATGAAGCATTTAGTTATAGCGCAACAGGTTTACGTTCACCGTTTGATTTGCCAGTTAATCTTGAAGAAGTAGTTAAACAAACAACGCCAGAGTCGGATATTCAGCCAGATCTAATCCGTTCAAAAGAACAACTTGAACAGTACTCATTTGGTTCTTTTTCGATGGTAGGCACCATCAAGCTTGAAGATGATCAGTTATGGGCGTTGATTTCAGTGCCAGATAGCGGCATTCATAAAGTGAAAGAAGGTTATTACATGGGCCAAAATCACGGCAAAGTAATACGCGTTTCGTCACAAAGAATAGATGTTATTGAAATAGTACCTAACGGTGTAGGTGGTTGGCTAGAACGTCCACGCTCACTTGTTTTAGCCGGTGTGGAAGAGGAATAAATAATGAGTCACCGTATTTATAAAGTAGCACAGGTATTTGTTGCTCTTATTGTAACAACTTTCGCCAGTGCACAGGTTTTTGCCGCTAACTTAGTGGATATTAAGTTTACTGCATTGCCGGGTGATGTAACCCAAATGGAATTGGTTTTTGATGGCGCGCCGCCAAAGCCAGGTGGTTATACCATCGAAAAGCCAGCACGTATTTCTTTAGATTTGCCGGGTGTTTCCAGCAAGTTAGAAAGTAAATATCATAAAATTGGTCTGGGTAACGCGAGAACCGCTACTGTGGTTAATGCTAAAGAGCGAGCCAGAGTTATTGTTAGTCTGGCGCAATTAGTGCCTTACGCGGTTGAGACTTTGGACGATCGATTAGTAGTGCGCATGGGTCGCCAGGTTGAAAGTTCAGCGCAAGACATTCAGCCAAATCAAGCCGTCGCTAGTAACCAAATCGAAAAAGGCCCTCAGTCTTCGGTATTAAATGTTGATTTTCGTCGTGGCGATCAGTCCGATGGGCAAGTGCAAATATTACTAAGCAATGCAAAAGCCAATGTTGATATCCAGCAGCAGGGCAAGAAAATAATCGTTACTCTCAAGGACACGGTATTGCCTGAAAATATGCGTCGTCGTTTAGATGTAGTCGATTTTGCAACGCCAGTGAAGTTTGTTGATGCCAACATGGAAGGTACCAATACGGTTATTTATATTGAGCCAGAAGGTCAGTACGATTACTTGGCATATCAAGCGGATAGTGTATTGGCGATTAATGTAAAGCCGATTACCAAAGCAGAAAAAGAAAAACTGGCACAGTCTGAATTTCCATACAGCGGCGAAAAATTATCGCTAAACTTTCAAAATATTGAAGTCCGTGCTGTGTTGCAGTTAATCGCAGACTTTACTGGCCAAAACCTAGTTGCCTCAGACACAGTTGGCGGTGGGATTACCTTACGTTTACAGAATGTTCCGTGGGATCAGGCACTGGATTTGGTATTAAAAACCAAAGGTTTGGCAAAGCGTCAAATGGGTAATGTATTATTAGTCGCTCCGGCGGAAGAAATTGCTGCTCGCGAAAAGATAGAATTAGAAGCGGTAAAACAAGTAGAAGAGCTTGCCCCGCTATTGTCTGAGTACGTTCAGTTGCGTTATGCCAAAGCGACAGATATTGCTGGCTTGTTAACGTCAGACAGTGGATTAATGTCGGCTCGTGGCACAGCGGTTGTTGATGAGCGTACAAACACCCTGCTAATGAAAGACACAGGTGACAACCTTGATAAAATTCGTGAAGCGATTGCTTTACTAGATGTTCCTGTTCGTCAGGTATTGATCGAAGCACGCATTGTTGTCGCAAATACCAGTGTTGGTGAGAAGCTAGGTATTCGTTGGGGTGGCGCTGGCCAGCAAGTGAGCGGTGATAGTTATGTTAACTTTGGTGGTTCACAAAATACGCTTAGCGAGTCAAATCAAATATTAGTCGGTAATACATCTCGTAATGATGGCCGTGATAATATTTCATTCCCAGATGCTTACGTGGTTGATCTTGGTGTGAGTGATGCTGGCGCTTCGTCGGTTGCTGTAGGTATTCAAACTTTTGACTACTTGTTGGATTTGGAATTGTCAGCGGTTGAAACCGATGGCGACGCAGAAATCGTATCGCAGCCTCGCGTTATAACAGCCGATGGTCAAACTGCCAGTATCCAAACTGGTACTGAAATCCCTTATCAGGAAGCAACGTCGAGTGGTGCATCATCAGTTTCGTTTAAAGCAGCGGTACTAAAATTAGAAGTAACACCGCAGATAACTCCAGATGATCGTATCATTATGGATCTGAAGATTAATCAGGATTCTATCGGTGATGTGTTTAACGGTATTCCATCGATTAATACCAACGCTCTAGAAACTCAGGTATTAGTTGAGAACGGAGAAACGATTGTTTTGGGTGGTATTTTTAGATCAACCGAGACTAACGCAACAACTAAAACACCATTCTTTGGTGATCTGCCTCTAATTGGCGTATTATTCCGCCGAACAGAACACACAGAGACCAAAGCTGAGCTATTAGTATTTATTACTCCACGTTTGGTAAAAGATACTTTGAGCACACGTTAAATTAGATGTCACACACGTTAAATTTATACTTAGTCGGACCGATGGGCGCTGGAAAAAGCACCATCGGTCGTCTTTTATCTAATCACCTGAATTTAGAATTTATTGATTCGGACCGAGAGATAGAAGCCCGCTGCGGCACCAATATTCCATGGATTTTTGATAAAGAAGGCGAAGAGGGCTTTCGAGCGCGAGAAGTAAGCGTGATCGATGACCTTACTCAAATGTCCGGTATCCTTTTAGCAACCGGTGGCGGCGTGGTTATGCGTGCTGCCAATCGTTCGCACTTAGCTGCACGAGGCACTGTTGTTTATCTCAGAACATCGGTCGAACAGCAGCTTGCTCGGACCAGTCGTGATAAAAATCGGCCACTGCTGCAAACCGAAGACCCTAAGCAAGTTTTAAGCGATTTGTTTGCTAAAAGGGACCCACTCTACCAAGAAATTGCTGATATTGTGATTCAAACGGATCAGCGAAATCCCAAAAATGTTGTAAATGAAATATTGCGACGTTTAGAAGAAACTCAAATTATTGATGGCAATAATGAAGACACTTACAGTTGATCTAGCAGATCGTAGTTACCCCATATTTATCGGTGAATCATTAATTTCAAACCCTGACCTGTTTACACCTTACATTAATGGTAAGCAGGTTATGATTGTTACCAATACAACGGTTGCCCCGCTTTATCTCGAACAGGTTAAATCGTCCTTACAGCACTTTAGTGTTGACGAAGTTATTCTGCCCGACGGCGAAGAATATAAAAACCTTGATACGTTAAACCTTATTTTTGATGCATTACTAAGTAAGCGTCACAATCGTACGACTACACTGATAGCTTTAGGTGGTGGAGTTATTGGCGATATGACAGGCTTTGCGGCGTCTTGTTATCAACGCGGTGTTGATTTTATTCAGGTGCCGACTACCTTGTTATCTCAGGTAGATTCCTCTGTTGGTGGTAAAACCGCGGTCAACCACCCTCTAGGCAAAAACATGATTGGTGCTTTTTATCAGCCCAAAGCGGTTATTGCTGATATTTCAGTATTGAAAACTTTACCCCAAAGAGAGTTATCTGCTGGTATTGCTGAAGTTGTTAAATATGGCTTAATTTGTAATCAAGATTTTTATCAATGGTTAGACGCTAATATGGAAGCGTTAGTCGCTTTTGATACACAAGCCCTTTCGAAAGCCGTTGAGTTAAGTTGCTTAGATAAGGCAGCAGTGGTTGCCCAAGATGAAAAAGAAGGTGGAATTCGCGCTATCTTAAATCTAGGCCATACCTTTGGACACGCCATAGAAACCAATCAGGGTTATGGTGTTTGGTTGCATGGTGAAGCGGTAGCAGCAGGTATGGTAATGGCAGCCGATATGTCTTGGCGTTTAGGCAACATAACACTACAAGAAGTGCAGCATTTGCAGCAACTGCTTAAACGAGCTCAGTTACCTTGTGTGCCACCTAGTGAAATGAATAACCAAGATTTTATTGATCTAATGCAAGTAGATAAGAAAGTCTTGGATGGTCAGTTACGCCTAGTATTGTTAACTGCTATCGGGCAAGCACTTGTTACTTCTGATTTCTCAGCCGAAACGCTGCATCAGACCTTGGCTGCCGGTGAGAAATTAGGCTGTTTAACGCAATCAGATACATCAATAACACAATAGAAAAAGGAGGACGTAATGGATAAAGAGACCCCAGCATTCGATGATATTGGTTTTTCTAATGAAGAATATCAAGCACCTACCAACGTATTTGCCCCTCCTGCTTTGGTTGATTCACAGATAAATCAATTAGAGCTGCTCCAGCACCTATCCATGTATAGCGAGTTGTTGATTTTTCTGAGTGGCGAACGCGGCATGGGTAAAACATTTATTGCCCAAGCGCTATTAGCCTCGCGTGAAGCACCTGATCAAAGCTTAATGATTGAAGCAGACATCACCCTGGGTTATGTCGATTTGCTGCAAAAGCTGGCGCAATTTTTTGATCTTGCAGAGCATTCTAATGAAATTGAAGAGATTGAAAGTCAAATTGTTGCTCATTGCATAGAGTTGTCGAATGACGAGCAAGGCTCCATGTTGTTGATTTTAGACCAAGCTGATCAATTATCGGATGACACCTTAGAAGACCTTAACAATTTGGCGTTATTAGTACCTAATATTTTACATATTATGTTGCTAGCGCCCCCTGAATTTGAAAACCGCCTGGCCGCTGTGTCGGAACCACAAGCCCCTGTTCATGTGATGCAGCTAGAAGCCTTTAGTTCTGATGAATCGGAAGTCATGTTACTGCAAAGCTTTCCTGCTAAAGAATGGTCAGGAGAAGATGTTGATTATATTTTAAGCCAAAGCGCAGGTAATCCTGGCAAGCTACTTTATATTGCTCAACAGCTACTTGCTGGCAATAAAACCACTGCGGCGAGCAAATTTCCAATTACGCACGTGGCCGCTATGGTGTTGGTAGCGTCGGCCTTGGTGATGGCCTATGTGTATCAGTCTCAGGGTAATTTAGAAGACGAAATGCCAGCACCTGAAGCACAAATTTCAGTAAAAGAGTCTGTTTTGGCGTTAGAAAATCCGTCAATAGAAGACTCAGTCAACAAAAACCCCGACAATGTTGACAAAATAACCGTCGCTGAAAAATTGCCAGTCGATGACGCAGATGCAATTGAGGAACAAGAAATAGATTTCAACTTTATAGACACGGCAGAATCGACTGCGGTTGAAACGCCTGTTGTTGCGACAACAGAACTAGCCAAAGTGGTTACTAAAGAAGTCGCTAATAAAGAAGTTGCTCCAGAGGCCGTTGCACCGATTGTTGCCAGTAATACTTTCAGCAACGACGAGAAATCCTTGCTAGCCAGCGCCAATACTGGCTTTGTAATGCAACTTTTTGGTGCACACAGCGAAAAAAACACCCAGAAATTCATCAAGAAATACAACAGCAACGATTTATCATTAAGTACCTATAAGACCACTTATAAGGATAAAGTATGGCATGTTGTAGTTGCTGGGCCGTTTGAAACTCGTGCCGCAGCCGTACAAAAATCGAAGCAATTACCCAAAAAATTGCAACAACAGAGTCCTTGGATTCGTTCGATTATTCCTGTTAAAGAGCAAATAAAATCGTTTAAATAAACGAATAAAAAGCTCAAATATCGCCTAAATCCTGCTCATATAATGAGCAGGCGCTGTGTGTTTATTTGTTACAAAAATAGCATAAGTGTAGAATACCCTCCCCCTAAAAAGTTTACGTTGTTCATCTTTTTGAGCGTTGGGCAATCGAAGCCCATTGAATTTTCTGTTTATTTGTTAAATGAGAGCTGTTCTATGAGAACTGGCCTATATACTCCAGGTGACTTTAAAGATAACTGCGGATTTGGTTTGATCGCCCACATAAAGGGTGAAACCAGCCACAAGTTATTAGAGACGGCAATTGACTCCCTAACCTGCATGACCCACCGCGGTGGTATCGCAGCAGATGGAAAGACCGGTGACGGTTGTGGGATGTTGATTCAAAAACCGGACTCATTTTTGCGTGCAGTCGCGCAAGAACAAAATATCAATTTGCCACAACAATATGCCGTGGGTATGTTGTTTATGGATCTTGACGATGCAATCTGTGCCGAGCAAAAAGCCGCACTAGAAAAAGCAATGTCAGAGCAAGGTTTGAAAGTATTAGGATGGCGCACAGTGCCCACTAATAATGATTGCCTAGGTCCAATGGCGATTGAATGTCTACCAAGGTTTGAACAAGTATTTATTGTCGCTGACGAAGCACAAAATACCGAAGCTTTAGACAGTGAAACCCTTGGCGTTAAATTGTTTTATGCTCGCCGCTTTGCCGAAAAAGCATTAGTTCAATACCCAGATTTCTACATCGCTAGTCTGTCAGAGAACGTATTGTCATATAAAGGCTTAACCATGCCTGTTGACTTGCCAGCTTTCTTTTTAGACTTGGCCGATGAGCGTTTAGAAACAGCAATTTGTGTTTTCCATCAACGCTTTTCAACTAATACGCAACCGCGTTGGCCTTTGGCGCAGCCGTTCCGTATGTTGGCGCACAATGGTGAAATTAATACCATTAGTGGTAACCGTAACTGGGCAAATGCGCGTCGTAATAAATTTCAAAGCGAATTGTTGCCAAACTTAGAAGCCTTATCGCCAGTGGTAAATACCACGGGTTCTGACTCATCTTCTATGGATAACATGTTAGAACTGTTGGTAACCGGTGGTATGGGTTTGTTTCGTGCAGTGCGAATGATGATTCCGCCTGCGTGGCAAAACGTCGAAACCATGGATCCAAATCTACGTGCATTTTATGAGTACAATTCAATGCACATGGAGCCTTGGGATGGCCCTGCAGGCTTAGTAATGACAGACGGTCGTTATGCCGTATGTGGCTTAGATCGTAACGGTTTACGTCCATCGCGTTGGGTAACTACCAAAGATGGTTTTATCACTGTTGCTTCTGAAGTCGGTGTTCATGGTTATAAGCCTGAAGACGTTATTGCTAAAGGTCGTGTTGGTCCAGGTGAAATTCTAGCGATTGATACACAAACCGGCACAATTATGGATGCTGAAGCGGTTGATAACCTATTAAAGAACCGTAAACCTTACAAAAAATGGCTAAAAGAAAACGGTGTTCGTCTTGAGTCGCGTTTACAGTTGCAAGCGTTACAAAATGAGCAGCCGGCAACGCCAGAAGAGTTAAAGGCTCATCAAAAGCTGCAGTTAGTGAGTTTTGAAGAGCGTGACCAAGTTATTCGCCCAATGGCAGAAGCAGGCCAGGAAGCAACCGGTTCGATGGGCGACGATACGCCAATGGCCGTGCTGTCTCAGCGTGTTCGTCATGTGGCAGATTACTTCCGTCAAAAATTCGCTCAGGTTACTAACCCGCCGATCGATCCATTGCGCGAATCTATCGTGATGTCGTTAGAAACTTGTATTGGTGCCGAGAAAAACGTATTTGACGAGCAGCCAGATCATGCTAAACGCATTATCTTAACCTCGCCGGTTGTTTCGCCATTGAAATTCCACGGCTTGAAAAACACCGGCAGTGATGACTTTAAGCACGTTACGATTAATCTTGCTTATACGCCAGAACTTGGCCTAAAAGCTGCGATTGAAGCAGTAGCAGAAAAAGCAGAGCAACAAGTTCGCGATGGTGCGGTGATTTTAATTTTAAGCGACCGTCATGTTGCCCCGGGTGAATTAATCATACCTGCAGCGATGGCAACGGGTGCTGTGCATCACCATTTGGTTGCAAAAGGCTTGCGCTGTGATTCCAATATTATTGTTGAAACCGGTGCTGCCCGCGACTCACATCAATTTGCAGTTTTATTAGGTTTTGGTGCAACAGCGGTTTACCCCTGGTTGGCGTACGACATCATTACCGATTTGAACAACACCAAAGAGTTGCAGGGTGACCCACTAAGACACCAGCAAAACTTCCGTAAGGGTATCCGTAAAGGTTTGATGAAAATCTTGTCGAAAATGGGCATTTCTACCATCGCTTCTTATCGTGGCTCTCAATTATTTGAAGCCATTGGTCTAAGCGAAGAAGTTATCGACTTATGTTTTGCAGGCGTAAGCAGCCGTATATCCGGTGCAACTTTCGAGGATTTCCAAGACGATCTTCAGTGGGTAGAAAAGAACGCATGGTCTGCTCGTAAGCCTCTAGAACAAGGTGGCTTACTTAAATATGTGCATGGCGGTGAGTATCACGCTTACAACCCTGATGTTGTATTAAATATTCAACAAGCTGTTCAACAAAATGATCAGAAAGCTTATGACCGCTTTGCCGATTTAGTTAATAATCGTCCGGTAGCGACCATTCGTGATCTGTTAGCGTTGCGCAAAGATATAACGCCAATTGATATTTCTGAAGTTGAACCCGTTAAAGCGCTGTTTAAGCGTTTTGATACCGCAGCAATGTCTTTAGGTGCTTTGTCTCCTGAAGCACACGAAGCGCTTGCCGAAGCGATGAACGAACTGGGTGGTCGATCCAACTCGGGCGAAGGTGGTGAAGACCCTAAACGCTATGGCACTAACAAAAACTCCAGTATTAAGCAGATTGCTTCTGGTCGTTTTGGTGTTACCCCAGCGTACTTATCCAACGCCGATGTTTTACAGATCAAAGTAGCCCAGGGCGCTAAGCCGGGTGAAGGTGGTCAGCTACCGGGTGGTAAAGTTAACAAACTGATTGCTACCTTACGTTATTCGGTTCCTGGTGTAACATTGATTTCACCACCACCGCATCACGATATTTATTCGATTGAAGATTTAGCCCAGCTGATTTTCGACTTGAAGCAAGTAAACCCAACGGCTTTGGTTTCTGTGAAACTGGTATCAGAGCCAGGTGTGGGAACCATCGCAGCGGGTGTAGCAAAAGCTTATGCCGATTTGATTACGATTTCTGGTTACGACGGTGGTACAGCCGCTTCGCCATTAACGTCTATTAAATACGCGGGTTCTCCTTGGGAGCTTGGTCTAGCCGAAGCGCATCAAGCACTGCGTGCAAATGATTTGCGTGGCAAGGTTAGAGTACAAACCGATGGCGGTTTAAAATCGGGCTTAGACGTAGTCAAAGGTGCAATTTTGGGTGCAGAATCGTTTGGTTTTGGTACCTTGCCAATGGTGGCTGTCGGTTGTAAATACTTGCGTATTTGTCACTTGAACAACTGCGCGACTGGCGTTGCCACGCAAAATGCAGCACTACGTGAAAAGCACTACATCGGCACCGCCGAAATGGTTAAGAACTACTTCTACTTTATCGCCGAAGAAATTCGTGGCTGGATGGCTCAAATGGGCATTCGTACCATGGAAGAGTTGGTTGGCCGTACCGATTTATTAGAAATGATTGAGGGTAACACTTCAAAACAACGTCATTTAGACCTAACGCCACTGCTTGCTAATGATCATATCCCTGCCGATAAGCCACATACGGTTGAAGTTGAGCGTAATGAGCCATTTGATAAAGCGGCATTAGCCGAAGAAATGGTAAAGGCGACACTGCCAACGATCGAAGCCAAAACTGGCGGCGAATACAGCTTTAACGTGACCAACTGTGACCGTTCTGTTGGTGCTCGTCTATCGGGAGAAATCGCTAAGCGCCACGGCAACCAAGGCATGGCAAGTGCACCAATTAAGTTAAACTTAACCGGTACCGTGGGCCAGTCTTGGGGTGTTTGGAACGCAGGTGGTTTAGAAATGCGTCTTGAAGGCGATGCTAACGATTACGTCGGTAAAGGCATGACAGGCGGTAAGTTGGTTGTATATCCCCCCAAAGGTTCTGAATTCAAAACAGAAGATACCTCTATTGTCGGTAATACCTGCTTATACGGCGCAACCGGCGGTAAATTGCTGGCAGCAGGTCGTGCTGGTGAACGTTTTGCAGTTCGTAACTCGGGCGCTCATGCGGTTGTTGAAGGTGCAGGCGATCACTGTTGTGAATACATGACTGGCGGCATGGTATGTGTATTAGGTAGAACGGGTTACAACTTTGGTGCAGGTATGACAGGCGGTTTCGCTTACGTACTCGACCTAGATCGTGACTTTGTTGATCTATACAACCACGAACTGGTAGAAATTGACCGTATTACCAATGAGTTTAGCGAAGGTTATCGAAATCATCTACGCGGTGTATTAGCCGAATATGTTGAAGAAACAGGCAGCTCTTGGGGTAAAGAGCTGTTAGAAGATTTCGACGATTATGTCGGTAAGTTCTGGTTGGTTAAACCTAAAGCTGCAGATTTACAGCAGTTGTTAGATAACGTGCGAGCTCGTCCAGAGTAAGCGTTTCAAAATAGGCTGGTCTTGTTGTCTGCTCGTTGGTATATCGAGCAGGGCAAGGCCCGCGGACGAGTGAGTGAGGTTCGAAATGAAAGAACGTCTAAGTAACGATTTTCAATTTGTGCAGGTTGGCCGTAAGGACCCTGCAAAAAAAGCAATGTCTGCACGTACTAAGCAGTTCGTTGAGATTTATCGCCCTTTTCAACAAGAGCAAGTGAGCAGTCAAGCGCACCGTTGTTTGGAGTGTGGTAACCCTTATTGTGAATGGAAATGCCCTGTGCATAACTACATTCCAAACTGGTTAAAGCTGGCGACAGAAGGCAATATTTTAGAAGCCGTTGAGTTAAGTCACGAGACTAACTCACTGCCAGAAGTCTGTGGTCGCGTATGCCCACAAGACCGTTTATGTGAAGGTGCTTGTACCTTAAACGACGGTTTTGGTGCTGTGACCATTGGTAATGTTGAAAAATACATCACCGATACGGCTTTCGCTATGGGTTGGAAGCCCGACATGTCTGATGTGAAGTGGACCGATAAAAAGGTTGCAATCATTGGAGCGGGGCCCGCTGGCATTGGATGTGCCGACGTATTAGTACGCAACGGTGTTAAACCGGTTGTTTACGATCGTTATCCAGAAATTGGTGGCTTGCTAACCTTTGGTATTCCAGAATTTAAGCTGGAAAAAGAAGTCATGATCAATCGCCGTAAAGTATTCGAAGAAATGGGCGTTGAATTCCGTTTGAATACCGAAGTAGGCAAAGATATTGATTTCCAAACCATTATCGATGGTTATGATGCTGTATTCTTAGCAATGGGTACTTATACCTACATGAAAGGTGGATTCCCGGGTGAAGATTTACCCGGAGTTCATGATGCTTTGGATTTCTTAGTATCTAACGTCAATCGCAATATGGGCTTTGAAAAGTTTGAGTCTGACTTTATCTCGATGAAAGATAAAAAGGTGGTGGTATTAGGTGGTGGTGATACCGCTATGGACTGCAACCGTACTTCGATTCGCCAAGGGGCAGAATCGGTATCGTGTGCTTATCGTCGTGATGAAGCCAACATGCCCGGTTCGGTACGAGAAGTGAAAAACGCCAAAGAAGAAGGGGTTAAATTCTTATTTAACCGCCAGCCTGTAGCCATTGTTGGCAAAGACAAAGTAGAAGGCATTAAAGTTGTTTCTACCGAGTTGGGTGAACCGGATGAAAACGGTCGCCGTCGCCCACAAGTAATTAAAGGCTCTGAAGAAGTCATCCCTGCCGATGCAGTTCTGGTCGCTTTTGGCTTTCAGCCAAGCCCTGCTCCTTGGTTTGCTGATTTTGGTATCGAAATCAACAGTTGGAAGGGTGTTGTTGCTCCAGAAAAGCAAGAATACAAATTCCAAACCACCAATGAGAAAGTATTTGCTGGTGGCGACATGGTTCGAGGTTCTGACTTGGTTGTTACCGCAATCTGGGAAGGTCGCGAGGCTGCAGACGGTATTATGGACTTTTTAAAAGTGTAACTATTTTTGCGCGCTCTTTAGCAAATGAACAGTTAAAACCGAAAAACGCGACATAAGTCGCGTTTTTCGTTTGTGCAAAGCTTAAAATCGGCACAAACTGAGGTGTTTACTATCTAGCTTATGACTATTTATAAGTGTTAAGCTAATGCAAAATAATATTATGTGCATGGTCACTCGCAGATTGAGTCGATCATTTTAGGGAATCCCTTCCATGGAGCTATATTAATGAACTTGATCAAACTTACATTAACCTCGTTTTTAATGACGTCGTTGATTGCCTGTGGTGGTGGAAGCCCAGATAAAGATTCCGATTCACCTAGCCTAGGGGATGGTAATCAAACTACTGGTGGTACAACCGGTGGTGGAACTACAGGTGGTACAACAGGCGGCGATGATGGTTCTGTGAGTGATCCAGGTAGCTCGGTAACTCAGGTTGTCAAACCAGGTCTCGGTGCAGGGAATGGTAGCGATTTTAATGCAGGTGCTATCTCGCTAAGTGCAGATTATGCTTTGGCTGGCAGTTCCGTCGTACTAACCGTTAATGGCGTTAATACTGATAGCAATAACTCACTTTTAGATGCTAAGTATTTATACAATTTCGAAACAAATTGTCCTAGTAATACTGTGAGTTTCAGTTCAAATACTATCGCTGATAGCACGGGTACTGTTATCAATACGTATTTTAACAGAACGTGTGATACTGATGATGTTATCACGGTTGAATTATTTTCAGCTGACGCAGATATTGCAACAGCCACGCCTTTGGCTACAGCGTCAGCTCAAGTGAAAACAGGACTGCCAAAGCTGGGTAATAAAAGTGGTGTAGATTTCATTGATAACGCTTTTGAGGGTAACTTAAACCTTGTTGATGAAGCATCGACGAAACTGAAAGCTACTGCAGTAGATCCTCTTAATGTAAATACTGTTCTAAATTCTGCGGATTACTATGTGGAGTGGAGCTCGGCCTGCCCAACCGCAGGTTTCAGTATTGTTACTAATAACCTTTCATCTGCTATTGAAACAAGATATGACGGTGATGCTCAAGCTTGTACTACGGATACAGTGACTTTAACGTTATTCAATAAGTTTGATGAAGTACTTGATACATTAACCGGTGATATTACGATTAGCGAAAGTTTAGTGCCCGCTCAACCTGCACTGGGTACAGGTTCAACCACTACGTTCACCGCGGGTGAACTACAATTTTCTGAAACGAGCATAGCGGCGCGCCAGACAATTGGGGTATCTGTTAATATTGCTGACATCACAGCTAATGCTAATACGTTAATTACCGACACTGAGTATGCGGTCGTATTTAGTTCTGCCTGTGTTACAGGCGGTAATGCAAGTTTTGATAATACGCAAATCAGAACAACTTCTGGTACTGCAACAACTTTCTATACGGCAAGCGGCTGTAAAGAACAGGATACGATCAATGCAGCGCTTTATGCTGTGGAAGATAATGTTGTAAATACCACAACATCAATAGCTATTGCCAAGGGCGATATTACAATCGCGCTGCCTGAATCCAATAGTATTGAATATCAGGATATGACTGATCGCAAGATTGCTATGCAGAATATATCGTTTTCTGACTTGCCTGAGACGACAACGGTTAGTTTCATAGTTAAAGATGAGTTTAATCAGCCAATTAGTGGTAAACAGGTTGCCTTTAGCCTATCTAACAAATCTGTTGGTGCCTCTCTATCGGGCGGTACTTCTGGAAGCATTCAGGGTGAAGGTGAAGTACTTGCCAGTACTAATGCTGCAGGTATTGTAACCATTACTGTTAAGTCTGGAACTACTCACGGTCTAGTGACTGTTCTAGCGGTGGCTGAAAAGAATGACGGCACTCTACTAAGAACTCAATCTTTTGGTATCAGTATTACTACCGGTATTCCAGTTCAGACATCTTTTAGTCTTGTTCTTGATATCTTAAATCCACGTGGTTGGAATTTCTTTGGTGAGACGGTATCAGCGACTGTATTTTTAGCTGACCGCTTCCAGAACCCTGTACCAGATGGCACCATCGTTAATTTTATTGCTGATGGTGGGTTTGTAGAGCCTACGTGTGAAACATCTAATGGTAGTTGTTCTGTAAGCTGGACAGCAGCTAACCCTAGACCGGGCTTTAGTAAAGATAATAGTGCTAAGCAGCAGAGCCAATCAGCATTAGAGCACCCAACCAATGACCCTAGTTCTCAGCTATTTGGTGCTGGGCCTGGAGTAGATGTTAATCCTGCATGGAATGGTGGCCGCTCTGGCTTAGTAACGATCTTGGCTTACCTTGACGGCGAAGTTAACTATGCTGACACGAACGGTAATGGTCGTTTTGATAACGGAGAAGATTACACCCCAATGGCAGAAGCTTACTTAGACGCCAATGAGGATGGTGTGTACACCGCTCCTGATGAGAATAACCCGTTTGAACAGTTGATTGAGTATGTAGCCAACGGAACTCAAGATGCTGAACCTTCATATTACCAAGGCAGTACTTGTACTCAAGACACAAGAGACTTAGGTTTGGGACACTGCACTAGCTTGGTTCATATTTATCGTGAAGCTCAGTTGGTGATGGCTTCTGATAATGTTGGCTTTAAGATTGATTCTATAGTTGGTGGTAAAACAGCAGACTTATCAGCAGCAACCTGTATTAATGTATTTAACGAAGAGTTTGTAACCTTTAATTTCTCTGTTAGTGATTACAATGGTAATACGCCAATTAACGGCACTGCGTTAACACTCGAAGCTGAGGGTTTTGAAGTTGATGCACAGCCAGATGCGATTGGTAACTCAAATTTAACAGAAGCTGTGAAGATCCCTGTAACGATAAGACGTGATGATACCTTCGAAGACAAAAAAGGTCTTGTGCGTCTGTCAGCAGCTGGTCCTGATGGTGGTATTGCAGGTTCTATATCAACAGTTGAGTTGACAGATGATCCTCGTATCAAGATACAAACAAATGATTTTGTAATTGATATTTCAAGTGGTCCGCAAGAACAAATTGTGACCTTTAAATTTGAGGATGCTTGTGGCACTGTGCCTTCCGCTTCCGATATCATTATTTTTGAAGCTGAAAACTTCGATCAAGCAAGCTATTCAGCGGGTGTTGCTACACCGCAAGCAGAGCGCTTCCAAATTTTTGGTAGTGACTTAGCGGCTGATGGCAGTTATCAATTACAACTGTCGACTCCTGTTACTGGGGCGGGTGATGGCTCGTTAAAAGTAAGAGCGATTAATTTTTCTGCAAATGGCTTAGAAACAAACAGAACTTTGCCCGTTACAGTTGAATAAATTAATTTGTTAACCTCATGACTAAAGTCATGATATTTTCATCAAACCCAGCCTAGTGCTGGGTTTTTTGTTATGATGTGCCGAACCTCAAATATTAAGTGAACCTTCCGATGTCTGAAACAATGTCTGAATTAAAAAACGATCGCTTTTTACGTGCATTAATGCGCGAACCTGTAGACCAAACGCCAGTATGGATGATGCGCCAAGCCGGTCGTTATCTGCCAGAATATCGTGCTAGCCGCGCAACGGCTGGTGATTTTATGAGCCTGTGTAAAAACGCAGAGTTTGCTTGTGAAGTTACTATGCAGCCTTTGGAGCGTTATCCTTTAGATGCTGCTATTTTGTTCTCGGATATTTTAACCATTCCGGATGCAATGGGTTTAGGCTTGTATTTTGAGACCGGCGAAGGTCCTAAATTTAAGAAGGTTGTTCGTACAGAGCAAGACGTTGCAGCACTGAAAGTAACGAATACCGAAAAAGACCTGCCCTATGTTACTAATGCGGTTAGCACGATTCGTCGTGAGTTAAATGGCCGTGTTCCACTAATTGGTTTCTCTGGCAGCCCTTGGACGTTGGCAACTTACATGGTAGAGGGCGGATCTTCTAAAGACTTTCGTCATGTAAAAGCCATGATGTACAACACGCCAGAAGTTATGCATCAGTTGTTGGATGTGCTAGCCGATTCAGTAACAGAGTATTTGAATGCTCAGATTGCTGCGGGTGCGCAAGCGGTGCAAATTTTTGATACTTGGGGCGGTAACTTGAGCGATGTGTGCTATCGCGAGTTTTCGTTAAAGTATATGAACAAAATTGTTGCGGGCTTAACCCGTGAAAATGAAGGTCGTAAAGTGCCTGTGATTTTGTTCACCAAAGGTGGTGGTCAGTGGTTAGAGCTTATGGCTGATTCTGGTTGTGATGCGCTGGGTATCGACTGGACAACCGATATGGGTAATGCCCGTAGTCGTGTTGGTGATCGTGTTGCTTTGCAAGGCAACATGGATCCATCGGTATTGTATGCCAAGCCAGCAACGATTCGTGCTGAAGTTAAGCGTATTTTAGAAAGTTATGGCCCGGGTTCTGGCCATGTTTTCAATTTGGGTCATGGTATTCATCAGTTTGTTGATCCGGCCCATGCGGGTGCGTTTGTTGAGGCAGTTGGTGAGATCAGTCGCGAAATGCATAAATAGGAAAAACTGTTTGTCTTCAAAGGCCCGCATTTAAGCGGGCTTTTTTGTTTGTGTGTTCTATCCTTAGTGTAATTGTGTGCGTCAATGACTCAAGTGAACTAATCAATAACCTAAGTTATCCAGTAGGTAGAGTTACTGAACTAGTGTAAAATGCACCGCAAAAAATAGCTCAATGTTAAGCAATAGCGATAGGCGAATTGGTAATGTCAGTGAAAACAGTAGATGTCTTGTTGGTCGGTGCCGGAGCAATGAGTACCACCTTGGCTATGATGTTGAATAAGCTCGATCCATCTTTAAAGATTTGCATGGTTGAGCGTCTTGATCACGTAGCGCATGAAAGTACCGATGGCTGGAATAACGCCGGAACGGGTCACGCAGCATACTGTGAACTCAACTACACACCTGAAGCCGATGATGGCAGCATTAATATCTCGAAGGCACTTGAGATTAACGCTTCCTTTGAGGTGACGCTGCAGTTTTGGTCTCACCTTGTAAA
Source organism: uncultured Thalassolituus sp. (assembly GCA_913061435.1). Classification (GTDB taxonomy): domain Bacteria; phylum Pseudomonadota; class Gammaproteobacteria; order Pseudomonadales; family Oceanobacteraceae; genus Oleispira. The sequence continues at coordinate 142,356 of CAJXUK010000002.1, read as the reverse complement.
AACAGGTGTTTTATCCACACCAAAAGAATTTATTAATCGTACCCCACATAAAAGTTTTGTATGGGGCGAAAAGAATGTTGAGTTTTTGCGCAAACGTTTTGAATTAATGAGCGCTCATCATTTATTTGAAGATATGGAATACAGCGAAGAGCGTGAACAACTGAATAAATGGATGCCCTTGATCATGAATGGTCGCGATCAGAGCCAGGCTGTGGCTGCGACTCGCGTGCATTATGGTGCTGATGTAGATTTTGGTTCGTTAGCTCGTGATATGGTTTCTCATCTACAACAGCAAGAAAATTTTGAGTTGCTGTTGAGTCATTCGGTAGAAGATATCGAACGCTCTAAAGACGGTTGGTCTATCGAGTTAGAAGATACTAAGTTAAACAAAGACGTTCGTATTGAAGCGAATTTTGTCTTTTTAGGTGCCGGTGGTGGCGCACTGCCATTGTTACAAAAATCTGAAATTCCAGAGAGTGAAGGGTATGGAGGGTTTCCGGTTAGTGGCCAGTGGTTAGTGTGCAGCAATCCAGAAATTGCTAATCAGCATCATGCCAAAGTTTATGGCAAGGCCGCCATTGGTGCGCCGCCTATGTCAGTGCCGCATTTAGATACGCGAGTTATTAATGGTGAGCGAGCTTTATTATTTGGCCCATTTGCTGGTTTTACCACTAAGTTTTTGAAGCAAGGCTCTATTCTTGATTTACCGGCCTCTGTGACCTCGGGTAATTTATTGCCGATGTTATCTGTGGGTATGAATAACATGGCGTTAACTAAATATTTGATTAGTGAAGTGTTTCAGTCAGACAAAGCACGGATAGAATCACTGCGAGAATACTTCCCTAACGCGGCTGATAAAGATTGGACATTAGCCAATGCCGGTCAGCGTGTGCAGATCATTAAAAAAGACGAGAGAGGCAAGGGTAAGTTAGAATTTGGTACAGAGATTGTATCGGCGGCTGATGGTTCTTTGGCTGCATTATTGGGTGCATCTCCGGGTGCTTCTACAGCCACTCAAACCATGATTGATGTATTAGAACGTTGTTTTAGTGACAGCTTAGCAAACAAAGGCTGGAAAGAGCGTTTGAAAGAAATGATCCCGTCTTATGGTGAATCGTTAATAGACAATGCAGAGCTTTTAAAAACAGTCAGAGAAGATACTCTGTCTACTTTAGAACTCAGGTAGCTCAATCTCAGCAATCTTGTAGCAATAGGCGCGAGACTCTATTTGTCTCGCGCCTATTGGTTTATTGGTCTATCGGTTTATTGGTTAATATACACGCGCTTGACCCGAGGCGTTAATTGGCAAAATAGCTCATAACTAATCGTGCCGCACAAATCAGCAATTTCATTCGCATTTATATTTTCACCCCACAACTCAACTTCTGAACCCACCTCGATGTTGGCTAACTCACCTTCTGAGTTGTCGGTGATATCAACACACAGCATATCCATTGAAACTCGGCCTAGCACCGTTAAACGCTGACCGTTACACCAAACCGGTGTGCCTGTTGGGGCGCTGCGTGGGTAGCCGTCGCCATAGCCAATGGCAACAATACCCACGCGGGTTGGTTGTGACACAATTTGGGTCTCACCATAACCCACACCTTCGCCAGGATTAACCCAGTGAGTTGAGACAATTTTTGATTTAAGGGTCATGACAGGTTTTAATGCCGATCGAAAATGCCGATCGGTGGTCGATTGTGAAATATAGGGCGAGCTACCGTACAGCATAATGCCTGGGCGACTGATATGATCATTCACGTTTTCCGAAGATAAAACCGCGGCACTGTTGTTAGACGACAGTGTCAAATCCGGCCAGTGTAATAGCTGTTGCTCGTAAATACGCTTAAAAGCATCAAATTGATCTTTAGTTTTGCTTTTTTCAAGGTCGTCGGCACAGGCAAAATGAGTCATGATTGCTTTAATGTTTAACCCAGCCTGACGGCATTGTTTAAAGGTTTCTTCGGCTTCTGCTGTACGAAAGCCTAACCGGTTCATTCCGGTATCTATTTTTAGCCAAAGCTTTAATTGGCCAAAGCGAGAGTCTGTCGTTAAAGTTGCTAGTTGGTGAGAGTGATGAAGCACCATTTCTAGATCATGTTTAAGAGCTGCTTCCCACTCCGAACGATCAATGCCACCCCCGAGTACTAAAATGGCTTGAGTGATGCCGCTTTCACGTAATTGTATGGCTTCTTCTATGCACGCTACAGCAAAACCATCAGCCGCAGACAAGGCTTGCGCTACTGGCACTAATCCGTGACCATAGGCATTGGCTTTAACCACAGCATAAGCTAATTTGCTGTTGCCTTTAGCGAGTTGGTAGTTATCTCTAAGATGTTGCAAATTAATAATTGCTTGAGTTGGGCGTGCCATATATTTTCGCTTGATGCAGAAGACTAAGTATAAGGTAAGGTTTATTATGTCAGCCTACGTCGATGTAAACTAGCACTAGACCGATAAACACGATTTCTATTTAACAAATTTATTTAGCAGATTTTTATTTAATAGCGTAACAAGAGTTAAGATATTCATGCACCCATTGATTGCTGATAAAACCTTGGTTTTCTCCCCAGCACTGGCCGCCAGTATTGGCCTAGAAGAAGCGATTGTGCTGACTTGGCTCAATGATGTTGCTACAGCTATGGGCGGCATTCAATGGCATATAAATAACGATCAAGTGAGACAAGCTTTGCCTTTTTGGGATGATCAGAAAATCCGTTTGGTATTGCGTAAATTACATGAAAAAGGTTTGCTAAGACTGATCTCGCCCTTGTTCCCAGAAGCTCCGCAGTTAATTTATTGCTTTGCCAATCATACCGAGCAAAGCAACCGACCTAGTCACGTTAGGCAAGTGGCTATTAAAGAACCGATGCAGCAACAGTGGCAACCCAGCGCGGATACCATTACACGCTTGAAGCATAATAGCGTGCCCGAAGAGTTTAGTTTTGCGCAACTGGATGCGTTTATGATTAAGTCTCAAGAACAGGGTGTTAATAGAAATGATTGGAATACGCAATTTTTCCGTTTTGTGCGTAATCAGTGGGTCTATGAACAGGCAAATGCAAGTAAGCAGCAACAAAGGCTGGCATACACAGCAGGGTTAGAAACACAGTCCCCAGATCGACAAGAGCGCTTTCAGATTAAGCGTGAAGAAGCTGGGCCGATTTCGCAACAATGGCAACCCAGTTTAGATGCTCAACAAATTCTGCAGCGTGCTGGTATTAATGCGCAATTTATTCAAGATTCTATCCCCGAATTTGTGTTGTATTGGCAAGAACGCGGTGATGCCCATAAAACATGGAATACCAAGTTTATTCAGCATGTTCGCCAGCAGTGGGCACGCTATTCATCATCGTTAGAACATTCATCCGTTCCTACTCGAATCAGTGATGATTGGCAGCCAGTTAACGACTGTTATGATATTCTGACAATGGCGCATATTGATGTGACTTTTGCTAAAAATCTAATCGCAGAATTTGTTTTATATTGGCGTGACTCTAATCAGTTACAAACCAGTTGGAACAGCAAGTTTTTACAATACGTTAAGCAGCAATGGGCCAGACAATTAAATCAGGGCTCTCATACAGGTGGACAGGCACATGCAGGATCGCAAAGCGGTACTCAATCCCATTCTCAACCAGGTTACGCAACAGCTGCAGCAAGCAGGCAGCGGCTCAGTGACACAGACTGGTAACGAGAAAGCCTATCGAGCACCTAAGCCGCTTGATATTGAGCAAAAATCAGCGATTAATCAAATCTTCGAATTGTTTCGCTTTAACTACCACAACCAGTTTTTAAAAGCGTTTCCGGATCACGATACCGTGATTATGGCCAAGCAGTTGTGGGCCCGTTTGCTGGTGGATTTTCCCGCAGACACCATCATGTTTGCCGCTGAGCAAGTGGTAAAGCAACAAAAGTTTCTGCCTAATGTTCATGACGTTGTTGAAGCATGTCAAAGTTCTGCACACACGTTATTAGGCATGCCTGATGCCTATTCAGCTTACATTGAGGCCTGTCGTGCGCCTTCGCCTAAAAAAACCTACCAGTGGACACATCCTGCGGTCTATTATGCTGGCCGAGCCAGTGATTGGTTTTTTTTAGCCAACTCGGTAGAAGCAAAAGCCTTTCCAGTGTTTGAACGAAATTATACCTTGCTAATGGAAAGGGTTGCCGCGGGAGAGGATATCGAAATTGAACTGCCGAAAGCGTTACCTGAAAAAATCGAAATACCCATGGAGCGCAAAGAGCTGCAAAAGAAAATGAAACAGCTACTGAAAGATTTAGAAAGCCGCGATTAGGTAAAATACAATGGAATACGTTACGCAACTGGTTTCAGTCGATAAGCAAGTGTTGATATTGGCCTGTGTGATTTTGGCAATCGTGGCGGTGTTATTTTCACTTAATTATTTTTTACGCGAATACTGGGAAAACCGAAAATTTCAATTTCAGTTAACCATGTTAATACTGAGTTTGTTTTCCTGTGTGTTAATTATTATCGTATTGCCGATCAATGAAACACTACGTGGACAGCTGTTAACTTTATTTGGCGTGTTGTTCAGTGCTTCTATAGCTTTTTCTTCCACAACTTTTATTGGCAATATTTTAGCCGGATTTATGTTGAAGGTGATTAAAAATATTAAGTTGGGCGACTACATAACGGTTAATGATGTGACAGGTAGAGCCACCGAAATGAGCTTGTTGCATGTTGAAATTCAAACCGAACAGAGTGACTTAGTCACTATACCTAACATGATTATGGTGACCCTGCCGGTTAAGGTTGTGCGCAGCACCGGTACTATTATTTCTATCGATGTGTCATTGGGTTACGATGTCTCGCGCTCTAAAATTAGCGAGCTTTTATGCCTAGCCGTTGAAGATACTGGCCTCACAGATAGTTTTGTACAAATACGAGAGCTGGGAGATTTTAGTGTTACTTATCGAGCTGCTGGCCGCATCAGTGATACCTCGGCTTTGCTGTCGATCAAGTCAAATCTATATGGGGCTGTGCTGGACCGCTTGCACGGAGCAAAAATAGAAATTGTATCTCCTAACTTTATGAACACCCGAGTTGTACAAGATGTATTAATGATCCCTAAAGCACAAAAACATTCGGCTAAAGAAAGCAATGATGGCAGTGTTGAAAAAGTTATTTTTGAAAAAGCTGAAAAAGCCTCAGCAATTACCAATATTCAAACAGAAATAGAAAAACTTGTTGCGCAACTAGGCGACAAAGAAAATCCTATTAATGATGAAGAAAAAGAAAGTGTTGTAGCAAAAATAGATCAGCTAAAAGTAGAATTAAAAATTAAACAAGAGTTGCTGTTAGAAGATGAAGAAAAGCCAGATGCTTATTCATCATCATCCCAATTGCCTTCATAGCCTGCCGCTAAGTTCTCGAAGCGCGTGTATTTACCGACAAAATTCAAGCGATCGGTGCCAATAGGGCCGTTACGGTGTTTGCCGGTAATAATCTCGGCAATGCCTTTGTCTGGAGTGTCTTCGTTATATACTTCATCGCGATAAATAAAGGCGATGATATCGGCATCCTGCTCAATTGCACCGGATTCACGCAGGTCCGACATGACTGGGCGTTTATTAGGACGTTGCTCTAACGAACGGTTTAGCTGAGATAACGCAATAATCGGACAATTAAATTCTTTGGCGATGGCCTTCATACTGCGCGAAATCTCAGAGATCTCTTGCGAGCGGCCTTCTGACGGCCCAGACACACGCATTAACTGCATATAATCCACCATCACTAAAGCTAGGTCGTTATTGTTCTCACGATACACCTTACGACAGCGTGCGCGCATATCTTGTGGGGTGAGTGCTGGGGTATCGTCAATATAAAGTGGCAGTCCTTTTAAAATAGACACAGCTGAAGATAATTTATTCCAATCATCTTGAATTAATTTACCACTACGAATACGTGTTTGGTCAATTTTACCGATCGACGACAGCATACGCATAACAATAGATTCGGATGGCATTTCCATACTAAACACCAAGCAAGGGCGCTTAGTGGCCACCAAGGCATTTTCAACCAGGTTCATAGCATAAGTCGTTTTACCCATAGAAGGACGACCCGCAACAACAATCATATCGGCTGGTTGAAAGCCCGAGGTGCGGTTGTCGATCTCGGTAAAGCCAGAGGTTAAGCCACTTAAACCATCCGGTTTATTAAATAGTTCATCAAGCTTAGCCAGCGTATCTTTTAAAATAGGGCCCACCACAACAGGGCCGCCTTCTTTGCGGTTACCTTCTGCTATTTGAGCAATTTTTTGCTCAGCATCCGATAAAATATCAAGAGAATTTTTGCCTTCAGGCTCATACGCCGATTGGACTATTTCATTGGCGGCTTCTATTAAGCGGCGCTGCTGTGAGCGTTCTTTAACGATAACGCCATAGGCACCACTGTTGGCCGTTGACGGTGTCATATCCGCAAGCTCGCCCAAATAGGCTATGCCGCCAACATCTTCCAGAGTCCCCAGCTCTTCTAACTCTTCGGCAACAGTTACCACATCAATCGGTTGCTCTTGATCTACCAGGGATTTGATCGCACGGTAAATATTGCGATGTTTGTGACTGTAAAAATCGCTGTCTTCTAAAACCTCAGAAACCGATTCCCAGGCACGATTATCCAGTAACAAACCGCCCAATACGGATTGTTCTGCATCAATAGAATGAGGAGGTGTTTTTAAAGATAGAACTTGTTCGTCAGCAGCTTGTTCAGTCATTATAAATCAATCGGTCGCCAGAAATTTGAATCAAAAAAAATGCACTACTAGCATAAGCTAATAGTGCATCTTTATAAAACTAAAGTTTATACCGAAAGAGATTAGTCTTCAGCAACAACCAATAGCTTCAATGTTGCAGCAACTTCTGCGTGTAACTGAACAGTGATGTCAAAATCACCCACGTTACGGATAGGACCAGTTGGTAAACGAACTTCAGACTTAACCAATTCAACGCCAGCTTCGGTAGCAAGTTCAGCGATGTCACGGTTGCCCAAAGAACCAAACAACTTACCTTCGTCGCCGGCTTTAACAGCAACAGTCAATTCGATTTCTTCGATCTTAGCTTTACGAGCTTGAGCTGCTTCTAATTTAGCAGCTGCTGCTTTTTCAAGTTCTGCACGACGAGTTTCAAACTGTTCAACGTTTGCTTTAGTAGCAGGAACAGCTTTACCTTGTGGCAGAAGAAAGTTACGTGCGAAACCTGGCTTAACAGTAACTTGATCGCCTAGGCCGCCTAATTTTGTAACTTTTTCTAATAGAATAACTTGCATAATAATTTCCTTAGCACTACAGAGCCGAGACCTTTTGGGTTCACTCAGCTGTGTCTTTTAATCTACCTCTAATATCGATAATGCTATCAATCAGAGAGATAAAAATTAGTAATGTGAATAGGTAAGGACCCAGTAGAAATACGCTTATATAAAACGCAAACAACCACTGTTTACCTAAGTTTTTCATCCCAACAATACCGTGTACAAACGCCACACCGGCAATGACAAGAGGAATGGTTAGTATTGGTAAAATACCACTCACTAACGGCGGAAGGCTAGAGCCAAAAAACAGCAATAAAACAACGCCAGAAACATAACCGACGGGAAGTTTTAAAACATGAAATTCTTCACTATAACCACCAGGGTTATAAAATGCAGCTTGCCACCAACGCGCTAATAATAAGCACAAAACCATGACCATTGTTTGCACAGCGGCCAATGCCCCAACCATTAGGGGGCCAACTTTAGGTTGAACGCTTTGCCAAAGCTCAAGGTTATCCTTTAAGGCTTCTGCTAGCATGGCTTCACTTTGCTTTTGCACTTCTGCTAATACCTCGGGCATTAACATAGGCAACACAAAATAAATCAACACACCCATACCGCTTGCACTGATAAGTGTTAATTTAAGATCAACACTAGAGCGCAGGATAATGGCTAAAGTCGAAGCGCCAAGGGCAGTGAAAAGAGGCGTTGAATCCCCCATAGCAAGCCAAGCAAACGCTGGCAAACTACCCCACAAAACCACATAGGCAGCTTCTTTTGCTCCATGACGCAATATAGAAAGCGCCATAAGAGCAGCACCTAACCAAAACAAAAAAGGAACAAGCAAAGAACCGGCAATCGCAATGATGGCGTTCAGTGGCTTATCCATGCTCCATTTGGCTAGGGCTTTAAACATTATTACTACAACCGTCGCTTATTTATGAGCGTCAGTGTATGGCAATAAAGCAATGTAACGAGCGCGTTTAATTGCAGTAGACAATTGACGCTGATACTTAGCTTGAGTACCAGTAATACGGCTTGGAACAATCTTACCAGTTTCTGTAACGTAGCCTTTCAAAGTCTCAAGATCTTTATAATCGATCTCTACAACGTTTTCAGCAGTGAAACGGCAAAACTTACGACGACGGAAAAAACGTGCCATGGTGAAACTCCTATTCTTCTTCAGCTTCAGTAGCGTCAGTGGCTACTTCTTCAGTTTCAGTTGCGTCAGCAGCATCAGTAGATGCTTCAGTGCGACGGTCATCACGACGACGGTCATCACGGCTTTCAGCCGCTTTAATTGGAGATACTTCAGTCACAGCTTCGTCACGACGAATAACCATGTTACGAAGAACAGCATCGTTATAACGGAAAGAAGTCGTTAGCTCGTCTAGAACTTCTTGAGAACATTCAATGTTCATCAAAACGTAGTGAGCTTTATGGATGTTGTTGATTGGGTATGCCATATGACGGCGGCCCCAGTCTTCCAAACGGTGGATTTTGCCTTCAGACTCTTCGATAGACGCAGTATAACGCTCTACCATAGCTGAAACTTGTTCGCTTTGATCAGGGTGTACCAAAAACACTACTTCATAATGACGCATGTTTAGGCTCCTTATGGTTTGTTTAGCCTTCTAGCTTAAATACTAGTAAAGCAAGGAGTCTTCTGAAGAAGATCGATAAATGCTGACATAACGCCAGATTTAGCTGTCTCAGACAGAAAAATGAGCGCGGATTTTATCAGGCAAGTGAACAATATTCAATCAAATACCTTACTGCAGCTTACTTTAAATGAATAAATCCAACAGTATTCATAAATAAGTGAGAGGGGCTTTGCCAGCAAAGGCTGCTGGATTACACTAGAGCCATATAAAAACGATAAAAATAGAGAGCTCACCATGTTAATGAGAAATTTAAAAAACAAACAAACAACAACGGCATTGCTTGGCGTATTGGCTACTTTGGGGTTGGTTGGTTGCGAAGGGAACAATAGTTCCACGAATGTCGCTCCTTCCGTTGTTATTACTCCAGCTGAAGTTGAATTTGATCAGACCTTTGCTGCTGTTGAATGGGACGCTAATACTGAACAAAAAGCTGCGTCTCATGCTTATCGGGCTATTACCCAAAACAGTATGATACGTTCGGTGTTTACTAATGAACTGGCGGCATTTGATTTATTGCTTAATTTATTTCGTTTATCAGACACTCGGGACTGCCGAGTCAGTGGTCAAATAAAAAGCCAAATTGCGTCGGCTCAATGCTTTAATAGCGGTGACGCTTCAGTTGATTGCAACAGTAATGCCGCAGTAATCACTAAAGAATCTCAGCTGAGCCAAGCGATTGCTTGTCAAGACGAGGGATTCAACGGTAAATATTTTGATGGCTTCTTTAATGTTACCAAAACAACAGACACCACCCTTTCATCAGAGACAAAAACCAGCAGTTTAATATCTGCAGTAGGGTTGATTGATAAGGTTGATGAAGATGGTCAGCCTGTCTTCAATGCCTCCAATGAACGAGAGAAAGAGGAAAAAGTCGATTATCTGTTTCAAACAGAAGACATTATTTTCTTTTTTGATCACGCCTACGAATCCTACATCAACTTCTCTACTAGTGACTTAGTATGCAATAGCAATACGAATGAGCCATCAAGAACTTACCGAACGGTTAATACCCAGGGCTTAAAAACCGATGAAGTGGGCGCTTATGAAGGCAACGCAAACGCTGCTTTTTATGAGTATACTCGTTTTACCGACTTCAATTTAGAGTCCACCCCAACCGAGAGCTGTGGCTCAAATAATGAATTAGTAGTTGATTACAGCAATCAGCTCACTGCCACGATGGAAAGTGCGCTTATGGGTGGTGGGGACGGTGGTAAAACAGTCGTTACTTGGACAGACATGAAGTTAACGTTAGGAAAGCCTTCTGGCATTTTGACCCTTGATCACACGAACAACTCTGCAACTTATAAGGTAACGCTGGATTTTAATAAAGAAGGTCAGGTAACTATTACCCCCCCCAGCCCAGCTAGCACAGCGACTATGACGGTGAATGACTTTTTAGCGTTAAGTAAACCCGAGCCATTTACTTCAGAGAATACACAATAACTGGATAGTGCTAAACGCACAAAAAAGCCGTCATTCGATCACTCGAATGACGGCTTTTTTGTGCCTGCAGTTTAATGCTTCTTTGCAGTGCTTTTTTATACCGGAGCTCTTTACTGTGGAGTTCTTTACACAGGAGCTCTTTACTGTGGAGCTTTATCAGCAGGGGCTGCAGCAGCGAGCGCTTGCGGCTCTGGCATTGAATCAAGGTGCAAAGTGCGTGTTGGGAAAGCGCAATCGGCCCCGTGCTCATGAATGATGTTTAAAATTTTAAGCATCACGTCTTGTTTAATGTGATGGTAATCAATCCAATCGGTTGTCTTGGTGAAGGTATAAATAAAGAAATCGAGGCTTGATGCGCCAAAGCTATTAAAATTTACGATTAAGGTCTGGTTGTTATCAATGTCGTCGTGCTCAACCAGCATGGTGCGCACGTCGTCTAAAATCATTGGCAATTTACGCGAGTCGCTGTAACGCACACCAATGGTTTCGTTAATCCGTCGATTACTCATACGGGATGGGTTTTCAACCGAAATGTTGGTAAAAATTGAGTTGGGAACATACAGCGGGCGTTTATCAAAGGTGCGAATCGAAGTTAAACGAAAGCCGATCTTTTCTACGGTGCCTTCAATGCTTCTATCGGGTGAGCGAATCCAGTCGCCGACAATAAAAGGCTTATCAAGGTAGATGATAATCGAGCCAAAAAAGTTAGACAGTAAATCTTTCGCTGCCATACCAACAATTAAACCGCCCATGCCACCGAACGCTAACATGCCCGAAATTGAAATGCCTAAAATTTGAAAAATCGGCAAGATGATTAAAATCACCACAATCATCTTTGTTAACTTACCCACCAACTGAACCGTGGTGGGGTCGTTTCCTTTATCCAGTTGTTTTTCTTCAACGCCATTAATTAAGCGCCAAGTGCCCCAAGCGGCAATAACCAATACCGCCAGTTGGCGTGCAACAGGAATGCTGTTGATAATTTCTGCAGAAAAATGACGCGCGGTGATGTCTGCAAACCAAGAGGCGCCAATAATCACAATTAACCAGTTAATAGGGGTGCCAAAAGCATTTAACGCAATGTCATCCCAGCGGTTTTTGCTTTTCAAAATAATGGCATCGAGTTTTTTATGAAAATAATGCCACACCAAGGCTGCGACTAGGGTGATTAAGCAGGTCAATCCTGCTTCCCATAGCCAATCATAGTTTTGCTGCAGTAGGTCTTGCCAAAATTCCATTGTTTATCCTTTTACGTTTGGATTAGTTTACGTTTGGATTAGTTGCTAAGGCGCTGGCGCACAATTTCGAATAAGCATACACCAGTCGCTACAGACACGTTTAATGAGCTAACTTCGCCAGCCATAGGGATATTGATCAAAAAATCACAGTGTTCGCGAGTTAAGCGACGCATGCCTTTGCCTTCTGCACCCATTACAATCGCTGTTGGGCCTTTTAAGTCGGCCTGATAAACCGATTGTGTTGCTTCACCCGCAGTACCGGTAATCCAAATTCCTCGTTGTTGCAGGTCTTTCAAAGTACGAGACAGGTTGGTGACTTGAATATACGGAATCGCTTCTGCTGCGCCACAAGCAATTTTGCTAGCCACGGCATTTAAAGGTGCAGAATTATCTTTAGGGGCAATCACCATGTGCACGCCAGCGGCATCGGCGGTGCGCAAACAAGCGCCCAGATTATGTGGGTCGGTTACGCCGTCTAATACAAGAATTAGCGGAGTGCCTTCGATTTTATCCAGCTCTTCTTCTAGATTCTTTTCACTGTAGCCACGTTGTGGATAACGCATGGCGATAACGCCTTGATGGTTGCCATCGGCTTTTTGGTTTAATAAGCCTTTATTGGTTTCCATGATAGGAATACCTTGTGCTTCGGCCAAGTCGATAATGTCTTGCATGCGCTTGTCTTCACGACTTTTTAGCACCCACAGCTCAGTGACTTTTTCTGGGCTGCGTTGCAGTAATGTCATTACGGCATGAATACCGTAAACGATCTCAAGTTTCATTCTGTTTCCTGTTTAGGAGGCGCGCATTAATCGCTATGCGCTTTGGTATTAGATTTTTTGGCTTTTTTCTTGGCAGAGCCGGGCTTTTTGGCTTTGCCAGTTCGGACTTTTGTGCCGCTTTTAGCGCTAGCGCTTTGTTTTTTTGATTTAGCTTCGGCATTGTTTAGCTTTTGACGCTTGAATTTTGGGCGTTTTTTCTTTTTAGCCGCGCTGTCTTTTTTGTCACCTTTTTTGGAATCTTTTTTAGCGCTGTCTTTATCTGCTATTTTCGAATCTTTTGTTTTGCTAGTTGTTTTTTTACCACTGCGGCGTGGGCCACGACGCTTCTTAGTATCATCACCGTTAGGTGCGTTGTGGTCGGCAATAGGTGTATTGCCGTGGCTTGGGTCAGAGGTTAAACCAAAATCAATTTTTCGATCATCCAGAGACACGGACATAACTTGAATCCACAAAGAGTCACCTAAGCGGAAGGACTTACGCGTGCGTTCACCCACTAAGCGATGTTTGGCTTGGTCGAACTGGTAAAAATCATTGTTAAGGTTGGAAATATGCACCAAGCCTTCTACAAAGATATCGTTTAACGACACAAATAAGCCAAAACCGGTAACCGCGGTGATTGTGCCTTCAAACACATCGCCAACATGCTGCTCCATGTATTCGCATTTTAAGAAATCAACGACATCACGAGTGGCATCATCAGCACGGCGCTCGGCCATCGAACAGTGTTCACCTAATGCCGACATAGCGGTTAAATCGTAGGGAAAGATAACCTTTTTCGCTAAGCGCCCAGCGCCCGTTACTCGACGAACGTGTTTACATTCACGAGTACTGCGAATCACTGAACGAATTGCACGATGCACCAAAAGATCGGGATAGCGACGAATCGGAGAAGTAAAGTGCGCATAGGCATCAAACGCCAAGCCAAAGTGGCCTTCGTTTTCTGGTTGATACACCGCTTGGCTCAATGAACGCAACATAACGGTTTGAATCAGTTGTGCATCTGGGCGATCTGCGATCTTCTTTAACAGTTCTTGATAATGGCTCGGAGATGGATCACCGGTCGCCATGTTAAGACCCATTTCTGCTAAGAATTCTCTGAGGTTGTCGAGCTTTTGCTCGCTTGGCCCATTATGCACACGAAATAAACCAGGCACCTTGTAACGGCTTAAAAAATCAGCCGCACAAACGTTGGCCATTAACATGCACTCTTCAATGATCATGTGCGCATCGTTACGAGAAGTCGGTACAATTTGGCTAATCTTACGCTGACTATCGAATTCAATTTTGGTTTCTACCGTCTCAAAATCGATAGCGCCGCGCTTGGTGCGACCCTTGCGCAGCATTTTATACAGGCTGTACAGGGTTTCTAAATGGGGCACTACCGGGCGATACTGTTTACGCCATTGTTTGCCATCATCGGTGAGAGGTTTTTGCAACATGTCCCAGACTAGGTTGTAGGTTAAACGAGCATGACTGTGGATAACGGCTTCGTAAAATTGATAGTCTTTCATTTGCCCTTTGTCACTAATGGTGACTTCGCAGACCATTACCAAACGATCAACATCAGGGTTTAATGAACATAGGCCATTAGAAATAATTTCTGGCAACATGGGGATCACGTTGGCCGGAAAATACACCGAGGTAGCGCGTTTAGTTGCTTCTTTATCCAGTTCGCTATTGACCCCCACATAATGAGACACATCGGCAATGGCAACAAACAAACGCCAATCGTTGGTTGTGCTGTCTTTTTCGACATACACGGCGTCATCAAAATCTCGGGCGTCTTCACCGTCAATGGTAACAAACGGCAGGTCACGCAGATCCACACGTTTCTTTTTGTCTTTTTCAACCACTTCTTCAGGAATAGACTTCAGTTCTTGCAGTAGTTCTTCACTCCAAGTGTTTGGAATGTCGTGGCTACGAATAGCAACTTCGATTTCCATACCAGGAGCCAAGTTATTACCAAGCACTTCGTCAACGCGGCCAGTAATCATTTGCCCCGGGCGCGGCTGTTGTAAGATTTCGACGCTAACAAATTGATCGTGCTGTGCACCATTGCGATCTTCGGCGGCAATGACAATTTCATGTGTGACGCGTTTACTATCGGGGCGAACAATACCAACGCCGCCGGACTGCTCAAAATAACGGCCAACAATATGAGTGGTGTTGTGCTCAAGCACCTTGGCAATTTGCCCTTCTAAACGGCCGCGGCGATCGGTGCCAGTAATGCGCACCATGGCTTTGTCGCCATGAAATGCTTTGCGCATTTGGTTATTAGAAATATAGACATCTTCATTGCCTTCACGCAGTAAAAAGCCATAACCATCTTTATGGCCTTGTAAAATACCTGTGGCTATTTTTTTTTCGTCTAGCGGAAAGTAAGTTTGGCGACTGCGATCACTGTCAATTTGAGCATCACGAGCCATAGCAATTAAGCGGCGGCGCACCCCTTCGGCGCGATCTTCATCATCCACAAACAACGCCGCACAAATGTCTTCAAAGGTAGACGGAACGGCAAGTTCGGTTAAGGTCTGAATGATGAATTCACGGCTAGGTACCGGATTGTCATATTTTTCAGCTTCGCGCGCGGCGTGCGGATCTTGAGGATTATTATTACGGGGCTTACTCACTAGGCGTCATGCTCCTGGCACGTTTTAATATTCATTGCCGCTAGTATACCTTTATTAAGCAATATTGGCATTGAGTAGCAATTTTATTGGTGTGAGGAGCAAGTTTAAAACGTTAATTTTTGCGTTGTTTCTTGAGGCTCCGGCTTTGAACTTGAAAAAGGTGTTGCATGAGCAAATCTTGATTGTTTTCGCTAATGTCTTGAAATTCAACACGCACAACTTGTTTTGCCCCTGATGCATCATTATCCACAGCCACGACCTTGCCAGGAGTGATGATCGAGACTCCCGAGGGTTTTAGCTTTAGCTGCATGAGTATGTGTTCATGCTGCTGTAAATCTTCATCCGTATGAAAAGCAATGCCGCACGCACTAAGATTTATCGATTTTAATTCACCGTCATCTATAAAGCCTTGTGGTGTGGTATGAGCACGCAACGTTAAATCAATTTTTTGATTCAATAAGTCACAAATTTTTGCCAGCTGGGGCTGGTGGCTTTTAAGGTTGGCAATATTGATGCTGAGTTCAGTATTCAACTTTGCTAAGCGGGTGTGGTCGTCTTCCACCTCGCCTTGACTCCAAGCTTGGTACTCTTCGTCGCTAATCGCTTTAAAGCTTATTTCCGCTTCGTCATCGATGCGAAAATAACGTCGGCGGTCATCACTCATAACGACTCCTGTTGTTATTTTTATTGTTATTGTTGGTCGTCACGTTAAAAAATACTGTCTGAGTCAAGTTCAAAATCTTCAGGCTTGGCATTAATAGCGTCTCGAATATTTTTATTGGGTTGATCGATTAATGGTTTATCGTCATCGTCATTTTCTGAAGATTGCAGAATAATCAGTTCTACACGCCGATTGCGCGCGCGGGATTCAGCATCTACGTTTTCAACAAGAGGGCGCACATCGCCATGGCCTACCACTTGAAAACGCTGTTCACCCATTTCTGGGGCGATAAATAATTCTTGTGCAAAGGCGGCAGCGCGAGCAGAAGACAGAGCCCAGTTTGATCTAAAGCGGCCACTGCGAATCGGAATATTATCGGTGTGGCCTTCAACCGAAATCCGGCCAGGAATGGACACTAATACCGATCGGATTTTGTCGATAACGGGTAAAAATCGATCTTCTATAAAATCGGAGCCAGATTGAAACGCCCCGTTTTCTCGAATACGGATGATGATCTTTTTGCCTTGGGTTTCTACTTCTATCTGCCCAGAGGCCACTTCTGATTCCAGTTCAGCCGCTATTTCTATCGCGGTATCTTCTGCTTTTTTTATTTCAGCGGTCTCTTGTTGTACGGCAACTTCACGAGTTACCTCACCGCGATCACCTTGGCGTTCTTCTTGCTGGGTGATTTCATCTTGGCAAAGAACCTCTAAGCTGCTTTGCGAGATGTCGTTGGTTTTTTGCCTAACCTCGTTAATGGGTGTGGGTTCTGGGGTTGCTGGGCTAAAATGGCGTGCAATAACACTGGTGCCTTTTGGTGGATCGTCTGCTCTTACCTCTGTTTGCACACCAAACGCTTGACGTAACTCACCTGCCAAGCGTTTAAACTTCATTGCGTCTATTTCTGCAAAAGATAATAGCAGCACAAAAAAGCACATAAGCAGAGACATGAGATCGGCAAAGGTCATTACCCATGCAGGTATGCCGGCGGGGCATTCACAGACTTCTTCTTCCTCTTCAGCCATTATTGATTACTCCGCCACTACACGCTGTTTTTCTTTCACGTAATTTTGCAGCATCGATTCAATAACGCGTGGGTTTTGTCCGCCTTGAATGGCAATAAGTGCATCCATGATCATTGCCTGAATTAAACCCTCTTGCTGAGCCCGTAAGGTGAGCTTGTCGGCAATAGGAATCATGATCATAGTCGCCATCATGGCACCGTAAAGAGTTGTTAAAAGAGCCACCGCCATCGCAGGTCCAATGGATTTTGGGTCGTCCATGTTAGCTAGCATGGTAACCAAGCCAATTAAAGTACCGATCATTCCCATGGCGGGGCCAACGTCGCCCATATGAGTAAAAAAAGTAGCTCCATATTTATGACGCTCTTGAGTCAAACGCATATCTTTGCCGAGCAGCGCTTTAACGACTTCGGGATCATGGCCATCAACTAAAAGCTGAATTCCTTTGGCTAAAAAATCATTACTGACTTCTTTGCCTTCTAGGGAGAGCAGACCCCCTTTACGTGCTAATCCCGCTAGTTCTACTGCTTCTTCAATGATTTCTTCTGGCTTGCTTACCTTAAACATAAAGGCTTTTGCCATGATTTTGAACGAGCCAAAGAATGTGCCCAGTTCAAATTTCATGAGTACCACCATTAAACTACCGCCGACCACGATCAGTAATGAGGGTACGTTGACGAACATCATAATGTCGCCGCCGAGTACCATTGCCATAACCACTAAGGCAAAGGCACCTAAAATTCCTACCAGAGATGCTAAATCCACTGCCGCTCCTTATTTAGCTATCCATATGAAATTAACCTGTAGGGCTAATCATAACTCAATTGTAGACAAAAATTTTTATTATGCTGCAATTTTGGTTATAACAGGAGCAAGTTTTCAATACTTGATTAGAATCAAGTGCTCGGTTAGTGTGGCGCGACGAGTGATGGCTTAATACAAAAATTCATACAACAACCCATACAAAAACTCTTACAGTAATTATTACATTAACTATAGGTGTACCGTGGCGAAAGCAACCTTTCATTTTGAACAATCTTTAGCAGAGCTAGAAACCCTTGTTGAACGTATGGAGTCAGGAGAAATGAGTCTTGAAGATTCATTAAAGGCATTCGAGCAGGGTATTAAATACACACGTGATTGCCAAAATGCTTTGGCTAAAGCCGAGCAGAAGGTGCAGTTGTTATTGCAGAAGAACGGCCAAACTGAAGCTCAGCCTTTTTTAAGCACTTCAACGGAAGATTCTGAGTAACGCTCATGCCAAGTACTTCTTTTAATCAGCAGCTAGAAGCTAGCCAGCAACGTTGTGAGACTGCACTCGACAATGCTTTAAAACATTTGAAAATAAGTGATAAATACTTATCGCAAGCCATGGTTTACAGCTTGTTTAATGGCGGTAAACGAGTGCGCCCTTTTTTGGTACAGGCGACTGCGAAGGCTTTATCGATCGATGATGCCAGAGTTGATATTGCGATGGCGGCGGTAGAAATGGTGCATAGTTATTCCTTGGTGCACGATGACTTACCCGCAATGGATGATGATGATCTGCGTCGCGGACAGCCAACGTGTCATATTAAGTTTAACGAAGCAACCGCTATATTAGCGGGCGATGCTTTGCTAACAGGGGCGTTTGAAATACTGGCCGATATGTCTGCTGAGTTTACTCTTGCTCAGCGTTTGCAGCTGATTTCTTTGTTGTCAAAAGGTGCCGGTGCATCGGGTATGGTGGCAGGGCAAGCGATTGATCTAGCTTCTGTGGATAAAACCGTAGATTTGGCACACTTAGAGAACATGCACAATCATAAAACCGGTGCGTTAATTCGTATCAGTGTTTTAATGGGGGCTCATTGTGGACACCCAGATGAAGCAACATTAGAGCAGTTGGTTATTTATGCCAATGCCATTGGTTTGGCTTTTCAAGTTCATGACGATATTTTGGATATCGAAAGTGATACAGCCACACTCGGTAAGCAGCAAGGCGCAGACGTGGCATTAAATAAACCGACTTATCCAGCCTTATTAGGGTTGGAGGGTGCAAAATCCAAAGCACAACAGTTGTGCCAACAGGCGTTAACGGCTCTAGAAAATATTCAAGGCGATACCTTGGCATTGGCTCAGCTCGCACAATACATTGTTACACGCGATCATTAAAATCTCGTGTCGCTGAAAAACTGCCTATCTAGAACAATTAATTAATTACTAAAGACATTATTGGTTCTACTTGCGCAGCTGGGCGGGTAGAATAGCGACCTTACAAATGCCAGCTAAAAATCGTGACGTGCATGTTTACTGAGATACCCAAAGAAAGACCTTCAACGCCGTTATTGGACTCTGTGACCGAGACAGCTGACTTGCGCCTGTTAGATTTGGATCAATTAGAACAGTTTAACTACGAATTGCGTAATTTTTTAATTTACAGCGTGGGTCAATCTGGCGGTCACTTTGGTGCAGGTTTGGGGGTGGTTGAACTGACCACGGCATTGCATTATGTATTTGATACTCCAAACGACAAGCTCGTATGGGATGTGGGTCATCAGGCTTATCCACACAAAATCATTACTGGTCGTCGCGAACAAATGACCAAAATTCGCAGCAAAGAAGGCCCTGCCGCTTTTCCACTGCGCAGCGAAAGCGAATACGATACCTTTGGCGTAGGCCATTCAAGTACCTCAATCAGTGCGGCCATGGGCATGAGCTTAGGCATGCGCGCAATGGGTAAAGACAATCAAGCGGTGGCCATTATTGGCGATGGCGCTATGACAGCCGGCATGGCGTTTGAAGCCCTTAACCATGCGGGTCATGAAAAAGCCGACATGTTAGTGGTTTTAAATGATAACGACATGGCGATTTCAGATAACGTTGGTGCATTAAATAAGTATTTCACCCGCTTGTGGTCTAGCCCCACCTATACATCGCTGCGCGAAGGCAGTAAAAAGATTTTGCAAAAAAGTGCAACCGCTTGGGAATTCATGCGCAAAACTGAAGAGCACATGAAAGCCATGGTTGCGCCGGGTATCTTTTTTGAAGAGCTAGGTTTTAATTATTACGGCCCCATTGATGGCCACGACACTGAAGAACTTGTGCATACTCTGGAAAATTTGAAAAAACTGCCAGGGCCCAAGTTATTGCATGTCGTTACCAAAAAGGGCAAAGGCTTTGCTCCTGCCGAAGTCGAACAAATTAAATATCACGCACTAAAAAAACAACACCAGCCAGTTACTGTAACCAGTACTGCAATCGCTAAGCCGACGTATTCCAACGTGTTTGGTGAGTGGTTGTGCGACATGGCCGAAGTTGACCAGCGGCTGATGGGAATTACCCCAGCCATGCGTGAAGGCTCCGATATGATTCGTTTTTCTGAGCGTTTTGCTGAACGTTATTTTGATGTTGCCATTGCCGAGCAGCACGCGGTAACACTAGCAGCTGGCATGGCCTGCGAAGGTGCTAAGCCCGTTGTTGCCATATACTCTACTTTTTTACAGCGTGGCTACGACCAATTAATTCACGATGTAGCTTTGCAAAATTTGGATGTTTTATTTGCTATCGACCGTGCTGGGCTGGTGGGCGAAGATGGGCCAACGCATCATGGTGCTTACGATTATAGTTATTTACGTCCTATCCCTAACATGGTCATTATGGCACCTTCTAACGAAGATGAATGTCGCCAGATGTTATACACAGGCTATCAATTTTCTGGCCCAGTAGCAGTGCGCTACCCTCGTGGTGCTGGTATCGGCATTGAAACAAATAAAAAGATGAGTTTGCTGCCTTTAGGTAAAGGCATTATGCGTCGCCAGCGAGCAGTGACTGCAGATGTTAATAATAAAGCGATTGCTGTTTTAGCCTTTGGTTCGAGCGTGAATTCGGCATTAGAAGCTGCACAAGCACTGTCTCAGCAAGGCATTGATATCAGTGTTGCTGATATGCGTTTTGTGAAACCCTTAGACGAAGCCTTAATTACCGAACTGACCAAGACACATGATCAGCTAATTTGTATAGAAGAAAACGCGATTATGGGTGGTGCAGGCTCTGCGGTAGTCGAATATTTAGCGCAACAAGGGTTAACTATTCCTTGTCAGCTAATGGGTATCCCAGACCGCTACATTGAACATGCCTCACCAAGTGAGCAGTTTAATGATGTAGGGATTGATAAAGCAGCGATTATTGCCAAGGTGCAAGGGTTAAGCTCATTGTCATGAGTTAACCACATGCGACAACGATAACGTGTTACGCGTTATCGTCTTGGTGAGTTACTTGCTGTGGCGCAGTATTTTGATTAGCTTTTTCTTTTAGGTAATGACCTAGCTTACTTGCTTTAATATTTAAGTAACCATCATTATGTGGGTTGCGGCCCACTTCAATTGACACTCGCTCTAGCACATTAACCCCAGCTTCTGACAATGCTTTCACTTTACGAGGATTGTTGGTCATTAAACGAATGGTTTTAACGCCTAAGTGTTCCAGCATTGGCTGACACATATCGTAAACACGCATATCGGCACCAAAACCTAACTGTTCATTGGCTTCAACGGTATCGGCCCCTTGATCTTGTAGGTTGTAAGCCTTGATCTTGTTCAATAAGCCAATACCACGACCTTCTTGGCGCAGATACAAAACAACACCACGACCCGCTTTAGCCACCGAGCTCAGTGCTGTTTCTAGCTGATAACCACAGTCACAGCGCATACTAAACAGCGCATCACCGGTTAAACATTCAGAATGGGCGCGGGCTAAAACAGGTTCACCCGAATCGATATCCCCCATTGATAAAGCCACATGCTCCTTTCCAGTTGCTGTATCTTCGAAGCCATGCATAGTGAATTCACCAAACGGTGTCGGTAATTTAGAGGAGGCAATATAGTTAATGCTCAAAAGGGGAACCTCAGGTACTGGAACAAATGTAAATTCAACACTATAAAAAAGATAGCGATTGGTTAATTTTAAGATTACGTAAACCGTTTAAAATCGGCTCACATTTTAACAAGATTAATTGATGCTGACGAATCATAAGGCGCAGCATTGTTAATTTAACCTTGATATGATGGCGTTTCTTCTTTATTTCTATTGCATTTATAGACTTACTGGGCGGTTTAGCATGATCTGGATTTTGATTTTTATCGGTGCCTTGGCCATCTTCTTTTTACCGCAATGGTGGGTTGGGCGTGTATTAAAGCGTTACAGTAACGAACGTGACGACTTTCCAGGAACCGGTGGTGAGCTGGCTCAGCACCTAATAAAAGTTCATGGCCTAGAAGGTGTAAAAGTAGAAGCTACCGACAGCGGTGATCATTATGACCCCATGGATAAAATGGTGCGGCTTACACAGGATAAATTAGAAGGGCGTTCGCTAACCGCTATCGTTGTCGCGGCTCACGAAGTAGGCCATGCGATACAAGATCACAATAACGAAAAAACCTTTAATGCGCGCATTCATGCAGCAAAGTTTGCCAATGTTGCCCAGCGCATTACTCCCATTGCTTTTTGGTTGAGCCCGCTCCTAGCCGTAATCAATCCAGCAGCCAGTCGCGTGACTTTAGCCATTGCGGTGCTGTCTATTATAGGTAGCACACTGGTGCATTTAATTACCTTGCCAGTAGAGTGGGATGCCAGTTTTGGCAAAGCCTTACCTATTTTGCAGAAAGGCGAATACCTTAATGAACAAGATATGAAAAACGCTAACAAAATATTACTCGCCGCAGCACTGACGTATGTTGCAGGGTCTTTAGCCAGCTTATTAAATGTATGGCGCTGGCTGCGCTATTTGCGACATTAACTGGGTAAAAATTAGAAATAAAATGCCAACAACTGCACACAAGCCAATGCAAATATCCCGGCTAATACATCGTCGATCATGATGCCGAAACCGCCATGTACCTTTTGGTCTAACCATTTTATAGGCCAGGGTTTTAGAATGTCGAAGAAGCGGAAAAGAATAAAACCAATCACCACCCATTCAATGCCGGCGGGCAGGGCTAGGTAAGTTATCCACAAACCAATCCATTCATCCCAAACAATGCCGCCGTGGTCGTGCACACCCAAGTCTTTAGAAGTTTGCTCGCACAAGTAAACGCCAAAGGCGAAGCCCGCGATCAACACACAAATATACGGTATCAAGGGCACGTCTTGTAACAATAACCACCAAAAGGGAATAGCGGCTAAGGTTCCGAACGTACCTGGGGCTTTAGGAGCACAGCCCGAACCCAAGCCAAAAGCAAGTAGGTGAATGGGGTTGCGAAGGTTGGGCTTTACGGTAGAGGTCATCAGAGGTGTCCGTTATAAAAACATTATGATAATTCATAATCAGGCTAGCATCTTGATAAAATTACGCTATCTTAGAAGCCTAAATTTTATCATGATTAATCAATATCCAGTAAAAGGTTTTACATGTCGGAAAGTAGCAGTCGTATTCCCAAAATAGTGTGGATACTCACCCCTTTATTAGCGATAGGCTTTGTCTCGTTTTTATACTTTTTGAAAACCGTGCCATCGGGTGACGAGCTAGCAGCTGTAAAGGGTGATGCAAAAAAAGTACTTGAAAGCGGGGTCAAGCGAGCAAAAGAAGAGACCCGTAAGCAAATTGAGAAACAAGTATCTAAGCAAGATTACGACTTTTATAAATTACTCGAAAACAGTGATGTGCCAGTTCCCAAGGCTGAAGATTCACACTATCAATCTACGCCCAAAACCGACGAGGCGAAATATAGCTACAATTTACAAGCGGCTTCTTTTCGTACACTAGAACAAGCAGATAGCTTAAAAGTTAAACTTATTTTAGAAAATCTTTCGAGCACAATCGAGAAAGTCGATGTTAATGGTAAGCCTTATTATAGGGTTATGGTGGGGCCATTTACCGACCGCTCAAAAATGAATAAAGCTCAAGATATTTTGGTAGGCCACAGAATTAAAGCCTTGGTTATTCAAAAGCCTATTAAAAAGTCGGGTTAGGCGTTTACAAAGGCCTAATCATTGTAATCTAGCTTGTTTAACGCACGACAAGATTTTAAGGATTATGGCGAAATCGTCATAGCTGTTTGTCGTGTCTTCTCTAAGCCATAACGCTTATTCTAACCACTGTTTGATGCCTAGAGATTTTGTTGTGCGTAATATAATTTCCAAAATAGATACTTCACCGTTAACCGATCAAACCCAATTTAGCCGTGAAGAATTGCAAGCCTGCGGATATGGTGATTTTTTCCAAGGCAGTGAAGCTCAATTACCCACAGGCCCATTATTAATGATGGACCGTATTGTAGGAATAAAGCCTCATTCTGGTCTTTTCAAAAAAGGCCAAATCATCGCTGAATACAGTATTAACCCAGATTGCTGGTTTTTTGAACATCATTTTGTTAACGATCCGCTGATGCCAGGTAGTTTAATGCTAGAGGGCATGTGGCAAACGTTAGGATTTTACTTGGGTTGGAGTGGGTACCCAGGCAAAGTACGTGCTTTGGGTGTGGGTGATTTGCGTCTAAAAAGCGAAGTGAAACCCGATGCTGGTGCGATTCAATACAAGGTGAATATTCGTCGAATTGTGGCCCGCCAAACAACACTCGCGATTGCTCAGGGCAGTATTTATCAGGGTGACACTGAAATTGCTTGCGCAAAAGATCTAAGGGTTGGTTTATTTCAGGGTTGAAATACTAATCGCGAGCCCCCAATTAGATTGAGTAAAGATTGCTAACATCCTTTCAATACAGCAATCGACCAAATTGGGGAGAAAAGCATGACAACAATTGTATCCGTTCGCCGAGGCGACGAAGTGGTAATTGGCGGCGATGGCCAAGTCTCGTTAGGTAATACCGTGATGAAGGGCAACGCCAAAAAAGTACGTCGTTTATTTAACGGTGAAGTGATTGCCGGATTTGCTGGTGGAACAGCCGATGCCTTTACCCTTTTCGAAAAACTAGAAGCGCAGCTGCAAAAAAACCAAGGCCAGTTAACTCGCGCTGCTGTAGAGCTTGCCAAAGAATGGCGTTCAGATCGTGCTTTGCGTAAGTTAGAAGCTATTTTGGCCGTCGCTGACCACACTGCCACACTCATTATTACCGGCAATGGCGATGTGCTGCAGCCAGAAGACGACCTTGTAGGCGTTGGCTCTGGTGGCAATTTTGCGCTTGCTTCTGCCCGTGCATTACTTGATAACACCGATCTACCTGCCCGCGATATCGTAGAAAAAAGCCTTACGATTGCCGGCGATATCTGCGTATTTACCAATCAAAATTTTACTATTGAATCCATGACAGCACCTGCTGAGATCAAGGCAATTACCGCTGCAAAAGGGGAAGAAAAATGACCCAGATGACCCCAAGAGAAATTGTTCACGAATTAGACCGACACATTGTTGGTCAAAGCGAAGCTAAGCGTGCCGTCGCCATTGCACTGCGTAATCGCTGGCGTCGTATGCAGTTAAATGAAGAGCTGCGCGAAGAAGTAACACCCAAAAATATTTTAATGATTGGCCCAACCGGTGTGGGTAAAACAGAAATTGCTCGCCGTTTGGCAAAACTTGCCAACGCACCTTTTATTAAAATCGAAGCAACAAAATTTACCGAAGTAGGTTATGTCGGTAAGGATGTAGAGTCTATTATTCGAGACCTAGTTGAAACGGGTTTTAAATTACTACGCGAACAAGAAATGCAAAAAGTTGATCAGCGTGCATACGAAGCCGCTGAAGAACGCATTTTAGATGTGCTATTACCCCCAGCTCGCACCAGCGAGTCTAATAATTGGGGCAGTGAAGAAGAGATGAAAAGAGAAGACTCTTCTACGCGCCAAATCTTTCGTAAAAAATTACGCGAAGGCCAGTTAGACGATAAAGAAATTGAAATAGATTTAGCCCAGCAAAGCCAAGTGGGTGTAGAAATCATGGCTCCTCCTGGTATGGAAGAAATGACCAGTCAGTTGCAAAACATGTTTTCTAATATGGGCGGCGATAAAAAGTCTAAACGTAAATTAAAAATTAAAGATGCGTTTAAACAAATTAAAGATGAAGAAGCTGCAAAAATGCTGAACGTCGAAGAATTAAAAGCCCGTGCAGTCGATGTAGTTGAGCAAAACGGTATCGTCTTTATTGATGAGATTGATAAAGTGTGTAAACGCCAAGAAAGTGGTTCTGGTGGCGATGTCTCCCGTGAAGGGGTGCAGCGTGATTTACTACCTTTAATTGAAGGCTGCACAGTAAGTACTAAATACGGCATGATCAAAACCGATCATATTTTATTTATTGCTTCGGGTGCTTTCCATTTGGCAAAACCTTCGGATTTAATTCCTGAGCTACAGGGTCGTTTACCGATTCGCGTAGAGCTGCAGGCGTTAACCCCAAATGATTTCCAGCGCATTTTAACTGAGCCAAAAGCATCATTAACTGAACAGTATGTCGCTTTACTAAAAACAGAAGGCGTTAACCTAGTGTTTATGGAAGATGGTGTTAAGCGTCTTGCTGAAGTCGCTTTCGAAGTTAACGAGAGTACTGAAAACATTGGTGCTCGTCGTTTACATACCTTGCTAGAACGTTTACTTGAAAAAGTATCGTATGAAGCCGCAGACCTTACTGAAGCCGTGGTGATTGATGCTGAATATGTAAACGAGCACTTGGGTAAAATCGCTCAAGATGAAGATTTGAGTCAGTTTATTTTGTAAGTAAATGAGTTATAAACTCCGCTTTTTAAAAGCTAACGTGTTTGTAACAAATACAAAAAAAGCTGAGCTATTTGCTCAGCTTTTTTATGGGTATTTAATTTTTTAATAAAATTTAGGCTAATACGATGTCTACTTCTAATGCATTAATCCCTGCTGATATCAAAGTGCGTAAGCAAAGTCAGTGTTTAGAGTTGCGCTATCAAAATCTTACAGGCAACACACAGGCAGATGAGATTTTTCAGTTAAGTTTTGAAATGCTGCGGGTTTTTTCTCCTTCTGCAGAAGTTCGTGGCCACGGTGTTGGAAATGAAGTTTTGCAGTACGGTAAGAAAAACGTGGCGCTGTTAAACATTGAGCCTTCTGGTAATTATGCATTGAAGTTTATTTTCGACGATGGTCATGACTCTGGCTTATACGACTGGAAATACTTACGCCATTTGTGCGATAACCAAGAAACGCTTTGGCAAGATTATTTAAGTAAGCTGGAAGCGGCTGGTAAAACTCGTGAGTCGAATGTTATTCAGTTTAAGTCGGTATAATGAGCGCCAAATAAATTAGCTCATATCCATGGGGTCAATATCTAAGTTCCATCGCACTTTTTGAATGCCTTTTAAATTTTCTAAAAAATGCACTAACGGATTTAAGACCCTATGTAATGAATTGCGCTCATGGCTCATGATTTGTAATTGCTGGCGAAAGCGCCCATTGCGGCGTTCCATCGGTGCAGGAAAAGGCCCTAATAACGTAACCGGCGTGGTATCGGCTTGGGTTTCATTAGGGGCCAGTAACTTGCCTTGCCAATAATTATTTAACCAACCTTGTATAAATTCACGGGCTTGATGCTGTACCTGTTCGGCTAATTGTTTGTCGCTGCACTCAGTACGTAATAACGCCATATAGCTGTAGGGCGGCAATTGAATGTGCTTACGTTCGTGCAACAAGTTGGCGGCTAAGCCGTGATAACCCCCTTCTAATAACATATTTAACTGGGGATGATCGGCATACAAGGTTTGTATCCATACCTCTCCCAGTTTGTCACCGCGGCCCGCGCGTCCAGCAACTTGTAAAATTAGCTGTGCCGTTTTTTCCATGCCGCGAAAATCGGCACTGAACAAGCCGGAATCGGCATCTAAAATAACCACCATGGTGACATCAGGAAAATGATGACCTTTGGCGAGCATTTGTGTACCCACTAAAATGCACGGTTCACCTTTATGAATTTCATTAAACAAATGATCAAACGCGTCTTTGCTGCGCACGGTATCGCGATCGACTCGTTTAATATCAGCACCAGCAAACAGTTTGTGCAAATTTTCTTCAATGCGTTCAGTACCTTGGCCTAAAGGTTCTATTTGCATGCTGTTGCAGTTAGGGCATAGGCGCGGAATAGCCGCTTGATTATCACAGTGATGGCAATGCATGTGTGGCGGATACTGGTGCATGGTCATGCGCGCATCGCAGCGAATACACTCGGCCATCCAACCGCAATCGCGGCAGGCTAGGGTGGGGGCAAAGCCGCGGCGGTTAATAAAAATCATTACCTGCTGGCCCGCATTTAAGTGCTGTTTAATTTTATCCACAACCGGTAGGGCTAAACCGTATTCGAGTGGTTGATGCAAGATGCTGTGCAGTTTCATTCGTGGTGGCTTGGCATTACCTGCACGCACAGTTAGCTTATGGTGGCTGTAGCGGCGACTATAGGCATTGTGCAGGGTTTCTAAGGCCGGTGTGGCAGAGCCAAGCACAATCGGCAACGATTCTTTGTGGGCGCGTTTAATGGCAAAGTCACGTGCGCTATAGCGTAACCCGTCTTGTTGTTTAAACGATGCGTCGTGTTCTTCATCGATAATAATCAAACCTAAATCGGGCAGCGGAGTAAAAATCGCTGAGCGGGTGCCGATTAGGATTTTTGCTTGGCCTTGGTTGCATTGGTGCCAAGCTATTAGGCGTTCTTTGTCGTTGAGGCTGGAATGCATCATGACCACTGGCACATCAAATCGTGCTTGAAAGCGGCGAATAGTTTGCGGTGTTAAGCCGATCTCTGGCACCAGTACCAGTGCTTGTTTACCTTGCTCAATAGCTTTGGCAATCAGTTGTAAATACACTTCGGTTTTGCCGCTGCCGGTAACGCCATCTAAAAGCGCTACATGAAACTTGCCAAATTGCTGCGCCACTTGATCAACGGCACTGGCTTGCTCTCTGTTTAAAGTGAGTGCTCGCTCTCTTTCTGAGCCCTCTTTTACCCACCCTTCAGCGTGAGGAATAGGAAGCTGTTGATACGCTTCTATTAAACCAAGGCTGGCCAAGCGGTCGAGTTGAGATTTAATAAAACCTTGTTGGGTTAAATCTTTATGACGCCAATAAGGTTGCTGCTGAAACAACTGCCAAAGCTCTAGTTGCTTCTTGCCGGTAACCGGAGACATTTCTTGAGCAGATGCTTCTTGAGTTGATGCTTTTTTTGCACAAGGTGGTTGCGATAAACGCCAATGGGGTTCGGCGATATCATTAATCTGTCCGCCTTTGCGTAATAATACCGGGATTGCTAAATCAAGCACTTCACCCAGTGGGTAGTGGTAGTAATGGCTTAGCCATCGGCAAAGTTCAAGTATGTTGGGGCTTACTAACTCGTGATTATCTAAACTTTCGCTAATCGGCTTGAGTTTATCTGCGGGCACATCAGACGATGTTTCAATGGATAACACGAAGCCAATTAATTGCTGGTGGCCAAAAGGCACGCGTACACGACTACCGATTTGGTAATCAGATGCATCGGTATTGGCCAGCGGCAAATAATCAAATAGTCGGCGTAATGGCACAGGTAAAGCAATACGCAAGTAGTAGGTGTCAGTCATGTTAGGTAGTTTACAGGGTTTGTGGATAAAAACCGATGGAAAGTACTTGTTAGAATCCGACTCTCTGGTATGATTCGCCATCCAAATCGTTGACTTAGCAGAGTATCTATTAAGTCAATATGTTCGTGCGGTGCCTCAGTGTAAGAATCTCACTGCTGAGGAAAGCGGCACTTTTGTTATAAATAGGTGACTTATGAAAGCTGGTATCCACCCAGAATACGCTGAACTTGCAGCAACTTGTACTTGCGGTAACACGTTCACAACTAAATCAACTCGTACAGGTACTATCCACCTAGACGTATGTTCTTCTTGCCACCCGTTCTACACTGGTAAGCAAAAGACTGTTGATACTGGCGGTCGTATTGACAAATTCCAGAAGCGTTTCGGTGGTTTCAAGAAGTAATTCTTGCACTGAATCCAAAAGAACGCGCTCAGGATTATCCTCAGCGCGTTTTTTTTATTCTGCTTCTCGGCTATTTATCTAGCTCTTCTATTAAATCTTACTGGGTGACAAAATATGAATATTAAAGAAATTGCGATTACCAGCAACGTGCGCAAAAAAATCCAAAAAGCGGTTAAAAATACCAGCATCATCTTTGAAGATGAAAACGGCGATATCGTGGTAAACGTAGCGGCATATACTGAAAATACTGCCCATACAGAGCGCTTCCCTTTAGAAGATATCTTAGGTGAAGATGTATTGGATTATGATGTAGAATTCTGGGTTTTTAACTAAGGGCGGGTTTTTAACTAAACCCAGATCGACCAGAAGCGCTAGATATAAGTTATCTAGCGCTAAATTTTGAACAGCTTAGCCAGCTTTACCGGCGACAAACGGATTAGTCCGTCTTTCTTGGCCAAAAGTAGAGTTTGGTCCATGCCCCGGTACAAACGTAATATCATCCCCAAGCGGAAATAATTTATTACGAATCGAAGCAACTAATTCTTCATGATTGCCTTGCGGAAAATCGGTACGGCCAATCGAGCCTTGAAACAACACATCACCAACCAACGCTAGCTGATCGTCTTTACTATGAAAAATCACATGGCCTGGAGTATGTCCCGGTGTATGGATCACATCCAGCGTGACATTACCGACAGTAACTGTCTCGCCTTCATTTAACCAGCGGTCGGGTAAAAAACTCTGTGCCATCGGGAAACCAAACATTTGTGATTGCTGCGGTAGCATGTCTAACCAAAATTTATCGCCTAAGTGTGGGCCTTCTATTTTTATATCTTTTAATTTGGCGAGTTCAATCGTGCCGCCCACGTGATCTAAGTGCGCGTGGGTTAATAAAATCTTGGTAATCGTTGCCCCCATGGCATCAGCTTGCGCAATAATACGCTCAACCTCACCACCTGGGTCAACCACTGCGGCTTGTTTGGTTTCTTCGCACATAATGATGCTAGAGTTTTGCTGAAAAGGTGTTACAGGAACGATGGCGACTTGTAATGGCATGGGAGTGCTCTCTCTTACATCACTCGATAACCGAGCATTAAACAAGTCGCTTAGGATAAAGAAGGTTACTTAAAAAGCAACCGTCTTTCGTGCTGGCTAAAAGGTAACTAATTTAGGCGCTTTGCCACGATATTGCGGCATCGTCATACCTGCATTCGCATTCACGTAAGTTGGGTCTGCGATGGTGTAGCGTTTGCCGTTCATTTTCCAGCTGTCGCCTTGCACAGGCTGGCTGAATTTAACTGCAGTGGCAATGTGCCCCGGGAAGTCAGCAATAACAACATCTAAGCCTAATAGTGATTCCGTTAACCAAGCAAACAGTGCAGCTCTGTCTTCGCAATCAGAATAAGGATAATGAAGCGTTTCTAGTGGGAATAGGTAGTTTTCTTGGCGAAACTGATCATCATCGGTTTTGTATTCAAATGCTGTTTGTACAAAGCGCAGTAAACGGTTTACCGCTTCTGTTTCAGACTGACCTTCAACCACAGGTTTTAACTGAGTTAACAAACTGTAAGCGGTATCGCTGGGCATACCTGCGGAGAAATAATTCTCTAAATCCAATTGTGGGAAGGTGCTAAAAAAGTTCACCATATCTTTTGGATAGCGGATATTAATATCAAATTTTTCGCCGTTATAGCTGAATGAAAGATCGCGGGTTAATTGATTTTTATTGGCGGTAAAGTTGTTAGGTTTGGAGAAGTCTAAGTTTCTTTGGCCATCTAAATGCTTGCCGCTGTATGTAAATACCTTGCCTGGCTTCATAGGTTTTTCATTTAGAGAAACCGAGTAAAAGCGTTGGTTATCTAAAGTAAAGTAGGTTGTGCTGAATAACGGTTGCTTGGATGGAATCAATAAAAAAACCTGGTCGTTATACGCGACGCGGGCATTAAAGCCAGATTTTACCAATAAAAACCAAGAGGTTAACTGGCGGCTACTTTGATTGTATTGATTCGAGCCTTGCAGTTCACGTGAAAACTGATCAAATAATAAAGCGGTTCCCCAGTCATTTAATTGCAGCTTAGTCGCTGTCTCTGCCAATTGCTCAACGATGTTTTGATGAGGCTGGCCGGCTAAGCTTTCCCAAAAACTGGCAATGCTTTTGTTGTTAATTTTGCCGCGGAAACTTTGTTTAAATTTCTTGTTATATTCGATGCTGATATCTTCACCGAAAAAATCAAACTTGGCGGTACGTAAATTAAAGTCTTTTTTAACTTTTGGCTGAGGCTTAACTGGAGTAGGTGCTGCAATAGGCTTATCAATTACAATAGGTTTTACAACGACGGGCTTTTCTATTTCTACTGGCTTATCGATTTTCTTTTGAGCGATTGGTTTTGGTAAAGGTTTTGGCTGCGGCTTAGCAACAGGCATCTCAACAGGTTTTGGTGCGGGGTCGCGCTTAACGGGTTTTTCAACTTCAACTTCTTGCCATTTCTGATTCAAAAAGCCTAAAAACTCTTTGTCGTTTTTATCTAAGTAATTTTGGAATTCGGTTTGAGTTTGTTTTAACCACTGTTCATATTCAGAATCAGCAGCATAACTCACGGTTGTGGTAAAAATGGCACTTGTGATCGCTGTTCCCATTAACGCATTGCGAATAATAGAAGGAAGTAAAACAAAGCGACGTAATAATGGAGTGTTCATTGATTAAGCCTTTAACAATTATACCTAGAAGAAAATACAATCTAACTTTAACGAAAAGAATAGAGCAAAATATAAAGCAAAAAAAACCGACACTAGGCCGGTTTTTTGAGTAGCAAGCGCGGTATTAGTTACCCATGTTTGCAATTTCAGCGGCTAGCTCATCTTGAGCTTTGCCTGCCTGAAACTTCTGCCATAAAGCACGATCGTTCTTCATAGAAGTTTTAAGTGAATTTTCAGCTAGTTGAGTTACTGTTTCTGGGCTTAAACCTACAAGTACAACCATGCCACCGGCTGGGGTTGGCATTTGACGGAAAATACGAGAACCTACTAGAGTTTTTTCAGTAATCTGCTTAGTAACAGAGGTGTTAACCTGATCAACGGTTTCGCTATCACCAGCGCCAGTTGTTTCAGTAAATTGCTTAACCATGTTGGTCATGCGAACTGAAAAAGTCTGAGCCAGTTCAACGCGAGCTGCAGTAGCGGCCATTTGCTTCATGAAGCTAGCGCCAGCGCCTGACTTGTCAGCATAACCAACAGCAGAAAGATCAACGCCGTTTACTGGAGCACCACAAACCCACTCAGGAGCAGGCTGGTTAGAACCATCAGCAAACACACAGCTGGCAACAGGCTGTGGCATGGTTTGGTTAGCGCTACAAGCAACTAAAAATGTTGCTGCACCAGCAACGAATAATGAACGAAGTTTCATCTTCTTCTCCTTGAAGAGCGATATTGAACAAAAATAAATTTCTAATTAAGAAAAAGTTATCATATATTAGCGCTTTGTAAATTACTACACTCTTTGTCAGTATCGTTTATTAACATTGGCAACCCGTTATTTAAGGATGAATATATGTCGCAAATCGAATCCCCTTTTTCGATTAAGAAAAGTTTATTACTCGCTACTGTGTTGGCAGCGGGCTTATCAGGTTGTGCTCAAAAAGGCATGAATAATGGTCAGCCAAATTGGTTATATGGTGCAGAAACGGGTGTTGTGGCGTCGTGTGGGTTTCATATTAAAGGTCATTATTACCAGCAAGAATGTGCTGTTCAGAGAGCTAGAGAGCGTTTAGCTGCTCAGCAAGGTGTTACTGTTAGCAGTATTTCGGTGCTAAACCAGAGCGTAGCTAACGATCGTTCGTCGGTTAGAATGAATAAAGAAGTCATTTCAGAGGTGAAACAAAAAACTGTAAAAGCGCGCGTTAAAGATAATTATTACGATGTTCAGCGCGATGAGTATTATGTTTGGATGGTTTCGACTAATAAGTAGTACATATTTTAAGCAGTTAATATAAACCAAAAAAGCCGCATTAGAATAAGATTCCAACGCGGCTTTTTAATGGCTGTTTTTTATCTTTGCTATTATTGCTGCTGTTTAAAGCAACAATAATAACTTAACAGCTAGAATAAACGACGAGCTTTAATAGTACCGTCGATAGTCTGTATTTTATCCAAAGCCACTTCACTGCCTTTGGCATCTACATCAATAACCACATAACCAATCTCACCGAATGTCTGTAAGTATTGGCCACAGATATTAATGTCGTTTTCAGCAAGGATCGAGTTAATTGCATTCATAATACCTGGTTTGTTCTGGTGAACGTGCAGGATACGGTGCTGGTCAGGGTGTGCTGGTAACGCGACTTCTGGGAAGTTAACTGCAGAAATGGTGGTACCGTTATCACTGTACTTACCTAGTTTTTCTGCAACTTCTAAACCGATGTTCGCTTGTGCTTCCATGGTAGAGCCACCGACGTGCGGGGTAAGAATAACATTATCAAATTCACGCAGTGGGGTGATGAATTCTTCGTCGTTAGAGCGAGGCTCAACAGGGAACACATCAACGGCAGCGCCTAATAACTTTTTGCTGCGAATCGCATCGGCTAAGGCGTCGATATCAACAACGGTTCCGCGAGAAGCGTTCATTAAAATAGAACCTTGCTTCATTTGTGCGAATTGTTCTGGGCCCATCATCCACTTGGTAGCAGCGGTTTCTGGAACATGCAGAGAGACTACGTCGGCCATGCCTAGTAGTTCTTCCATGGTAGCAACTTGCGTTGCATTACCTAGCGGAAGCTTGGTTACTACGTCGTAGAAGAAAACTTCCATGCCCATCGACTCAGCCATAACAGACAACTGAGTACCAATGCTGCCGTAACCGACGATACCTAATTTTTTACCACGTATCTCATAAGAATTAACCGCAGATTTCACCCATTCGCCACGATGGCACTGAGCGTTTTTCTCTGGCACACCGCGCATTAATAAAATCGCTTGCGCAATAGACAATTCGGCAACTGAGCGGGTATTTGAATAAGGTGCGTTAAATACACAGACACCCCGTTCTGTGGCTGCTTTTAGGTCAACCTGATTGGTACCAATGCAGAAACAGCCCACGGCAATCAATTTCTCAGCCGCATCGAAAATGTCAGCCGTTAATTGAGTGCGCGAACGAATACCAACAAAGTGAGCGTCTTTAATACGCTCCTTTAATTCCGCTTCAGGCAGGGCAGTTTTTAGATAGTCAATGTTGGTATAACCAGCAGCATGCAACGTATCTAAGGCGCTTTGATGAACACCTTCAAGAAGTAGGAACTTGATTTTGCTTTTATCAAGAGAAGTTTGGCTCATGATGGTACCTATACCTATATAGTAGGAATATAAAATCCGCTAGAAACATTGACTATTTGGTTGGCTTTTAGCGCAACCAAGAATTAATCAAAGGCTCTGAAAAATTAGGCGCGTATGCTAACATATGCGGCAATTAAAGTGTCCCCTTTTGAAGGGGATGAATGATGAAAAGTTTGTGTTTTAGGCATGAATTTTTTGCATATTCGCGAAATAAACATACGAATACTCCTAGAAAGCGTGAAAATTCAGTAAAATTACACGTATACGCATTAACATGAACAACTTTATAGCAAGCGGATATTTAGATGACACAGTCTCAGACTTCTTTAAGCCAAGCAGATCTAGAAAATCACCTAAAAAATATCGTCGGTGACGATAAGGTTAAAACAGATCCAGACTCATTAGAAACCTTTGGTAAGGACTGGACTAAAATCTATCCGCCAAACCCATCGGCCATCGTTTTCCCTAAGACTACTGAGCAAGTTCAAGCGATTGTTAACTTTGCCAATGAACACCAAGTAGCTTTGGTGCCTTCTGGCGGGCGAACGGGGTTAAGCGCTGGCGCAGTTGCTGCTAATGGCGAAGTGGTGGTTGCCTTTGATTATATGAATAGTATTTCTAATTTTAATGCCATGGATAAAACTGTGCGCTGCGGCGCTGGTGTGATCACCGAACAGTTGCAAGTATTTGCAGAAGAGAAGGGTTTATTTTATCCCGTGGATTTTGCCTCTGCAGGCTCTAGCCAAATTGGCGGTAACATTGGTACTAACGCCGGTGGCATTAAAGTTATTCGCTATGGCATGACCCGTGATTGGGTAGCGGGTTTAACCGTTGTAACCGGTAAAGGGGATATTTTAGAGCTAAATAAAGATCTCGTTAAAAACAATACTGGCTACGATATGCGCCAGCTGTTTATTGGCGGCGAAGGTACGCTCGGCTTTGTTACCGAAGCGACCATGCGCTTAACCCGCCCAGCTAAGAATTTAACTGTATTGGTTTTGGGTGTGCCTGAATTTGAAGCCATTATGAGCGTTTTGAATACCTTCCAAACCAATATTGACCTAACTGCGTTTGAGTTCTTTTCTGATAAGGCCATGCGTAAAGTGGTTGCTCGTGGTGATGTGCCTGCACCGTTTGAAACCGAAGCTGAGTATTATGCACTGTTAGAATTTGAAGCTGAAACTGAAGGTCATATCGAACAAGCTATGGAGCTGTTTGAAAAGTGTATGGAAGAAGGCTGGGTGTTAGACGGTGTAATGAGCCAGTCAGAAACACAAGCACAAAACTTATGGCGTTTACGCGAAGATATTTCTGAAACGATCGCTGAGTGGACGCCGTACAAAAACGATATCTCTGTGGTTGTTTCCAAAGTACCGCCTTTTTTACGTGAAATTGAAGAAGTGGTTAACCGTGAATACCCAACCTTTGAAATCATTTGGTTTGGCCATATTGGTGATGGTAACTTGCACTTAAATATTTTGAAGCCTGATGATTTGGCTAAAGAAATTTTCTTTGAACAATGCGCTAAGGTATCGACTTGGGTATTTGAAATCGTTGAAAAATACCAAGGTTCGGTATCTGCCGAGCACGGTGTGGGTATGACGAAAAAGCCTTATCTTGAATATACTCGCAGTGCGGCCGAGATTGCTTATATGCGTGCTGTTAAGGCGGCTTTTGACCCGAATAATATTATGAATCCGGGTAAGTTAATTGATATGAAATAGTATTATTAAAGTGGGGCAAGTGCTTCTTGCTCCACTTTTTTAATAGTTAATAGTTAATAGTTGTCTTTGTTAATTTCTTCATTCAGTTCTTTATTTAGTTCTTCATTTAGCTCTTTATTCAGTTCTGCAGCCAACTCGGTACTAAATTTTTCGTTATATACTACGACTTGATTGCGGCCATTTTCTTTTGCTTGGTACATAGCTAAGTCAGCAGCCTTGGTGAAACCATCAAGATTTTTTAATAATGTATCCCACATAGCGATGCCCACAGATAGAGTGGTGGGTGTGCTTAGAAACTCACTTAATTCTGTTTGATAACGCTGGCGAATCTTTTCTGCACGTTTTGTTGCTGTTGCAAGATTTACTTCTGGCATAAGGATAACAAATTCTTCTCCACCAAAGCGGCAGACCAAATCTGAGCGTCTGCATTCATCTAACATTATTTTTGCTAACCTAATTAAAACCTGGTCACCAACGTCATGACCAAAATTGTCGTTTACTTTTTTAAAGTAATCAGCGTCGATTAAAAGTAACGCCAGTGGTTGTTTATTTCGTTGGCTTTTTAAAATTTCTTTTTCAGAAATATCATTAAAATAACGACGATTAAACAGTTGTGTTAACGGATCTTGAGTGGCTTGCTCCCAAAGTGTGGCTTGTAGCTTGGTGATTTCTTCAATTCTATTTTTTAATTCTTTGTTCGCTTTTTCAAATTGTTTTTCAAGCATGACTTGTTTGGTTATGTCAGTAGACATACCGATGATGCTGGTTATGTTGCCTTCATCGTCAAAGAGAGGGGCTTTTACTGTCCAGTAAAAAAAGCTTTCTTGATTGGTTGAGAATTCTTAAATGCCTTGAATTGTTTGTTTTTTTGCAAATAATTCTAAATCTAAGCGTTGGAATTCTTGGCCATTTTTTTCACCTAGTAGGTCAATTGGCGTGTAGCCTTTTAATTGCTCTAGTGAACACTTAAATAATTCCAAAGCCATTTTATTGGCATAAATAAATTTGTGTTGCAGGTCGCGAATGTAAATATATACCGGCACATTATCTAAAATGGTGTTGAGCTTTTGTTCGGTCGCTTTATATGCACTTATGTCAGTTGAAATTCCAAACAAACCAATAATGTCATCATGCTTGCTGTAGAGAGGTTTTTTTACAGATAAAAAAGTTTTGGCTTCGTTTAAGTGATTAACAAAAAACGTTTCTTCTTTAGCTATCTTCTTTTTTTGGCCAGAGGTAATACTGTCAATTTCGTGATGAATTGTGTGCAAATCATTGTTGCTAAAATGATCTTCGTCAGTGGTGCCTATTAATTCCTTATGGTTTTTACCGAACAGCTGGCCTACTTTTTTATTGGCATAAATATAGCGATAGTGAGCATCTTTGCAATAAACTTGAGCCCCTAAGCTGTCTAAAATATTAACCAAGTTTTTACTTGGCATACTATAGATGAGCTTCTCTTGTAGGTAGGTAATTAGGTATTGTTCTCTCACTTCTGCCATAACGACAATAATTTTGTTGTCGTTAAAGACTTCGTAATTAAAGTAAGTTAAACCTTTGCTAATAAGTTGCTGTGCTTCGGTGATTAAGGTCTTGTAATGCGTGCTCGAACTAATTTGGGTAATTACGTCAGAGTCTGTGTTTAATTCAAATAGGTCAACGCAGTGTTGATTGTTTGCAATTAGCTGCTCGTTTTCTAAGTCAATTAAAAGTGATGGTTGAGCGTTGTGCTGCACACACCACAGCAGAGATTCCATTTGCTGATTTGACATAGTTAAGTAATTACTAATTAGTTGGTTGTGGATAAGTATAGACTAGGCTTTATTGCTTTGCATGCGCTATGTCACTTCTTGTTACAGTTGTCTTGTGAGTTGTTTTATAATGTATTAGTAGTGACTTTAAATGACTTTAACCCACTTTAAGTCACTTTAATAAGTCATTTTGAGTCATTTTTTAGGAGGAGATCATAGTGCAGATTACGCTAGACCATAAAGTTTTTCCCCATGCTCTTGGCAAGGTCGTTTGTGTTGGGCGTAATTATGCTGCCCACGCCAAGGAGTTGAATAATCCTATTCCTAGTAGCCCGATTTTATTTATAAAGCCGGCATCGAGTGCCGTGCCTTTTGCGCCTTCTTTTGTTATTCCTGTTGGTAAAGGCGGTGTGCATCACGAGCTTGAGATAGCCATATTGGTGGGTAAGCCTTTGATTGATGCTAGCGAACAACAGGTTTTAGAGAGTATTGCGGGTGTTGGCTTAGCACTTGATTTAACGTTACGCGATGTGCAAGACGAATTAAAAGAAAAAGGCCATCCATGGGAGCGAGCTAAGAGTTTTGATGGTGCTTGTCCGTTAACCGATTTTGTTTCCATTGAACCCGGAAAAATCACTAGTGAGCAGCCATTAACCTTGCGTTTAGAAAAAAATGGTGCAGTTCAGCAGCAGGGCAGTAGCGCTGAAATGTTATTTTCGATAGCGCCTTTGATCGCCCACATGAGTACGCATTTTAGCTTACAAGCGGGTGATGTTATTCTTACAGGTACACCAGCGGGGGTAGGCCCTCTATTCGCCGGTGAGCAATTAACGGCTGAATTATCCTTTTTAGGTAATGTGTTGTTAAGTACTCACACTAATGTTCAATAATTTTTTTATGCCGGTTTTTGTATCGCCAAAATGTGCTTAACTTGGCGATCAATGAGTTTCTCCGCATTGTCTGGTAGCGACTCTAACCAGCGAGTGGGTTGTTCCTCTGCGTTTAAGTCGTTAATGCTAAGGCCATCTTGCCAGCTTAGGGTGTAAGCATCGGTTAGCTGTTCAACCAGGTCTTGGCTAACTAATAACTGTAAGCTTTGACTTTTTTGCGCTAATTGCGCAGTCCAGTGGACCGTATCACCCATTAAATTGAATGCGAGATTTTTCTGCATGCTTTTTGGTGCCATAAGTATCGGCCCCCAATGCGCTGCAAGTTTAAAATCGAGTGTATGAAGGTCTTTATCATTGGATTGTAATTGTTCAACAAGACCTAAAAATAGTTGCGCCGCATACAAGCAATGACTGGCGTTTTTAGTATCTTGGCTGGGGTTACTAAAAACAATTATCAAGCTGTCATTTATATAGCGATCTAGACTGCCGTTATACAATTTTGCCGCATGTGACAATAATTGATGATAGTGATTTAAGGTGTCGCTTAAATCTTTTGCAGTTAGGCTTTTCTGTAGTTCAGCGAAGCCTTCAATTTGAATAAACAGCAAGGCACTGTTTTGATAGCTCAAGTGCGAAGCGCTTGATTGCAGTGGATTGGAGATAAAGTTATTAAGTGAATTCTTAATCACAGCTTTTTGCTGCTTATCTGTAACAAGTTTATTAATAGCTTTTGTTAATGTGTCATCATTGCTTGAATAGGCTGCTTGGCTGATTTCTGGTGGTAAGTTGTTTGTGTGCAAAGATTGAATGGTTAATAACTGTTGCTTGTTTGATAATGCAATCCGTTCGCCCCATAGATAGGCTAAACCGCCAACCACTAGGCTTAACATGAGGCTAGAAAATATCATCAAGATCGCATTATGATGACTTATTTCATAGGCACTGCTCATGTTGATCGCAACGCGTAAGTGGCCTATTAATTGATTGTCGTCGGTGACTTTTTGATCGAGCCAAAATACATCATAATCGCTCAGTTCTAGCAGACCCTGCTCGGCAATCGGTTGCTGCATAGCATCGTATAGCGTTGCTGATAAAATAAGCTCTTGGTCTACCCAATCTTGCAGAATGACATTGGCACTAACGCGATCGTTATTACGCAGGTTGGTTCTTAATAAGATGCTAGCATCGTGAACCAGGTTGGTTGCTAGCTGCTGCTGCTGAATGATTAACTGCTGGCGTATTTGACCGGTGACTAAATAGCTAAAAGTTAAACCGGTTAATAAAATGGCTAAGGCGATTAGTCCTGCCCATTGTTGGCTAGAAGTATAACGCTGACATAGTTTTATGATGGCAAGGCCCATTGATTTCTCTACTCGATAACAAACATTTCTACGTAGATGATGGTATCATACGTGCCGTCTGGCAACTGCTAGATTAACCAATTTCAATTCTATAGTGGGATTATAGTGATGAGCGATACTAAAAAAGCATTACAAGAAAAAACTGAGAAGCTAGCTAAGGGCTTATATTTAATGAGCCGTGACTGTAAGCGTGCCTTGTCTGTGCACGAAACCGTTGATTTAATTGAAGAGCTTCGTGTTGTGACTGCTGACTTGCAAGCTGAAGTTGAAAAACTGTAAGCATTAGTCGTCATCTTCTTATTTTAGAGCAAGTTTGTTTAAGGGCAGGTTCGTGACTGAGTTAGTATTGATTCGAGTGAATGGGGCGGATAAACCGGGTTTAACCGCAAGTATTACCGCTATCTTGGCACAATATAAGGTGACTATTTTGGATATTGGCCAAGCCGAAATTCATGATAGTTTGTCGCTGGGCATTCTTGCCGCGATTCCCTCTACAGCCGAATCTGCACCCGTTTTAAAAGATGTGTTATTTAAAGCTCACGAGATTGGCTTAACGGTGAGTTTTACCCCCGTTGATAGTGATAGTTATGAGCATTGGGTTGCCGGACAAGGTAAAGATCGTCATATCATTACCTTACTTGCTCGTACCATCAGTGCCGAGCACATTGCCTGCATTACTGCCATTGTTGCCGAACACGGCCTTAATATTGATAACATTACCCGCCTAACCGGACGCGTTTCTTTAACCAAAGATGTCGACAACTCGGTGCCTAATCGTGCTTGTATTGAGTTTTCGGTACGTGGTTTGGCTGATCAAGCGGTATTAAGAGAAAAATTTTTAGCGGTATCGAAAGATTTGAATGTCGATATTGCAGTGCAAGAAGACAACGTTTATCGCCGTAACCGTCGTTTAGTCGCTTTTGATATGGATTCAACCTTAATTGAAGCAGAAGTGATTGATGAGTTAGCGGCGGCTGCAGGTGTGGGCGAGCAGGTTGCTGAAATTACAGAACGCGCCATGCGTGGTGAATTAGACTTTACCGAAAGCTTTCATGAGCGTGTCGCTCTGCTAAAAGGTTTAAGTGGCGATGTGCTGCAAGAAATCGCAGAACGCCTACCGGTTACCGAAGGTGCGGAGCGCTTGATTCGTAACTTAAACTCGTTGGGTTATACCACGGTGATTTTATCCGGTGGCTTTAACTATTTTGGTAATTACCTAAAAGAGAAATTAGGAATCGATTACGTTTTCGCCAATGAATTGGATATGGAAGACGGCATTGTGACCGGCAAGGTCACCGGCACAGTGGTTGATGGTAATCGTAAAGCGCAGCTACTGCGTGAGATTGCCGAAAAAGAAGGCATTCGTTTAGAGCAAACCATTGCTGTGGGTGATGGTGCAAACGATTTACCTATGTTGAGTATTGCCGGTTTGGGTATTGCTTTTCGCGCGAAACCTTTGGTAGAAGAATCTGCTAAGCAATCGATCTCGACACTGGGTCTAGACGGCGTGTTGTATCTGTTGGGCTATCGTGATCGCGACATTGTTTAATCTACAATGTGTGCTGCTTTAGCGCCCATTCTATATGCTCTTTTACTAAATCGCTTGCATCAGGCAAGCGTTGTTTAAGGGCTTCGGTTACTTCAATACTCGAAGGCGCATTACCCAAAGCTACGGCAATATTGCGCAACCAGTTTTCATAACCGGTGCGGCGAATTGGATTGCCTTCGGTATGTTTTAAGAAGGTCTGTTCATCCCAAGCAAATAGATCCAACAAGGTAGCCTTGTCTAAAGGGTGGCGTGGAGTAAAGTCAGTTTCTTGGGTGGTTTTACTAAAACGATTCCATGGACAACACAGCTGACAATCATCACAACCAAAAATTCGATTGCCCATGCCTTTGCGTAAGTCGATTGGAATCGGCCCTTTTAATTCAATGGTTAAATAAGAAATACAGCGGCGGGCATCGAGCACTTGGTTGCCAACAAACGCTTGGGTTGGACAAATATCAATACAGGCCGAGCAGCTACCGCAGTGATTTTTATCGTCGGGCTCATCAATTGGCAGTGGCAAGTCGGTTAATAATTCACTGAGAAAGAAATACGAACCGGCTTTTTTATTGATCAGCATGGTATTTTTACCTAGCCAACCTAAGCCTGCATTGCTAGCTAAGGCGCGCTCTAAAACCGGAGCGCTATCAACAAAGGCACGATAACCGTGACCGACTTCTGCTTCAATCATCTTGCCTAATTGTGTTAGGCGTTTGCGAATTACTTTATGATAATCGCGCCCTAGTGCGTAACGAGAAATATAGGCGAGGGATTTATCTTGCAGCTGTTCTTTAATGCGCGCATTAGGAGGTAAGTAATCCATGCGGGCGCTGATTACTCGAATCGTGCCGGGTAAAAGATCCGCTGGGCGGCTGCGCATATTATCGTGAGCGGCCATGTATTCCATACTGCCGTGATAGCCTTTGGCTAGCCATTCTTTTAAGCGCTGTTCGTGCTCACCTAATTCAATGTGGGTAATGCCGATTTGTTGAAAACCAAGTTCGCGCCCCCAGACTTTAATCTTGTCGGCAAGCTGTTGGAGTTCGTTTTCTGATAGCGCTGAATGTGTCATGAGAATGTCGTAGTTACCGCAATAATTTATACCTTCGCCATCTTAACGCCAAGGACGTATAATTCTGCCAAAGAAACGCTTAGGCATACAGCATAGAATGACGTTATCTCATACAAACACAACATCACATAACCAGAGCAACCTAAAGGTTACTGATATTAGCTGGCAGTTATTAAAGCAGAATGATCAATTATTACCTGCTCGCACTTTAAGTAGCCATAAAGGGCATCACGGTCATGTGCAGGTAATCGGTGGTGATCATGGTTATGCCGGTGCAGCACTCATGGCCTCGCAAGCAGCGTTAGTGAGTG
This sequence comes from uncultured Thalassolituus sp., assembly GCA_913061435.1. Taxonomy (GTDB): domain Bacteria; phylum Pseudomonadota; class Gammaproteobacteria; order Pseudomonadales; family Oceanobacteraceae; genus Oleispira. The sequence continues at coordinate 98,772 of CAJXUK010000002.1, read as the reverse complement.
GCGCTGGCTTGGTCAGTTGCGCAACACGCCCCGAGCATATTGCGGCGTATATTAGTCGTTGTCCTGAAATTATGGCGCTCGGTATTAATTCTGGCTTAGAGCTTTTGCCGCATATCGCAGGAGCACAAAACCAAAAAAAAGTGTTGGTGCTTGGGCCCGGATTGGGTAAGCAGGCATTTGGCCAGCTGCTTGTGCAAACTGTTTTGCAGCAATTACAGTCTTCTTCTTTTGGTCATGGCATGGTTTTAGACGCAGATGGTTTGAACTTATTGGCTGCTAAACCCCTCATAACAGGGCAATCAGTTGATTTTTTATCACACCATGTGATTATTACGCCGCATCCAGCAGAAGCCGCACGTTTATTAGCGATAACAACCGCTGAGGTTCAAGCAGATCGTTTGGCAGCGGCTAAAGCATTGGCCGAAAAATACGCTTGTAGTGTTATTTTAAAAGGCCAAAACAGCATAATTGCAGGGAAAAATACTCAAGGTGAGATTGAGCTTTATCGCTGCCTTGACGGTAACCCAGCCATGGCCGTGGGCGGCATGGGGGATATTTTGTCTGGAGTGGCAGGAGCAGTATTAGCCCAGTTTATGGCGAAGGGCTTATCATCATTGGCGGCGGCAAAATTAGCGTGCTGTGTGCACAGCAAAGCTGGCGATGATGCCAGTGCAGAAGGAGAAATAGGATTATTAGCAACAGATTTGTTACCCTTCATTCGCCAAGCTATTCAAGCAAAATCGTTAGGTAGAACAGTATGATTGATTTAATGGGTGAAGAAAAAACACTGGAATTTGCAGGGCGCTGCGCCACAATATTAGCCAGTGCGGCCACTGACGGTGGTTTGATCTTTTTGGAAGGTGACCTCGGTGCAGGTAAAACCACTTTTAGTCGCGGTTTAATGCGCGGCTTTGGTCATGCTGGCCCTGTTAAAAGCCCCACTTATACACTGGTTGAAACATACGATGTTGTGACGGCGACACAGCAAGAGCTTACCGTGTGCCACTTTGATCTTTACCGTCTTGGCGATCCAGAAGAATTAGAGTTTATGGGGATACGAGATTATTTAGAAGGCTCACATTTGTGTTTGATAGAGTGGGCCGACAAAGGCATAGGCTTTTTGCCAACCCCCGATTTAGTGTTGAATTTGGCAGATATAGAGCAAGGGCGTCGTCTTAGCTGGCAAGCGCACACTAATAAAGGACAAGCTTGGGCGAAGCAATTGGACTCAATAACAGAAGTATGATGAAAAACAGATTAATTAAAATAATAACAACAATATGTTTAATGCTTACCTTATCTATGACGGCGCATTTTGTGATAGCCGATGTCGATGGTGTGCGCGTTTGGCAGTCACCTACCCATACGCGCTTAGTATTTGATTTATCTAAGCCTCATGAACACAAGATTTTTACCCTAGACAGTCCTTACCGAATTGTTGTGGATCTTGCAGGGAATGCACGTTTTAAACCCAAAATAAGTGACGTGGCACTAACTAGCACCTTAATCACTGGCTTACGCACCGGCCGCCAAAAGAACAACGATTTACGGATGGTGTTTCAGCTGCGCGCCGACGTAGAGCCTAAAAGCTCGATTCAGCCCCCTAACAAAATTTATCCACATCACCGCTTGGCGATTGATCTTTTTGAAAAAAATGCCACTCAGGTAGAGCCGATTAAAACCATTAATACCGTCGCCGATAAGGTCTCGTATAATAAGCGCGATATTATTGTCGCGATCGATGCAGGTCATGGTGGTGAAGATCCTGGAGCGGTCGGCTATCGTCGCACCAAAGAAAAAGATGTGGTGTTGAAAATTAGTAAAGAATTGGCTCGCCTATTAAAAGAAAAGCCCGGTTACACACCTTATTTAACTCGCACTGGTGATTATTATATTCCACTGCGAGAGCGTACTAAAAAAGCGCGTGATGCTAATGCTGATTTGTTTATCTCTATCCATGCCGATGCCTTTAAAAACTCCCGCGCTCATGGCAGCTCAGTTTTTGTATTATCCGAGCGTGGTGCATCCAGCGAAGAATCACGCTGGCTGGCCGAAAAAGAAAACGAAGCTGACTTAGTCGGTGGCGTTAGCTTGGGTGATAAAGATGATAACTTGGTAATGACCTTGCTTGATTTATCTATGACTGCAACACGGGGCGCCAGCTTGAGCGTAGGGAAATCGATCTTGGATCGGATGGGCAAAATCTCGCGCTTGCATAAAAAACAAGTAGAAGAAGCAGGTTTTATGGTGTTAAAAGCACCGGATATTCCTGCTTTATTGATCGAAACAGGCTTTATCTCTAATCCAGGCGAAGCGAAAAAATTGGCGACGTCTTATTATCAAAAGAAAATGGCCCGAGAAATTTATAATGGTCTAACTGAATATTTTGAAGAACATCCCCCAGAAGGAAGTTTTATTGCATGGCAAAAAAACGGTGGTTTTAATGGCTCTGCAAGCAAGGTTGAGCAGCGCTACACCATTAAAAGAGGAGATACCCTCTCACACATTGCCAAGCGCTTTAATGTATCCGTTGGTGAAATACGACGTTTAAATGGCATTAAAAACAATCGCATTCAAGTAGGGCAAACCCTAAAGCTACCGGCAAGCTAGGCTAAATTAATATGAAAAGAATACACTTATTATCCCCGCGCCTAGCCAACCAAATAGCTGCTGGGGAAGTCGTAGAGCGTCCTGCTAATATTATTAAGGAACTGGTAGAAAACTCGTTAGATGCGGGTGCGCAACGTATTGAAATAGACGTTGAGCAAGGTGGTATTAAATTATTACGTATTCGTGATGATGGTCATGGCATTCCTAAAGATGACTTGCCGTTGGCACTGAGTCGCCATGCGACGAGTAAAATTACTACCCTAGATGATCTAGAAGCGGTTCACAGCTTAGGTTTTCGAGGCGAAGCCTTGGCATCTATTAGTTCGGTGTCACGCTTAACTCTTACGTCTGCAGCAGTGTCCGAGAATGAGTCTGAAAACCCCGAAAGTGGACAGGCTTGGCAAGTAGAAGTGGAAGGCCGAGAGATGGCTGCCACGGTAAAACCTGCTGCGCACCCTCAAGGCACCACCTTAGAAGTGCGCGATTTGTTTTTTAATACACCGGCAAGGCGCAAATTTTTACGCACAGAAAAAACCGAATTTAATCACGTTGATGAATATTTTAAGCGCTTAGCATTAAGCCGTTATGATGTAGCGTTTAGCTTACGCCATAATCAAAAAGTGATTCACTCATTGCGTCCGGCGCTGCGTAATATCGATAAAGAAAAACGAGTGGCGGCGTTACTTGGAACTAAGTTTATTGATGCGGCTTTGCACGTCGATTCTGAAGCCGCTGGCTTAGGCTTAACAGGGTGGGTTGGCTTGCCAACATTTTCCCGCAGCCAAGCCGATATGCAATACTTTTTTGTTAATGGCCGCGTGGTGCGTGATCGTTTGGTTGCGCATGCGATTAAGCAAGCGTACCGCGATGTTCTTTATCATGGCCGTCAACCTGCATTTGTACTGTACCTAACAGTTGACCCGTCATTAGTCGACGTAAATGTGCATCCGACAAAACATGAAGTACGTTTTCGCGATGGCCGCTTAGTGCATGATTATCTATTTCGTACCTTGCATAAAGCGCTGGCAGATGTTCGCCCTGACGACCAGCTTGCTCCTACTAGCTTACAGGGATCTGGTGTATTGCAATCCGGTGAGTCTTCTTCGGGATTAACCAGCCCCGCGTTAATGGCTAATAGCCAGCAACAGGTGTCGGGAATCCAAGCGGGGGAGTTCAGTGAGCAAACTCGGATGAGTTTGTTGCCGGGGCGGCACCCTGTATCGGGACAACCGATGTCTGGCTCATCAAGTAATTCTTCTGGTGTGCAAGAGCACCTCAATGCCTATCAAGCATTATCGCAGCCTTTGAATGTGAGTTCTGCTACGCCAATAACCGAAGAAAGAATTGATCCAGATACCGGCGAGATTACTCAAGTCAAAATGGATCAATCGGACGCAAGCGATGTACCTCCATTGGGCTTTGCAATTGCTCAGCTACACGGTATTTATATTTTATCGCAAAATGCTCATGGGCTTGTGGTTGTGGATATGCATGCAGCACATGAACGCATTACTTACGAACGCTTGAAAATTGCGGTGGATAATCAGAATGTCCAAAGTCAGCCGTTATTAGTGCCCATTACGTTAAGTGTCTCGGAAGGCGAAGCCGATGCCGCAGAGCAGTTCGCCGATGAATTTGCTCGCTTTGGTGTGTTATTGCAGCGAGCGGCACCAGAATCCATTATGATTCGCCAAATCCCCGTGATTTTACAACAAGCCGAAGTTGAACGCTTAGTGACGGATATGTTGGCGGATTTAATGCAGCATGGTAGTTCAGATCGTATTCAAGCTCACCGTAATGAAATACTCGGCACCATGGCCTGTCATGGCAGTGTGCGCGCTAATCGCAAGCTGACCGTGCCTGAGATGAATGGCCTGTTACGTGATATGGAAGAAACTGAACGCAGTGGTCAGTGCAATCACGGCCGCCCGACTTGGACTCAAATGAGTATGTCGGACTTAGATAAATTATTTTTACGAGGTCGTTAAGTGCCTGCTCCAAAAGTAAATAAAACAGAAACATCATTACCGCAGGCTATTTTCCTTATGGGGCCAACGGCATCGGGAAAAACCGCGTTAGCGATTGAACTGGTCGAGCATTATAATTGTGAAATTATCAGTGTTGATTCTGCGCTGGTTTATAAGGGCATGGATATTGGCACCGCTAAACCGGATGCTGAATTACAAGCACGCGCTCCTCATCGCTTGATTGATTTGATTGATCCTGCAGAAGCGTATTCGGCGGCCACATTTAGAGAAGATGCCCTGCGCGAGATGGCGGATATTAGCGCCAAAGGTAAGGTGCCGTTATTGGTCGGTGGCACCATGATGTATTTTAAGTTTTTGCGAGATGGTGCTGCCAAATTACCCAATGCAAATGAAGAAGTTCGTCAGCGTTTATTAGCCGAAGGTGAAAAATTTGGTTGGCCTTATATGCACACCAAATTAGCGGAAATAGACCCAGTATCTGCCGAACGTTTAAAACCAATGGATTCACAAAGAATTCAGCGCGCATTAGAAGTATTTGAAATCAGTGGTAAAACGTTAACTCAATTTTGGCAAGAGCAAGACGAGCAACCTTTGCCTTTTGATGTCATCAGTTTTGCAGTGATGCCAAAAGAGCGCAAAATCCTGCATGAGCGAATTGCTCAGCGTTACCAGATTATGATGCAGCAGGGCTTTGTCGAAGAAGTCAAAACACTGTTTCTTAGAGACGACCTTCACGAAGAGTTACCCTCTATTCGCTGCGTAGGGTATCGCCAAGTTTGGCAGTATCTTAAAGGTGAAATCGGCTACGATGAGATGATTGAGCGTGGCATTATTGCTACTCGACAATTAGCGAAAAGACAAATTACTTGGCTTAGAAGTTGGCCCGATTTGCACTGGTTGGATACAGAAGATCCAAATCTTCTACAAAGTGCCTTGAAAATACTGCGATAGACCGCCATATTTAAACCATAGTCTTTAAAGTAGGGCATTTGCTCTCACTTTTTGTGCGTTTTTTAACCTCAAACGGTTTTTTGGTTGCTTTTTAACCAGTTGGAGCGTTGATTTTAAAAAATTAGCGTTTAAACAAGCGTCAAAAGTGTATTTAAATAAGACTGTTTATGCGCAATCTTAATTCGTTAAAGTTACGTATAAATACCCGGGGTATTAATTATTTTTTCTGACTGTCCGCATACTGGACAGCAAATTCTTCGAAGGAGAAGAACATGTCAAAAGGGCACTCTCTACAAGACCCTTACTTGAATGCACTACGTAAAGAGCGCATTCCTGTATCCATATTTTTGGTTAACGGAATCAAGCTGCAAGGTCAGGTTGAATCGTTTGATCAGTTCGTTATTGTTTTAAAAAATACAGTGAGTCAGATGGTGTATAAGCATGCGATTTCAACGGTAGTTCCTAGCCGTCCTGTTCGCTTGCCTGTAGAAACCAGAGAAGACGACGCTGAATAAGAGTTAGTTCAAGGTATCAGCTGCCCAGCTTTTTATGGGTAGCGTGCTTTCCATCTGCTCTTTCAACCATTTAGGTATTTCTATTGTTCTTTGATCGTCCCGAAGCTGGTAACAACAAAGCTGGCGATATCGCCATTCTCGTACACATCGATTTTCCGGAAGGGGATAACCGCGAGGACCCTAACGAATTTAAAGAGTTGGTATTATCCGCTGGCGGGGTTCCCGTCGAATTCGTTACCGGTGCCCGTAAATCACCCGATCCTAAAACCTTTGTTGGTAAGGGTAAGGTAGAAGAAATCAAAGCTATGGCTGAGGCTCATGAAGCAGATATTGTGCTGTTTAATCATGCTTTATCCCCTAGCCAAGAGCGAAACTTAGAGGCGGCATTAGAATGTCGAGTACTTGATCGTACCGGTTTGATTCTTGATATTTTTGCTCTACGCGCACGCACACACGAAGGTAAACTACAAGTTGAGCTGGCTCAGTTGCAGCACCAAACAACCCGGCTTATTCGTGGTTGGACGCACTTAGAGCGCCAACAGGGTGGTATTGGTTCTCGTGGTGCCGGTGAGTCTCAGTTAGAAACTGACAGACGATTAGTTGCTGCCCGTGAAACCATGATTCGCAAGCGTTTAGAAAAAGTTCGCGCCCAGCGAGATCAAGGGCGTCGTGCGCGCAGTCGATCGTCTATTCCGACCATTGCCTTGGTGGGTTACACCAACGCAGGTAAGTCCACGTTGTTTAATGCACTGACCAATGCCACCGTGTATGCGGCTGATCAGTTATTTGCCACGCTGGACCCAACCTTGCGCCGCTTAAAGATAATGGATGTGGGCGAGGTAGTTCTGGCTGACACCGTTGGTTTTATTCGACACCTACCGCATAAATTGGTTGAAGCGTTTCGTGCTACCTTGCAAGAAACCACCGAAGCCGATTTGTTACTGCATGTGATCGATAGTGCCAGTGATGAGCGTGATCATAACATTGAACAAGTTCAGCATGTGTTGGATGAAATTGAGGCTGATCAAGTACCCCAGCTTAGGGTATACAACAAAATTGACTTACTAGAGCATGCTCAGCCCCGTATAGACCGTGATGAACACGGTAAGCCTGTCGCCGTTTGGTTGTCTGCGCATGCACGAGAAGGCTTTGACTGTTTAACACAAGCTATTTCAGAATTGGTAGCAGAGGAGTTGTTTCAGCAAACCATTCAGCTAACACCTGCAGATTCAAAATTACGGGCCTTGCTTTATGAGCAAGCGGCAGTAGTTTCTGAATCATTCAGCGATAATGGTGATAATCTGCTGCAGTTACGAATGCAACTAGATGACTTTAAAAAGATATTAGCCAAAACAGGCACTAGGGCCGATCGTTTTATCGCGGTCGAGCTAGAAGACTGGCAAAAATAAGTAAAAGTAAAAGCAAAGATAAGTAAAAGCAGTGAATGTGATATGAATTTGATATCCAATCTTCTATTATTTGTCGCAAATGATTTAAATGTTATGCAATCCAGAGATAATGGAGTGATTTATGGCGTGGAATGAACCCGGTGGTGGTAAAGATCCTTGGGGTAATGGCGGTAACAACAATGGTGGCAACCGTGGTGGTGGCAATCAGGGACCTCCTGATCTTGATGAAGCGCTAAAGCAGTTAATGGCTAAGCTGAACGGTTTGTTTGGTGGAAAGCCAAGCGGCAATGGCGGTGGTCAAAATAACAGTCAAAATGCCGGTGGTGTCATTGGTGTGCTGGCTATTGTTGGTTTGTTGTTTTTAGGCTTCAACTCCATTTATACACTGGATGAGAAAGAGCGCGGTGTGGTTCAGCGCTTAGGTAAATATGATCGTACTGAAGGCCCGGGCCTTCAATTTAAGTGGCCGTTATTAGAAACGTTAACGCGTATTGAAACCACCACGGTTCGTACCGAAAATATCGAAGAGCGTATGCTCACCGAAGATAACAACATCATTGAGATTGAATTAAACGTTCAATATCGTGTGGTTGATCCGGTATCGTTTGCATTACGCATCGAAAATCCACGCTTAACCTTACAGCATGCAGCACAAAGTGCATTGCGTCATGAGGTAGGTTCTACAGCGATGGATCCGTTGTTAACATCGGGTCGTGAAACTACGGCGGTAGAGGTTCAGTTACGCTTACAAAGCTACCTAGATCGTTATCAAACCGGTATCCAGCTAACCAACGTGAACGTAAAAGATGTGCGTCCACCGTCTCAGGTTAAAGCAGCGTTTGATGATGTGCAGGCTGCTCGTCAAGATAAAGACCGCTTAATCAGTGAAGCAGAATCCTATGCTAACGGCATTGTGCCACAAGCACGTGGTCAAGCTCAGCGTCAGTTAGAAGAAGCCAATGCTTATCGTGAGCAGGTTGTTGCTAAAGCGACGGGTGAAGCAGATCGTTTCTCGGCTCTTTATACCGAATATAAAAAAGCACCAGAAGTTACTCGTGAGCGTTTATATATCGACGCCATCAGTAACGTATACGCCAATAGTAGTAAGGTGTTAGTGGATGTTGAAGGTGGTAATAATATGATGTATCTGCCGTTAGATCAGATCATGAAAAATATGCCAAAAACTACCAGTACGGGTTCTACCGATGTGAATGTTTCAGCAATCACAGATCAGGTATTGAATGAAATTCGCTCTCGTCAAAACGATCGTCGTAAGGAGACTCGCTAATGAATGGTAAGGGCTTAGGACTTTTAATCGTATTAGGTTTGGCCATCATTATTGGTAGCCAAAGTTTGTATATCGTAAAAGAAACTGAATCGGCATTGACCTTGCAGTTTGGTCAGATTGTTGAAAGTGACATTCCACCAGGGTTGCACTTTAAAACACCATTTTTACAAAACGTGAAAAAGTTTGATGCACGTATTTTAACCTTAGATGCTCAGCCATCGCGTTTCTTGACCGAAGGTAAAAAGTACGTAATCGTTGATGCGTTTGTTAAATGGCGTATTAAAAACGTATTGAGTTACTACAAGGCAACAAACGGCGACCGTTTTGAGGCCAGTAACCGCTTGGCTGACTTAGCCAACAAGGGCATGCGTAATGAGTTTGGTGTGCGCAGTTTACACGAAGTGGTATCGGGCGAACGAGACCAACTTATGATCAAACTAACAGCTGACCTAAATAAAGAAACCCAAGAAAATTTTGGTGTTGAAATTTTAGACGTGCGTATTAAAGCCATCGACTTGCCAGAAGAGCTGAGTAACGACGTTTACCGTCGTATGCGAGCTGAACGAGATCGTGAAGCAAAAGAAATTCGTTCACAAGGTAACGAGTTAGCCGAAGGTATTCGTGCAGAAGCCGATCGCGATAAAACAGTGACGTTGGCTAATGCGTATCGTGAATCAGAACAAATTAAAGGTGAAGGGGATGCAACTGCCGCTAATATTTATGCTAAGGCATACAATAAAGACGCCGAGTTCTACGCATTTACCCGTAGCCTAAAAGCCTACACAGAGACCTTCCAAAGCCAAGATGTATTACTATTGAAACCAGATAGTGATTTCTTCCGCTATATGAAGGATGCAGAAGGTAAATAACTTCAACAAGTTGTTTGCTTTTGATACAATCAGAAAAACCGGACATTGATCCGGTTTTTTTGTGTCTAGCTGTCTAATGGATAATTCTATGAGCACTGCCGATCGCTGGTTATTACCAGATGGCATTGAAGAAGTGTTGCCACCACAAGCACGTGGTGTAGAGCAACTACGCCGTCATTTGTTGGACGATTTTGACCGTTGGGGTTATGACTTTGTTATACCGCCAGCGCTTGAGTATCTTGATTCCCTGTTAACAGGTACCGCCCGTGACCTAGATTTGCAGACGTTCAAGGTGACCGATCAGCTTTCGGGTCGTTTAATGGGATTAAGCGCCGATACCACACCACAAACGGCTCGCATCGATGCTCATAGTTGGGCACAAGAAGGCGTTAGCCGTTTGTGCTACTGCCGCACTGTTTTCCATGCCAAAGCCGCCAGTATTCTTGCGGGTCGTACGCCAACCCAAATTGGTGCTGAGCTATATGGCGAAGCAGGCAGCTCGGCAGATATTGAAATTATTAGTCTAATGCTGAATGCATTACAGCAAGCTGGATTGCAAAATTTACACCTTGATCTTGGCCATGTCGGTATTTTTAAAGCCTTTTCAGAAAAAGCTCAACTGTCCAGTGAAGCTGAAGAAGAGTTATTTGCGCTGTTGAAAGTAAAGTGCGCAACCGATTTAGATGCTTGGGCAGAACAGTATTTATTAGATGCCAAATTGAACCATGCTTTTAAAGCCTTTGTCCGTTTACAAGGCGGTATTGAAGTGCTGGACCAAGTAGACCAGCAATTGTCGACAGTGATCCCTGAAGTCAGCGCTATCATTGAACACTTAAAACAAGTGTGCCAAACGATTGCTACTCGCTACCAGGTGCCTATGTACTTTGACTTTACCGATTTGCGTGGCTACAACTACCACACAGGCTTGGTGTTTGCAGCATATGTACCCGGTTACGGTGATGCCGTTGCGCAAGGTGGCCGTTATAACGAAACCGGTGCAGTATTTGGACGTGCGCGTCCGGCGACAGGTTTTAGTGCAGACTTAAAGGTACTGGCTCAATTAGGTCGCTTTGCTACGGCTCATGCTGATATTGTGAAAGCGCCAGCGCCTTATGGTCAGCCACAAGAACAACAATTATTAGACTTGATTGCCGAGCTACGTGCTAACGGTAAGCGAGTTGAAGTGCAGCTAAGCGGTGAAATGCCTGCTAGCAATGCACGTATTGAATTTAAAAGCGATCAGTGGCAATTGATCGAATCCAATTAATCTTAACGCAGTGAAGTAATTCGATGGGCAAGAACGTCGTAGTATTAGGCACCCAATGGGGTGACGAAGGTAAAGGTAAAATTGTTGATCTACTTACGGAAAAAGCAACCGCGGTTGTTCGTTTCCAAGGTGGTCACAATGCTGGACACACATTAGTCATCGACGGTGTTAAGACCGCTTTGCACTTGATTCCTTCGGGTATCTTGCGTGAAGGAGTTCAATGCATCATTGGTAACGGTGTTGTTGTTGCTCCTGACGCGCTATTAAAAGAAGCGCGTGCATTAGAAGAACGTGGCGTACCGGTAATGGAACGTCTGCGTATTTCTCATGCTTGTCCTTTGATCTTGCCTTATCACATAGCTTTAGACCAAGCCCGTGAAATTAAACGTGGTAACGCTAAAATCGGCACCACAGGCCGTGGCATTGGCCCAGCGTATGAAGATAAAGTGGCTCGTCGCGGTTTGCGTATTGGTGATATGTATCAACCAGAATTCGCGGATAAATTAAAAGACGTTATGGAATTCCATAACTTCTCTTTGGTTAACTATTACGGCGTTGAAGCGGTCAGCTACGAAGATACTCTGGCATTGTGTATCGATTGGGCTGCCCAGATTAAAGACGTGGTTGTTGATGCGGTTGAATTGGTGCATAACATTCGTGAAGCCGGAGGCGACATCATGTTTGAAGGCGCTCAAGGCACCTTGCTTGATATCGACCACGGTACTTACCCGTTTGTAACCTCTTCTAACACCACCGCGGGTGGTGTTGCTTGTGGTTCTGGTGTGGGTCCTTTGTACCTTGATCAGATCATGGGTATTACTAAAGCTTATACAACGCGTGTCGGTTCGGGCCCTTTCCCAACAGAATTGTTCGATGCAGTGGGTGAGCACTTATCCACAGTCGGTCACGAAAAAGGCACAACCACGGGCCGTTCACGCCGTTGTGGTTGGTTCGATGCGGCTCTTGTTAAGCACGCGATTCGTGTTAACTCGGTAAACGCTATCTGCTTAACCAAGTTAGACGTTTTAGACGGTCTTGAGACTGTTCGCGTTTGTACTGGCTACCAAGATGCAGACGGTAACAAGATGGGTGTTCCTGCTAGCGCGGATCAATTCGATAAGATTACACCGGTTTATGAAGATTTACCGGGTTGGACAGAAAGTACAGTGGGTGCTCAATCTTTGGATCAACTGCCAGAGAATGCTAAAGCCTACATTCGCTTTGTTGAAAAAGCGATTGGTGCGCCAATCGATATCATCTCTACCGGTCCTGACCGTGTTCAGACCATCGTATTGCGTCACAGCTTTGCGATCTAATTTGGGTCTTAAAGATCTTAGATATTAGAGATACAAAAAAACCCAGCTCAAGCAATTGAACTGGGTTTTTTATGCCCTGCATAAGCGGCCTATCTTAAACGAGTGTTTAAAGTATTTTCTTTGGTTCTAACATCAACACTTTAGAAAAGTGCTTTTTAATATTCTCGCGCTTAAACGGAATGATGCGGTTTTCTGCTTTTAACCAAGTCTCAATGCCTTTGTCATAATAAGGGCTAGCAGGATTACCAGACTGACCACCGGCGTTGGTTAAGTACATTGGCTCGTCTAGTGAAAAATCGACTACCAAGCGCATCGCTGGTACGTTCCACACATCATAATCATTACCCACATCATAACCGGTAACGTTCAAGGTATTACGGCTGCCACCTGCTGGGTAAGGGCCACGATCTAAATAGCCAGATAATGCAGAAACACCCCACTGTTCATAAAAGGGCAAGAAGGGTTTCATCTGAGTACCACCGCTTTCCCAAGTGTAACTTTGTAGTTGGCCTAGCTGCCACTTGCTGGTGTCTGCACCAAGAATTTGTTTGCCGTATGTTTGAGTATTCGCCAGAGCCTTGGCAATGATAAAAGGTTTATCTTCTTTTACTTCTGTGGTCACATCATCCCAAAATGGACTGTCTTCACGGCCTAATAAATGATCCTGATAAGCAGAGTAACTGCGGCCATTCATATTAATAAAAGATTTCCATAGTAAGTTATCAGTTTCTTCCTCTTCTGCTAATTCATCATAAAAAATACCACGGGTTAGTTGATGATCAAACATCGCCATCACTGCACCCGGTTGAGAATCTACCAGCATATCGCCATTAAATTCCAATAAGGTTTTTAATGTTGTATTGGCTTTTATTTGCTCGTCTTTAGAAAGAGAGTTAATAGCTGCCGCTAAGGGTTTTTCTAATTGCTTAAAAACACGCTGAATTTTTACTACCAGTACATCATGCTGATCGGCCTGCATGTCGATACTGGTTTGCGCTGTATGTTGGTCGGTTGCTGACAGTAGTTGTTTAATACGCTCGCCACGCTCAGGGAAATACCATGAGTTGCTGAGGGTGAAATCATATTTAGAGGTATCAACCGTGCGGTCATTACCTGTGCCAATAAAACCTTGCTCTGGGTTAATTACGTAAGGGAATTTTTCTACTCCTACATAACCATCCCAATCGTATTCGCCCGTCCAGCCAGGGGAGGGCAAGAAGCCAGTGCCTTTTTTACGCTGTGGATAATTACCGGTTACCTGCCAAGCGATATTATCTTTGTCACCATAAATCATGTTGAGGTGAATGTAGCCAACATCTGAGACAGCCGCTTTTGCTTCTGCCATCGTTGTTGCGCGTGCCAGATTTAAAAAACCAGCAATGGTTTTATCTGGCTGAGTCGCAGTCCAGCTTAATGCTAAGCCATACTCTTGCTTTGTTTTTATCATCATCATGGTGTGAGCAGGATCGTTGGTGCTCACTGAGTTAATAATAGGGCCATGATGGGTTTTGTGAACGGTAATTGTATCGGTATCGCCACCACGAATGTTGAAAGTTTCAACACGCTCTTCGGTCGGCAGCCACTCGCCTTTAAACAAATAATGTTTTTTGCCATCGATGTCTTTTAATTGTTCTAAAAAGATATCTTGGCCATCGGCCATAACCATGGTTTCGCCCCATGCGATATGGCCGTTATATCCAGCCACCACAGAAGGTAGCCCTGCTAAACCAATGCCTGACGCATGATAGCCAGGTGCATCAACACTCATCATCATCCAAACAGAAGGCTGTGATAACAATAGATGAGTATCGTTGGCAATGATGCTGGCATTATTCTTTGTTTTGCTTTTGTGTATGCCCCAATTGTTAGAAGCGGCAATACCTAACGCAGAAGTTGTGTCCATGATTTTATTTTGAATACTGGCGACATAGAGCAGTTCGTTTTGCACGGCATTTAAATCAACCCCATCCAGCTTTTTTGCTTCGTCAAAAGGCAGTGGCTCATCTGGGTAGCTAGGGACTAGCCAAGCCGCTTTTTCATGGCCTAAGACTTTGGCTAAATTAAGGTAGGCAACTTCTTCGTGTGAGTTAAATGCAACGCCTAAATTTAAAATTGAAAATAAATAAATCGAGTTTTCAGGTTTCCAGGGCTCAGGCTTATATTGGTTAAGATCAAAATCGAAGGGTAGCTTGCCTTGGTGGGTTTCTATGTATGCATTGACGCCGCGGCTAAAGCTTTCTAATAACACTTTAACGGAGTCATCAATGGCTGCATATTTTTGATCAACAATTTGATTAATACCCAGAGTACGCATGTATTTATCCATATCTAAAGCAACGGGCCCTACCATTTCTGATAAGCGACCTTGGGCCAACAAAGACATAGAATACATTTGTGCTAAACGGTCGCTGGCCATGACATAACCCGTGGCAAAGGTCAGGTCTTCAGTACTGTTAGCTTTAATTGCAGGGATACCAAACTCATCACGGCGAACCTCTACCGGTTCTTTTAGTTCTGTAAATGTTAGGGTGCCGACTTCGGCATCCATCGAATCTTGATATAAGTAATCCAGAAGCTGACAGCCAGAAATTGAGCTAACTAATAAACCAATGCCCAAGATAGATAGGGTATTTTTAACAAACATGGTGAGACACTCTTATAATTTTGCACAGTGTAGGGAAATGCAACGAGTCATAACAGGTACAACTCTGCCAATACTTGATCTATCTTCTCGAAGGGAACTAGCAAAACAGGTAGTATGAATTGAAATACCCGTTTAATCGTTCAAGCAAAGAGTGTTGTTATGACAGAATTAAAACAATCAGGCATTAAAGGTAATGAAGCCGAAGAGTTTATCAAAAAGATTGTAATCAAGGTTATGGTAGTGACTGCGTTATTAGTTGTGGGTGTTGGCGCGGCAGTTTATTACACCAGCGGAGCCGTTTAATGAAGGTTGAGCCTTTGTCTGAGCGGATGCTAAATAACAAACAGCACTGGAAAAAAGTTGGCTGTAAAATTTTGCATCATTATGGCTGTGAAGAAACTTATGCAGGCATTGGCCGTTGCATCGACTTATGGAAAAATACAGATTCAACAGAGTCGCAAAAATATCCAGAAACTGAAATACTTGATGGTTTAGGTTTTTTGTTGGGCGAATTGTGTGTCACAGAGTTTGGTGGTGGTTGGGTGTGGATAACCGATGAATATGGATCTATTCCGGCTATTTGCCACCCAGGAGCAGAAACAGTCAGTTATATTATGGACTCAGTTTCTCGCCGTCTGCGCGACAAGGGCTGCGCAGAAGACGAGATACCAACCATTGCTGCAATGTATGAGCGCGCTCAACACGACCAGATTAATTAAAAAATCAATTAAATGGCATTGATTTAAAATTTAATAAGTCGTCATAAATAAAAGAATAGTTAAGTTGTTCTTTTATTTTCTCATTGCTAATAACCTTGCCAACCGAGTCCGTTTGTCCAGAAAAGATCGGATCAAAATCACCCAAGTGCTTCATGGCGGCTTGGTAAAAATCACGACGGGCTGGATGTGATGTGGCGCAAGCATTAAAAACTTCACCCCAAACATTATTTTTAATGACAGCTTCAATTAACCCCAAGCAATCATCACGATGAATCATATTAACGCAAGCATCGGGGTTTTTAATAGTTTTACAATAGACTTCGTCATGCTCTGTGGTGGCCAAAAAGAAGCGCCCAGGATGGCGTTGGTAACCGATTAAACCGGCGAAACGAATAATCGTTGTTGTAAACTGAGAACTTGCTTGAAATAAACGCTCAATTTTTAATAAAGGGCAGTTGATTAATTGTTGATGATCTTCTTCGGTAACAGACGCTGAGTGTAGGTTTTTAGAATTAGCATAAACGGATGTTGAGCTGATAAAGACAACGTGTTGTATTGTCGATTGTTCAATCACTGCAATTAAACGCTGAAAAGCTTCCACATTTTTTGAGGTAATATTCACGATCAGAATATCAGCCTGAAAAAAATCTGTGCTAATTTGGCTCTCTTCGATATCTAAAAGATGTGTTTCAATACCTGCTTTTTTTACAGGGGATAGGCGTTTATCTGTGCGTGAAGAAGCCTTAACTTGAAAGCCCTGCTTATGAAATGCTAGTGCTAAAGGGAATCCGAGCCAACCACTGCCTAATATGCTAATACGTTTCATAATGTGCCTTAATATTTGTAATTTTACAGTTATCAGCCTGACTTACAGAAGGTTGAAAGCGCAATTTCTTGCCTTTAATTATCTGACCTTTACAATCGCGCTCATAGAGATTCTATCTAATCAAAATAGCGAAGTCGTGTCATGAACCGTAAAAAGAAGATTAAGCAAATATTAACAAAGAAAATGAAAAAGGCGAACGCCAAACTTGCACCCAAAGAAAGTAAACCTGCTTATATTTCAAAAGCAGATCGTGCCGCCGCAGAAGCCAAATAAAAAAGTTATAACTAAATAATTACATTGGCTATTTTTATTTTGTATCGAATGAACTATCATGCGCTGGAACCCAGGGGGTGGTGAATTAAAAGTCTTTGTTAAACACAGATTTTTAAAGAGCCTGAGATGCATTGCAAACTCCTTGAACCTGATCCGGTTAACACCGGCGTAGGAATGGGCACTTCAGTTGATACAAGATAATTGTATCCACCGATATTTCACGCTTGCTACGCTCGACCGGGTCTTCTCTTTTTTTATTGAGGTAGACCTAGACATGAAAAAACTTTCTTTATCCTTATCGATAGCCACTGCTATCAGTTCTTCGATACTAGCCAGTGCAGCTAATGCAGACACGGCAACAGATTCCCAATCCAAAACAGTCAATCTTGACGTGGTTACCGTAAGCGCAGACTTTCGTGAAACTGATGTGCAAGAACTACCAGAAGCGGTAACCGTTATTGGTGCTGACAATATCGCATTACGTTCCGCTGAACATTTAGAGCAGGTATTAAGCTTTGCTCCTAACGTTAACTTTGCCAGCGGTGCATCAAGAGCACGTTTTTTTCAGATACGCGGTATTGGTGAGCGCAGCCAGTTTATCGACCCTGTAAACCCATCTGTGGGTTTGATTATAGATGGCATCGACATGACGGGTTTAGGCGGTGCGGCGACTTTATTTGATGTTCAGCAAGTTGAAGTTTTACGTGGCCCCCAAGGCACACGCTTTGGTGCGAATGCACTTGCCGGATTGATTAATATTAAAAGTAATGATGCCACTAAAGAAACAGAAGGCTACGTATCAGGTAAGCTAGCAAACTATAATACCCATAGTCAAAGCGCCGCTATATCTGGTTCTATTATCGATAATGTACAGGGGCGTATAGCAGTTAATAGTTTTAAAACTGATGGCTATATGGAAAATGAATACCTCGATAAAAATAATACCAATAACATTGATGAAGTAGTTGTGCGTGGTAAATTATCAGCGCAGTTGTCTGAGCATACCGATCTTAATTTAACTTATGTTTACGCCGATATTGATAATGGCTACGATGCTTTTAGTTTAGAAAAAAATCGAAAAACCTATACTGATGAGCCTGGCACTGACGCTCAAGATACCGATGCCTTTTCGTTATCGCTTAACTCAAAACTGTCAAACGCTATTCAGTTAGAAACTCAGCTTACAGGTAGCTGGACACAGTCAGAATACAGTTATGACGATGACTGGAGTTATCCTGGAATTGCACCTGTCTGGGAATATAAGGCTTATGATCAATACTTTAGAGATAATGAAAGAGCATCTGCTGATATAAGATTATTATCGGGCAGCCAGGGGCGCATATTTTCTGGCAGTAGTGACTGGGTAGTTGGCCTCTATTTTATGCAGCGTGATGAAGATTTAAAGCGCAATTATGAATTCATAACGCAAAGATTTGAAAGCACTTTAAAAACACATTCAAGCGCGGCTTACGGTGAAATTAATAGCGATTTATCGCCGTCACTCCGTTTAATTACCGGTTTACGTATTGAAAACTGGGTAAGTGATTATGATGATAACAATCAAGTAAGCGGCGAAACTGATGAGACACTACTTGGTGGTAAAGTAACTTTAGAATCGATGTTTGATATTAATCATCTTGCTTATGTGTCGTTGGCTCGAGGTTATAAAGCAGGTGGTATTAATACCAACCCCGACATTTCTCAAGATAAAAGAGAATACGATACTGAATTTAATAACACGTTAGAGTTAGGGTTAAAGTCTTCTTTATTAAATGACCATCTCACAACACGACTGTCTGCTTTTTATATTCAACGTAAAAATCAGCAAGTTAAAAGTTCTTATAGCTATTTAGAAAATGGTACACCCAGATTTCAAGATTATTTAGCTAATGCGGCTGAAGGTAAAAACTACGGCTTAGAAATTGAAGCTGACTGGGATATTAATCGTAAATTAAATTGGGCGTTAAGCGCCGGTTATCTAGTCACAGAGTTTGTAGATTATACCTATGAGAATGATGACGGTGTTTTTAACAAAAACGGCCGTGACCAAGCCCACGCCCCTGAGTATTCTTTAGCGTCTGCTGTGAGTTATTCATTAACTCCGGAACTGAGTGTTCAATTAGAAGCAGAAGCGAAAGATAAGTTTTATTATTCTGATAGTCACGATGAGCAATCTGCAGCTTATGCATTGCTTCATGCTCGTTTAGCTTACACTCGAGCTAACTATAGTCTTTCTATTTATGGTCGTAATTTAACAAATCGAGATTATACGGTTAAGGGGTTCTATTTTGGAATAGACCCACGCCTAGAATACGCAGACGAAAAACAAGAGCAGCTAGGCGAGCCTCGCTTAGTGGGTATAGAAGGGCGTTATAGTTTTTAATCCTTAAAAATGATGACGGTTGCTGAAAAGGTGCAACCGTCTTATACGGTAAAAAAATATCAAGGTGATAAATATGGAACTATCAGTAGAAATCAGCAAGTATCCGCTAACCGAAGATTACATTCCGGCAATTAAAAGTTTTATTGAACGCTTGCAAGCAACCAAGGGTTTGAGTGTGGTGGGCAATACCATGAGCACACAAATTTTTGGTGATTACGATTTGGTTATGGATACGCTTAAAGATGAAATGCGCCGCTCTTATGAGCAATTTGGCAAAGCCATTTTTGTGTGTAAGTTCATCGGTAAAAATTTAGACCCTGCACTTAACCCCCACGGCGATTAATTTATGGATGCATTTTATCAAGGCGTGATTTCAGCTTTTCAAGCAATGAGTCTGTGGGAGCTGGTGGGTGTTATTCTTGGCTTTGCTTATCTCGTCTTGATAATGCGCCAAAATATTCTTGGCTGGTATGCGGCTTTTGGTAGTACGGCTATTTTTAGTTGGTTATTTTGGGATGTAAACCTGCTAATGGAGTCTGCGCTGAACGTGTATTATCTATTAATGGCGGTTTATGGCTGGTGGGTGTGGAAAACTAACGCCCTTGCCAGTTCAAACGGCGACCCTATGGGACATGATAATCACAAACCCATTCAGCGCTGGTCTTATCAACGCCATATTCTGGTGATTAGCGGGGTGATTTTACTCAGTTTATTAAGCGGTTATGGTTTAGAGCAAAACACTGATGCTGCCTTACCTTATTTGGATTCATTCACCACCTGGGGTGCCGTGGTGACAACTTATATGGTTGCACAAAAAATATTAGAAAATTGGCTTTACTGGCTAGTTATAGATACTGTTGCTATTTATTTATTTATAGATCGCGAACTGTATTTAGTCGCGCTGCAAATGGTTGTTTATATTGTGATGATTGTGATTGGTTGGTTTATGTGGAAAAAAGAGTATCAACATCAGCAACAACAATAATAGCAACAACAATAAGCTTCAGCTTAGCAAGCTGATAAATTTTGTGAAACGATGATTAATTTTAGGAAGTAGCGATTAACGCATGAGCAATCTGGCAGAAATTTTAGAGGATTGGCCTTTATGGGGAATATCCCAAAAGCCAATAGAAACTTCACAGGTTGCTCTATTAAATGGTGGCTTAACCAATATTAGTTATCATTTAACGTTAGACAGTGGTGATTATATTCTGCGTGTTAATGCCGCCAATACTCTTGCCCTGGGGATCGATCGTGAGCGTGAACTGGCAATTCATCAGCTAATGGCGAAAGCCAATATTACTAGCCCAATACGCTATATTAGCGATGATCACAGCTATTTAATTAGAGATTATATTGCAGGTGAAGTACTCAGTGAATCGATTTCCGATGCAGCAGACTTGCCCGTTAGCGTGTTGTCTTACATGGTTGAACAGCTCAAAAACCTTCATCAGCAACCAATAAATATTGAATTACCTAAAATAAATATTAGCGATATCGCTGAATCCTATTGGCAAATATTGGCCGCTAATAATCCTCAAGACGACATGTTAAAAATGAAGCCATTAATGCAGGTCGCTATGCGCGAACCGCCAGCAGGTGAGTTTTGTATTTGTCATATGGATGCTGTTTTAGCTAATTGGTTATACACAGATACAGGGTTGCAATTGCTTGATTGGGAGTATGCTGGTTTAGCACATCCATTGTGGGATTTGGCCGGCTTGTGGCAAGGAATAAAAGAAAAATCCAGCGCTAGTGAAGACAAACTTTTGGCTCTTGAAGAAACTATAATCACCTTGTATGGCGTGAAAAACCAAATTGCTTGGCGGCGAGCTAATGTTCAAATGGAGTACCTTGCTTCACTTTGGTATCGCGCGCAGAGCTAAGACACGTTTCATGAAAATAAAAAAATACCCGCAAGGTTTTCACCATGCGGGTATTTTTTTGTCTGTTTATTAAAAGTTCACAGACTTATTTTCTGTATTGTAACCAGGCGTAGAAAAACATTAAGCCAAATACTAAGTCGTTAATGCCGTAAATAATAAAGAACAAGGTCGTTAAAACAGACTCTTCCCACATCATCATGAAATCTGGTTTCATTACAAACCAAAAATAGACTGCGGTGCCAACGTAGACCATTTTTTCAAGGAAGAATACAAAGATTAAGCGAGACGCGCGCGGGTGTTCGGTCGATACCGCAATATAAGCCATACCCCAGACAATGATCATGCCTAAACCAAAGTTGCTGAATACGGCTGGGTAATAGCTGTTTAATAATTCGTTTTGAAAACCTAAAGAAAAGCCTAAAACACCTAAGATGTTAGCGAAGCCTGCAAGCAGAAAGCCGAAGGTAAGGTACTGTTTCATAAAATTAATCCGTTATGATCCGGTTGATTAAAAGGGAAGTATTAAGTTGCCTGCATTCTATCAGGGCTGGCAATTAAAAGGCTAGGCAAAAAGATCGGGTGTTGGGCATTCCAAGATAGCAGCAATGGTTTGCACGAGATTTTTCTCGGCCGCTTCTACGCCATCTACCATCACGCAGGCTGCTAAAGCTTTCATAACACGACCTTTTACGTGTGGGTATGCTTCTGTAACTACGCCTAAAGCAATATTAAATTGTTTAAATGATTCAGTTCTCGGTTGCAAAGACAGTCCTTCAAAGCCCGCTGCTTGGGTCGCGACATTAAAGCTTTCACTGGCGCCTTCAAGAGAATTGTTGCCATGATTAGCGACGAACGATAAAACGGTTTCTATTTGCGGTTGTATTTTATTGGGGTTGCCGTGCTTAGCTTTGATGGCCTTAGCCTTGCCAAATGTGGGGTTTAAATATTGCAGTAGCATGCGGTACAAGCACCATTCAAACAAATCGATTTTGCCATCGGCTTGTACTAATTTAATGAGTAGCTGTTTGAACTCGGTGTATTTTTCTGGGGTGAGTAATTTAAGTGCGGGCACTGATTTTTCAACCAATGCCAAACGCTGATCATCTGGCAGTGTTGCTACCTGCGCAGATAAGCGCTGTGTCTGTTGTAAGATTTCTGCACCGCACAACTGGTTAATCAGGTCTAATTGCTGTTCGTGGACTAAGGACGTATCGGGTGCCAAAATGAGGCTGTAACACAGTGCTCGAGCAGTAAACGGATCATGAGCGGCTTGATCTAAGGCGGTTTGATCCAAAACTGGGGTGTTGGTTTCTGTTGTGCTCGTTTTAGGATGAAAATCAATCGCCGCGGTCATTGCCGCTGCCACACCTGTCAGTAATTCTTCTGGTCTGATTTTATTTTTCTTTACTAGCTCTGGAGATTCTTCGTAGGCTTGCTTGAGTGTTTGTGGTTGAATCCAGTCTCCATTCCAGCGCTGATCAATGCGCTTTATGCGCTGTTCAAGTTTGGGGTGGGTCGATAAAAAACCCGCACTTAAACTAAAATGAGAGCTGATCGCGTTACTAAAAAAAGCATGGCTAAATTCTTCGCGACGACTATGGCCAATGGCTGAGCCGACACCACCATAGCCTATTACTTTTAACGCTTGCGCGATGGCTTCTGGGTTGCGAGTAAATTGTACGGCACTGGCGTCGGCTAGATATTCCCGCTGGCGGCTAACTGCCGATTGAATCAACTTGCCAAAAAAGACACCGCTATAGCCGAGTATCATAAAGCCTAAACCGATTAAAAATAGCGGGACACCGCCTTCCTTTTTGCTAGACGAAGATGAGGTAAAAATAGAACCTTGAGATCGACCACGACTATAAACGCTATGACGCGCCCCGGCTTGCAAAATAAATCGGCCCAACAAACCAATGCATAAAATACCAAATAAAATAGCAATTAAACGCATGTTCATGCGCATATCGCCGTTAAGAATGTGGCTAAACTCGTGGCCAATAACCCCTTGCAGCTGCAACCGCGATAACTTGGTTAGGCAGCCTTTTGTTACACCAATCACGGCGTCGGATGGTTGAAAGCCCGCAGCAAAAGCATTAATGCCAATTTCTTCGTCCATTAAATAGACTTGTGGCACTGGCATGCCCGAGGCAATAGCCATTTCTTCAACAATATTTAATAAACGACGTTCGTAAAAGTCTTCTGTGTCGGGGTGCAGTAAACGGCCACCTAAAGATAGTGCGATTGATGCGCCACCCCCACTGAGTTTGATTGATTTATACAAGTAGGCTAAGCCGACAAAACTGCAGACAACGGCCGAAATAATCCCCCACGCCTGCCAAGACATGTAATGAAAAATATCCAGTAAAGAAGGATTGCGAATGTTGTGAGCGGCACTGGGGAAAACGTCTGGGTTGCCCCACAAAAACGCAGCGACCATGAGGTTGGTTAAAAAAATGAGAGTTAATAACGCCAGCCCAAACAGCAGCACAAGTTGCTTTGTGCGCTTTCGGGCTTGATCCTGATGGCCAAAAAAATCCATGGTTTAAAAGCTAACCGTGGGTGCCGTTTGAATTTGCACGCTGTCTTCAAATTCGAGTAAGGTGGCATCGGTTGGATGGCCAAACTTGCTAGCAAAAAACACGGGCGGGAACGACTGGCGATAAATATTGTAAGCGGTGACTGCGTCGTTAAATGCTTGGCGAGCAAAAGCCACTTTGTTTTCAGTGCTGGTCAGTTCTTCGGTCAACTGCATCATGTTGGTATTCGCTTTAAGCTCTGGATAGGCTTCTACCGTGACATTAAAACGACTCATTGCACCGGCTAAAGCACCTTCTGCGCCAGCTAATTTACTCATTGCTGCTGCACTAGAAGGGTTACTTGCCACGGCTTTTAAACCTGCCATGGCTTCGTTGCGCGCTTCTACGACGGCGGTTAATGTGTCGGCTTCGTGCTTTAAATACGCTTTCGCTGTTTCCACTAGATTAGGAATCAGATCGTAGCGGCGCTTTAGTTGCACTTCTATTTGTGAAAAACCATTTTCATAACGGTTTTTAAGTGTAACAAGCGTGTTATAAATGCTAATGATGTAAATAATTAAAGCCGCAATTACGACCAGAATTACAATGGTTGAAATGTCCATAATCTTCCCCTATTTTTTGTGCCACTTTCCATTAGTGTCTTGGTAGAATTTACCTGAGTCTAACTTTTCTATGATTTTTTCACCGGCAATTTTTTCAATCGCGGCTAAATCGGTCTTTTGCTTAGCTGCAATTTCAATGTACTTGGCTTTGCGCTGACTGTTAATTTCTGCCATCAGAGCTTTCGCCTCTTCTTTACCACGTGGGGTAAGTTCAACATAGCCTCTAGCGTTTTCACCTAGCAAGCCTTGGTTACGCGCTTCGTCTAGGGTGAGGGCTAGGGAAAACGGGCTTGCAATTAATAGTGCAGTGGCGAGTAAAATGGATTTCAGTGTCATGTTGGCATCCTTTATTGTTATTAGAATAAGTTACTGTCTTCGCTGAACAGGTCTTCGAGTTCTTGTTCAACTTTAACACGTACTTCGTGTTCAATTTTAACGTTTAGGTTAATCGTAATGGGTTTATCGGGGGCTGCAACCTTAACTGTGCAGCCGCTGATGAGTAATATCAAAGGTATTAAAAAACGTATTTTCATCATTTATCCTATGTTGCTTTATAACGTTGGCGTTATTGATACTTCTTTTCAAGGTTGTGCACAATGTCGTTACTGATCCGCAAACTCGCCAGTAAATCGAGTAAGTTGTATTCTAGGTTCAGGTTGAAGTGCGTGGCTTGGCCATCAAAAAACGTTGGGTTGTATCCTTGAAATTTCAGCCCTAAGTTTAATTCACCTGTAGGTTGATACGTTACATCAGTTTGCAGAGTATCGTAACGGAAATCATCTAAAACTTGCATGGCAAGGTTCACACTTGGGTCACTGCTTTTTAAACTATCGGCGGTTTGACCACGATATTGTACAACTCCGCCGGGTGCTCGGGCGTAAAGACTGCCTACCGGCACTTGGGGCCCTGCTGGCGATAAGATTATTGGCAGCACACCATCTAACTGGCCGCTGGCGTTCACACCTGCACCTGCTTCTAAGGCTGCCAGTTGGGCGACATCAATGCCTTCTACTTCGATGCCAAAGGCATTGGTATCTTGGCGGGTATCAAAGCGAATTAAGGGTACATTGATTCTCCCTCCGAGCACATCGGTATGAAC
This sequence comes from uncultured Thalassolituus sp., assembly GCA_913061435.1. Lineage (GTDB taxonomy): Bacteria > Pseudomonadota > Gammaproteobacteria > Pseudomonadales > Oceanobacteraceae > Oleispira. The sequence goes on along the minus strand of CAJXUK010000002.1, from coordinate 73,587 downwards.
TTCTTCGACGACCACTATAGCGTAAGACAAGTCGTTGCTTATGGTTGTTGTGCTGCGCGCCAATAAGTTGTTGATCTCAATACCCGGGTGAATACTCAACGCCGATAGCTGGCTATCGATGCGAAACGCTTCATAAAACGGACGTCTTAGAGCTAGCTGAATATCAATGTCTTCCCAAGTGGTGATTTCTTGGTAGATGCCAGCAAAATCATCAACTCTGAGCATGATGTCTGGCTGCCAGCGCCAAGCTAGGCTGTTATCGTCAAAAATATCTGTCTGGTATTGTTGCCATTTAAACCAGCCTTGAGCCGACAGTGAACCGGTTAATAGCCGAGTTTCGGTGAGTGCTTCCATTTCGGCTAAGCCCAGTGCTTGCCAGTCCAATTTTAAGTTATTTAAATACAGTTGCGCACTGCCTTGTTGCTGGGGTGGCTGTTGATCTTGATGATTAAAATCGTGTTGCGCTAATAAGGTTAAGTCTAAATTATTGGCCAGTCCTGTTAGTTGAGCACGCGCGCTGAGGCTTGCATTATTTAGGTCTAGTGAACTGAGCGTCATATTGCCGTTAAGCGCAATGGCTGGGATTGGCCATTGCTGCCAGTTACCTTGTTGATTTTTTAGTTGCCAGTTACATTCTAATGGTAACTGCGATAACGCTTGTTGGCTGCGCAATTGAGGAGAATATTGCAGTTTTAACCAGTCTAAATTGCAATTTGCTTGCGCGCTTTCAATGGCAATATGGCTGATCTGGCTGGATTTATTTTGAATGGCAAGATGGGCTTGATCAATCTGCAAGGTTAGAGGTTTGCTGTTGGTAATTTCATCGTTGATGCCCGATAGCTGCCAATCGGGAAGTAATTGCCAATGCACGGCGGATAATTGCGCATTTTTGTCTGCTATCATCAGTGAATCGAGATACTCGCTGATATTTTGTAAACCAAAAGGCAGGTTTAATTGCCAATGCCAGCGGTTATCCACATGCTGTGCGTGCACGATGATTTCGCCCTGAGTTTGGTTATTGGCTTTGGGCCACAGTGGGTTATGTTGTTGTGTGTTTAAGGTCAGTATTTGGCGGCTATTGATCGATGCTTGGTGGCTGCTGCTTTGTTGGCTGTTGCTTTGTTGATAGGTGCCATCAAGCGATAGCTTTGATGTGTGTTCAATGTCTTCTGCACGAACCAATTGGTGTAACGTGCCTTGCCAAGTGCAGGCGTCAAATCCTTGTGTCGATAGATTCGCGACATCAACCGAGCAACTCATGATCAGCGGCTCTGTCAGTGTTTGCTGTACATTAAAGTCGATGGGGGCAAGTGCATTAACTTCCCCTGATAGATCCAATGTGTTGAGACTTAATAACCATTGCTGGGCGCGCTGTTGGTCGATATTAGTAAGCACGTTAAACGCTAAGTTGGCGTTTTCGAGGGTGGCCGTGTCGGTTGCAGGGTCGAAAATATTAAAATCGGATATCTGAATTTGCATCATACCGTGTGCATTAATTTGGCTGAGTAAAGCAGCGGAATCAACAATTAATTTAGGCAGGGTGAGCTCTAAATTCCACGCCTGAATGGCTGAATTGGCTGTTAATACCTGCTGCTGGTCTGAGTGATTCAGTAGCTTCAACCAGGATTGAATATCGGCGCTTTGTTGCAAACTCAGGCTAAAGGTGTCGTCGGTTTTAGTTGTCCATTGTCCTTGTAGGTTAAAAATCGGTGCAGGCATTGAGGTCTGATTGCCAGTCTTGGCCGCTTTTGATGATGGCCAAACCGCACTGCTGAGTTCCCCTTCTTTGTTAAGACTGAGCTGGTGACTTAGTTGTGCAGACAAAAGCGAGCTTGTTATGTAGCTACTAAGGGTGAACTGTTCTTGGTTTAAATCAAGGTGCGACGACACTTTGAACTGTGGGTGAGCAATCACTAGCTCGCGAATAATAAAGTGTTGCAGCGGCAGTTGCTGAAAGAGCTGATCTAAACGGGCTAAGGTTAAAGAGCTGTCTTGTGGCTCATCAACAAGGGCGATGGGTTGAGTTTTCTGATTTTGTGAGTGAACGCTTTTAGATGGATTATTGTTAGTTTTAGGGAGCTCAAGCTGTACTTGGTCAATTTCTATTTGCGCTACCTGACCGGCCAGTAAATCCCATACAGAAAAATGGATATCAAGATGTTGTACTTTAACAGAAGTAGCGTGTTCTGAGGGGTGGGCCGAATCATCTGCTTGCAGTTGAAACTGGATATGTTCAATCGAAAGCTTGCGCCAATTAAAAGTACTTATGTAAAACTTAGTTTGCTGTAAGTTAGCTTGGGTCATTAGCCAAGGTGCAACTGAGTTAATGCCTTGCTTGGCTAAGGAGGGCAGAAAAAAAATGCAGGACGCTAATATGACAGCACTGATAAGCAATGCCTTTAACCAAGAACGCATTTTTTCTCCCTTTTTGATTTCGCATCAATGTTTATAACACGGCATCAATGAGTTGACCTTGTTCTTTTAGCGCGCCTTAATCGTTTTAACCCCATCTTGGGTCGCAAGAAGTAAGGTGTCGGCAGGGCGGCTCGCAAACAGACCGTTCGTGACTACGCCGGTGACTTGATTGATTGCGTTTTCTAGGTTTGTCGGTGCAAGCTTTGAACCTGCCACCATATGAAAGTGATGTAAATCTAAAATGATATTGCCGTTATCGGTGGTCACGCCATCACGTAAAACAGGGTCGCCTCCAAGCTTAACCATTTCTCTGGCGACATGGCTGCGAGCCATCGGGATGACTTCAACCGGAAGCGGATAAGCGCCCAACACATCGACCAATTTGCTTTCGTCGGCGACGCACACAAACTCTTTGGCAACAGCGGCAACGATTTTCTCGCGGGTGAGGGCGCCACCGCCGCCTTTGATCATTTCGAGCTGTTGGTTGATTTCGTCGGCACCGTCTACATAAAATTCTAATTCAAACACGCTGTTTAAGTCGTAAACCGGAATACCGCGCTCTTTTAAACGCAAAGCGGTGGCTTCTGAACTGGCTACCGCCCCATCAAATAGGTGCTTAAATTCTGCCAAGGCATCGATAAAACAATTTGCTGTAGACCCTGTGCCAACACCGATAATCGAACTGTATTCAAGGTGAGGCTTAATATACTCCGCTGCGGCCTTGCCAACGGCTGCTTTTAAATGGTCGGATGATAAAGGGTGGACAGATGAAGACATAGCTTGGCTCTAATGGATTCGTTTAAGGTAAAATTCAGTCACTCGTACAAGCATTATAAATCCTTATTCGCTACAATGCTTGTTTTCATACACTAAAAAAGTATCGATTATGACGTCTCCCAAATCAGCTACTCCTAGCCCTAAGCTGTTAGAGCAAACCATTAAGAAAATTTTAACGTCTAATGTGTACGATGTTGCGATTGAGTCTCCCCTTCATGTTGCCCCATTCTTGTCGGAGCGTTTGGGTAATAAAGTGTGGGTAAAGCGTGAAGATAAACAGCCAGTGTACTCTTTTAAAATTAGAGGCGCTTACAATAAAGTGGTGCAGTTGAGTGATGAAGAGAAAGCCGCAGGCGTTGTTGCTGCATCTGCTGGTAATCATGCTCAAGGCTTGGCACTAGCTGCGACCGAACTGGGTATTAAAGCCACCATTGTGATGCCACGCACCACCCCTGAAATTAAAGTGAAATCGTGTAAAGCCCGTGGTGCAAAAGTGGTATTGCACGGTGATACCTTTGATGAAGCGTTTACCTACTCACAAAAGCTGGTGGAAGAAAAAGGCCTTACCTATATTCATCCTTACGACGACCCAGATGTGATTGCTGGGCAAGGTACTATTGGGATGGAGATTCTTCGTCAGCTCAGCGACCCTATCGATGCGATATTTGTACCGGTAGGTGGCGGCGGCATAATCGCGGGTATTTCGGCGTATGTAAAATATTTACGCCCCGATATTAAAGTTATTGGTGTTGAATCTACCGAATCTGCCAGTTTACACGCTGCCTTGGCGGCAGGGCGTCGTGTTACCTTACCTTTTGTAGGCATCTTTGCCGATGGTGTAGCCGTGGCACAGGTAGGTAAAAATACGTGGGACTTAGCGCGCCATTATGTAGACGAAGTTATTACCTGTACTCCAGATGAGTTGTGCGCTGCAGTAAAAGATGTGTTTGATGATACGCGAGCCGTGTGTGAACCTGCTGGGGCGCTTAGCGTTGCCGGAATGAAAAAGTACGTCGAACGCGAGGGCATTGAAGGCGCTAATTTGGTGTCTATTTTAAGCGGTGCCAACATGAACTTTGATCGTTTGCGTTATATCGCCGAAGTTGCCGAAATAGGTGAAGGCCGCGAAGCGATTTTAGCCGTTACTATTCCAGAGCGTGCTGGTAGCTTTCAGCAATTTTGTAGCTTACTAGGCAAGCGCCCAATCACTGAATTTAATTACCGTTATCGCGATGATAAATCTGCGCAAATATACGTAGGTGTTAAAGTTGGTGCTGAAAAAGACGCACGTCAGCACTTGTTGGCAGAATTAAAAGCAAAAGATTATCCCGCTGTGGATTTGACCGAAGATGAAGTATCTAAATACCATATTCGTCATATGGTAGGTGGCCATGCACCGGATTCGGTAAGCGATGAATTGGTGTATCGTTTTGAATTTCCAGAACGCCCTGGTGCATTACTGCAGTTTCTTAAAACCTTAGGTAAAAAGTTCAATATTTCACTTTTTCACTACCGCAATCACGGTGCTGCCTATGGCCGTGTTTTGGTGGGCTTGCAGGTACCAAAAGATAATCGCCAGCATAAAGAGTTAGAAGGTTATTTAACCGAATTGGGTTACAACTATTGGAATGAATCTGATAACCCAGCTTATAAGTTGTTTTTGCGTTAATCTGCCATTGCCGGTCTGCGGTAATTGTGGGTTATTACAAAAAAGCACAGTGATTAATGACAATCACTGTGCTTTTTAAACCGACTTTGGATAATTGTTTGGTTTATTGGCTGACCTAAACGCGCCCTTTAAAAAACTTTTCGCGTGCTTGTTCTTTTTTACGTTCACTCTTTTTTAACAACACATAAAAAGCACCCGCACCGCCATCTTTAGGTTGAGCGGTATGGTAGGCCATTACTTCGTTGATTTGCGGCAACCAATGAATCAAATAGCTTTTCAGTAATGCAGGATCTTCTTTATTTCGGTCACCCTTGCCCGGCATGATTAACACGGTACGTAGATCGTACTTCATACAATCGTTTATAAAAGTGAATACTTTGTCACGCGCCGTTTCTATCGTCATTTTGTGCAAATCTAAGCGTGCATCGATTTGATACTTGCCTTGACGCAGCTTGCGATAGACGCCGTCTTGAATACCGTGGCATTTAAAACCTAATACGTCGTGAGGCTGAACGCGCTGCACTTCATAATGTTGCAGGTGGTTTGGGTCGGTGCTTATTTGTTCTTGCGTTGCCGCCTGCTGCCTCAGCTTGTGCACCTCGGTTGTTTGGTGTGGCTGGCTGAGATCGACTTTTTTTACCTGCTTTAGTTTTTGTACTCCCTGCATTTGCTGCAGAAAGAAATCTTCATCGTTTTTCATAATACTCATCATCACGAATTGAATGCCATTTGAGCTAACATAATCAGCACGGCATAGCGTGTTCCCTTGCCAATGGCGACCAATAAAATAAATAGCTTAATGTTAGTACGTGCCAAACCTGCAATTAGGGTCAATGGATCGCCAATAATAGGCAACCAAGCGAATAATAATGACCAAAAACCGTAGCGGTTATACAGACGCAACCCTTGCTGCCACGACCGTGAATGCTGATATTTTTGCTCAACGTAACCGTGTGCCCAATAGCCTAAGGCATAGTTAATTATGCTACCTAGGGTGTTACCGCTTGTAGCGATTAACCATAAAAGCCAAGCAACATGACCTTGCTCTAACAAGGCAACCAGAATGACTTCGGAGCCCATAGGCAAAAGCGTAGCGGCAATTAATGCGGATAGAAATAAACCAAGTAATGCCATGATTTTGCAGCTCGCTAAGTGGTCGCTTAAAGTGTCGCTGTTAATATGGGTTTAGTGCAGAGCAATTAAAACACAGTGTTAGACCAGCGGGATACGATGCAGCACTTGGTAGCGGCCCTGAATCTCACGGGTATTATAACGAGCAAAGATAATTTCGTTGACCTTAAATTGTTTTTCTTTGCAATGCAGTGTTGAAGCTGTCGACAACTGAGTGCAAATCTTGGGGGTTGGGTAAGCGTGTTTATAAAACCCCAAGGTAACATGAGGAACATATTCGCTGCCTTCTTCACCAGCACAGATACCGTGCAAACACTTTCGAATGGATTGTAACGATGCTGAGGGGTCTTTAATGGCTAAATACGGGGCACTGGAAAAACTATGTGCTTCGGTTAAATACAAAGAAAACGGTTTGATCTTATGGGTTTTTAACGCATGAATTTGTTGTTGCAAACAATCCTGGCTAAAGTGTTGTTCATCGATTAAACCAGACGCGCTGAGGGTGATGTGGGGTTGGCGCAAATAATGAGGGTGCAGTCGATCGGCAAGATGTTGCTGACACAGACCAATGGTTTTTAAGCAAAGCGGGTCGGTGACTTCGATTGCCCAAAAACCATAATGCTTGATGCCTTGGTGCCATTCAACGAAATCACGCAGCTCGGTGGGCTGCGTAAAGTCATGATCAATAAACGAATCAGGCATGCTTATCTATTTTAAAAACTGTACACAAGGGTCACACCGACTAAAGAATCCGTGTTCTTTTTACCTTCTGGAACATCGGTAGTGTGTTTAACTTGGTAATTAATCTTCATCGCTAATGCGCCTACTAAGGTGCTTTGAATACCCATGTCTGACTTATATACGATTTTAGAGTCACCACCTTCAACCGATAAAACCTCGGTGAATTTTGCGCCTTCACCAATATTGACCAACAGGTTTAAGCTGGCACGACCCACTGCTTCTTCTTCAATTTTTTCGTTATCTTCATTGCGTTGCTCCAGTACATTGCGGCGGAAACCTGGGCCAACTTCTAACTCTAATTTACCTTTTTCTTTATCATTCCATGCTTTGTAACCATAACCAACGGCTATTGTGCTTTGGTATTCGTAACCGTTAAAGCGGTCGTCTTCATAGCCTAAGAAAGAGGCAACATAGCTGCGATCTGATACTGCATAATCGTATTTTAATTCTGCAAGATACTTTTCTTTTGATGAGGTGCCATCTTCTTCACTGGTTAGCGCTTCTAGTTTTAAAGAAGTCGTGTTTGGTTCTAATTCGTGAACCAGGTTGAACTTACCGTTAAAGCTCTGAGTATCACTGTTACCCGATGTTTGGATAAAGCCCAGTTCAGCACTACCTGCCCATGGTGAGGCTTCTTGGGCAGCTTGCTCTTGTTCATTTGCTGAAGAAATACTGGGTAAAAGCAGTAGGCTGCTTAATAAACCTGTGGATAAAAACGTCGTTGGCAAAATGCTAGACACTCGTAATTGCTTTTTCATGTTATTCGCTACCGTATTGCTAAATAAAATTGTTTTAATAATCGATGAGATGGGCGGATTAAATACGCTGTTAATTTAGAGTATTTTTGCGACTTTGTAAAAGCGCTGGCTAAATCTTTTACACCGTTTAACGATCTGTAATAAGCAATTTGATTCGATTGATCAGAGTGGATTGATCTGGCTGTTAAACCAGGGATTGGTGTCAGATGTTTAGTTGTTGTTTAGCACAAAATTGGAACAATGAATTCAAACGCTTCTATTTTCATTGCCAAGCTTTTCATTCTGTTACCATGAGCCCCTGTTAAAAAATAACCAGTGGTGAACCTGTGAGAAAAGAAATTGTGTCGGGCCCTGTGGGGCAGGTGCTTTATAAGTTAACGATCCCGATGGTGATTGGTATTGTTGCTGTTTTCTTTTTTAACTTAGTCGATACTTTTTTTATATCGCTATTGGGGACTCAGAGTTTAGCCGCAGTCAGTTTTACCATGCCAATCGCCATGATTGCGATGAATCTAGCGATTGGGCTAGGTATTGCTTCGTCGGCTTTAATTGCCCGTGCTACCGGTGCAGAAGATCATAAACTTGCTCAACATTATGTGGTTGCTGCCTTGTTATTCACCTTGGTTATTGCGGTTGTCATGGTGTTATTAGGCTGGTGGTTTAATGATGAGTTATTTTTGCTATTGGGGGCGCAGCAAGATTTACTGCCGCTCATTTGGCAGTACATGCAGTTTTGGTGGCCGGGAGCCGTGGTGATGATGTTGATGATTGTTATCAACAGCAGTATGCGCGCTGTTGGCAATACCAAGTTGCCCAGTTTAATGATGCTGGGGTCTGCCGTATTAAACGCTATTTTAGACCCTATTTTAATTTTTGGTTTGGGCCCCATTCCTGCCATGGGAGTTGCGGGTGCTGCTTTAGCCAGCTCTTTATGTTGGTTGATTGTTGTATTAGTGATGGTGTATTCACTGGCTAAAATTGATTTATTGCATTGGGGGCAATTAACATTAAAAGCGCTGTTTAAAATCTGGAAAAGATTATTAACCTTAGGCATTCCTGCGATGATCACGAATGTCATGGTGCCTGTGGCGAGTGGTTTTTTATTGGTGATGATTGCCCCAATGGGAGAGCAAGCAGTGGCAGCCTTTGGGGTGGGTTCGCGTATTGAGCCGTTTGCGATTGTGGCTATTTTGGCATTAACTTCTACCTTGCCGGTGTTTGTTGGCCAAAATTTTGCGGCCGACCAGCATGCGCGGGTTTGGCAGGTGCTGTCTCTGGCGGTGCGTTTTATTTTGGTATGGCAAGTAGCGGTATGGCTGGTGTTGTGGGCAGTGTCGCCGTATTTAGCTACTCTATTTTCACAAGACCCCGCGGTACTCGAAAAAATAAGTCACTATTTAATGATCATGCCCGTAGGCTACGCCGGTATGGGCATTGTGTTGTGTGCCAACTCGGCGTTAAACGCACTGCAAAAAACCAGTGTATCGATGTTATTAAACCTTGTGCGTTTGAGTGTATTTTATGTGCCGCTGGCTTGGCTTGGGGGGCAGTTGTATGGTTTTGAAGGCTTGTTACTTGGCGCGTCTTTAGGCAATTTAATTGCGGGCTTTATCGTATGGGGTTTAATTAAGCAGGCTCAAACTAAGCAGGCATTTGGAGTAAGAAACTACTCCACGCCTTTGGATGTATGATGTTCTAACGGAGTGTTTATTTAAATTGTTCGTTGCGTAAACGGCCGAGTAAAAAATCTTTTAGCATGACCCAATCACCCATAAAGCTGTAAAGCGGGTATTTAAACGTAGCGGGGCGATTGTGTTCAATAAAAAAGTGCGCAACCCAAGCAAAACCGTATCCCATGAGTGGCGTAAACCACAGCGCCATATAATTTGCTGTAATAATTGCATAAGCAATAATCGCTAATACCCCAAAACTTCCGATGTAATGCAATGTTCGACACATGGGGTGGCTGTGTTCGCTGAGGTAAAAAGGGTAGAACTCGGCAAAGGATTGAAAGCGCTTTTCATCGGACATATCAGGCTCACTTTGTAATTGTTGTTTTAATCAAGAATATTACGAAGTGGAGAGGGGAGCAAGAGTAGAAAAAGTATCTGCTCAGTACCCCCGTGCAGATGGTCGAATTTAACGCTCAATAGAAAGCGCAACACCCATACCACCACCGATGCATAACGTCGCAAGACCCTTGTTTGCATCTTGACGAATCATTTCGTGCAATAAGGTAATCAATACACGACAACCAGAAGCGCCAATGGGATGGCCTAACGCAATCGCGCCACCGTTGACGTTGACCTTGTTGGCATCCCATTCAAGGCCTTGGTTCACCGATATTGCTTGAACGGCAAAGGCTTCGTTGGCTTCAACCAAATCCAGATCATTTATATCCCAACCCGCTTTGGCTAAGCATTTTTTAACCGCAGGAATTGGCCCTGTGCCCATAATGGTTGGATCCACACCGGCGCTGGCATAGCCTGAAATGGTCGCTAAAATCGGCAAACCTAATGCTTCTGCTTTTTCACGGCTGGCTAGCATGACTGCAGCTGCCCCATCATTTAAAGAAGACGCGTTACCCGCGGTAACCGTGCCGTCTTTTTTAAACGCCGCGCGCATACCCGACAGTTTTTCTGCGGTAACAGCGCGTGGGCCTTCGTCGGTATCAAAAACAATATCGTCGCCACGGCGCTGAGGAATAGTGACTGGAGTAATTTCATCTTTGAACTTACCCGCTTCAATGGCGGCTAACGCTTTAGCTTGTGATTGTGCAGCGAATTCATCTTGATCGCAGCGCGGAATTTCAAACTGTTCGGCAATATTTTCAGCGGTAATGCCCATGTGGTAATCGTTAAACGCGTCCCACAGGCCATCGGTAATCATGGTATCAACCATATTCCAGTTACCCATGCGCTGGCCGTTGCGAGAGTTAGGTAAAACGTGAGCCGAGTTCGACATGGATTCTTGGCCACCGGCAATAACCACATCGGCATCGCCGGCTTTAATTGCTTGTGCCGCTAAGTGCAGTGCTTTAAGACCTGAACCACAGACCTTGTTAATGGTCATGGCAGACGCCGTTGCAGGAATACCTGCCTTAATGGCGGCTTGGCGAGCAGGGTTTTGGCCGCAGCCTGCGGTTAATACTTGGCCCATTAATACTTCATCAATAGCATCTGGCGAAATACCGGTTTTCTCGATAAGAGAACGAATAACAATAGCACCTAACTCTGTTGCGGGTAGACTAGATAATGAACCACCAAAAGAACCAATAGCGGTGCGGGTTGCAGCGACGATAACGACGTCGGTCATAAAATACTCCAAGTAGAACGATATAAGTTCAATATAACATCATGAACATTAACATTTAACGACATGATAATTAGTTAAAATCGGTTAGTCTAAAAACAACCGCATCCGTTATGAAAACACAGTTGTGAGCTAAATGATGAAGTAGGTCTTACAGCTGGTCTTGCATATTTTTGTAAGCCTGAATTAAACCACTGGTTGAGTTATCAAACTGAGCACTGCTGGCTTCGCCTTCTAGCGCGGCCAACACGTTTTCGCCCATTTGTTTACCCAATTCTACGCCCCACTGGTCAAACGAGTTTACGCCCCAAAGCATGCCTTGAGCAGCGACTTTGTGCTCGTATAGGGCAATTAAAGCACCTATAGAATGGGGGGTTGATTTGGGAAAGAACAAGGTATTACTGGGTCGATTGCCTGGAATCACTTTTTGCGCGGCTAAAACCATGGCTTCACCTTCGCTCATGCCAGCGGCTAAGCATTCATCAATTGCTTGTTGCTCGGTTTTACCGGTTAATAACGCTTGGCTTTGAGACAGTGCATTAGAAACCAGCATGGCGTGAAAATTATCAATCGGGTTATGGCTGCGCATGGGCACGATGAAATCGCTTGGAGAAAAATGTGTGCCTTGGTGCAATAATTGATGATAAGCGTGTTGGCCATTTGAGCCGACACCGCCCCAAATGATAGGGCCGGTATGATAATCCACCTTGCGGCCATCAATGCCAATCGATTTACCATTACTCTCCATATCTAACTGCTGCAAGTGCGCAGGCAATCCTCGTAAATAATGATCGTAAGGCAAAATAGCTTGCGAGGTGATGCCGAAAAAATTCACATACCAAACACCTAACAAAGCCATAATAACAGGCATGTTTTTTTCTAGTGGCGCGGTGCGAAAATGCTCATCCATTTCGTGAGCACCGCGCAACATGTCGCGGAAATTATCAATACCAATGGTGAGCGCTAACGGTAAGCCAATCGCCGACCATAAAGAGTAGCGGCCACCGACCCAATCCCACATGGGGAAAATGTTTTCTTTAGCAATACCAAACTCAACCGCTTTTTCAACGTTGGCCGATACCGCAGCAAAGTGCTTAGGTAAATCTTTAACCTCTCCACCGTTGCTTAAAAACCATTGCCGACAAGCCAAAGCGTTTTTTAACGTTTCTTGCGTACCAAAAGATTTAGATTGCACGATAAACAAGGTGCTTTCGGGGTTTAGGTGCTTAAGAATCTCGGTGATGTGCGAGCCATCGATATTGGCAAGGTAGTGCACATTAATTTGATTATCGTTATACGGTTTTAATGCGCTGGAGGCGAGTTTAGGGCCTAAGAATGATCCGCCAATGCCAATTGATACAACATCGGTAAACGGCTTGTTGGTATAGCCACGCCAATGTTTGCGGCGCACTTTCCAGCAAAATTCTTCCATGCGGTTCATGGTGTCGCGGATTTCTGGCATCACATCCACGCCATCAACCATCACCGGCCTGTCGCTAAAATTACGCAATGCTGTATGCAAAACCGGGCGTTGTTCACTCTGATTAATCAGCTCGCCTTCGAACATGGCTTTGATTTTGGCAGGTAAATCACGCTTTTTTGCTAACTGCGTCAGTAAGCTCATGGTTTCGCTTGTTATGCGATTTTTAGAATAATCTAAGGTCAAGCCAGCGGCTTCTAAGCTAAAGCGCTCAAAGCGCTGATTATCTTGCTTGAACCAATCCAGCATGTGCTGTTGTTGGATATCGCTGTAGTGATGTTTTAGCTGTTGCCAAATATCAAGACGTTGTAAGGGTGTGCTCATAAATATCCTTATATGAGTCAATATGAGTATGAACTCAGTATAATCTTTTGCGGTGCGTCTTTATAGGGTGGTAGAACGGTAGGATAAAAACAAAAACGCCACAGCATGTGTGGCGTTTGGATCAAGCGGTATTAATCAGTCAATGGAGTGATTAAGCAACCTGAACAGGAATATCGAAACTGGTGTGACTAACCGTGTTGTCAGCGTTGGTATAAACCATTTTAGGTTTAAAGTTTTCCAGTTCTTCTTCATTATAAGAGCCGTATGCGCAGATAATTAGACGATCGCCTACTTGGGCTAAACGTGCCGCTGCACCGTTGACCGAAATAATACCTGAATTATCTTCACCACGGATAACATAAGTAGTGAAACGGGCACCGTTTTCCATGTTGTAGATTTGAATTTGTTCAAATTCGCGCATGCCTGTTAATTCTAACAACTTACCGTCGATAGCGCATGAGCCTTCATAATTCAATACGGCCTGTGTGACTCGAGCCTGATGTATCTTGGCTTTCAGCATAGTGGACTGCATAGAAAAAAACCTTTAATCCGGTTACGTCTCAATGACTCAGCAGACAAAATAACATCTCTGTTTTCATTGGTTAATTTATAGCCTCATTGAAGGCGGTGCGCAGTATGCACTAATCGTTAGTTCGATTCAACGGAAATGGTAAATTATCAATTAGCCGAGCCTTACCTAAAAAGGCTGCGACAAGAACCACCAGTTGCGTGTCATCTGCTGTTACAGGTTTTAAATCAGACTGGCGACACAGGGTCAAATAGTCAACTTTAAAGCCTTTTTGGGTTAATCGTGCTTGTGCATTTTCAAGGGTTGAAAGGGTATCGTTGCCTTGCTGTATGGCAGCGGCTACTTCTTTTAACGTTGCATAAAGCACCGGAGCACGGGTAAGTTCTTCAGGTGATAAATAGCCGTTACGAGAACTTAGTGCTAAACCTGCTGTATCGTTATCACTGCTGCGCTCGGTGGCAACACCCATGATTTCGATAGGAATGCACATATCTTGAACCATTTTACGAATAACCGCTAATTGCTGAAAGTCTTTTTCACCAAAAAATGCTTTATCGGCCTGTACCATGTTGAAAAGTTTACTAACAACGGTGGCAACACCATCAAAATGCCCCGGGCGAGAACCCCCACACAAACCTATGGAAATGTCGGGTACAGAAACCAAGGTTTGGCTTTCTTGACCGTTGGGATACATTTCGGCAACCGTTGGTGCAAATAATAAATGACAGCCATTATCGGTTAGCAGAGCTTGGTCTTGTTCTAGCGTGCGCGGGTAGCTGGTTAAATCACTTTCATCATTAAACTGCAGTGGGTTAACAAAAATACTTGCCACGACAACATCACAGTGCTTTTTAGCATGCTTGATCAGGCTCATATGGCCGGCATGCAAGTTACCCATAGTAGGGACAAAACCCACACTCAAGCCTTTAAATTTTGCCTGCTGAACAAATTCGCGTAATTCAGCGACGGTGGAAACGGTTAACAAACTCATTCAACAATCTACCCGTTAAAAATTTTAGACTTATGAAAATTTATGCTCTGGCCCAGGAAATACGCCATTTTTCACTTCTTCACCATAAGCGGCTATGGCTTGTTGTGGTGTGCGACCATCAACCATAAAGTTTTTCACAAACTTTGGAATGTGGCCAGCGTTTAGGCCCAGCATGTCATAAACGACCAATACTTGTGCATCAGTGTCACTGCCAGCACCAATGCCAATAACCGGGACATCAACGGCTTCGGTAATGGCCTTACCTAAACTACTAGGAACGCACTCTAATAAAATACAGTCGGCCCCGGCCTTAGCCAGCGCTATCGAGTGCTCGATCATCGCTTGAGCCTTAGCTTCATCGCGACCTTGTACGCGATAACCACCCAGTTTATTGACCGATTGTGGTGTTAAACCTAAGTGTGCACATACGGGCACGCCTTGGCGAGCTAGCGTTTCAACCAAAGGGACTAACCAGTCATCACCTTCAACTTTTACCATATGAGCCCCAGCTTGCATCAATAGAGCAGCGTTGGCTTGGCCTTGTTCTAAGGTGCTATAACTCATAAATGGCATGTCAGCCATAATCAAAGAGCCTTTATTCCCCGCTGCTACGCAACGAGTGTGATATTCCATTTCTGCTACGCTAACTGGCAAGGTGCTCTCTTTGCCTTGGCAAACCATACCTAGCGAATCGCCGACTAAAATCACTTCTATGCCCGCGTTGCTGACCATTTGACTAAAAGTGGCGTCGTAAGCGGTCAATACGCTGAATTTCTCGCCCTTAGCTTTGTAGTCATTAAGGGTGCGGATGCTAACAGTATTCATGCTGTGCCTCAGATATTCTAATATTGATCACAAAATCAGTTACGGAAGTTAAATCTATTGTTGCCACTAGGCATGGATGCGGATTAAATCATTATCCAGCTCAGTGAGCAATTGCTCTACGTGTTTGCCGTCTGGGAAGATCAGTGTCGGTGTAATTTCTGCAAGGGGATAAACAACAAAAGAGCGTTGTTGGGCAAACGGATGAGGAATAGTTAAGCGTTCGCTCTCTATTATTAGATTGTCGATTAACAGAATATCCAAGTCTAGTGTGCGCTCACCCCAGTGGCGTTTACGAACACGGCCATGGTCTTGCTCTAATTGCTGCAGCGTATCTAATAAGGCTAGCGGTTCGAGATCAGTTTTTAATAATGCAACGGCATTAATATAATCGGGCTGGTCTTGTGGCCCAACCGGCTTACTATGGTACAGAGAAGATTGAGCGAGCAAGTGACAGTTAGGTAGTTGAGCAAGCTCAGTTAAGGCTTGCTCTAATTGCTGCTGGGGTTCATCAAGGTTGGCACCTAAGCCTATATAAACCAACGACATTAATTATGGCTCAGAACGACGAGAGCGTTGACGGTCATTAGGTGTGCCACGATTAGTGCGACGTGGGCGACGTTTTTTAGTATGGCGTTCCTCTGGCTTGCGGTTTGCCGCAATGTGCTTGTATTCTTCGGTGTCTTGGTATTTTGTCCACCAGTTACCCAAGCCGCGTAAGTTTTCACCACACTGTTCTCGTAACAGAATAAAGTCATAGGCGGCACGGAAACGATTACTCTCGGCTACCTCTGACGCTTTTTTGCCTTTTTTCTTTTCAAAACGCGCCTGCATATCCCAAATTTCTTTCATTGGAATAGTAAACCGTTTGGGGATAGATGTGCGCACCAGCTGTTGTTCGATGACACGGCTAGCTGCTTTGTGCAACGCCGGTTGAGGTGGCATGCCTTGCTCTAAAAACTCTTTTTGTACACGCTGCAGAGATGGCCAAAGTAGAGCGGCAAAAAAGTAATAAGGAGTAACCGACTTACCTGACTGAATTCGTGTATCGGTATTGATCATGGTTTGCTCAACAAAGCGAGCAGCGAATTCGTCGTCAGCAACACATTGCTCGGTGAGCGGAAACAACTCTTTAAATAATTTATATTCGCGCAATAAGCGATAAGTGACTAAGGCATTACCCGATAAAAACAGTTTTAAAACTTCTTCGAATAAACGCGGTGCTGGAATCTGCCCCATTAAAGGTGCCATGACCTTAATAGGCGCTTCAGTTTTTTCTTCAATAGAAAAATCTAATTTAGCCGCAAAACGAATGGCTCGTATCATGCGGACAGGATCTTCACGATAGCGCGTTTCGGGATCGCCCATTAGGCGAATCAGCTTGTCTTTTGCATCTTGGTAGCCATTGGCGTAAGAGCGCACGGTAAAGTCATCAACGGCGTAATACATGGCATTGATAGTAAAGTCGCGTCGCATCGCGTCGTCATCAATGGTGCCATAAACGTTATCGCGCAAAATCATGCCACTGTCGCCGGTTTTCGCTTGCTGGCTGTTGTGCTCGTCTTTAGGAGAGGTGCGGAAAGTAGCGACCTCAATCACTTCGCGACCAAATAAAACATGGACCAATTTAAAGCGGCGACCAATCAAGCGCGAATTACGGAATAATTGGTTAACTTGCTCGGGGGTGGCGTTGGTGGCTACATCAAAGTCTTTAGGGTGCGCACCTAGCATAGAATCGCGTACGCAGCCGCCGACTAAATAAGCTTGATAACCGGCCGTATTTAGTCGATACAGAACTTTTAGGGCATTTTCGCTAAGCTGACGACGGCTAATACCATGCTCTTTGCGTTGCAAAATTTCTGGCTTACAGTCGTCAGCTTTTTTAGCTTTTCGATTAAATAAGCGAGCTACAGTATTAACTATGGACATACTTGAATTGCCTAATTATTAGGGTTGAGAGTATAAAAAAGATACATGAGTTTACCTGATGGCTAGGTTCTTTCAAAGGCTGCTTAGCTGCTTCTTTGCTGATATCTCTTTATATGGTTAATTTAATGCTAAAAAAAGACTAAACATAAGGCGTCGCGATTAAGCAAAAGAATTTTGATGAATAATTTGATGTTGCTGACAATACCAGGTTGTTGAATAAAAACTGAGAGGAAGTTAAGTACCGCTAAACTACGGGTTTGGTGAAGCTCAAAGAAAAATGAATATTATGCAGATTGTTAGGAAGTAAAACCAGGGTTCGACTATTATTATTTTTATTGGTGTCGAACCCGGCTTGAAAAACAAATTAACTGTTTTGAATACGCAGGAACTTAAAAGCCCCATTTATTATTCTTATTATGTTGTGTGCTTAGTAATATTTACTTCGCACTCAAAACAATCAATTTTTTGCGCCTCGTTATTATTTTTATTATGAGGCCACCTCTTAGCGGGTGTTCTTGATGTCAGTAAACGCTATTTTTATTTTTATTAGTGCGTTTATCATCGATCTGGCGTTTGGCTTTGTTATTTTAATTAGTGCCTTAACGCTTATATTTAATATATAGCTAAAGTCGTGCCAACTTTTATAAACCCTTTAAAATCAATAGCTTGTGAATTGTATACCGATTGGAAAGACAGTTTGTTACGTAAAAAGTGTTACCCGAAGTAATGTTTTTATGTAACAACGGTAACATTTCTGTAATTTCATGTAACAAAGTGCGCAAAATGTGCCACCTTTGATGTCTAGTGACAATCTTAGTGCAAGACGTGATGTGCCAAAATTACGTTGCAATGCCAGTTAATGTTTTTTTGACGAATTTTTGGCGCATGAAATGGAAAAATTCAGCCAAGTTTGTTAAGTATGTCCTTGATTAACAGCGTGTTTAACAGCGTGTATTAAAAAATTGGCGCTTAGCAGTGGTCGAAGAAAGCTTAGGCTTAATTAACTGGTGCTTGATGAACTAGTGCTTGCTTAAAGATTGTAAAATAAATGGAGTTTAAAGCAGGAGGGATAAATAAAGTGCCAATTGCTTTACACCTCAGGGAGTGTGTAAAGCAATTGATACTTAATGAGCCGGGGTATTATTATTATTATTATTATTATTTTTAGCTCTGATCAGCGTTATTATTTTTATTGGTGCCGATCTAATATGTCGCTCTAATTTTATTTTTATTATCTGAGCAACATTGTTGTTATTTGTTCTTAGTAATTAGCACTTAGCATGCCAACTTTTAAAATCTCTTTATAATCAATGACTTATAAAAACCATTGAGAGGAAGGTAACAAATTGGCACTTATTTTTGTTACCGTTTAGAGGCTTGTTTGTAAGGATTTGATACCAAGTTGGCGTCTTATGACTGATTATTCAGGGTTGGCTTAGACCTAATTAGTCTTGCTCGCTTTTTTGCGCGGAATACCTAATCGTTGACGGCGCTCCCATAAGCATTTGCGCGAAACCCCTAATTTGCGGGCTAGGTCTGTTTCATTCATGCCTTCTTCATTTTCTAACACAAAGTGCATAAAGTAATCGTCTAGGGATAAATCTCCTTGATTGTCATCCGTTGATGGTGCCTTGGCTGCTGGCGCTGAGGGTTCCAGTAAATTCTCTTTTAGTTTTTGAGGTACAAATTGATCCGGAGAGACATCAATCGCTAAATTTTCGGGGGTTATATTGTTGTCATCGGCAAGAATCACGGCGCGCTCAATGGCATTTTCAAGCTCCCGTACGTTGCCTGGCCATTGATAATGTAAAATAGCCCGTCGAGAAGCTTCTGTAATAACCATTGGCTCGTGGTTCATTTTTTCGCAATTTCGTTGCAGCATAAATTCTGCTAGTTCGATGACATCTCGACCACGGGCTCTTAATGGTGCTAAATGTAACTCTAAGACGTTGAGGCGATAGTATAAATCTTCGCGAAATTCGGCTTTAGCCGCCAGTTCTTTTAAGTTTCTATGAGTGGCCGCAATCAGTCTTACGTTTACTTTGCGGCTTTGTACGGAGCCCACTCGTCGAATTTCACCTTCTTGTAAAACTCGTAATAACCGGGCTTGCGCTTCGAGTGGTAGTTCGCCAATTTCATCTAAAAACAATGTACCGCCGTCGGCAGCCTCTACCAAACCAAGGCGCAAAGAGGCAGCCCCAGTAAAAGCGCCTTTTTCATGACCAAATAATTCTGATTCGATCAATGATTCAGGAATCGCCGCACAGTTTACCGAAATCATAGGGGCTTCTTTGCGTAGGCTTTGATTGTGTAACGCTTGTGCGACTAGCTCTTTACCAGTACCAGACTCACCTTGAATCAATACGGTGGCATCGGTGGGAGCGACTTTACGAATTTTAGTGAATAACTTTTGCATTAAATCACTGCTACCGATAATTCCAGAAGCAGGGAGGTCTTTAGGTGCAGCGGCATCAGCAGAATTGTGATTTTCACCAGTGTCGGTGCTTTTGTTTAGTGAGCTTTGTTTAAGTATGCGTGAAACCGTTAATAGCATTTCTTCATGATCAAAAGGTTTAGCAATGTAATCAATAGCCCCCAATTTCATCGCATCTACTGCTGATCTAAGACTGGCATAACTGGTCATAATTAACACGGGGGTTGTCCCTGCCAGCTCTATGAGTTCGGTGCCATTGCCTCCTGGTAGGCGAAGATCACTGATGATGAGTTCATAATCACTAAGGCTGAGCTCTTTAGCGACATGCAGAGAATCAGCCTCAAAGATTTCGTGCCCTTCGCGTTCTAACAAACGTTTTACCGCTTGGCGGATAATCTTTTCGTCTTCGACGACTAAAATACGGCTCATTCGGAATCATCCTCAAGCAAGTTGTTTTGCACCTTAGGTAAACGAAGCGTGACACAGGCACCGGCATTGTTTGCGCTTATGGAATCTTTAGCAGGCAGTGTGTTATCAAGAGATAAGCTACGCTGCAGGTCTTCGATGTGCTCGGGGACTGGGCTACTAATACTGATGTGTCCGTAATGTTCTTCGATGATGTTGTGGACTAAGGCAAGTCCTAATCCTGTTCCTTTACCCACTTCTTTGGTAGTAAAGAAAGGGTCAAAAATATGATCTAACTTATCTTCGGCTATCCCGCTGCCTTGGTCAACCACGTGCAAGGTAACTTGATAGTTATCGACATAACCAAATATATGAATACAGCTAAAATCTGGGCTGGCATCACGCGCGTTACCAAGCAGATTAATAAAAACCTGAACTAAGCGTTGCGAATCTCCCACTACTTGCCAATCTGGGTCGCATTGATTGCGGTATTCAATGTCGCGTCCTTGGCTACTTAAACGTAATAGCTGGATGGCTTCATCGATACAGGTACTTATATTAACGGGCAAATGTTCGGTAGTCTGGTTGCCCGAGTGAGAAAAGTTCATTAGTGACTGTACAATTCGAGTAACACGCTTGGTTTGTTCTTGAATTTGATCTGCCATCTCTAACACTTCTGCATTATCCGTTTCATAGCGCATGCTTTGTGCAAGACAATCGATACCTGTAATGGGATTGCCAATTTCGTGAGCAACCCCAGCAGCTAAACGCCCGATAGAGGCTAAGCGCTCACTGTGTACCAGTTCTTCTTCAAGCATTTGTGTTTCGGTTTGGTCTTCTACTAAAATTACTGTTCCCCCAGGTTGCCCTCCGGATGCTTGAATAATAGATTTATGCAAGTTATACCAGTGTGGTCGACCTTGTTGTTCAATACGCTTTTTATGCTGGCGAATAGCATCGTCGTGCAAAAATTTCTGCAACATGTTCCCCCAAGGATCGGCCACCGTGTTTAAGCGAATACCGGTAACGTCTTTAGGAGCAATTTGAGTCAGTGAAGCCATAGCGGCATTCCACATTAAAACCTCTCCTTCGTCGGATACAGAGCAAACACCCATGGGTAATCGTTCAAGAGTTTGTTTGTGATAACGGCGCAAGTTATCTAGCTCTCCGGCCAAGCCGCTTAAACGATCATGAAAGCCTTCCATGCGCTGTTCAATTTGATAAATGTCTTCACTTAATTCAGCGTCTTTCTGAAAGGGTAAATTACAGCTGATAATGTCATGTGCGACAGTCGGCCCCATTAAGCCGGATAGATTGGCCTCTAAACGAGTGCGCAAGCGGCGTAAGGCGTAAGGGCGATCTTCATACGATGGTAAGCCAATATCTTTCAGTGCTTGGTGTACTTCCCGTTCTGCAACATATCGGCCTAATGGCTTGCTCAATGAAACGATGACATCGTTAGAGTTGCTCGCCATAAGAGGCTTTCGGCTTGGGCGTGAAACGGTATCGACAGAACAAGCTTCGGCGGCGGCACGTTCTGAGCCTTTTTGCTTGGTAACAGAACTAATCACTACAAATAGAACTAAGTTAATAGCAAAACTGCCCATGGCGGCAACGTCCCAATTTTCCATATTGGTAGCGGGTAGTGGGATGATGTATTCCCAGCCTAGGGTTAATTTTGCCAATGGCAACAAGAGTGTAAAAAGCCAAACAAGAATACCGGCGGTCAGTCCGCTTATTAGCCCCCAGCGGTTGGCCGTTGGCCAGTACAAAACACCTAAAACCCCAGGCAAGAACTGAACGGCAGCGACAAAAGCCAAAATCCCCAGTAAGGTAATTTCAACATTGCCACTAACCATGCTGTAGAACCAGTATGCACCCAGTAAAATAGAGGCGATTAAAAGTCTTCTTGTCCACAACAACCATTTATAAAAGTCGAATCTAGGGCTGGGTGTATAGCTGGGTAAGATAATATGATTTAGAAACATAGCGGCCGTGGCCAAGGTGGTTACAATAATGACCCCAGAAGCTGCGGCTAGCCCTCCAGCAAATACCATTATTACCAATGCTTCTGAATTTAATGCCATACCAATACCTAAGGCATAAAATTCGGTTGGTGCATCCACGTTCAAATATACGCCAGCCCACAAAATTGGTGGCACAGATAGGCTCATTAGTAATAAGAAAAGAGGAAGGCCCCAGCTGGCTTGGCGTAAAGCTTGAGGATTAAGATTTTCGGTAAAGGTGACATGAAACATGTGGGGAGCAACCACGGCCGCCGCAAAAAAAACTAGCAGTAAGGTGCGCCAAGGGCCTTCTTGTAAGCTGGTATGGCCACTAATAAGCTGTTCTTGATTGGAAGAAATCCAGTTTTGCATATCCCCCGAGCCATCAAATACAAAAAATAGTGCAATAACACCCAATACTGTAATGGCAATGAGCTTAAACAAAGACTCAAAAGCTAGGGCAAATATCAGTCCTTCGTGTTTTTCGCGCGGTGAAACATGGCGTGCACCAAACAAAATAGCAAACAGCACCATGGTTAAGCAAAAGGCAAAAGCCAAGGTTGACGAAGGCAGTTCGGCATTTAATAAGTGCATGCTTTCGGCAACTGCAGCTATTTGTAGAGTTAATAGTGGTAACGCTACCGCAAGTGTGAATAAAGTAACAATAACCCCAGCCAAGCGGCTGCGGTAGCGAAAGGCAAATAAGTCGGCTAATGAACTCAACTGATACGTGCTGGTAATGTGTAAAATAGGCTTTAATAAAATAGGAGAAAGCAAAAAAGCGCCACTTATCCCTAGATAGTAGGCCAGAAAACCATAGCCATATTGCTCGGCCATAGAAACCGAGCCGTAAAATGCCCAAGCGCTGGCATAAACACCCAAAGACAAAACATATACAATCGGGTGACGAACAATACGCTTAGGAATCCAACCGCGATCCACTACATAAGCAGCAGAAAATAGAAAAAATAAGTAACCTATAATGATTAGGCTTAATTGTAATAAGCTAAAGCTCATCCGAACCTCGCTTAAAACCAACAAATATGTGAGCGGCGATTAGCAAAAACCAAATAGCGAACGGGTGATACCAAGCGCCATTGGGGGCTAACCACCAGTCAATTACCACGGGGGAAAAGACATATAAGCCAAACACCACGAGCAGTGCGACACGATAATTGTACATAACAGGCTCTGTTTAATTAACTATATAAAGTGTTACTGAGGGTAACATATAACCATTTATTCAGCAGATTTGCTCTTTATGCCGGATAGATTTAATGGTTGCCAATGTTCAACACCCCAGGATAACAATTCTTTGACGCTACTAGATTGTAATTTTTTTGGCGGTTTTTGTCCTAGCCACGACAAAGCTCGCCAAATATTCTCTACAGGATGTTGAATATCTAATGCTGGGGCTAAATTTTGTTTACTGAGTTTTTGCCCGTTATCGGCGCAAGCAACCGGAATATGGGCATATTGAGGTTGCGTATAACCGAGTGCTTGCTGCAGCATATTTTGGCGCAGAGTAGAGTCGATTAGGTCTATGCCTCTTACAACGTGTGTCACACCTTGTTGAAAATCATCCACAACCATAGCCAGTTGATAAGCCCATAGCAGGTCTTTGCGCTTAACAACAAAATCACCAATGTCGTGCTGTAATGATTGATGAAAATGCCCCTGTAGTAAATCGTTAAATGAAACAGGGTCGGTTTGTATGGCTTTTTGGCAATCAAAGCGCCAAGCAAAAGGTGTTGAATTGTCGGTAAGGTCACGACAACAGTTGCCAAAATGAACACCGTTAACTGCGATCAGTTGCTTACGCGAACAAGAGCAAGGGAAGACGTAATCTTGCTTTATCAGCTGGTCGAGGGCAGCTTGGTATAGCGCGCTGCGCTCACTTTGAAAAACAATGGCATCGTCAGAATATAGTTGGTAAGCATCTAACGTTTCTAGAATAAGGTTTTTGGCGTTTGCCATTTCGCGAGGAGGGTCAAGGTCTTCAATTCTAATCAGCCACTTACCCTTATGGCTTTTTGCATCTAAATAACTGGCGAGGGCGGCTAACAAAGAACCAAAATGTAAGGGGCCTGTTGGCGAGGGAGCAAAACGACCAATATAAGGCATATTGGTCGTTGAGTAGCGCGAGTTATTAAGCATTAAATAATCAAAGTTTAATGATTAATCAACATACAACTATACGCCTAGCTGACGTTCTTTAATTTCGGCAAGAGTTTTACAGTCGATGCAAAGGTTTGCGGTAGGGCGTGCTTCTAAGCGGCGAATACCGATTTCAACACCACACTCTTCACAAAAACCATAATCGTCTTTCTCGATTAACTCTAACGTTTTGTTGATTTTCTTAATCAACTTACGTTCTCGATCACGAGCACGCAATTCTAAGCTGAATTCTTCTTCTTGGCTGGCACGATCACTCGGGTCAGCGGCGTTATTCGCTTCGGATTGCATATGTTCTTTAGTACGATCAACTTCTTCCATTAATTCTTGCTTCCAATTAGCAAGAATCATGCTGAAATGTTTACGTTGTTCGATGTTCATATACTCTTCACCAGCCTTTTCTTCATAAGGTGTGAAGGTTGTAATTGCAAAAGCTTTATTATCTTCTGACATAATCGCAGCAGCCTCATATCGCTACAGGGTTCGAACTTGTCTCGAACAGAGCATTAATCCGTACGTTCTTCCTAACGTTGAACGCTTAATTTTTTAACGCAGGCAAGCTACCAGATAAAATCCTTCGTTACCATACGCTTGTGCAAATTTCTTCAATAATATTAACAGTTTAGTGGTGTGGTAAAGCAAATCTGTCACAATAACCCTATTTATACGATCAATTATTAAAATAGGATTCATTTTGACCGGATTTGCATCTCGTACAGACGAAATAGCACCTTTTCAGGTTATGGCTATTTTAAAGCAAGCACAAGCATTAGCTGCTAAAGGTGTTGATGTGATTCACCTTGAAATTGGCGAGCCTGACTTCGACACACCGCAACCTATTATACAAGCTGGAATCGATGCTTTAGCAGCGGGTAAAACCCATTACACCCCAGCCTTAGGATTGCCTGAATTACGTCAAAAGATAGCAGATTTTTATCAAGCACGTTATGGCGTAGCGGTTTCCGCAAACCGCATTGCCATCACGCCTGGGGCTTCCGGGGCGCTGCTATTATTAATGGCAGCGCGTTTAGAAGAAGGTGATGAGCTGTTAATGGCAGATCCCGGTTATCCGTGTAACCGTCACTTTGCTCGAGTATTTGAAGCAAGAGGACGTTTAATAGCCACCTCTGCTGATAGCGAATTTCAATTAACGCCACAGCACATTCGCCAGCATTGGACAAAAAGTAAAAGTAAGGCAGTATTAATCGCCAGTCCGGCTAATCCGACCGGGGCCATGTTGTCGCATCAAGAATTAGAAGAAATAGCGGTTACGACGGCACAACAAGGAGGCGAGCTATGGGTGGATGAAATTTATCACGGCTTAACCTATCACGACGGTAAAGACAGTAAATTTGCCGGTAAGCGCCCGCAAACGGCATTAGCGTTGGGCGATAACGTGATTGTGCTCAACTCTTTTTCTAAATACTTTGGCATGACCGGTTGGCGCTTGGGCTGGATGGTTGTGCCAGAAGATTACATTCCAGTAATTGAGCGCTTGGCACAAAATTTATTTCTAGCGCCGACCACGCCGTCTCAACATGCTGCCATGGCAGCGTTTGACGAAGATTCATTAGCTATTATGGAAGAGCGCCGATTAGAACTACAACAACGCCGTGATTACTTATTAGCAGAACTGCCTAAATTAGGCTTTAAAATTCCGGTGGTGCCCGATGGTGCCTTTTATATTTATGCCGATGCCAGTGACCTTACCCAAGATACCCAGACTTTTTGTCAGCAGTTATTACAAGATACCGGGGTTGCGATCACCCCTGGCTTTGACTTTGGCGATCATAATGCCAATTTGTTTGTGCGTTTTGCTTACACCACAAACATTGAGCGCTTACAGCAAGCCATTGCCCGTATTCAGCAATGGGTGAGTGAACAGCATTAATTAAAAGAGTGAAGAATTATGGATTACGATCGCCCTTTGTTAACCGGTAAATTAGTGCAGCGTTATAAGCGATTTTTAGCCGATATTGAATTGCTAAGCCCGCCAGACAGGGCGGGTGAGATTATTACCGCCCATTGTGCCAATACGGGTTCAATGACTAACTGTAAAGATACAGGTGCTCGAGTTTGGTTGTTTGACAGTCAAAATCCAAAGCGAAAATTACCATTGAGCTGGGAGTGGGTAGAGGTTGGGGGGCAGTATAAAGCCTGTATAAATACCGCTCGCGCTAATCAGTTGGTGAAAGAAGCCCTACTGGCTAATAGCATCATAGAAATCCCGGTGAGTAGCCCTAAGTGCTTAAAAAGTGAACCGGTTGTTGATGAAGGGCGATTGGATTTTTTGATCACTAATGATGAAAATCAAACCTTTATCGAAGTAAAGAGTGTCACCCTGTTGGCAGAGAACAATATTGGTTATTTTCCTGATGCCGTGACTAGCAGAGGATTAAAACACCTGCAGGTGCTGCAGCGTTTAAAGGCTGAAGGACATCGCAGCATATTGTTTTTTTGCGTACCCCATGAAGGTATTCAACAAGTACGGGTTGCAGAGCAGATTGACCCCGTTTATGCTGAAAAACTACGTGAAGTGATTGCAGCGGGGGTTGAAGTGCTCGCTTATCAAGTGGAGTTTCAGGCGCAAGGCATGATGTTAAAGCATGGGCTCAAGGTATGCATTTAACCAACAATTTCAAATTCTAATAGATTTAGAATTCATTAAAAAACCGATATAAAAAGGAAAATTATATGAGTATTTTACCAAAGTTATTTTCATTGCCGGTGATGATCTTACTGGCTTGGATGGGTGCAAATATTTATCAAGACAATGAACTGTTTGCCAATCCGTTTGAAAAACAATCCCTGCTGGATAAACTTGAATACAGCAATGCTGACAAAATTGAAGAAGGTGTAGAAGAAGGCATTGAAGACGGTTTAGAAAAAGCTAAAGAATCGTTTAAAAAAGGTATTGATGGCATTAAAGAGTCGATTCAAGAAGCGTCTGAATAACCCAATCTCGAGACATTATCTGATGCTCTGAGCAGTTGAATCGCATTAAGTTATCAATCCGACTTCAGCTCTATCATTTGCTGGTCATTAATCGTGAAATTCAGTGCGATTAGTGACTGGCCCAAACAAGGCCCAGATAAGCACTCGCCATCTTCTATTTTAAATAATGCCCCATGAGTGCTGCATTGAATCAAGGAGCCTTCACTGTCTAAAAATTGGTCAGTTTGCCACTCAAGTTGGATACCTAGGTGTGGGCAAGAATTTTCATATACGTAAATTTGATTGTTTTTCTTAACCGCAAATACAAATCGCTTGTCTAATTGAAAACCTTTGCTTTTTCCCTCTGCAATCTCGCTGCTATGGCATAGAATGGTCATACTTTTCCCCTTTAGGTTGATGGAAGC
Source organism: uncultured Thalassolituus sp. (assembly GCA_913061435.1). Lineage (GTDB taxonomy): Bacteria > Pseudomonadota > Gammaproteobacteria > Pseudomonadales > Oceanobacteraceae > Oleispira. The sequence goes on along the minus strand of CAJXUK010000002.1, from coordinate 46,330 downwards.
CCTATGTTAGCCCTGATTATCTATGATTAAAAAACTTTTAGTATCCCCCTTTGGCTGGGTTATTGGCCTGCTGTTAAGCTTAACGATTTGTATTGCTGCGCTTTTTTTAGGCAGTATCGATGCGCACAGTTTGTTAAATAGCGATATCGGCCATAATATTTTGTGGAATATACGCATGCCGCGAGTGCTGTTGGCATTTGTGGTTGGGGCGAGTTTGTCTTTGGCCGGGGTAATGATCCAAAGCAATGTGCGCAATCCGTTGGCAGATCCCAGTTTAATTGGGGTGTCAGCAGGCGCTGCATTGGGGGCGGCGTTAATAATAGTGGCCGCCGAATTATTGCAGGTAAACGCGCAATATTACATTCCATTAGCGGCGTTTGTTGGCGGAGTGTTAGCGACTGTAGCGGTATTAAAACTCGGACGCAGTGATTTACCCGGAGGCATGGCCTTATTAATTTTAGCCGGAATTGCTATTAATGTTGTTGCCGCATCTTTAATTGGATTGCTGACCTATTTAGCTACCGACAGCGCACTTCGCCACATTACTTTTTGGTCGTTAGGTAGCTTAGCCAGCGCTAATTATTTTTGGGTGGTTTTATGTTCAATTGCACTACTTATAGTGTGTATGTGGTTGCCTAGACAACATAGAAAATTGGATGCTATTTTGTTAGGTCAGGCAGAAGCAAATACCATGGGAGTGGATGTTAAACGCTTGCAAAAACATAGCATTGTGCTGGTGGCATTACTGGCAGCCTTGGCCGTTTCTGCTTGCGGCATTATTGGTTTTATTGGCTTAGTAACCCCTCATATTGGGCGTATGTTAGTGGGCGCAAGCCATCGCTATCTGTTACCCCTCACGTTTATTTTAGGTGGCACGCTATTGGTGATTGCCGATGGCATTGCCCGCACCATTATTGCTCCTGCAGAATTGCCTATAGGCATAGTTACTGCCTTACTGGGTGCACCTGTTTTTATTTGGTTATTAGTGCGAGAAGGCAGACGTTTGCAATGGTAATGACGTTAAAACAACTCAATTTTTCACGCAATGGTAAGCGTGTACTTGATTCCATATCAGGAGAACTGCGTAGCGGAAAAATCATTGCATTGTTAGGGCCAAACGGAGCTGGCAAATCCACCTTGATTCAAGCCATGGCTGGCTTATTAAGCTGTGCCGGTGCGGTGTCTTTAAAAGGTCAAGAGATTGAACATTATTGCGCTGAGACGTTGGCGCAAAATTTGGCGTATTTACCGCAGCACAGTCAGCTTCAGTTTCCGCTAACAGTAGAAGAAATACTGTCTTTAGCAACCTTACCTTTTCAGCTCACACGTTTAGAGCAGCGTCAGCAAATAAATGCCTTAATTAAAACCTGGGGTATTGAGGCGTTAGCACAAAAAGATTTTCGCCAGTTATCGGGTGGTGAGCAACAGCGTTGCCATATTGCGCGCACCTTTTTGCAGCTACAAAATATGAAACCTACCAACTCTGGGCGTGGTATTTGGTTATTAGATGAACCAAGTAGTAGCTTGGATCTAGAGCATCAACAGCAGTTACAGCGAGTGTGCTTGCAAGCCGCCAAAGAAGGACATTGTGTTGTTATTGTCTTGCATGATTTAAATCAGGCGCTGCGATTGGCGGATGAAGTGTGGTTATTAAAAGAAGGAAAATTAGTGGCTCAAGGTCCGACAAAAGAGGTAATAACCGAATCATTAATTAGTGATGTATTTAATGTACAGGCCAAAAAAATTATCGATGGTGATGATTGTATTTTTATTTATAACTCGCATTAATCTTATTTAGCGCTTATAAAAAAGCCCTTATTAAACACACATAAGGGCTTAGTAAAATAACCAGAAAATAAACGGATTATTATTTCTATTTTATTCCAAGGTTAAACCAATGCTTTCGCCAAGACGTAAAGGTCGTTCGGCTTTCATGTCTTCTAACCAATGCATTTTGTCTTTACCAAAACACACCACAATCGTAGATCCTAAAAAGAAACGGCCCATTTCTTCGCCTTTTTCGATCGTCAGAGGTGCTTGGATATCGCCTTGTGTAGGATATTTAACTGAACGAACACGGCGATCAAAAGGTGTGATTCTGCCAGCCCAAGTTGTTTCGATGCCAGCAACAATCATTGCTCCTACTAATACCAGTGCCATTGGCCCTAATTCAGTATCAAAAATCGCCACAACACGCTCATTACGCGAGAATAATCGTGGAACATTTTCTGCGGTGGTCTGGTTAACTGAAAATAAATCACCCGGTACATAAATCATCTCTCGTAGTGTGCCGGTTACCGGCATATGTAGGCGATGATAATCTTTAGGGGATAAATAAATCGTGGCAAACTGACCGCCCATAAAATCATTGGCGGTATTATTATCGCCGCCAAGTAACTCGATTAATGAATAATCTTGGCCTTTTGCTTGAAATACACGGCCATTCTCAATCGGGCCTAATTGGCTAATTGCGCCATCGGCGGGTGATACAATTGCATTGCTGTTAGTATCAACAGGGCGTAAGCCGTCTTTCAGTTCACGCGTAAAAAAATCGTTAAAGTTCTCAAACTCATCAGGTCGTTGGCGTTTAGCTTCATCCATATTAACGTTGAACTGTTTAATGAATTTGCCGATAAACAAATTTTTAATCCAGTTAATGCGCGTTTCTGCTAACCAACCCACTAGGTGAGAAAGCAGGTGCTGAGGAACAATGTATTGGAAAGCAATAAATAGCTTATCTTTAACAGAAGTTGTCACAATAAAATCCCGTAATAAAAGTTAAAAGTCGATGTTAATCGTTGTTAATGTTAGTTACTGTTAATGTTAGTTGCTGTTAATGTTATTCGGTAAAACTAGGGCTTACTACCCGTATTAATAGGCGTATTGGCATCGTTGCCCCATTCAGACCAAGAGCCAGCATAAGCACTAATGTTTCGTCCTAATATTTTACCCACAAGATATGTAAAACCAGAACGATGATGCGTTTGGCAGTGAGTCATAATATGTTTGTCTGCAGTTAAACCCAATGAATTCAATAAATCATCAAATTTTGTTAACTCATTAATACGTAATCCGCGGGTTGAGTCCATGCCCAGAGTCCATTCATAATTAACCGCCCCTGGAATGTGCCCACCGCGCGCAGCAAACACTTTTTCACCGCGATATTCAGCAGCAGATCGAGCATCCCAAATAGCAAAGTCACCGCTGTCTATATCGTTGAGACGCGCCAAAACTTGTTCTTTAGTAAGCGTAAAGCGGCTATCCAGTGAGGTCACAACATAGTTACTGGGCTGGATAGCTTTTATATTGTTTTCGGTTTCTAATCCTGCTTGTAGCCATGCATGAATACCGCCATTCAAATAGGAATAACGAGAATGGCCAATCATATCCAAAGCCCAAATTAAACGACCTGCCCAACCACCTCCTTCATCATCATAGGCTATGACATGTTTGTCAGCAGTTAAACCAAGTTCAGAAAACACATGATTCAATTGTTCAATAGGTGGTAGTGCACCAGGAGTCGGCTGTTCGCCCAATTGTAATTGTTTAAAATCTAAATGAACTGCGCCAGGAACATGGCCAGTTAAATAGTGCTCTAGGGAGCTTTGATCAATGATCAATAGGTCAGCGTTGTGCAATAAAGGCTGTAAATCTTCTGGTTCTAACAAAAGAGGGTAGATCGACATAAGGCCTGCTATAAAAAATATTATAAAGTTAACTCATTCTACTCTTAATTGTACTCTTAATTGCACTCTTAATTGAACTCAGGGTTAACCTTACGGTCAGGGTGAGGAATCGTTTTGTTTTTTCTTGCTGTTAGAAATGATTCCTAGGCTGCTTGAGGTCGCATTACAAAGAGATTTAAATGCGTTGTATTCTTCTGCTTTAATCTCTTCTCCCGCAGCGGACCCTTTGGCGTCGGCAAAAATAATACCGATTGGGCGTTCGTTAGAAAAAAGCGACGTCATCATAAATTGTTGCGGTAGCATGGCTTTTTGCGCGGGAGTTATTCCTTTTAGCATTCTGTCGCGATTGTCGTGAGTAATCATTAAGCTCACTGGTTTTTGTAGCAGCGTTTTAAAAATATTGTTTTTGTCTAATGAAATAGAAAAATTGCATAAAGGATCCGACTCAATTAACCCTTGGTGGTAATAAACTTTAGCAGCTGTGCCTAATGTATTGCGCACCATTAAAAACGCATGCTCAAGGCCTATCCCCTTAATAATGGTTTTAAGTACGGCATGGATTAGGTTATGCCAGTTGCCAAAACTGGCAGGGGAGTGACGTAAATCTTTGATCACTGTTTTAATTGTCGCTTTATCCATTTGTCTTTGCTGGCTATCTTCATCACGAGTTTTTACATCGCTCGTTATTACGCTGCTGTCTTTAATCACATGGCTGCTTTTTGCAGGAACCGGCTTTGCAACAGAGCGCCGAGGTTGTAGAGAGCTTAGGCAGTGGCTTGGTGTAAGCAAATTGAAAACAGCAGAAGAAACATGGCCTTGTCGAGCCATTTGTAAAATCAGAGTTAAGGTTTCTTGATGAATGTCGAGAGTGTTTTTATTTAAAAAATGTGCACACAGAGCAAGCCAACGCTTACTTTTATTACGAGAGCTGCCAAAGCGGTAATGAGTAGCAAGGGCGTTAGCAAAAAATATCAATACTTCTGGCTGTTGGCATTTGAGTTTAAGTTCTCTATCTTCAATAAAAGTAAGTGGTTGCTTGCGCAGAATATGGCACTCTTGGAGGCTAAGGATATTGTTGCGATGACCTTGCCATAAAGACTGACACGTTTTAGGTAGCGCTAAATTTTGAGCCAACATTTGCCAGTTGACCGACGGTGTAGGAGAAAACTTGCCATAACCAAATTGCAACGCTGGAATAATATCAGATCCTGCGGTGAGCCGATCTAAACTGGCTTGGTTGGCGCTTACTTGTTTTAGTTGCCAAGGCCAAAGTGGTGCACTGGCTAGCATGGCCGACCATTGAGCTTGGTGCGGGTTAAGTCCAGATTTAAAATTTGCCCAACGAGACGCAATGTGCCCAGCTAAAATCGCACTGTGCAATAGCGTCATGTAATTAATCTCATGGCGATCAATCGGCTGGCTGGTTAATACAGGTAGGTTTTTTACAAGCCTAACTACTTCTTCCATGCCTAAAAGCGAAATGCAGCCTGCGGCAGAGCTTATTTGATCCAAGCTATTGGGGCTGCGCTCATAAATACGAAGTAACATGTGCAGGCACACAGCAGGATCTTGCTCTGCAATTTTAGCCAAGCCTTCAAAGCTCAGGTTGGCAGTATGCATCGAGCGCTGAAAAGCCGTTCGCGTAGTTGGCAAAATCGGCAAGTCCTTAAACTCTTGTATTGCTTGCCAATCAAGAGTATCCGGCGCTGAGTGAGTCTTACTTGTATTTAATGTCATCTGTAAATTTGAGAAAACCTTAGATATGACCTTTAATGACTATACATTAACTATATACTTTAATTAAACTCAGTAACATTTATAGCCTCTAAAAATTAATTATAGACAGCTTACTAAAGCTGCTCAAGCAACTGCATAATTAGAGGTTATTAATGAGGCACACGCTAGAACAATCGGAAACTGTTAAATGTTATTTATAATTGGAATTATTGTCGTTTTTGGCAGTGTCGGTTGGGGTTTTGTTTTATCCCATGGCCAACTAGCGACTTTATGGCAGCCTTTTGAGGTACTCATAATTGTGGGTGCGGCGATTGGTGCTTACTTAATTGCCAATCCACTGCGTTTAATTCGTGAATCGGCAAAACTGATGCCGCAGGTTGTGTTGGGTTCTAAAGTCGATAAATCTATGTGTTTAGACTTGCTTGCATTGATCCATGATATTTTAAATAAATCTCGCCGCGAGGGCATGATGGCAATAGAGTTGGATGTTGAAAATCCAAACTCCAGTGCCATTTTTGCGCGCTATCCTACTATTTTAGACAATCAACCTTTGGCTTTGTTTATCGCCGATTATTTTCGCATCATTACATCGGGTAATTTGGCCTCACATGAGCTCGAAGCGCTTATGGATCAAGAAATTGAAGCACGTTTTCACGAACTAGAACAACCCGCTAACGCATTAGGCAAGGTAGCAGATGCATTACCAGGCTTTGGTATTGTTGCTGCTGTTTTGGGTATCGTGATTACCATGGGTTCGATCGGGGGTGACCCTGCGGTTATTGGTAAGCATGTTGCTGCGGCATTAGTTGGAACGTTTATGGGGGTTTTGTTCTCATATGGTCTAGTTGGGCCGATCAGTATTCGGATGAAGAAGATTGCTGAAGATGAAATCAAATTATACGACGCCGCTAAAGCTTCAATCGTTGCTTCTATGAATGGCTTAGCTCCCCAGCTAGCCATTGAATTTGGGCGTAAATCTTTATTTACAGAAGGTCGGCCAACGTTTGAGGAAGTTGATAGCAAGGTGCGGAATCGCTAAATGGAAAACCTAGGCCAACAAAATATTATCATTCGTAGGGTAAAAAAGAACCGCCACGAAGATCATGGCGGCGCTTGGAAAGTTGCCATGGCCGATTTTGCTATTGCTATGATGGCCTTATTTATTGTGCTTTGGTTAACGAATGCGACTAACGAAGAAGAACGCGCCGCCATTGCTGGATATTTCCAAGATCCACTCGCTTTTGAAGAAGGTAACAAAGTTCCTAGTGCCTATATCATTGATTTAGGCGGATCTCCTAATGCCGAAGATAGCAATGCTGCAGCGCGCATGATTGACCCCGAAAAAGTTTTACAAGCCGAGCAAATAGAAAGTCTGGCTGAACAAATAGAGCGCCGTCGCTTAGAGCAACTAAAGCAAGAAATTGAAGCGAAGATAGGCGCTAGCCCAACGTTAAGTCCGTTTAAAAATCAAATGACCTTGGATATCACCACCGAAGGTTTGCGTATCCAGATTGTTGATCAAACTGAACGGCCTATGTTCAATGTTGGCAGTGCTACCTTAAAATACTACAGTGAAGACATATTGTATGAGTTAGCACCGTTATTAATGACGGTTGAAAACAAGCTGTCCATTACCGGCCACACAGATGCCGATCCATATTCCACTCAAAACCCTGAAAGTGATATTAATTGGGCGCTGTCTGCTCGCCGAGCTAACGCCGCAAGGCGGGCATTAATGGAAGCCGGTATCGAAAAAACACAAATAGCACAGATACTGGGTATGGGCGATACCGCCCCGCTGGATGTGAATAACCCCGAAAGTGATATTAATCGTCGTATCGCGATTGTCTTGCTGAATAGAAAATCACAAGCTGGTATTGAGTCTCGTACAGGCAGTACAAACACTCAGTTCATCAATGAAGAAATGACCCAGGATGACGATCGTGAACCCGTGATCAATACTTCTGGCTCACTGATCGAAAATTTAAAGCAAGATAGAGAGCGCGACGATAATACCTACGACACGCCACCTACTGAAGAAGAAGTTTTTTGGTAAGCTAAACGCTCTGGCCTAGTAACCATTATTAAAACCCTTTATCAAAACCCTTTATCAAAACCCTTTATCAAATTCGCCCAAAGTCGACAGAATGCGTTTATAGCTATCAAAACGCAGTTGACTGATCTTGCCACTCTCTAAGCTTTCACGAATCGCACACTTGGGCTCTAGCTCGTGTTTGCAGTCACGAAATTTACAATGCCCAATCATATTGCGTAATTCTTTAAAGCCATACAACACATCATCAGGCTCCATGTGCCACAAACCAAACTCACGAATTCCGGGAGAGTCGATTAAATCACCACCTGCGGGGAAGTGATACAAGCGCGCAGTGGTCGTGGTATGGCGGCCTTTTTTGCTAGCAACCGATAGTGCTCCTACTTTTAATTCTTGGTCCGGCAATAACACTTGAATCAAACTCGATTTGCCCACGCCGGATTGGCCGACAAACACACTGATGCGATCGTTAAGCACGCCTTTAAGTTCTTCTAGGCCATCTTCCTGCTTAATAGACAGGGTCATGGTCTGGTAACCTAGCTTTTCATAGTCCTTTAGCATGTTGCGCATATAAGGGCCTGAAACATCATCTAGCAGGTCGGTTTTATTTAATAGAATGATCGGTTCAATATTGCAGTTTTCGGCGGCAACTAAATAACGGTCAATTAGGTTGGGGTGCACCACGGGTTCGCAAGCGACTACCAAGACAATGAAGTCAATGTTGGCGGCAACGGGTTTGATTTCGTTATACGGATTTGGCCGCGATAGTTCACTAACGCGGGGCAAGATAGCAACCACCACGCCGATCTCGTCTTTGTCCATGCGAAAGACAACCTTATCGCCGGTTACTAAAGAACCTAGGTTAGCCCGCATATGACAACGACGGGTTTCTCCAACCCCATGTTCGTTAACATTGTCGAGAGATTCGACTTCTACCTGCGTGCCAAAATGCGCAATGATGATGCCTTGTTGTTCAGGGCCTAAATCATTGCCAGTTAGCTTTTCAGATATGTCGGATTCTTTGCGTGATGCACGATCCGTACGTTCTTTTTGAATCTTTTCGATACGCCATTGCTGGCGTTTATTTAATTTTCGTTTGGCCATAGCCGCTATTGTCGTTGTTGGCCGCGAAGGACGCAAGTTGCTAAACTAGGTAAATTGATTAGGAGCAGTAAAAAATGAGTAGAACAGATACCTTGGTTTGGATGGATTTAGAGATGACAGGGCTAGACCCAGAAGACAATGTCATTATAGAAATTGCCACCATTATTACTGATGATGAACTAAATATTATCGCTGAAGGCCCCGTTATTGCTGTGCATCAGCCAGAGTTAGAACTTGCCAAGATGGACGATTGGAATGTTAGAACTCATGGCGAATCAGGCTTAGTAGACCGTGTTAAAGCGAGTAAAGTGAGTATGGCCGAGGCTGAACAGCAGACCCTTGATTTTATTGCTCAATACGTCAAAAAAGGCCATTCCCCCTTGTGTGGGAACAGTATTCACCAAGACCGACGCTTTTTAGTGAAACAAATGCCGATTTTGGAAGAATTTGTTCACTACCGTAATATTGATGTTAGTACTTTGAAAGAGCTGGCCAAGCGTTGGAAACCAGAAATAATTTCTGGCTTTAAAAAGAGTGAATCTCACAAGGCATTGGATGATATTTTAGAGTCGATATCAGAAATGAAATACTACCGCGAACACTTTTTAGCTAATTAAGTTGCTTTGATTTAATAATCAAAGCACTTAAAAAGTTAAAACCCAAAAGGGATCTAAGTGAATAACTTAGGTCCTTTTTTTATGTTCATTTTATGCTCATTTTGTACTCATCCTATAGCATCGTTATGAGCAAACATCTTAGCCAAAACATCTTGCACGGATTCACTGACGATTAATAAATCCTTGTCTGTGGGTAAAATAAAACCTTCTTCTGTACCTTCTTTAAGCATGGAAAGCATAGGGGCAAAATAGTTATTCACATTAAGTAGTGCACAAGGCTTGTTATGAAAACCCAATTTTTTTGCGGTATAAATTTCGAAAAATTCCTCAAAAGTACCCAAACCACCAGGGAAAGTAATAAACCCTTCTGCCAATTCGGCCATCATGGCTTTACGTTGTTGCATGGTGTCGGTGACATGCAACTCGGTTAAACCATTGTGAAATATTTCTTTGTCGTGCAGGGTTTTTACGGTAACGCCAATCACTTTACCACCGGCGGCTAATGCACTGTCGGCAAAAATTTTCATAAGGCCAGAATTAGAACCGCCATAAACACAAGTAATTTTGCGCTTGGCTAACTCGGTGCCTAAGCGCTGAATGGTTTCCGCATAAATAGGGTTGGAGCCCATGTTGGCTCCTAAAAAAACGCAAATAGATTTCATGGAGTTACCTGTTAATAGATGTGTAACAGAGGGTGCAAATATTATTCATGAGGCATGCAACAACGTTTGTATTTCTTGCCACTGCCGCAAGGGCAAGGTTTATTTTTTTTGGGATCAAGATCGTGATTAATCTCGGCCAAATTCTGTTTATAAAATTTACTTAAATATTGATATAAGCGCGGATGCTTGCGCTGCAACATTTTTGGGCGTTCAAAAAAATACTCGGATGAAACCGCAAAAAACTCAGCATTATTAGTGGCGGCATAATCGTCGATATTACTTTCACCCCGGTCGACTTCTTCAATTTTCTTTTGTACAAATTCAAACCACGGAGCACTGTATTCGTATTGGGTTACACGCTCTGGAAAACCATCAGCTAAGCCATCTGCCATATCGATCAGATGAACAAATTCATGAATACCAACATTTTGTTTGTCGTTAACATTCTCAAAGCCGCGGTATAAATCAGGTTTGCTGAGTACCATTTTACCCGACATCTCGCCGGTACCGACCATGCCACTCATGCGCGAGTCAGCTAGGCCGTATTGGTATTTTTCATTAAAACGCGAGGGCAATAAAATAACACTCTCTATATTAAAATAGTGCCAGCCTTTAAAGCCCCAAACAGGAATAATCGCACTGGCAGCAACCATTAACCGATCATTGTCAGTTATTTCAACATCAACACTGCCTTCTACGCGGGTGGTTTCTAAAAATAATAAACAACGTTGCTCAAAACAAATTTTATCTTCTTGTGATAAATTGCGATAAAAATTAACCGTATTTTCTAGAAAATCACTCCAAGCCTGTTGCCAAGTTTGGGCGTGATTTGCGGCGACATTTTTATAGTTGGGCGTAAAAAAACTCTTTATGTAATTAAACAGAGAATGCATTCCTAACATTCAGTTAAATCTTTAATGAATATTTTTGAGTTACGCTGAAAGTTATACAACGATTGACGTTCTTGCGGTAAAGCAGATAAGTCGGCCTCTTCAAAACCACGTTCCATAAACCAGTGCGCGGTGCGCGTGGTTAATACAAACAGTTTGGTTTTATTTTCGGCTTTCGCTTGCTTACTAATTGCTTTTAATAAACGATCGCCACGCTCACCAGAGCGGTAATCTCCACTAACAGCAACACAGGCTAACTCTGCTAGATCTGACGAATAAGGATACAGCGCCGCACAGGCTATGATCATGCCGTCGCGTTCAATCACTTTAAAACGATGTATTTCGGTTTCTAAAATTTCACGAGAACGACGCACCAAAATGCCTTGTTCTTCTAACGGTGTTAATAATTTTAAAATACCACCCACGTCTTCAATATTGGCTTGGCGTAATTGCTCGTAATCATCAGCGCTGATTAACGTGCCTGCACCCTTGTGCGTAAATAATTCTTGCAACAAAGCACCATCGTTTTTATGGCTTAGCATGTGCACCCGATTTATCCCTGCGTGAACAGCAACCAAGGACGCTTCGGCGTGCATTTTATATTCGCCTTCTAAGCTATCGATTAAATGCGATAATTCATCGGCGGTTATTTGAGAAATAATACCCGAATCACTTTCCACTTCACCATTATTAGCAGCAAGCCCGCCGCCTTCACCCATAAGGATTAGCTTTTCGGCTGCCAAAGAAATCGCTGCACGAGTCGCTACATCTTCTGCGGCTAGGTTGAACATTTGGCCACTTGGGGAATAGCCACAGCTGGATAATAAAACCACGTTGCCTTGGTCGAGTTGTTGATTAATCGCTTGGCGATCAATACGACGCACTTCACCCGTATGCTGAAAATCGACACCGTCGATCACGCCTTTAGGTTTAGCGGTGACAAAGTTACCACTAACCACACGAATGCGAGCGCCGTGCATAGGTGTATTGGGTAAACCAAATGATAAGCGTGCTTCGATATCGGATTTGACAATACCAATGGCTGCGCGCACCGCATTTAAAGCCGGTTTATCGGTAATGCGCAAATCACCATGGAACTGGCTTTTAATATCTAAAACACTCAGCGCTTGATCAATTTGCGGGCGGGCACCATGAACGATAACCAAGCGTACGCCCAAGCTATTCAGCAGGGCAATGTCTTGCACTATATGAGCAAAATTATCATCAGCAATGGCTTCACCTTCTAGCATCAGCACAAAGGTTTTTCCACGGTGTGCATTGATGTAAGGCGATGAGTTTCTAAACCATTTAACGTATTGGCTGTTATCCATTATTTTTTTCAGTGCTTCTTTTTAAATGTAGAGTGGAAAACGATATTGTAGAATTCCTAATGTAAACAACATATCACAAAGCGAAGTCGGCATTAAGATTTTTAATCTATGTCGGCTGCTTGGTGCGTATTTGAGTTTATTAGTGTTTATTGAGGCAAAATGTTTCAATAAACTGCGATAACAAAGCTACCGTCGGTTTAATTTGATCCATATCGATAAACTCATCCAGCTGGTGGGCTTGATCGATCGAACCTGGGCCAAGTACCAAGGTTTCCATTCCCAGTTGTTGCAAAAACGGCGCTTCGGTGGCGAAGGCAACCGCATGAGCTTGGTGGTTGGTTAATTTCTCGGCCAGCTTAACCAGTTTGGCATTTTTATCGGTGGCAAATGAAGGCACGCCAGGGAACAAGGCTTCTAAAACAAATTCAACATTATGGCGGCTAGCGATGGGCTTAATACGCTCATTCATTTCATAGCGTAATTGATCATTGCTCATGCCGGGCAGTGCGCGTAAATCAAAGGCTAATTCACAGCTACCGCAAATACGGTTGGGGTTATCGCCGCCATGCAAACAACCAAAGTTAAGTGTGGGGACTTCTATTTCAAAGTCTTGGTTGTGATTTTCTTTGGCTAATTGTGTGCGATAGGCTTTCAGCTCTGTCATCACGTCGTGCATGGCGTCAATGGCATTAATTCCCAAACTTGGGTTAGACGAATGCCCAGCATTACCGGTGATGCGCAGGGTCTCCATCATAATGCCTTTGTGCATACGAATCGGTTTTAAGCCGGTTGGCTCGCCAATAATGGCATAGCGCCCTTTTGGTCTACCTTGCTCAACTAAGCTGCGTGCACCACTCATTGAGCTTTCTTCATCGGCGGTGGCTAAAATAATCAGTGGCTGTTGTAAATTAAGCTGCTTAGGGTTGCCTAGCTGCTGCACGATATTTTCGATGGCTTCAATCGCTAAGGCAAAAAAACCTTTCATATCACAGGTGCCCAAACCGTACAATTTGCCATCTCGCTCTGTCAGTTTAAATGGATCACTGCTCCAGCGTTCTGGGTTACAAGGTACCGTATCGGTATGACCACTAAGCACTAATCCACCGGGGCCGCTGCCCAGCGTCGCAATTAAATTGTATTTGTCGGGTTCACCCAATCGCTCTTTTGGAACAGGCATGATCTCGCAGTCAAAACCGAGTGGGGTTAACCACTCGGCTAATAAATCGATCACGGCTTTATTACTGCTGTCGTATTCTGGCAATGCCGAGCTGATACTGGGTGCAGCAATAAGCTGTTGAAAGCGTGAAATAAGTTGAGACATGCAAAACACCTTCTTCAAATGTATGAATATGAGCTTTGTTCGATGGTAACTGCTATCAAACCACTTTATTATTCTGGAATGAATCAAGAAATCGAATTAAAGCTACGTTTAAACCCTCGCGACTTGCCGTTACTAGAGCAAGCTCTTGCGCAAACTGCTGCGAGTGCCCAGCCGACTTTGCAGTTTCTCAATCGCTATTATGATACGCCTACTATGGCCTTGAGTGCTGGTGGCGCGGCCTTGCGTATTCGTCAGCAAAACCGAGATGGCAATAATCCACAGATTATTCAAACCCTAAAAACTCGGGGCACCAGTGTGGGTGGTTTACACCAACGCATGGAATGGGATTGGCCGCTAACCCAGTTGGATCTGAATCTTGATCTTATTGAAAATTCTGACGCCCGACATCATTTATCACCAACGCTTGATCTTACTACCATCGGCGCATTATTTACTACGGATTTTCAGCGTAAAATGTGGTTGTATCAGCTTGGTGATAGTGAGATCGAAGTGGTCTTAGACCAAGGGCAGGTGGCCACCGACCAGCATTGTGTTGATTTGTTGGAGTTAGAGCTGGAGTTGATCCGTGGCGATGCTGAGCAATTGTTTAAGTTGGCACATAGTATTGCTCAGTATTGCCCAGTAGTTATGAGTGATGTGAGTAAGGCCGAGCGAGGTTACGGTTTATTAGCTCTATCGGAGTCTTATCAAAACATAAAAAAAGACTGGCAAGATAGTTTGCCAATATTGAACCCCAGCCAAACTGCAGTGGATGCTTTTAAAACTTTCTTTTCGTATCAATTATCACTGTGTCAGCGCAGTTTAGAAACGGCTATTTGGGATCAACAGCCTAGTTATTTGGGCAATGCCAAACTCCAGTTACAGCGCTTACATGACTTGTTATCTGGTTTTACTTATATCAGTGCCTTACCGGCAGCAGAGCCTTTAAAATCTTTATTAGGGCAAGCGACTGTTTTTGATCTGTCACCGGCCGAAGTTGCTGAAACTACGGGCAGTGGAATTTCATTACTTTGGGGGCAGCTTACGCTTTCGTGCGGGCATTTTTTATATCAACTGCATGACAATCAACTACCTGCTAGCATCAGTCATAGTGAACTGCTTGCCCTGCAGCAGTACGTTGAGCAAATTTCAAAAGGAATGCGTTAATGAGTTCAGTTTCGGATCGCCCAATTGTATTGAGTATTTTGCTGGATGACTTAAAAAAATCAGGCATCTTAGATGATGAGAACTATCAACTTGCTCAACTTGCAAGGCGTAGCCAAACCGAATTAAAAATGCACCCATTTGCATTTATTGGTAAGCAAAAACTCACTCACTGTAAAACCGGCGGTAAGCTAACCGAAGAAAATATTTGCGAATGGGCCGCCGCTAACGCTCAACTTGATTATTCTCGGATAGATCCATTAGAGGTTGACGTTGCTGCGGTGACTTCGGCGATGTCCTACGCTTTTTCTGAACGTCATAAGATATTGGCCATTAAAGTGAGTGCCGATGAACTCACAGTCGCTTGCAGCGAACCGAATATTGTTTCGTGGGTACAAGATTTAGAGCATGTATCGCGCCGAAGAGTTATTCGTGTCATTTCTATGCCCAGTGAAATAGAGCGCCATAGGGTAGAGTTTTATCAGCTAGCCAACTCCATTAACCGTGCTTCATCTCAGCACGATGGCATTAGTGGCATTCAAAATTTAGAATCGATGCTAGAGCTAGGTAAGGCCGGAGCTCCAGATGCCAACGACGAACACATTGTTAACGTAGTCGATTGGTTATTGCAGTACGCGTTTGAACAACGTGCCAGTGATATTCATATTGAGCCGCGACGCGAACTAGGAAAAGTCCGCTTCCGTATCGATGGCGTATTGCATTTGGTTTATGAACTACCGGCGCAAGTAACGCAAGCAGTGGTTGCTCGGATTAAATCACTCGGGCGGATGAACATTGCAGAAAAGCGTAAGCCGCAAGATTCTCGCTTAAAAACCAAAACTCCGGCAGGAGAAGAAATTGAATTGCGTTTATCCACCTTGCCCACCGCTTTTGGTGAAAAGTTAGTGATGCGTGTGTTTGATCCAACGGTATTGGTGAGAAACTTTGCCGAGTTAGGTTTTAGTAAAGAAGACTATCGCCGCTGGCAAAAAATGACATCGCAAAATAATGGCATTATTTTTGTTACCGGACCTACCGGCTCAGGTAAAACAACCACTCTTTATTCGACCCTAAAAGAATTGGCGACGGTTGAAGTGAATGTTTCGACCATTGAAGATCCAATAGAAATGATTGAACCTGCATTTAACCAAATGCAGGTTAATCACAGTATTGATTTAGACTTTGCAACCGGTGTGCGAGCGCTATTACGACAAGATCCCGATATTATTATGGTAGGGGAAATTCGTGATTTAGAAACGGCAGAAATGGCCGTGCAGTCAGCGCTCACAGGCCACTTAGTATTATCCACACTACACACTAATGATGCGCCTACAGCGATTACTCGTTTATTAGAGTTAGGATTGCCACCTTATTTGATTCGATCAACGACTTTAGGAGTGATGGCGCAGCGTTTGGTACGAATTTTATGCCCACACTGTAAGCAAGAAGGTGAGATAGATGATATTACTTGGAACGACTTAGTCGCTCCTTGGAAAGTGGCTAAGCCGGCAACAATATATCACCCTAAAGGTTGCTTAGAGTGTCGAGATACCGGTTTTATTGGACGTATGGGTATTTATGAAGTATTGCCTGTGAGTCATGATATTAGCAACTTAATTGACGACGACAGCGATCACATAAAAATACGTAAGCAGGCGATGAAAGAAGGTATGCACAGTTTAAAATTAAGCGGAGCACAAAAAGTTGCGGCGGGTTTAACCACTATTGAAGAAGTCATGCGCGTTGCGCCTATGTCGTAATTAGCCTCAGTGCTTTACAGGAATTAAAAAAAACACGTTTCTATCGTAGTTACTGACGGCAATAACGGCTAAGCTGTCAAACTTGCTAGTGTAGTAAGCATATTGTATAAAACATATTGCCTATAAAGAGATTAATAGATTGCACAGATTATAACCATGGCGACTTTATTTAATACAGCGCCCCTTATCATTGATATTGAA
Source organism: uncultured Thalassolituus sp. (assembly GCA_913061435.1). Classification (GTDB taxonomy): domain Bacteria; phylum Pseudomonadota; class Gammaproteobacteria; order Pseudomonadales; family Oceanobacteraceae; genus Oleispira. The sequence continues at coordinate 29,804 of CAJXUK010000002.1, read as the reverse complement.
GCTTCGGGGTTCGGTCGCGGTAGCTATCCAATAGAAGTCGGAATCGCACTTGAAAACCGAGAAGTTCGCTCGTTTTTAATAAAGCCACAATCAGATTGGACTCACTGGAGTGAAGAAGCTGAGCAGATTCATGGAATAAGTCGAACGCAACTGCAAGCCGAAGGTCTAGGAATAGAAAAAATCGCCATCACATTAAACGATATGTTTAGTGGAAAAACCTTATACTCAGATGCGTGGAGTTTCGACAGCTCTTGGATTGGGCGCTTGTTTGACAGTGCTGGTATTGTGCAGCGATTCCGTATCGAAACCATCAATAAATTATTAAAGCCCGAGCAAGTTGAGTTTTGGCACCCTACCAAAGAAGCCGTATTGAGCGATTTAGGTTTAAAAGCTCACCGAGCCGGGATCGACGTTGAAGTATTGCAAGAAACGTACTTGCGCATAGTAAATAAAACCTAGAATCTAGATCAATTTAATCCCCTCTTACTTGTTTTAATATAAGAATAACCAAACTACAAAAACTAAGTGATGTGCTTAATCACAGGTTTTTAAAAAACTTACTTGGAGTTCTTATTATGAGTAAATCCCCCTTATTATTTGCCCCTAAAATGTTATTACTGTCTGTTGTAAGTTTATCAGCTACGCCATTTTTGGCGGCGCAGGCAGATGAATTTGGTCACGGTGAAAGTGCTGATTCTGTGGCAGTAAATTCTATCACTCGTTCTTATGTTCAGAGTAATCGTGGACAAGAAGCGGCGTTTAGTGAGTCGGGCATCTCAAGAACAGAAACTAAATCAGTTGGTATAGAATTAATATTATCAGAAGACAAAGAAGTTTATTCTCTCCCGCTATCTTACGGCTTACCTATGACCCTTTTGGGAGGGGAGGAATTTCTTAACCTAAGTGCTGATATCCCATATATCCAAGTAGAGACGCCAATAGGTGATGAAAGTGGTGTGGGTGATGTTGCAGTGGCAGCGGAATATTATATTGAGCGCGACAGTGCGATATTAAAGGCCCAAATCAATTATAAAATGCCCACTGGTGATAAAGAAAAAGGCTTAGGGTCTGGTTCTAACGACGTCGGCTTTGCCATGACTGGGCGCATGCGAATGGGGCAAATGGGATTCAATTCTACCATTGGGTATATCATCCGTGGAGACGCCACGATATTTAACAGCGATATAGAATATGGCAATATATTCAGTTTAATGGCTGGTACAGAGTATCGTGTACACCCAGCTATTTGGGTAGGCGCTAACTTGGCTTATGTGCGCGAAGATACAACAGAGAGTGCTGGCTTTGTGCAAGATGGTCTGCAGACGCTAGACTTGATTCCTAACGTTTCATATCGACTCAATAAAAAAATGAATTTCACCGCAGATTTAATCTACCCATTACAAGAAAGCGTGGTTGATGGTGATTTTCCAAGTTCTGAGCCTGATAGAGAAATCAGTTTTAGTGTTGGCTTTAATTCAGAATTTTAAAGAAGCCCCTTTATGCAGCAACAGGTCTAATCAGGATTGCTATTAAGGCGACAATCAGGTTGATAATCAGTGTGACAATAAAGCTACCTTTTTGTATTAAATACCATTGATAAAAAGGAAAAAATGATGACTTTAGATCAATTAACCGAATTTCTTGGTTGGACCGTTATTCTCAATATGGGAATGTTGACGTTTGCTAGTATTCTTATGGTGTTTTTTAAAACAACGATCATGGCAATTCATGGAAAAATCCTTTCAATGTCTGATCAAGATTTAGCGCAATTGTATGTGAGCTACTTAGCAAACTACAAAATACTCACCTTTGTGTTTTCGGTAATGCCTTATTTGGCGTTAAAAATAATGGCATAACCCCGGTATAAATTTAATCTAGCCAATCTCGTGCTGTCTCATTAATAGCGATCACCGCGGGATTGGTAACGCGCCGTTCAGCGGTAATAGCAAAAAATTGTTCGCGAATTTTATGTGTTTCACCAAGAATATTAACCTTGTATTGTGTGGCGACTTCGCTAGCAATAGCACTAGGGACTATAAAAACACCCACCCCGGCTTGGCCAAATGCTTTCATAAGTGCACTGTCATCAAACTCACCGACTACTTTTGGCAAAATATGCTGGCGTTCAAACCAATGCAGTAGCTGAGGTTGTAATGATGAGAGTTCGCTAGGCATCAAAAAAGGCGCACCGCTGAGGTTGCTCGGAAAATCAGGCGAAAGTGTGTCGGCTAACTTAGGTGCCGCCAAAAAACTAATGCCGCATTCACCTAAAGCATGATTGTAGCCCTTGACCCCTAGCCGTTGAGGGATAGGGCCATCGGCAATAACGATATCCAACTTATGCAAGGCTAACTCACCAAGAAGAGTATCTAAGTTGTTTTCTTTACACACAAAACGAATGGGATCGTTAAGCGTTAAGGCAGGTTCTAGCAAGCGATAAGCAATCGACTTAGGCACTACGTCGGCAACACCCACCCGCAAAAGCTGCGCTCGATCTTTACTGGTGTTTTTAACCGTTTCTTCCAGTTCGTAACCCAACGAAAATATGTCGTCGGCGTAACTCAATACCATGCGCCCAGTTTCAGTTATTTCGAGATTACGCCCCACCTTTTCAAACAGAGATTGTCCTAATTGTTCTTCTAATAAACGAATTTGGCCACTGATGGTTTGAGGTGTTATGTGTAAGTTTTCGCTAGCGCGCATAATGCCGCCTTGCTTAGCGACTACCCAAAAATAGTGTAAGTGTTTGAAATTAATCATGTTTAAATACTTCGTAAAAAACTGAGTAAATTTATATATAATACGAATATATCTTACGTTTTTTGCATCATAGGATAAAGATCTAACTCATATTAATCCTTTAGGATTTTGGAGAGAAAGATGAAAATACAAGTTAATGCCAGACGACTAACCTTAACCAAAGCGCTGACTCAATATGTAAAGCGTCGTCTTAAATTTGCATTAGGCCCACAGTTTGATCATGTAACCCGCGTTGATGTGACCTTATCAGACATTAATGGCCCTAAAGGTGGTGAAGACAAACGCTGCCAAATGTTATTAAAAATAAAAGGTCAAGGTGAAGTTGTTATCGAAGATACTCACTCTCACTTATATGCCGCCATTGATCGTGCAGCCAGCCGAGCTAGCCAAACGGCTACAAAACGCATCGAGCGTTTACGCCATAAAGCTAAGCGAATTAAAACCGCTGTGCAGGGTTTGCAAAAAAGTAAGCGTGACCGTTATTTAGCGGAAGACTTTGAAGAGCACAGCATGAGTATAGGAGCCGTATAATGAGCCTACAGAATTTATTAAATCAATTTTTAGGCGGCCAAGATAGTTCACAAAATAAAGATACAAGCTCTGCGGTGAATTTAAAAACGGTAGCAGGCAGTGTAACTAATAAATTGGGTGGCCTAGGAACGGGTGCTGCTTTAGGTGGTATTGCAGCTTTACTAATAGGCAATAAAAAAGCCAGAAGCTTTGCGGGTTCGGCGGCAAAGGTTGGCGGTGCCGCATTGGTTGGTGGTTTGGCTTTTAAGGCTTTTAAAAATTGGCAAGCTAACAAAACTGCCGTTACAAACAATGCTTTTAATGTGACAACTCAAGAAGCAGCAAGTGTTGGTTCATTTGAAGCAGAAGTAGGCAACAACACGGCGTTTCAATTAACCTTAATAAAAGCAATGATTGCTGCGGCCAAAGCAGATGGTCATATCGATGATGTTGAACAGAATCGAATTTTTGATGCAGTAGACGGTATGCCATCGTCAGCTGAATTTAAACACATGATGATGGATTTGCTCAGAACACCAGCAACTATTGATCAGCTTGTTGCTGAAACTCATAATGTTGAGCAAAAAACAGAAGTGTATTTGATTTCTTGTTTTGCAATTGACGAGGATAATGATGCAGAGCGTCTTTATCTTAAACAGCTAGCAAGTCACTTAGAGCTGCCTCCAGAGTTAGCACTGGAAATTCAGCAGCAAGCGAAACAAGCAGCGTTAGAGGCAGCATAAGTTGAATGTTTTAAATAATACAACCTTAGGTCAATTTGTTGGCCTAAGGTTTTTTTTGTTTGTGATGGCCAGTGTGTTAAGTAGTACAGTGTTGTCTGATGAGCTTAATCTTACTAAGCTCAAAGACGGTGGAATTGATCAATGGGAAACCAAATCGTTTGTCGATACGACGCAGTACACACTGAGTGAAAACCATGGTCGATTATCTTTAAAAGCTTTCAGTAGTAGTACTGCGTCGGGTTTGGTTTTAAAACAACAAATCAATCTGGATGAAACGCCTTATATAAATTGGCGCTGGCTTATAGAAAACAAGCTAACGTCTTTGGCTGAGCGCACTAAAAAAGGTGATGATTTTGCGGCGCGTATTTACGTGGTTATTGACGGCGGTTGGCGTTTTTGGAATACCTTGTCTTTAAATTACGTGTGGTCTAGTAATCAAGCACAAGGCCTAGTTTGGGATAATCCTTTTGCGGGTGCCAACGTAAAAATGTTAGCAGTGCGTGGGCAAGATGATGTTGTTGGACAGTGGTATGAAGAACGTCGCAATGTGTATCAGGATTTGATCACAGTGTTTGGTGATCAAGGAAGTGATGAGGCCAATAGAGCTGCTTATAATACCATTGATGTGATTGCTATAATGACCGACACCGATAACAGCGAAAAAGAAGTTACTGCTTATTATGGGGATATTATTTTTAATAATCTCTAGTGCATTTCTCATAGGCATTGGTAGTGCTGATTTTAATCGACTATTCTACAGGTGAATAACTACACGTTAAATTAAGTCGTTTTAGACTTCTGGCTAGAGGCAGGATTAAAAAATACTATGAGTAATAACAAACACGCAAAAAGCACGATAATACCGGTTGAACCCGATACCCAAATCGAATTGGATAAACTTTTAAAATCGGGTGGTGAAGGTAAAGTTATGCTAGAAGGCAGTGATGAAATTTTTATCATCAAAAAGGCAGAAGCTGGCAATGATTATGAATTGTCTAAAGTACCTTCTGAATCTTCAAGTGACAATATGCGCAGCGCTTTAGAAAAGATTAAACAAAAGATGCAGTTGTGATCTTTTAAAATATTAAACTTTAAGTAAAAAAATGCTCAACTCATTTTGTGATGAGTTGAGCATTTATAGATAACAACTCGTAATGCTTTATTTTTAACTAGGTGTTATTCAATAGCTTATTTATTTAACGTATCCAAATACGCACGAGTCCCTTCTTCAACCGTTGCGAAAGGTTGGTCATAACCCATATCGCGCAGCTTAGAAATATCCGCTTCAGTAAAACTTTGATAAGCCCCTTTAAGATGCTCAGGAAACGGCATGTATTCTTTCGTTGCCTTGGTAACGTGAGTGCCTTTTTCGTCGTGCCAATCGATCACAGCATTCGCTACATCGTTAAAGCTCTGGCAGCGACCCGTACCCAAGTTAAAGATACCCGACTTATCAGGGTTGGCTAAGAACCAAAGATTTACTTTAACCACATCACCGACGTAAACAAAATCACGACGCTGTTCGCCATCTTCATAACCATCGCTGCCGCCAAATAATTTAGCCACGCCGTTTTCTTTAACTTGGTTATTAAAGTGGAAAGCTACCGAAGACATGCTGCCTTTGTGCTGTTCGCGTGGGCCGTACACGTTGAAATAACGGAAGCCAACCACCTGAGATTTAAAGGTATGTTGAATCTCGCGCACGTATTGGTCGAACTGCCATTTAGAATAACCATAAACATTTAATGGCTGCTCGTGTTCACGCTGTTCTTTAAATACAGAACCTGCGCCATAAACCGATGCGCTAGAGGCGTATAAAAACGGAATCTCACGAATGATGCAGGCGTGCAAAAGTGTTTTAGAGTATTCGTAGTTATTCTCCATCATGAATTTACCATCCCACTCCGTGGTGGAAGAGCAAGCACCTTCATGGAAGATTGCTTCGACGTTATTCAAAATGGGATCGTCAATTTTTACTAGCTGCAAAAAATCATCTTTATCAAGATAATCGGCAATGTCGCAATCGCTTAAGTTATAAAACTTTTTACCGTCGGTTAAATCATCCACCACGATAATATCTTTGCGACCTTGTTCGTTTAACGTTTTAACAATGTTGCTGCCAATAAAACCAGCGCCGCCAGTTACAATAATCATAATTTACTCATCCCAAATTTTAGCTAGTTCAGACGCTAGAATAATACATAAATTTAGAAGCGCTGGTGATGGCTTGTTAAGTGAGTAGGCCGTCATTTCGCATGGATGCGAAATACGAGCCTACATGGACGTACTTGCGTGCGTGCCGCGAGATTAATAAGCTATTAACAGTACTTCGATAAAAAGAACGTTATCAGGCTTTCTCAGCCTGAATACGTTTAACAATTGCACTCGTCGAGCAATTGTCTTTAAAACTTAATACAATCACTTCACCGCCAGCGTCCATTACCGCTTCGCCGCCCGCAATTTGTTCAATCTTATAATCGCCGCCTTTCACCAAAATACTCGGCAGCACTTTGGTAATTAAACGCTCGGGGGTATCTTCAGTAAACGGCACAACCCAATCGACACTTTCTAACCCTGCCAATACCGCCATGCGATGATCAAGAGGATTAATCGGGCGAGTAGGGCCTTTTAAACGCGATACTGATTCATCAGAATTGACCGCCACTAATAAACGATCGCCTAAGGTTTTCGCTTCTTTTAAATACTGTACATGGCCAGGGTGAATAATATCGAAGCAGCCGTTGGTCATCACCAAACTCTCGCCGCGCTCTTTGCATTCTGCTACCAGTTGCATTAATTCATCTTCATTAAATACCGCAGCACCACCGTGTTGTTCACTGCGAATATCGCTACGCAGTTCATCACTGGTCACTGTTGCCGTACCCAATTTACCGACCACAATGCCTGCCGCAATATTCGCTAATGCCGTAGCCTTTTCTAAGGACTCACCGGCGGCTAACGAGGTAGCAAAAACCGAAATCACGGTATCGCCTGCTCCGGTCACATCGAACACTTCGCGGGCACGAGTTGGCAGGGTAAAAGGCTCGGCATTGCGTTGTATTAACGTCATGCCTTTTTCACTGCGGGTAATTAACAGAGCGGTTAGATCATGTTCTGCTAACAACGCTTTGCCCTTGGCGATAAGTGTAGCTTCGTCTTTACAATAACCAACCACCGCTTCAAATTCTGCAAGGTTGGGAGTAATTAAGGTCGCGCCGCGATAAGGGCTAAAGTCGCTACCTTTTGGATCGACCAAAACCGGTGTGCCTGCTTTGCGCGCCGCTTGAATCAAACGCTGAGGGTCGGTTAATGCACCTTTATTGTAGTCAGATAAAATAACCGCACCAGCATGAGCGACTTGTTGCTCAAACTGATCAACAATACTTTCTAGATTAACGTTGTGGAATGCTTCTTCAAAATCCAAACGAATTAATTGCTGGTTGCGACTTAATATGCGTAATTTGGTGATAGTAGGGCTGGTTTCATGACGTAAAAAGGCACACTCTACCCCCTTTGTTTTTAGCATGTACTCGAGATCATTGGCGTTCTCGTCATCCCCAGTGATGCCAAATAAATGCGCTTTAGCACCCAGCATGGCAATGTTTAAGGCAACGTTACCCGCACCGCCGGCACGGTTTTCTATATCTTGTACTTTTACTACAGGTACAGGTGCTTCAGGGGATATGCGTGATGTAGGCCCCTGCCAATAACGATCCAGCATGACATCGCCGAATACCAGTACCTGTGCTTGATGGAAGTTTGGAACGTGTAAATCCATCTTGGTCCGCCAAATAAATTATATGTGAATTAAAAGAGTCGTAATATCGCTTCAGTCTAACAAAACTAGGCTGCAGGAACTAGCAAACAGGCTATATAAGCTTGCTCGCTGTTTTGCTAATATGGAATGCTATTTTTTGATTGCATACCGACGATGGAGAGCTGAGAGTGGCGCGTTTTTTTTATAACATGGTATTTACCTTAGCCATTCCGCTGATTTTATTAAGAATGTGGCTGCGTGGCGGTGCTAGCCCGGGCTATCGGCAACGTTGGGCTGAGCGTTTTGCACTGTTTAAGTTTACGGGTCAGTCACATGGTATTTTAGTGCATTCGGTTTCTGTGGGCGAAACCTTAGCGGCAGAACCATTAGTGCGCAGCCTACTTTCTGCCAAGCCAGATTCAACCATTACCATTACAACCACAACACCCACAGGTTCAGACCAAGTTAAACGTTTGTATAAGCAAGATATGGCGGCTGGTCGTGTTTTTCATGTTTACCTGCCTTACGATTTGCCTTGGTTAATGTCACGGTTTATCAACAAGATTCGACCAAGTATTTGCTTGATTATGGAAACAGAATTGTGGCCAAACATTATCCGCAGCTGCAATAAACAAAATGTTCCCATAATTTTAGCGAACGCTCGTTTATCGGAGAAATCAGCTAAGGGTTATGCTAAGTTCGCCAAGTTAACCCAACCTATGCTGCAAGGTTTAGATAGGGTTGCTGCACAGCACCATAACGACGCTGAGCGTTTTCTGCAATTAGGTGTCAATGCTAGCAAGATAACGGTTACCGGCAGTATTAAATTTGATATTCAAGTGCCCAACTCTCTTGATGAGCAGGCAGAGGCTCTCAAGCAGCAATGGGGGAAAGATCGCTTGGTTTTAGTCTTAGCCAGCAGTCACGAAGGTGAAGACGACCTTATTCTAGATGTATACCAGCAGCTATTGTCTACTTTTCCGGATTTGTTATTGGTGATAGTGCCCAGGCATCCCGAGCGTTTTGATTCCGTCGCCGCCATTATTCTTAATCGAGAGTTAGTACTTACTCGCCGCAGCGAGTCAGTTAATAGTGAGCTAACTGCAACGACTCAAGTGTATTTGGCCGATACTATGGGAGAGATGTTGCTCTTATTGGCGAGCGCCGACGTTGCGGTTATCGGCGGTAGCTTTATAGAGCACGGAGGTCACAACCCGTTAGAGGCTTGTGCGCTATCAAAGGCGGTGGTTATGGGGCCGAGTGATTATAATTTTGCCGCTATTAGCCAGCAACTAATTGATCAAGGAGCCATGCAGCAGCCAAATCGCAAGCAATTAAACACCTGTTTGTGGCAACTACTTGAACGCCCAGATATGCGTGAAGAAATGGGCTTAAATGGCTTGCAGGTGGTTAAAAATAACCAAGGAGCGGTGCAGCGCTTAACTCAACAAGTGCTCAGTATTATAGAGTAAATTTAGGCTAATCTTTGCTATTATTAACTTTTAGGAAAGGGTGTTTGTCTTGATTAAAATGCTCATAAATTAGACAAAAAACAAATTTCAGCGTACAAGTGTTCTCTCAAATAAGGAGGTGCACTTTGAACGCATTATCTCAAAAAAGCTGGGCTTGGTTTAGTCAAGCATTAACACAGCACAGCAGCTTTTCAGCGTATTTTCAGCCATTGATACAAATCGTTGCCCCCCAGTGGACGACAGACGCCTACCGCGCCAGTGTGGTCGATATTCGTGACGAACTAAGCGATATGTACACTCTGGTACTTGCGCCTCAAGCCGGCTGGTTAGATAAAGAGTGGCCCAACTTTAAAGCGGGTCAATACATCGAGCTGATGGTCGAAAAAAACGGTGCGCGTGTCTTACGTTGTTTTAGTATTTCTTCGTCTCCTGCGCATTATGCGCGTACTGGCTTGATCGAACTGAGTATTCGTCAGCAGTATAAGGGGAAAATGACCCCTTGGATGCGTCAGCAATTACAGCTCGGGAGTTTTGTAAATATCTCCGCGCCACAGGGTGATTTTACTTTGCTAGCCAGTGCTGATGCCAACAAGAAACTATTTATTGCTGGTGGCAGCGGTATCACACCTTTTCGTTCGATGCTGCAACAACAAGCACTTAATCCATCCTCGCTGCAAACTGATCAAAATATTCACTTGTTGTACTACTCGCGCAATGATAAAGAAATTGCTTTTAAGCACGAGTTGGCAAGTCTGCAAGAGCAGCACCCAGGAATCACAATTACTTTTATAGACAGCTCTGTAGAAGGTTTTGTTAGTGCCGATCATTTACTTAAATATTGCGCCGATTTCCATCAACGTACAGCCTATGTTTGCGGGCCTAGCCCAATGATTCAACAAGCGCGAAAAGTATTGTCTGAATTAGGGTTAAGTAGCGACAAGGTTCACTTCGAGTACTTTGGTGCTGCGCCCATCGAGATTGAAAATACTCAGCAAGGGGTTGTTCACTTTGCCGCTTCACAACAAGTCTTAGTTACCGAGAAAGACAATACTCAAACCTTATTAGAACATGCGGAAGCGCAGGGGTTATCCCCTGTGTCAGGTTGTCGAATAGGTGTTTGTCACCAGTGCATTTGTAAAAAGAAAAGTGGTGTTGTGTTTAATACCCGCACACAGAAGTTTTCTGATACCGGTAGTGAAGAAATTCAGCTATGCATCTCGGTCGCCCAAGGCGACGTTGTTTTAGATATTTAATAGAGGCATTGATACTATGACTATACATTTAGCCAGTAAACGTCCTAACGCAGAAGCGCTAAAAGGGTTCGAAGAAAAACTGAATAAAGTGCGCGATGACGTAATGAAAAACATTGGCGAAAAAGATGCCAATTATATTCGTCGCTTGATTCGTATTCAGCGCGGTGGCGATATTTTAGGTCGAATAGCTTTAGTGTTGGGGTTTTATCACCCATTATTTTGGCTAGCCGGCGTGGTGCTGTTAGCGTTATCGAAAATTTTAGACAATATGGAAATTGGCCATAACGTGATGCATGGACAATACGACTGGATGAACGATCCGCATATTAATTCCCGCAAGTTTGATTGGGATATATGGGGTGATGGTGAATCTTGGAAGCGCTATCATAATCACGAACATCACACCTACACCAACATTATTGGTAAAGACCGCGACTATGGCTATGGTTTGTTAAGACTCAGTGATGATATGAGCTGGCGTCCAAAAAATCGCTTTCAGTTTATTACTTACTTTTTATTAAGTAGCTTTTTTCAGTTCGGTATTGCGTATCATGAAGTGGCTGGCGAACGTATCTTTTTTGGTAAAAAGAAAGAAAAATCGAGCTTACCGATTAGTCGAAAAGCATTAAAAGAATCGTTTTTTGGAAAAATAAAACGCCAAGTGTTTAAAGAATATATTTTCTTTCCATTGCTAGCAGCGTTAATTTCTTGGCCGATGTTTTTTGCTGTTTTAGCGGGTAACATGATTGCCGAATTTATTCGTAACTGGTGGACCTCGAGTGTCATTTTTTGCGGCCACTTTACTGAAGACGCACAAACGTTTGATGAAAAAGAATGTGAAAATGAAACACGTGGTGAGTGGTATTACCGTCAAATTTTAGGGTCGTCTAACTTTGAAGGCAGTCGTGTTTTTCATATTTTAACAGGACATCTTAGTTGTCAGGTTGAGCATCATTTATTCCCTGATGTTCCGGCTTATCATTATTTAGACATGTCAAAAGAAGTACGAAAAATCTGTAAAGAGTACAATATTCCTTACAATACGGGATCGTTCTTGCAGCAATACTGGACGGTGGTTAAGCGTATTGGTAAATACTCATTACCCACAGAAGCAGAGCAAAAATTGGCGTAAGCGGTGATACATTATTGTTAAAAGGCAGACACAAAAAAACCACTTCAATAGAGTGGTTTTTTTGTGTCTGCGATATGATTATTTTTTAATTTAGTGATTAATTAATGCTTAATTTAACCAAGCATTTAATGCCTGAATATCAGGTTCACCTAGTGAACCCGCAAAGAATTTAAGGTTCATTAAATCAATAATATAATCATAACGGGCATTGGCGTAATCACGTTGAGCGCTAAACAAGTTACGTTGCGCATTTAATACTTCAACAATGTTGCGTGTACCAACCTGATAACCGGTTTCTGTGGCTTCTAACGCGCTGCGAGAAGACACGGTAGCACGTTTACGGGCTTTAACGGTTAATACGTCGGTTTGTACTTTGCGGTACAAACTGCGGATGTTGTTTTTAACCGTACGCTGCTGTAAATCTAAGTTAGCACTGGCTTGAGTGGACTCAGCAGCGGCTTGTTTAGCGCGAGCATAGTTACTGCCGCCCGCAAATAATGGAATACGAGCCGAGAACGCTAAGGTGGTTCTGGTTGAATCAATGGTCGTTGCGCCATTGACCTGATCTCCATCGGTATAACTAAACTGGGCATTAATTTGCGGCGCGTAGTTAGACCAGCCCGCTTTGCGCGTATATTCAGCGGCATTTACACCTTCTTGAGCTAATTGAATGCCCGCATATTTTGCTAAACCCGCTTCTACCCATTGTGATACCGCTTTTTCTGGGGCCGAAAATTCGATGTCGTTTTTAAGTGGGGCTAAACTTTCAAAACGTTGACCAGTGATTTGCTCTAATGCTTCGTAGCTAATATCTAATGCTGCTTCTTGACCGATCAGGTTGGCATACGATAAATCGTAAGAAGCTTCCGCCTCGTGTACTTCGGTAATAGCAATTAAGCCGACTTCAAAGCGTTGCTGTGTTTGCTCTAATTGGCGTTTAACCGCTTTTTCTTCTGCTTGCGCAGTTTCTAAGTTTTCTTTTGCTCGTAATACGTTGAAATACGCTTCTGCGCTACGTAGTATTAACTGCTGTTCACTTAACATATATTCTAATTCAGACGCATTACCACCGGCCGATGCGGCCTGATAATTGTACCAACTGTTTAAATTAAATAACGTTTGAGTGATCGTTGCGTTGTAAGAAAACGTATCAAAGTTAGAATCGCCAGCATCGGACTCAACTTCAGTACTGGCTTGATCAGCACCTAGGGTCACTTGAGGTAACAAAGCGGCGCGTGCTAGATCAACGTTGTAGTTGCCAGAATCACGCTTGGCTTTTGCTGCGGCCAACTCGGCATCATTATTTAACGACAGTTGGTAGATTTCGTTTAGGTTAGCTGCAGATACATGGCCTGCAAATAATGCAGTTGATAATACAGAGGTTAGTGCAATTAATTTTTTCATAACGAGGTCTCAAGGGCCTGTAAAAATACATTGGTTAAGATTCTAACAGATAAATGAGCGATTACATGGCTTAATTGTTCTGTTATCAGCAACACTGCGTTACCAGAGAATCCGTCCTGATAGTGCATCATATTCCAAATGAGTAATATAGTGAATGACTAAGTTAACGTTATCGGTAAAATTTCAGCAAAGTGACCATAAAATATTAGCAAAAGAGCGTGTATATGACGGTTTTTTCAAGATTGATCGTTATTCTGTACAGCATAAATTGTTCGCAGGCGGTGAAACTGAGGTATTTTATCGTGAATTATTTGAGCGGGGTGAAGCATCGGCTGTTTTACTTTATGACCCGTTACGGGATAACGTTGTAATAACCGAGCAATATCGTATAGGTGCGTCTTTAGAAACCAGCAGATCACCATGGTTGTTAGAAGTTGTGGCGGGCACGATTGAAGAAGGTGAGCACCCAGAAGAAGTGGCAAAGCGCGAGGTAAAAGAAGAAACCGGAGGTCATATTACAGACCTTATTCCTATTACGAGCTATTGGTCTTCTCCTGGCGGCACTTCAGAAAAAATACATCTTTTTTGTGCAGTGGTCGATAGTTCACAATTTAATGGTGTTCATGGTTTAGAGAGCGAGCATGAAGATATTCTGGTAAGAGTGATTCCTTTTGCTGAGGCTTATGATTTTATTGCCAGTGGTGATATTAATAATGGTGCTACGATCATTGCTTTGCAGTGGTTAAAATTGAATAAAGCTGAGTTTCACGCATGAGCATTCACCGTTGGACGAGGGCAGTAATATGAGTTTGAATCGCCGCTACGTGCCTGATTTAAAAAAAATGGCGGCCGCGTGCGAAGGTAATTACATTCGCCTAAATAAGCTACTGCCTGAATTTGAGCTGGGTTATGAAAAGTCGTTTATGATGAAAGCGTCTGGTGCGAATGACAGCGTCTCTGTATCACCTGAATCAAATGTGAAAATCACCTTAAAAGTTATTGAAAGCTTTCCTTATACATCAACCATTGAGTTGATTCAGCATGGGGTTTGTCCTGGTTGGGTGACACCACCAACTATGGTGGTTAGGGTTTATCATGATGCACGTTCAGCAGAAGTCACCAGCTACCAAAATCAAAAGCGTATTCAGGGTAAGTATGTTTATCCTAATCCGCAAATGCGTATGCCTGATGAAAAAGCACAGCTCAACCAGTTTTTAGCGGAGTGGTTAACACATTGCTTTAACCATGGGCACACCGAGGTAGCTTTGGATTTTGTGCCATTGCGCTAATTGTTAACAATTGAAAAAAATGTGATGCAATTTTGACTAAAATTGAAAAAATGGTCTATACAATAAGGAGTTGTTGTTAAATAAAGAGCGTTAAGCCGCCAAAAATATTAATTTGTAAGCCATTAACTTGGAAATGGAGTCTCCTTTGTATTTGCTAGCTAACGAAGATCCCGTTCGGTTTATTCAAATAACCGACCCTCATTTAGTAAAAGCCCAGGATGGGCAACTACTTGGGTTAGAGACACAGTTTAGTCTTGATTGTGTACTTGATCGAGTAAAACAAGAGAACACTCATTTTGACTTCTTTGTGGTATCTGGTGATTTATCTCAAGATGGCTCCATTGAATCCTACCAGCGTTTACACGAGACTTTAGAACCCTTTGCTACGCCATCTTTTTGGTTCGCCGGCAACCATGATAACCCCCTCAACATGAAAACAGTCTGTGAGGGCACTCGCCACTTAGAGAACATCATACGCACCAAGCATTGGCAGCTTGTTTTGTTGGATTCGCAAGTAGAAGGCTCGGTATTTGGATACCTTGCTGATGACCAGCTGGAATTATTAGAAACTGCCTTAAACGACCGCCCAGACTTATACACCTTGGTTAGCCTTCATCATCATCCCATTCCTATGGAAAGTGGTTGGATGGACAAAATAGGTGTCAAAAATGGTGAGCAGTTAATGGCGCTTGCGCGTCGATATGATCAAGTTAAATGTATTCTTTGGGGCCATGTGCACCAAGATAGTGATCGCCTAGTTGAGGGGATTAGGATGCTATCAACCCCCTCAACTTGTGTGCAATTTAAACCCAAGTCTGAAGATTTTGATATTGATGAAATTGCTCCTGGTTATCGTTATTTAGCTCTTAATGCAGATGGCTCGATTGATACCCATGTATCACGAGTAAAAGGTATTGATTTTCAAATAGATTTATCAGCGAATGGTTATTAGTAATTTATGACAGCTGCTCTACTTCCCAGCCATATTGGTTGTGTTTATCTACACGGCTTTTTAAGTTCTCCTGCGTCAACCAAAGCACAACAACTTATTCAGTATTTTAATGACCATGGCATGGCAAATCAGCTGGCAGTGCCAACCTTGGCATTTGCGCCAGACACAGCGATCAAACAAGCTCAAGACGCTGTTGTTGCCTTGCAGCACACAGAAGGCATAACAAAAGTATTTGTTATTGGCAGTTCTTTAGGCGGTTATTATGCGACTTATTTGTCGCAAGCATTGGGCATAAAAGCCGTGTTAATCAACCCAGCGGTTGCCCCTTATGCATTGCTAGATAAATACCTTGGGCCTAACCAGCACTTTTACGATGGCCAAACCTATGTATTAGAAATGAATCACATTGAGCAGCTAAGACACTTAGAAGTTGATCAGATATTGCGGCCCAGCGATGTGTTTTTATTGCTGCAAACAGCCGATGAAACCTTGGATTATTCTTTAGCTTGCGCTAAATACAGCCAATGCCCAAGCTGGATAGAAGCCGGTGGAAATCATAGCTTTGTTAATTTTATGCAACGACTTCCTATGGTGTTTCATTTCGTTTGCAGCGATTAAATTAAACACTACAGCTTAACGGGGGAAACAAACCCTGTTGGTTTAATCGCTATTACCGATTGCCCTAGTCGATCTAAAATCGATTCTGCAGTATTTCCCATAACCAAGCCTGCTATGCCTCTACGAGCGACGGTTCCCATAACAACTAAGTCAGCACCTATGTCTTGAGCCTGTTGAGTAATGACAGTGTCGGGAGAGCCTTTAATAAGGGCGGTTTTGGGATTAAGGTAATGCTGAGTTTCGGCGCCAAAGCGCTCTTCTAAGCGGGCCATTAGTTGGTCAAAGTTACGCTGGCAAGTACGCTCTATTTCAGTGACGTATTCTTCAATTTTTTCGGCGGGTTCGCGAATAAAGCCAGAAGCAAGTGAGTTTTCAAACGGCGCTGACCAAGCTGAAACAACGTGTAGATCGGTAGACTCGGATATTGCCAACGAGTAAGCCGTTTCTAGTATTTTTAAATTAAGTTCCCGACGAACTTCCATTTCATCGTCTTTGTACAACGCATTAACATCAACAGCCGCCAAAATTTTACGGCTATGGGCATTAGCCGATTTTAACCCTTGTGATTGCACTAGCCAAACAGGGCAAGGTGTATTGCGCAATAAACGCATGTCTTCGCGGCCAAATACACGTTTTAACAACCCCTGGTTATCAACGGTTTTAATCAATAGATCATAGTTGCCACGAATAACTTCCTTAACGGTTTCTAGATCAGGATCACCGGCGAGTACGGTAAAAGTAACGTCGATTTTGTCCCAATCAAGCTCTGGATTGTGGCGCTGAGAATCTTCTAATGCTTGTTTTTGTAATACTTTCAAATTGTCTTCCAGCTCTTCTACTGGGGTAAAATCGTCCGACAGTTTAAAGCTCAAAATAGACGGATTAAAAATGGAAATAAGCGTTAAGCTTGCTTGATTATTAATGGCCGTCGAAAATACTTGATGCAGTGCTTGCTGATTGTCGACTGCAGAATTAAAAACAAACGCTATTTTTTTAGGAACCCACATATAAGCCTCGCATTATTCATGCTCAACAAAAATCAAATTATCGGTATCAAAACCGTGTGTTTGCGCCATGCTAACAAAGCTATTTTTTACAGACTCAGACACAGTTGGCGTTCTGGATAAAAGCCATAAATAGTCTGTATTAGGGCCAGATACAAAGGCATATTGGTAGTTTTCTTTGTCTAATTCAAAAATAACATAAGAGCCATAAAATGGGCCAAAAAAGGAAACTTTTAAATAGCCCTCAGACGTTTCATTAACAAAGTATGCCTTACCTTCTGCTTCTTTCCATGCATTATCTTCGGCAGAAAAACCACGATTAATAACTTGAACACCGCCATCGTCTTGTAAGCGATATTCTGCGCTAACTTGAGTTAAACCTCTCTCAAAAGAGTGATCTAAGCGGGCAATTTCGTACCATTTACCTAGGTAATTGTTGATTTCAAAATCGGTTACCGGTGTTACTGATTTTGGCATACCTAAACAACCGCCTATTAACAGAGTGGTTGCAATCAATAATAATGTTTTTATGCATAATCGAAATTTCATAATCTGTGCCCAAAGAAAGTGAAAAAGAGCCTATTGCAATGCAATAGACGCCATTTTAAGAATGCTAGCAAATGAATCGGCTCCGGCGATGAATAAACCGTTATGGCAGAACATTGCATCGTTTATGCCGGTTACTTCTTGTAGGGCTTTATCGGATAGACCTGCCCATGCTTGAGGTAATGGCTTTCTATCTGTAAAAGAGCCGAGCTCTACGGGTACTGTTTGCATGCGCCACTGCCCGGTCTCTGACGGGTAAATGACATACAGCGCCTCTTTTGACAAAGAATGAACGGTGGTTTTCCAAGGCATGTATTGTGTTAAAACAATAACTCTGGGGTCATCCGCTTCTTTTATAGCTTGCGCCACTGTAGATTTGGCGTCGATACCCCCCTTAGCAGAAGCAATAAATCGTGTTAATACTCGCTGTGCAAAAGCGACGGCCTCATTAAAGCCTGCATCAAAATCGCCGCCTTCTTGCCAAGTTGGATTAAACATAGAAATGGTTTGGCTTAAACTAATGCCTTGAGCAACGCCTTCGACATGGCCACAATCTATCGCGTCTATTGTCGATACTAGGATACCATCTACCGAATCAGCAACATCTGCATCGCCATCACAAATCTCTAAGCCATATTTTTGCCAAATTAAGCCAAAAGATGAATAAGGAATACCATTGTCTCGAGCACCTGCCCCCCCGCGCTGGTGGTGATCAAAGCGGCCCCTTTCTGGAGCGTATATACCACCTACATCTAACACAATGTCAGCTTGTTCTATAAGTGCTACATCGCGGGTTCGGATTAAATTAAAGTCGGGTAAGATGCTTTTAAGAGCTGCGACACTAAACACGTCGTCGGCATGAAAACTGCCACTATGAGTAACAACGGTGAGGTGTGAGCCGATAGAACTGCTTGCGCAAGTGTTGGTCATTTTTAAGATACAGCCACGTTAAGATTAATATTGAAATATTGTTAAAAAGAAATATTGTTAAAAAGCTGGTGGCTTATTGAAATATCTGTATACCCCGTTCAGAAAGCCATTGAGTGTCTAAAACCCAGCGAATCCTAACAACATCATCTTGACCTTTAATCAATTTAGCGACTTTAGATTGCACGTGAGCCAGTTGTTTTTGAGCAGCCATGACCTCATCAGAGGTAGCATCGCTTTTTTCCAACTTGGGATACATAACCCGTAAAGATTGAAGTGCGGATAATTCAGCAGAGCGAGGGCTACTTACCTTTGCAACACCTTTGTTGACAGAAATTACGCGAAAGGGATAGGGATAAGACGCTATTTCATTATCGGCAGCCAGTAGATCATTAATTTCTCCAGCACGAAAATCCAAGCTACTTAACCACCAAACCAGTGCAACGAAAGCTAAGCTTGCTAAAAAAAATAAATACTTTTTAGTAAAACTGTCCATGCTAGGGCAGTCTTGTTGATCATTCATAATAAATCCTTAGTGATAATTTATCAGTCTTTAAAATTATCTGTCTCTAAAAGAGTGTAATTCGTTTAATAGCCAATCTTGGCTTTTAATTGGTAAAGCATTATGACAGTGCACGGTATAGAACTTACCCGACAGCATGCTCTTGGTCGCAGAATACTTTATGAAATCTTCTGCTGTTTTAATCTCATCTTTATAATAAGCGTATTTTTTATTAATGTGTTCAACGGCTTCTTCACCATTATGAAAACTGCCATTACGCTCATACTGACAGTCAGTCGAAGCTACAAAGTTGAGCAAATACTGAATTTCAGCCTCTAGAGGGGGGTTGATGCTTTGTGCAAATGGTGGAGTTGCTATTACATTAGATGCTAAAGCTAGGTATAAAAATAGACTCATTGTTATTGATTTCATACTGCAACCTTTAATCAATCATACTTTCTAAAAGTGGTAATAGAGTGATATTAGAGTGGTGCTAAATGATCAGCTTAACCCCATTTGTACTAATGTCATATAAGCGGCGGTTCCACCGACGATACTTAGCAGTGGTTGGCGAAATGCTAAATGCAATACCGCAACTAGAGCAAGACAGCCGAGCTCGGGTAAAAAACTAACCGATAATGCAGCATCGTTCTTGAAAGAATACACCACCAGCAACACCATGACGATGGGAGGCAGTAAACGGCCCAAATGATTTAACAAAGGATGATTGGCTGCTCGTGATAAAACTAAAAAAGGCAGTGCGCGGGTTAAAAAAGTTGTGCCTGCTAAAACAGCAATAACACCCGTCAAATACCAAAATGTTGTTAGGTTATTCATTGGTGGCCCTCCTGTTAATAGACGCATACTGCATCATTAAGACACTCAAACTTAATAAAATAGCTACTAGCAACATGTGATCACGGCTAACGAATGCCAGGGTGCCAATGCCGATGAGTAAGGCGGTTAAAAAAGGGCGAATGTCTTTTAGGTGTTTGTACTGCTCTATGGTTAACACCATAAACAGTGCAGGCAAAACAAAGGCGATGCCGTCGGTAGAAAATTCTAACTGGCTGCCTAGCCAAGCTCCCAAGCCACAGCCTACAACCCAATAAAGCTGATTCATTGCGGTGATTCTAAAATGAAATTGACCCGCATTTATGCCATGAGGAACTGGAGTTGAGGTTATCAAAGAATACGTTTCGTCGGTTAAACCAAATATTTGATACCACTTACGCCAGCCACGATTATGCATACGGTTCATGAGTGATAAACCGTAAAAAATATGCCGTGAGTTGAGTAACAAGGTCGCGATGGCCATTTCTGTTAGCCCAGCTTGGTTAGCAATTAAACCAACGGCTAAAAATTGACCCGCACCGGCATAAATGAAAATGCCCATCGCTACAGCATACGACCAGTGATATCCAAGATCACTAAACAGCACACCAAAAGCGGCTCCTAAAGGTAAATAACCAAATAATACCGGCAGCGAAGTGCGAAACACCGCTGCATTTAAAGGTGAAACCGTCATGAATATCAAGGAAGGTAGTGAGTAAGCACGGATTCTAATTGATCAAGGACACAGTATTCAAGCAGTGTTTTGTTAATTAGCTGTTGCTTCATTTTCAAAATTGCCAGTAATGGCTATTTTGGCTTGTTGGTCGATCATCTTGGCTAAAACAGGATAATGATCTTTGTAGGCTGTAATAATTTGCTGAAAAGGTAGGTCGTAAAAATGCCCGTGCTCATGCAGGTATTCCATATGTTTGTTGCCAGCTGTATCAAACTCATGAAATATCGAATCGTTTATGCCGTCAAATTCAAGAGGCTTTATCCCCGCTTTATCACATAAAGATTTATTAAAAGCCGGTGTTGCCTTTACCCAGCGCTGGTTAAGATAGAATTCGGTATATCCATGCCAAGCAAACACATCGGACTGCATGACTTGCAGTAGTTTTTCTGAACTTAAATGGTTTTTAACATCTGAAAAACCAATACGACTTGGAATGCCAATAGCACGCCCAGCGGCTGCCAACAAAACAGCCTTTGCTACACAATAACCGTAACCTTGTTTTAATGTGGTGCTTGCCTTCATGCCTGCTGGCGGAAACTGTATGCGATAAGGATCATAAAAAATGCCATCTCGAACCGCATAATAAAGTTTAATGGCTTGCTGGGTTGGGTGGTTTTCTTTACCAATCACTGTTGTCGCAAAATTAATAATTTCTGCTGAGTTGGAATCAATAAAAGCGGTGGCTTGCAGTGCATTTTCCATAACAGGATTGTAACCTTAGTCATTTCAAGAATTGTTAGTTGCAAGGTGTGAATTACGAGCACCGGCACAACGTTTAGAGCAATACTTAACATTGGGCCAGTCTTTTTCCCACTTCTTACGCCAGTTAAAAGGACGTTCACATACTGGGCAAATCTTTGAGGGCAGTTGTGATTTTTTCATGGGTTTACTCTTCCACCTTTACCGGCCAGTCGACATAATCAACTGAGTCTAGCGGTAGCGCGTGTTGAGTATGGCCATGCCATTTAGCAATAAACTCACCTTTTGCATCGTGCAAAGCGGTTTGTTTATTGATATTAAACTGGCGACCACCCCGTGGGTCTTTACCAACACCTGCAATATATTGCCAATTTCCCCAGTTAGATGCTACATCGTAATCGATTAACTGCTGTTGAAAATACGCCGCGCCAAAACGCCAGTCAATGGCCAGCTCGTGCACTAAACAACTGGCAACAATTTGACGTCCTCGATTCGACATAAAACCTGTTGCTTCAAGTTCTTTCATGCAAGCATTTACCAATGGGTAAGGCGTATTGCCTTCGCACCACTTTTTAAAGCGTTCAGGGTAAAAACTGGTTTTTGGCTTCTGCTTAGCAAGCCCTTTAAATGCAAATAATTGTGCTTGCTGCTCGAGTGCTGCCCACTGAAAATATTCACGCCAAAGCAGTTCAAAACCAATCCAGTAGGTGGATTCATTAGCACCGTTAATATTTTCGTAATCTTTTAGCTGCTGCCAAATTTGTCTTGGAGAAATATTACCTAATGCTAAAAAGGGGCTGAACTTAGTCGAACTGTCCCAGCCGTCTAAGCGGTTACGCGTTTGCTTGTAGCTGCTTGGTGCAGTACTGGCAAAATATTCGGTTACATGCTCTTTTGCCGACTGCTCACCCCCTCTAATAAATGCTTGCTTGAGAGGTTGACTAAGATATTGCTCAGCAAGCTTCTCTAAACTAACCCCGGTGTTACTCACGTTGGTCGAAGAAGTCTGTAGTTGAGGCAACAGTTCAAGTGATGCACTAGGCATATTGACCGCAATTTCGTCGCCTTCAACGTGCTTTCTAAAACTAGAAAAACTGCGCATGGTTTTAGGGTTTATATCAATCTGGTCGGCATCAAACAAGGTATGGTTCCAGCAAGAAATGAACTCAACAGGAGCCGAGTTGTTTTCTTGTAATTGGCTCAGCAAAGATTTGATGTGTTGCCAAGAACGTTGTTCGTAAACACCAATAGGTTCTGATCTGGCAATACAAGCAATGTCATTGTGTTGCACAAATTGCAGTATTTCACGGCTTGGATCACCGTGTAAAATGATAAGGGAGTGCCCCAAAGCATTTAATTGCTGGTTTAGGTCTTGCAGTGATTGATAAATACAGCGAAAGCGATGCTGACCAATCGCCTTGTGTTGATAATTATGAGGGGTGAAATCTGCAGGATTAATCACATAAACAAAAGCGATATCTGCATAATTCTGACACAGAGCACTTAATGGCAGGTTGTCTTGTAAACGCAGATCATCGGTAAACCAAAATAGGGCTTTCTGTAACATGCCTTAATCCTTAATTCATAATAATAATGATTAAACAGGTACGGGTATTGATCTATTTTGGTTTTTTAGAGGGGCTTATTTGCGCCAATAATTATTAGCAGCTGCAATGGTAGCAAACTCGGTTGCAACCACTTGGCCGATGCTAATTAACATGGCTGGATCATTGGCATAAACATCGCGCATTTTATTGCGAGCTGCCTCGTTTGGCTGAGTTGCTTTGATAATCAGCCTTGACATTTTTACTGCCAAAGCTCGGCCTTCTTCTGGGGTGTCGGTAATCAATGAATTACCAGGAATAAGAGAAGTCATAATGTGTCCTTTTAGCCGAAGTTAATATTTATAAGAATAAGGGAGTTATCAATATACATAACACCTCATAATATTATTCTAAACGCTCAACGTGAGCCAATTAAAATCAGTAAGAACAACAAAGATCCGCAAGATGGCCTTGTTAAATGTTTAGCTGGCTACTAAAATATGAATGCGCATACTTATTGCGCATTCATTATGCGGAGCCAATACTATGCAACAAGCCTTCAACAAAAATGCACCGAAAAAAGCAACTAATTTAAGCATCAATAGTGATCTTCTTAATAAGGCTCGCGGCCTTAAAATAAATCTTTCTGCGACCCTTGAGCAAGCCTTAACGATACAAGTAAGAAATGCTGAAAGAGAACTTTGGGCAGAAGAGAACAAAGAAGCAATCCAAGCCTTAAATGAGTTAGCTGATAAAAATGGATTATTTTCAGACTCTTTTCGAGACTTCTAATGACACAATTTACTTTATATAAAAACGAAGACAAAAGCTCTCGAAAAACTTACCCATATTTTGTTAATGTACAAAGCGACTTACTCAATGATCTAAACTCCCGCTTAGTAATCCCTCTCTCGCCGGTCTCAGCAGTAAATAATACGAACGCGAAAAAACTTTGCCCCATTATCAATCTAGACGAAGGAACCTTTATACTTTTGGCCCACCAAATGACATCTGTGCCAAGGTCTATATTGAAGGCTGAGATTACCTCTCTTGAGAGCTACCGTTACGAAATAATGGATGCTATTGATATGCTCATAACCGGCATTTAACGCCCGCGTCACGGGCAAAGTTGTAGTTGCGGATTTTGTGCGATAATGGCGAAGCCATGCACAAAAGGTGCAACGGAAACTTTGTCCATGTGCAAGCGCTTATAGTTCTTCCGTTCCATTAATTCTGGCCTTTTACTCTCTGGCTAAAAAAGTGGAACATGCTTCTGTTAGTTACGAATATGCTTGCGCCAAACATTCAATGTTCATAACAAGACGTTCGAGCTAACAGAAGTCACTCCGTTTCAAAACGCATACTCAGGGAATGTCGCCCACCGACTATCTATAAGACCTGCGAGAAACGAGTACCTGCACATTCCAAAAGCTACCTTACACTGAGGTTAACTCAAATGAAAGAACCCAATATTGGTGATTTTGCTTGCCTTATCGGCATTGATTGGGCCGATAGAAAACATGACTTTTGTGAAACAGACGACCAAGGAAAAACCTACGCCTATGGCGTTATTTCATCCAAGCCTGAAGCGATTCATGACTGGGTGATGACATTAAAAGAACGTTATCCCAACCAGAGAATTGGTATTAGTTGCGAGCTAAAAAAAGGCCCATTAGTTCATGCATTATTAAAATACGATCACCTAACCATCTTTTCTATTAACCCTTCAACCGTCGCCAAATACCGAAAAGCTTTTGTACATAGTGGTGCTAAGGACGATCCTAGCGATGCAAAATTTCAGGTTGATATTCTACGATTACACATGGATAAACTCCGAGTGATTGAGCCTGATTCGGCTGATATTAGAGCCTTGGGGCAACTGGTAGAGTATCGACGTAAACTGGTGCAAGATCGCGTCGATTTATCGAATCGCATAGCGGGAATTTTAAAATCTTACTACCCGCAACCACTTGAATGGTTTAAAGAAAAAGACACTATTATATTTTGTGAATTTATTAGTCGCTGGCCTGATTTAGCCTCTGCCAAACGTGCCAGAAAAAGCACACTCATCAACTTCTTTAACCAGCATAACTCACGCTATAGTGCCGTTAATGAGAACCGTATTGCGTCGATCAAGTCAGCTTTTGCACTAACCCACGATGAAGGTATTATTGCCCCTAATCGACTAATGATTAGCTTATTGGTACCCCAACTCAAGCTACTGATTGAAGCCATTGATGTCATGGATAAAGACATTAAAACACGCTACAAAGCCCAAAAAGATAAGGCTATTTTTGATAGTTTACCAGGTGCAGGCCCACAATTAGCACCAAGATTATTGGTCGCATTTGGTTCCAATCGAGCGCGTTATGAAACGGCCGCAGACATGCAAAAATATGCGGGTATTGCACCTGTTATTGAACGAAGTGGTAAAAAGTCATGGACTCATTGGCGCTACAGTTGCCCTAAATTTTTACGGCAAACCTTTGTCGAGTGGGCAGGTCAGTCAGTACGTTTTTCATTCTGGGCTAAAGCTTATTATCAGCAGCAAATCGAGAAAGGAAAACCGCATAATACCGTAATCAGGGCTTTAGCCTTTAAGTGGGTTAGAATTGCTTTTAGCTGCTGGAAAACCCGCACAGTTTATGATGAATCGAAGTATTTAGAAGCCTTGAAAAAACGGGGATCACCACTGCTTCAGTATGCTGCAAATAGCTAAGAAAAATGGTTGCTGTCCACCTCAGGGCGTGTTGTTAGCTGCCGAATTTAGCAAGGTGCAATAATATTTGCTTGCTCTTTTATGGTTATTCGCCCTTGCATTCTTGTTTCCACAATAGACTTCATTTGAGTTGAAATGCTTTTTCTAACCTCGTCGGATTTAGGGATAGGAAGAACAACTTCATAAAGGCGTTTCCCAATGGTGTCTATTACATCTCTCGTAAACTGCTTCGTTCTTATTTGCCTTTTAACTAAATAAGAATTCAACAATGCCAGTAGTAGCCATTCATCAAGAAACTCACAATCATTGACCCTTATTTTATAAAGCCCACCACAGAAAAGAATTTTTGAGTCTTCTTCAGTTATCATGCAGGATGTCCCTATAAGATATGTTCCATCCCTAACCAATAAAATATCTCCAGCTTTAACATTCTGTGACTCTCGATATTCTTGATATATTTCTTCCGATATTCCTTGCTTGGGATCATGCTTTAGTTCCCAGTTTGAAAAGTCACTTGTACGTATAAATGGAATATCTCCCGTTCCATATGCCATTTTACCAATTTCATCACCTGTGCTTACGCTTATAAATCCGTTGTTACATAAACTCAAAATTGAAACACAGTCACAAGTAGATGAAAGACTGGATATCTCATCAGTTATATCAGGATCATAGTATTTTGGAAGGTATATTCTTTCTTTTACATCAGCAGAATTAATCCAAAATGTTTCAAAATGACCAAACTCAGATGTTACGGTATCTTGCGTCATATCCGTAATAATTTCATCCCAGTCCTTCGCAAGAAAATCATTTATTGGAGCTGTACTATTAGACTTAAGCACCTCCTCAATGATTACTGGAGCTTGTTTTATAAAAGCCTTTCCCAACTCCCTATCGTTCATTGCCTTTTTTGAGATTGCTGCAATTTCCTTACAAATAGTTTTATCTTTTGGAATAGGTAATACGAGTTCTTGGAATCGATTTCCAATAGTATCAATTGTATCAGCAGTAAATTGAACACTTCTAATTTGTTCTTGTACTATTGGGGCATTTAAAATAACAAACACCAAGTATGGGTCTATAAATTCTTTTGAAACTCTTATTTTTAAAATATGAGATTGATAAACAATTTTTTTATCTAACTCTGTAATGATGCAGTTGGTTCCTATTAGATAAGTTCCATCTCTAACTAATAATATATCTCCATTCTCGACATTCTGCGATTCAGCGTATGATAAGTATATATCCTCTGAAACACCTTGCTTAGGAGCTGTTTTTGTTTCCCAATTAGTAATATCAGAAGTTCTCACAAATGGGATGTCACCTGTTCCATAAGCAAGCTTTCCAATTTCATGACCTGTTGACAATACTATAGAACCGTTTTGAACAAGGTCATTAACTCGATAAAGATTATGAGTATTTTTAAGCTTTTCCAGTCGAGCAGTGATGCCCGGATCATAATATTTAGGAATATATACTCGCTCCCTGATATTGGATCGATTCAGCCAGTAGTTAATCACTTCTACTTGCCTCCTTTTTTATATAAGTCAGCTACTTTTGGGATGTCATCTAAAAGCTCATCTTTTCCTTCTGCATTCTTTCTAATTGTTGGGTTCCCTCTACTGTCGTGGCCACACCATTTAACATCAGCCATAAATATTGGGTAATTACTTGAAGGTTTGGTAGTTTTTTCACAAATAACAACGCAACATTTAGCGTGAGTATGTGGTTGGAATAAATCCTCAGGCATTGTCACTATTGACTTGATGTTGGTATTTCTTTGAAGGTAATCGACAACATAACGATATTTAGGCATTCCAAAAATACTTTCTAATAATACTATTCCTAATGTGCCGCCATCTTTAAGTAAGTCTAAGCACCTTTCTATAAAAAGAATTTGTGGTGGTTGTTTATCTTGCAATCCTTGTTTTTCAAAGAAGTCCTCCGATAAATCATGCTTCCATTTATGTCCTAGCTCGTAGTTCTTAAGCATGTCAACTGAATCGATAGCTAGCTTTTTTCCAAATGGAGGGTTTGTAATAACTACATCAAAACTTCCCAGTTGAATACTATCTCTAGTTTTACTTGCCCAATTTACTGGAGATTCAAGACTGTTTTCACAATGAACACCCCCTCTACCATGTCCGAGAATAGCCATATAAGCCTTTGCTACTTTGCTCAAGAAGTAGTCTTTATCAATTCCCCTAAAATTCTTAATTGCAACTTTTTGTTTTTCTGCTTCGATTTCATGAGCAGGCCAATTTAGTGCCTCACCTTCGTCTTGTACTTTCTTCCAAACATGCCGAAGCCCCTCAACTAAAAAACCACCGCTTCCGCATGCAGGGTCGATTATCTTTTGATTTGGCAAAGGGTCTATCATATCTATAACCATTTTTACGACATTTCTTGGAGTAAAAAACTGGCCTTGTCCGCCTTTCAAGGAAGGCCCTATAAATACTTCAAAGGCATCTCCCACTGCATCTCGAGCGCTATCTTGAATTGAATATAGTTGCAGCTCACCAACAACATAAGTTAAAGATTTAGGGTCAAGTTCAATTGAATCGGCAACTTCAATTACATCGTCATATTGAGACTTAACTTTTTCGAAAAGCTCGCTGATTCTCGCATGAACCTCGCCTGCACTCTCACCTAAACCAGCTCGAAAAGTCACAGCTTCACTCGGCTTAGTAAATCTTTCATCATAGATTTTACAGAAAATAAGATTTATCAATTGCTGAGCAAAGACTTCATCTCGTGTAATACCAACAGCATTAGCCGCTAGGTAGTTCCTTATCGCTTTAAAAACTGACTTGAGGTTTGTAGCAGGCCGTAGATCCTTTCTTTTGAACTTTCCAATATCCTCAACACGCTGGCCATATCTAGGGATATTTGGAAGGTCACTAAATTCAATCTTTCCATCTGCTTCATTCTTATAAATGAATTCTCGTTCATCTCCATTAAACCAAACTCCAATCCTAGCCTTCGAAAATCGCAAATAGTCCTCGAGCTGCCCTCGACCGTCCTTCCTATTTTTTTTCTTACATTCCACAATGATCTGTATGTTCTCTTCTTGATGATCCTTATCACCAAAAATTGCAATATCAACTGGATATTCTTTTTTTACATCGGAAGGGCGCACCTTAACGCGCCACTGAGGTCGGGTCTGGATGTTATCCTTAGGGTAGCCATAGTCGTCAACAAGTACTTTCGAATAGACCTGAACAGCATCAAGCTCTTCAGGGGTGGCCTTAATTGGCAGGCCACTTATAAAGTCTTCTATATAACCTTCTTTTATTTCCATGCTTAATCTTTACTCTCTTTAATAGCAATTATATCTTTTCAACGACTTAGGCAGCTAACGCCTGCCACAACGGCTTGTGTGAGATGGCGACTTTTTTGCGTGTTTTTGCAAAAAGGGTGACAGCTTGCACAAGTCCGCTTGCTGGCACTTGTTAGGTGAATTTACCACAAAGTACCTCGACACTATGAATTTTGTCATCAATTTTAAGTTGTGGCGCCCAGTATACATTTACTAATATTTGGGAACTAGATGAAACTGTAACACCTGAAAAATCTATAACCTCAGATGCAATTGTATTTTTATATGCTCTGATGAATTCAAGGTCATTGAATTTAGCAGTGAGCATTTTAGTTGTAAATAATTGATCTGTATTTGTATGGTTAGTTACTCTAATTGATGCGAGAACAATTGGAAGTTTGTTATTGATTTGAAAGTTATCAGAGAAGGAAAATGTTGTGACTTGATCGTTGATAATTGAATCGACAATTAGACCGTTGTTACAAGTTGCGCTTAAATCTTTTGAGAGCGATTGTAAGGAAAATACGCATAGTATTGCGGTAATAACTATTCTCATATTATTCACCTAACATTTTAATCGTAGGCATGCGCGTTTGCACGGAAGTGACTCTTCTGTAAAAGAGCTCGTTGAATCGTGGTAACTATTTGATTTTATTTTGTAATTTTCAAACTCCATTTCCAAGATCCATCTTTCCATTATAGAAATACACGCATGCGCATTTACCTAAATAACGAGGGTCTCGTTATGTCATGGTTTGTATTTATAATGCACTGATTTTGCTACATTTTTTTATAGTGTGCCAGTACCAACGCGCATTGGTTACATTTTTTCTGTGCAAACGAGCATGGATTGTCCTACTCTTTAGATATAAACTGTATATATATACAGTTTGTTGGAATGCAGTTAAAATACACATTCTGAATATATATGGAGGCCTGATTATGCAATTTGTTGTGGTCAACTAAATTTGGTCACAAGTTAAGAGGCAGTTTTCATAAACTGCCTCTGCTGCTGCAGGCGTAAGCCCACTGTTAAATGTGTGTGGTCTAAGCTGGCTATAATAATCTGTTATGTAGCGGCTTA
>CAJXUK010000001.1 GCA_913061435.1 uncultured Thalassolituus sp. | reverse complement strand
TGCTTAGGCGCTTCTTGCTTAGGCGCTTCTTGCTTAGGCGCTTCTTGCTTAGGCGCTTCTTGCTTAGGTGCTTCTTGCTTAGGTGCTTCTTGCTTAGGTGCTTCTTCGTGAGCGGCCCAAGGTTTTACTTTTTCAGCAGTTGCAGGTTTGCTTTCTGTTGCTTTAGCTTCAGCAGGCTTGGTCTCTGCCTGCTTATTTTCAGCAGGTTTATTGTCAGCAGCTTTAGTTGGAGCAGGTGCATCAACTTTTACATCCGTTTTCACATCTGTATTGCTTGCAGCTTGATCGTTTTGAACAGCTGATTCTGTTGATGTAACTTCGTTGGTATTACGTTGACGATTACGACGACGTTGGCCATTGTTGCGAGGGCGACGTGGTGCTTTTTCTTGATTTTCGTCTGTGGCATTGCCTGCTTGCGCTTCTGGCTTTTTGCTAGGACGATCTTCGCGTTTATTGTCGTTATCGCGCTTGTTGTTACGATTGCGGTTGTTGCGTGTATCAGTCTTTTCGCGGCTTTCGTTACGATCTGTATTTCTATCGGATTTGCCACGAGTGTTGCTGCGCTCTTGGCGCTCGTTTCGATTATCTGATCGAGAGTCTGAACGAGAGTCCGAACGATTGTCAGAGCGATCAGAAGAGTTGCGATCGTTACGACGGTTTGAGGAATTGCGGCGGTTGTTTTGACCAGAGCTTTGGCTACCGCGTTGATTGCGATTGCTGTTAGCTGGCTTGCTTTGCTCTTTCTTAGGCTTTTCTTCTTTAACTTCGTCGCTGCTGAATAAGCCGGATAAAGTTGCAGTTAACTTTTGAAAGATTGATTTTTGTGGCTCTGGAGATGCAACGCGAGCAGTCGGTACTGCTTTAACGGCGGCATCTTGATTCTTTGAGGTTTCTTTGATTTCTGTATCTAAACCAAAATCCAAATCGGGCTCAAAGTTTTGTTCGTGACTTGCTTGGCCAATTAATGAATCGTCTGGGCGTAAGCGCGTGACTTCGTAATGCGGTGTATCCATGTGTGGGTTGGGCAAAATTACCACACGAGAATTGTGACGATTTTCGATATCGGCAATTACTTCACGTTTCTCGTTTAATAAGAACGAGCCCACGTTTAATGGTACTTCTGCGCGAATTTGACCGGTATTTTCTTTTGCTGCTTCTTCTTCGATTAGGCGCAAGATAGAAAGAGAAAGAGAAGGCAGGTCGCGGACAATACCCGTACCGCTACAGCGAGGGCAAACGTGGCCAGATGTTTCGCCTAGAGAAGGGCGTAAACGTTGGCGTGACATTTCCATCAAACCAAAGCGAGAGATGCGGCCTACTTGCACACGAGCGCGATCCATTTCTAGAGCGTTCTTAAGGCGATTTTCAACTTCACGCTGGTTGCGGTTGGAGTGCATGTCGATGAAGTCGATTACCACTAATCCGCCCATATCACGCAGACGCAACTGGCGCGCAATTTCTTCTGCTGCTTCACAGTTGGTTGTGGTTGCTGTTTCTTCAATGTCGGCGCCTTTAGTTGCACGGGCCGAGTTGATATCGATAGAAACAAGTGCTTCGGTTGGATCGATTACGATCGAGCCACCAGAAGGTAGTTTAACTTCACGCTGGAATGCAGTTTCTATTTGACTTTCAATCTGATAGCGATTGAATAGTGGTACTTTATCGTCGTAGAACTTAAATTTATTTTCATACTGCGGCATAACTTGCTGGACAAAGCTAATGGCTTCGTCGAAAGCTGCTTGGTTATCGATTAGTACTTCACCGATGTCTTGACGCAGATAATCGCGAATCGCACGTATAACAACATTGCTTTCTTGTAATAGTAGGCAAGGAGCTGTGCGACGCTCTGAAGCGCCGTGGATAGCTTGCCATAGCTGCATCAGGTAATCTAAATCCCACTGCAACTCTTCGCTAGAGCGGCCGATGCCTGCAGTACGGACGATAACGCCCATGTCATCAGGCACGGTAACGCCTTTCATGGCTTCACGCAGCTCAGTACGCTCGTCACCCTCAATGCGACGCGAAATACCGCCTGCACGGGCATTGTTAGGCATAAGCACTAGGTAGCGACCAGCAAGACTAACCATGGTGGTTAGGGCTGCGCCTTTATTGCCACGTTCTTCTTTGTCAACTTGTACAATAACTTCCTGTCCTTCTTGCATCACTTCTTTAATGTTGATGCGGCCAGAACCAGGGTTTTTGCTGAAGTAGCTTTTAGATATTTCTTTAAGTGGTAAAAAACCGTGACGCTCTGCACCAAAATCTACGAAAGCGGCTTCAAGGCTAGGCTCGATGCGGGTGATCTTGCCCTTGTATATGTTCGATTTTTTTTGTTCACGGGATCCAGATTCAATATCCAGATCGTATAAGCGCTGGCCGTCAACGAGGGCAACGCGCAACTCTTCCGTTTGAGTTGCATTAATTAGCATTCTTTTCATGTTATGTGTGTAGCTCTATAGCACAGACACACGGGCAGCTGACCGTTTGTTGGTCATCATAGCAAAATCTTTATGGTTGCTTGATTCAACGAAATCACCGCTTGCCACCCTCTAAGTGGCCAGAATTTTCTGATGGGCGTGATGTCTATTTTTACTTGGTGATACCTTTGGGCCAGCACCAACAATCCATAATTTGATAGTGAGATGCTGCCTGCGAGTCTAGCGCATGGTTCATCTCAATAAGCGATTGAGTCTTTGTACTCAATCGCAATTCATGTCATTCGTTTGCATAAAGAAGGTTTAATAATCGTTCTTCTTCTTTATACTGGCCGCTCAATCGCTGCCAAACCCATATCAATAATTGAAAAAAATGAAATAATTGATACTGGGCAAGCGAATATAGCAACAAAACACAGTTGCGACAAACATTAAGAACGAATTGAAAGTTATTTATGCCAACCGAAACCTACAATACGAACCAAGTTAACCTGATTACTATCGATGAGGATCATGATGGTCAACGTATTGACAATTTTTTGCTTACTCTTTTAAAGGGCGCGCCCCGTTCCCTTATTTATCGCTTATTGCGCAAGGGTGAGGTTAGGATCAATAAAAAGCGTGCGAAACCGGTGCAGCGTTTAGCGATTGGTGACATTGTACGCATTGCCCCGGTTACTATTAAAGAAGTGTCGGATGACGAGTTGATTGTTCCGACTAGCCAATCTGAGTTGATTCAAAATAGCATTTTATTTGAAGACGAATTTTATATTGGGGTGAATAAGCCTTCTGGTATGGCGGTACATGGAGGTAGTGGAATTAAACTGGGGTTGATCGAATTGTTGCGTGCAATGCGGCCACAGCAGAAATTTTTAGAGTTAGTTCATCGTCTTGATAGGGATACGTCTGGGGTGATTCTGGTAGCCAAAAAGCGTTCGGCTTTGGTCGCTGTGCAAAAATTGTTTCAAGGGCAAAAGGCGATCGATAAACGTTATTTGGCTTTGGTTCATGGTGAGTGGCCTGATTTTCAGGATCGGGTTGATGCCCCTCTTAAAAAGAATGAAGTCCAAGGCGGCGAAAGAATCGTAAGAGTAGAAGAAGATGGCAAGCCATCGTTGACCAAGTTTAAGGTTTTAGATCGATCCAGTCGTTACACCCTAGTGGAAGCTAGGCCTATTACGGGTCGTACTCATCAGATTCGAGTGCATTGTCAATACACGGGTTGTGGTATTGCGGGTGATGCTAAATATTTAAATAAGGTAGAGCAGGCAGTGGATAAGCAGGTTGGGATAAAGCGTTTGTGTTTGCATGCTTATCGTTTAGCATTTGTGCATCCGATGACTGATGAGTTATTAGAAATAACATCACCTTTAGAAGGTAAGTTTTTGAATTATAAAGAAAAAGAGGGCTTGAAATTTAATGGATAACGAAAATAAAGTAGATTACCCAGATACAACGAAAGAGTGGAAACTGATTGAAAAGGTTGTCACTGGCTTGCAGGACGAGCAGCGCAAGTCTCGCCGCTGGGGGATATTTTTTAAATTAATGGCTCTTTGTTATGTGATTTTTATTGTCTTTGTGTTGCGCTCTCCCGCACAGGATATGGTTCGTGGTGGTGGTCAGCCTTACACTGCAATTATTGAAATCAACGGCATGATTGCCGCTGATCAGGATGCCAGTGCTGATAATATTATTACAGCATTGAGAGAGGCGTTTGAGGATGAGCAAACGATGGGTGTGGTTATGCGCATCAATAGCCCTGGCGGAAGTCCTGTACAGTCGGGTTATGTATTTGATGAAATTAAGCGTTTGAAGCAAATTCGCGACATTCCTGTTTACGCTGTTATTATGGATTTGGGTGCGTCGGGGGCTTATTACATTGCAGCAGCAGCGGATGAGATTTATGCCGACAAAGCAAGTTTGGTTGGTTCAATTGGTGTGGTGGGCTCTAGCTTTGGTTTTACCGGTGCTATGGATAAATTAGGTATAGAGCGTCGTTTATACACTTCTGGTGAAAATAAAGGGTTTTTGGATCCTTTCTCACCTGCCAATGCTCAACAAACCGAGTTTTGGCAAGGGGTGTTAAAGGTTACTCATAATCAATTTATTGAGCAGGTTCGCCTCGGGCGTGGCGATCGCTTAAAAGAAACGCCAGAAATGTTTAGTGGCTTGGTTTGGTCGGGCGAGCAAGCGCTGGAAATGGGACTAGTAGATGGGTTATCATCAACCAGTCAGCTAGTTCGTACTAAGTTTAATAGTGAAGAGATGGTAAACTTCACACGCAAGCCGGACCCTTGGGAATCATTGGTGCAAAAGTTGGGTGCGAGTATTGGTGCAGGTGTTGCTACTGTGGTCACTGCTCCGGCTTTGCAACTGCGTTGATTTTCATAATAAATACCGAAAAAAGGTTAAATAATTTTGACACAGGATAAGCGGATGCCTATTATGTCGCCAACTATGGCTGAGGCAGCCTTACCTAAACGTTTAGATGCCATAAGATTTGTCGATAATGAGAAGGTTTTAACCGGATCGTTAGATTCAAATTTGTTTAAACGTTTTCAGGAAGCCGTCGAAGATGTGAATGGGCCGATTGTTTATAAATTAGCCTTTCAGCGTGATGCTGAAGATCATATGTTCATTGATGGCGAGTGCTCAACAAAAGCTACCATGGTGTGTCAGCGTTGCTTAGATGCTGTGGTGCTCGATGTGCAAGGGGAGTTCCAGATTGGATTAGCTTTCTCTGATGAAAAAGCGAAACATCTGCCCAAGCAGTACGAACCCGCGATTATGGATCACAATGGCAACATTGATCCGTGGGAGTTGGTTGAAGATGAGCTTATATTAGCCTTACCTATGTTTGCCTATCATGCAGATGGTGAGTGCGAGTTAAAACAGCCTAAGGCTGAAACGGAACCCGTTGAAGTTACGGAAAAAAAGGATAATCCTTTTACCGTACTCCAGCAGTTAAAATCGAAATAGCGTTAAGTTAGGAGCCTACAAAAATGGCTGTTCAAAAAAGTAAAGTAACACGTTCACGTCGTGGTCAGCGTCGTTCTCACGATGCATTAGAATCTGCAGCATTGTCTACAGATCAAACGACAGGTGAAACTCATCGTCGTCACCACGTTACTGCTGACGGTTTTTACCGCGGTAAGAAAGTCGTGGAGACTGGTAACGACGAATAAGTCATGACGTTTACTCTTGCAGTAGACGCTATGGGCGGGGACTTTGGTCCCCGCGTTACTTTTAAGGCAGCGCAGCAAATTCTTGCCGAGCGTAGCGATCTCTCTATCCATCTATATTTATCCTCTTCTGAATCCGAATGGCTTGATGCTGAATTGAAATTATTGGCATTAGATTCTTGTGATATTTTTTCGCGATTACATATTCATAGTTGTGAGCAGTCGGTTGCTGCTACCGATAAACCTTCATATGCTTTGCGCCGTAAACAAAATTCATCCATGGCTTTGGCGATTAAAAGCGTTGCTAGCGGAACGACTCAGGCCTGTGTGAGTTGTGGTAATAGTGGTGCTTTGTTAGCCTTGTCGCGTTATTTGCTTTCAACCTTTATTGATGTTGAGCGACCGGCTATGGCGCGTGATATACCCACCGCCGGTAAACCTTTGTTGATGCTTGATTTAGGTGCCAATATTGATGTGGGGGCTGATGGCTTGTATCAGTTTGCTTTATTATCATCTGCGTGGCGAAAAGCCCAAGGCATGGAACGACCAAAGCTTGGCTTGCTGAACATTGGCAAAGAAGCCGGCAAGGGCACCGAGGAAATTCGCTTAGCAGGACAAATGATTTCTGAGCTTGAGGGTATTGATTATGTTGGCTTTGTTGAAGCTGATGAATTATATCTTGGGGAGTTGGATATTGTTGTCTGTGATGGTTTTCACGGCAATATTGCTCTAAAAACCAGTGAAGGTCTTTTAAATCATATTTCTAAGCAATTTGACCTGATGCTGCATTCCAGTATGTCGGGCAAGGTGTTGTCTTTTTTTACTAATCCGATAATAAATCGCTTTAAGAGGCAGTTAGACCCTGTTATGCATAGTGGTGCATTATTGTTAGGTGTAAACGGTTTGGTGGTTAAGGGGCATGGCAAGTCTGATCAAGAAGCCATTTACCAGACCATTCGCTATGCCTTGTCAGAAGTTGAGTTGGGAACGACTGAGCGTTTATTGTGCGAGTTAGATCGATTGTCACTGTAGTTTTCACCAAGTCGTAAAATTCAATGCTCTCATGCCCGGAGTTCTCTTTACTGTCTGCTTTTTTTCAGCATAATAACACCCACTTAGATTTTGTACCCAAAGTTGTATTATAAGTTGTATTAAAAGTTATATTGAAATTAAGTACAGTGCATACATTGTGAATTTATTATTGTAAGTGTGTATGTTGGTAAATAATAAGAATAAGCGAGGTTTTGATGAAGCAGGTTGTTTTATATTTTCCAGGTCAGGGAGCTCAGCATCTTGGTATGTTGGCAGATTTAGCAGAGCAGTATCCCGTTATAAAGCAGACTTTTGAGCAGGCTTCGGCGGCAATTAATCAAGATTTGTGGTCTTTGGTTCAGCAAGGGCCAGCAGAAAAATTAAATTTAACGTACAACACTCAACCTATTTTAGTGACGGCTAGCGCTGCCTTGTGGCAGGTAATTGAGCAAGAGTTAGGTGAGGATATTAAGGTTATTGCTGCGGCAGGGCATTCTGTTGGTGAATATTCAGCCTTGTATGCTGCAGGTGTTTTAACGTTAGAAGATGCTGTGCGATTGGTTAAAAAGCGTGGCGAGTTAATGGATTCGGCGGTACCCGCAGGTGAAGGCGGTATGGCTGCGATACTGGGTCTTGATAGCGAACAAATTCAAGCAGTATGTGATCAAGCGAGTTCTGCGGGAGTGGTTGAGCCTGCTAATTTTAATGCACCGGGTCAAATTGTTATTGCGGGTACTGCTGAGGGTGTTGCGCAGGCTTGTATCGTGGCAAAAGACGCAGGTGCTAAACGTGCATTGCCGCTGCAAGTAAGTGGGCCTTTTCATTCTTCGTTGATGCGTCAGGCTACTGACCCCTTTGTTGAAGCACTCAATAATGCTCAGTGGTCCGAGCCTGTATTCGATGTGTATCATAATGCAAATAATGCAGTGAGTACTTTAGCTGATATGCAGCAGCGCTTGGTTGAGCAGCTATACAGTCCGGTTAATTGGATTGGAGCTGTTGGCGCTTCTTCTGCTGGCGCAGAACTGGCGATTGAAGTAGGCCCTGGTAAAGTGATAAGTGGCTTAAATAAGCGTATTAATAAAGAATTAACAACCTATCCCACGGGGGATAGTGCTAGCTTTGAAAAATTACTCTCTGCAATTAAGGGTTCAGTATAATGTCGGATAAAAAATTAGCATTAGTTACTGGAGCCAGTCGCGGTATTGGTAAAGGTATTGCTGAATTCCTTATCGAACGCGGATATCGAGTTGTGGGTACAGCTACGTCGGAAGTAGGCTGTGAGAGTTTAAGAAACGACTTGCAGGCATTTGGCAGCGAGCATGATGCGTTTGTATTAAACATTGCAGACTCCGAGCAAGTTAATACGGCAATGGCGGCGTTTTTGGCCGCTCACGGCACTCCTTATGTTGTGGTTAATAACGCGGGTATTACTCGTGACAATATATTTATGCGCATGAAAGATGATGAATGGTTGGATGTGATCAATACCAATCTTTCTGGCGTGTATCGAGTTTGCAAAAGCTTAATTAAGCCGTTGATAAAAGCGCGCGAAGGCCGCATTATTAACATCAGTTCAATTATCGGTACAACGGGCAACGCTGGGCAGGTTAATTATTCGGCAGCCAAGGCTGGGTTAGAAGGTTTAACTCGCTCATTGGCTCAAGAAATTGCCAGTCGTAATATTACAGTTAACGCTATTGCACCAGGTTTTATTGCAACAGATATGACAGATGACTTGCCAGAAAATCAAAAAGAAGCCATCCTAGCGTCTATCCCTATGAAACGTATGGGCGCGACACACGAAATTGCCGGCAGCGTTGCTTTTTTAGCGAGCGATGATGCAGCATACATTACAGGCCAAACCATTCATGTGAATGGTGGCATGAACATGGGTTAATGAACTTAGGAAGTAGAACATGAGTAACATCGAAGAACGTGTAAAGAAAATTGTAATCGAACAACTTGGCGTTAAAGAAGAAGAAGTTAAGTCTTCATCCTCTTTTGTTGACGATTTAGGCGCAGATTCATTAGATACTGTTGAATTAGTTATGGCGCTAGAAGAAGAATTTGAAACTGAAATTCCAGATGAAGATGCTGAGAAATTAACCAGTGTTCAAGAAGCTATCGATTACATTATTGCGCATTTATAATTTAAACGCTTATATTTTGTATTGATACCAGAATCATCAGTATTCGTTATTGTGTTAACTGATGATTCAGAAAAAAGCCGCCTCTTCTTAGAATGCGGCTTTTTTATTACCTGCTCTGTTGTGTGTTGTGCGTTGTTAGTTGTGAGTAAGGTAAGGTTTTAAAGCTACTGATAGGCTCATTGGGGTTTGTTAAGTATTAAAAATTATTGAGAAGGATCGGGGATCTATGAATTCGCGTCGAGTCGTTGTCACAGGTTTAGGTATGATCAGCCCACTAGGTAACACGGTGGAAGACAGCTGGCAGTCATTAATTGCAGGAAAAAGCGGCATTGGTAACATAGAATCTTTTGATGCAACAGATTTTGCTACCCAGATTGCTGGGCAAATTAAAAATTTTGATATTTCACAATACGATTTGTCCGCTAAAGATGCGCGTAAAATTGATATATTTATTCAGTATGGGTTAGCTGCAGGTTTTCAAGCGGTTAAAGACGCTAAGTTGGATGATAATTTACAAACAAATGCGGTTGATGCCAGCCGTATTGGTGTTGCTGTTGGTTCTGGTATTGGTGGCATAAGTACGATTGAGAAAACATGCTTAGAGTTGGATAAGAAAGGTCCACGCAGAGTGTCACCTTTTTTTATTCCTGCCACAGTGGTCAATATGGCGGCGGGTAACTTAGCGATTAAATATGGGTTTAAAGGGCCTAATTTCGCGATTTCTACTGCATGTACTACTGGCACACACAATATCGGTTATGGTGCTCGCACGATAGCTTATGGTGATGCTGATATTATGGTTGTGGGCGGTGCTGAAATGGCGACTTGTCCTGCTGGAGTTGGTGGTTTTGCTGCTGCCAGAGCAATGTCTACGCGCAACGATGCCCCTGAAAAAGCCAGTCGTCCTTGGGATCAAGATCGTGACGGGTTTGTGTTGGGTGATGGTGCGGGTGTTTTGGTATTGGAAGAGTATGAGCATGCTAAAAATCGCGGCGCGACTATTTATGCCGAGCTTGCCGGTTTTGGCATGAGTGATGATGCTCACCATATTACTAGCCCTCCAGAAGATGGTCGGGGTGCTCAGGCGGCTATGGAACTTGCACTTAAAGATGCGGGTATGGATAGCAGCGATGTTCATTATATAAATGCTCATGGTACATCCACTCATGCAGGTGATATAGCAGAGACATCGGCGATTAAAGGTTTGTTTGGCGAGCATGCGCATAATATTGCTGTGTCTTCTAGTAAATCTATGACGGGGCATTTATTGGGTGCTGCTGGTGCTATTGAGGCGATATTCACTATTAAAGCAATTACAGAAAGTATTGCGCCACCGACGATTAATCTGGACAATCCAGGTGTTGGTTGTGATTTAGACTATGTGCCCCATGTGGCGCGTAAGATGAATATTGATGCAGCTATTTCTAATTCGTTCGGTTTTGGTGGTACTAACGGTTCGCTGGTTTTTAAAAAAGTGAATTAGGCGGTAACCGGCTAAGGCTTTTAGCAAGGTAAATCGGTTATAAATGGAATTGTTTTTCATTAATGGCGTTCCTCTTGATCATGCAGTTGATGATGCAAGTCGAGCAGATCATGGTATTCGCTTTAATGACCGAGCGCTGCAATATGGTGATGGTGTTTTTGAAACCCTGCGTATTGTGGATGGTTGCATTCCTATGTGGGAATTTCACCAGCAGCGTTTGATTTGGGCGCAACATGCATTAAAACTGCCACTGGACTTATTCTTGTCACGCTGGCAAATGTTTGTCCAGCAGCATCTAGCAGATGTTGCTAGTGGTTGTGCGAAATTGGTAATCAGCCGAGGTTGTGGCCCGCGAGGGTATAAAATTCCTAACGATAGCCGCCTTAATTGGTGGTTGCAGGTTAATGATTTTGCACCACGAAAAAATGTAACTCCTTTCCATTTGACGCTATGTCAGCATACTTTGTCGCGTCAGCCGGTATTGGCGGGTTTAAAGCATTTAAATCGCTTGGATCAGGTTATTGCTCGATCAGAGTGGGGTGACGAAGCCGGTTTTGATGAAGGTATTATGTTTAACCTTGATGGCGATGTCGTTGAGGGGACAATGTCTAATGTCTTTTGGTTGAGCGGCGATCAACTTTTCACTCCGGATTTGAGCCAAGAGGGAATTGATGGTTGCGTGCGCCGTTGGCTAATAGCCGATCCTTACGAGTTGTTAACTTCCCCTGTTATTATTAAAAAAGCCGCTAAATTGGATGAATTATTATCGGCAGATGCGGTGTTTTTAACCAACAGTTTGTTGGGTATTCAGTCTGTGCAAACGATCGCTGGGCATGCTGTTGCACAGAGTGCTTGGGTTGACACCTTGGCCAAAGCGTTTAATGATCAATTCTCGCGTTCATAATTACCTAAGGAACTTTTTCTGTTTGGCTATCTTTAAAAAACTTTTAATAATATTGCTGCTGGTCTCGATTGCTATTTTTACGGTTGTTTTTTACACGGTACAGCAGCCGATTAATTTAGCGACAGGTCAGAGCAGTGTCGAGATCGAGATTAAGCAGGGCCAGACTTTATCGCAACTAGCCTACGCTTGGCAGCAAGCTGGTTGGTTGCCGTCGGCTCGTGCTTTACTTATTCAGGCGCGTTTACTGGGGGGTGCCAAAGATATTAAACCTGGCGAATTTGAAATTGCAGCAGGAACACGGGGTTTTGAATTACTGCAGCAACTGGCGCAAGGTTCTAACAAGCGTTATAAAATTAGTTTTATCGAAGGTACGCGTTTAGTAGATGCTTTGGAGCGTTTAGCTGATGCGCCTAAGTTAGTGCAAGATGTTCAGCCGTTGACAGTTGCTTCTGTGCGAAAATTATTTGTCTTGGACCATCATCCAGAAGGCTGGGTTTACCCCGATACGTATATTTATCAATCTGGGGATAACGTTTCATCTATTTTGCAGCAAGCTTATCAACGTATGCAGGATGTGTTGACTCAAGAATGGTCTTTGTATGAAGCAAAGCTAGCGTCGAATGCAATTGCGCAGCTGCCATATCAATCTCCGTATGAGGCTTTGGTGATGGCGTCTATTGTTGAAAAAGAGACTGGACAGGTTAGTGAACGACCTGAAATTGCCGGTGTGTTTGTGCGGCGCTTGCAAAAAAATATGCGCTTAGAAACAGATCCTACCGTGATTTATGGATTAGGCGAAGATTTTGACGGCAACTTACGCAGAAAGCATTTACGTGATCGCAGTAACCCTTACAATACGTATCGCATGAAAGGTTTGCCGCCTACGCCAATTGCTTTGGCCGGTAGAGCTGCCTTAACTGCAGCCCTTAATCCGTTAGCCGGTAATAGTTTGTTTTTTGTTGCTAAGGGTGATGGCAGTCACTATTTTTCGACAACCTTGGCTGAACATAATCGTGCGGTGCGTAAATATCAAATTTTAAAACGCAGCAAAGAGTATCGTTCTGTACCCACCGCTCAATAATGCGCGACTCAACAGTAACAGGCCTGTATTAAAAAATGACTGAAACATGTTTAACCCCGGCGTTGGCGGGCCAATTTATCACTTTTGAAGGTGGCGAGGGCGTTGGTAAATCCACCAATATCGAGTTTTGTAAGCAGTTGTTAGAGCAACAAGGGATTGAAGTTGTTGTAACGCGTGAACCCGGTGGAACTGAAATTGCTGAAATTATACGTGAACAGTTGCTTAAAAAGCCTCATCGCGAACGCATGAGTGATGTCACCGAGTTGCTGTTAGTGTTTGCTGCTCGGGCACAGCACATTGAGGCTTTTATAAAACCCGCTTTGGCCAGAGGCTGCTGGGTTTTGTGTGATCGTTTTACCGATTCTACGGTTGCTTATCAAGGTTATGGCCGTGGTTTGTCGGTTGATCTGGTTATGCAATTGAAAGTTATTGCTCAGCTGGGTATTGAGCCTGATAAAACATTTTTACTGGATGCACCCGTTGAGGTGGGGATGGGGCGCGCTCAAGTTCGTGGGCCAGCAGATCGCTTTGAAACTGAACAGTTAGACTTTTTTACTCGCGTGCGCGAAGGTTTTTTAGCCATCGCTAGCAATGAACCTAAGCGAGTCAGTGTTATTAATGCTGCTCAAGACTTACCCCTAGTTCAGGCAGATTTAAGTGCGGCTTTGTTGGCTTTTAATCATCTTAGTAAGGAAAGCGTCTAATGGCGATTGATGAAGATCAGCTAGCGCAGCAGGGTCGAGATACACGCCAACGGTTGTTACAAGATATTCCATGGAATCGTGACCTTTGGCATGATCTAATCGAACGCTATCATGGTGCTGGACTACCCCATGCGTCATTGTTGCTGGGTAATGAAGGCGTGGGTAAACGTTCTTTTGCATTTAGATTGGCTAAATTTTTGTTGTGTCAGTCTGCAGATAAAAAACAGCAGGTGTCTGTTACCACACCTTGTGATCGTTGCCACAGTTGTCAGCTTATGGATGCAGGTAGTCATCCGGATTATTTTATTTGTGATCAAGAAGCAAAAGGTAAACAGATTAAAGTTGATGCCGTGCGTCAGTTAAATGAATTTTTCTCTAAAACTCCGCAAATATCATCATGTCAGGTGGTGCAGATTTATCCGATTGAAGCGCTGAATATTAATGCTTCTAATGCCTTATTAAAAACGCTGGAAGAACCTTCTGGGGAATCTTATTTACTGCTTATTGCCGAACGACTAGGATCTGTCTTGCCAACTATCCGCAGTCGTACGCAAAGAATCAGCTTTCATCCACCGAATAGCCAAACGGCATTAGCGTGGTTGGCGCAACGTATCGAAAACGCAAGCCCTGAAGATTTATCTTTAGCACTCAAGCAATGTTCTGGCGGTCCATTAAAAGCCGAGGCGTGGTTACGTCAGGGCTTGTTGCCACAAGATGGTGTGTATGTCGGTTTAATGCAAAAGTGGTTGGCTGGGCAGCAGCAATTGCAAGATGTAAGCAAGGTTCTGTCTAAGTATGAACTTTTAGATACCATTAATTGGTGGTCTGGGTTAAGTTTAGACATCATTAAGATGAGTATGGGTGCTAGTGCTCAACAAATAAGTCGTCCTTCGCAAGCACAATGGATAGAGCAGTTAGCGGCTTCCGCGATTAAAGTAAAACTGTTAACCTTACAGAAGAAATTACAAGAAATTGCAGGTCAGGTTGTGGCGGGTCAAGGCAGCTTTAATTCATCTTTATTGCTAGAAACATTACTGTTGGATTGGCAGCAGTCGTTTTCTTCAATGTGACCCCGTTAATGAGGTGGGTATGAGTTCTAAAAGTGGTATTTTATCGCTTACTATTAAGGATAAATCTGTTTTGTATGCTGGTTACATGCCGTTTATAAAAGGCGGAGGCTTATTCATTGCCACCAGCAAGCAGTATCATTTAGGCGAAGAAGTGTTTATGTTGCTCAAACTAATGGATGAGCAAGAA
The DNA here is from genome assembly GCA_913061435.1 of uncultured Thalassolituus sp. Classification (GTDB taxonomy): domain Bacteria; phylum Pseudomonadota; class Gammaproteobacteria; order Pseudomonadales; family Oceanobacteraceae; genus Oleispira. Next base: position 283,538 of record CAJXUK010000001.1, on the reverse strand, counting down.
AAGATTCCGGTGGCAGGTAAAGTTGTTTGGATTACCCCTAAGGGCGCTCAAGGCAATAAGGTAGCAGGTATTGGTGTGCAATTTATTGGCGATGAGCCGCTGGCTAAAGATAAGATGGAAACCTTTTTAGCGGGTGCTTTGTCTTCAGATAGAGGAACGAACACCCTGTAAATCAATTCGATTGAGCCAGCAGTTTTTCTACCCGCGCAATGTCACTGGGTGTATCAACTCCGTGGCCCGGTGGCATGGTAGTGATTCCCATATGGATTTTCTCTCCGTACCACAAAGCCCTTAATTGTTCTAAGCATTCAGCTTGCTCTATTGGACACACTGACATGCGGGTGTATTTTTGTAAAAAAGATACTCTATAACCGTACATGCCAATATGACGATAAACTGGCATGATGTTGGTGATTTTATTTTGGCCATCCTTGTATAAGTCTCGATCCCAAGGAATAGGGGCACGACTAAAATACATTGCAAAACCACGGCCGTCTAAAACGACTTTCACTACGTTTGGATCAAAAGCATCTTCAGCAGACTCAATGGCGGTACAGATTGAGCTCATTCCTGCTTCTGGGTTCAGTAGTAAGCCTTGGGCGGTTTGTTCGATCAATGCCTTGGGCACAAGGGGTTCATCACCTTGCAGGTTGACCAGCACGTCATCTTTATCCCAGCCTTTTATTTCAGCGACTTCGGCAATGCGTTCCGTGCCATTTTCATGATCTGGGTTGGTCATTACAACGTCGGCACCAAAATTTGTGGCGATGTCGTAAATGCGTTGATCGTCGGTAGCAATAACAATGTCTTTAACACCCGTTTCAAGGGCTCGCTCAAAGGTATGTTGTATCATGGGCTTGCCATTTAATTCGATTAGCGGTTTGCCGGGAAGGCGACTGCTTGAATAGCGAGCAGGGATTACGATTTTATAATTGGCCATAATATGTCTTACTTTTAAGTTCTTTATTTTTAAATTTGTTGTTGAAATTTTTAGTTTGAGTTTTTGTAATCAATTAAGAAGATGTCTCAAACTCAGGCAGCATTGCTTTAATGTAAGCGTCTTCTAATGGCATGCGGCTACCTAAAACAATGTCGGCCACTTCTCGAGCAACGCCTTTACCACCGGCTGCTTCGGTTATTAAGTCTGAGTGCTTTTTAACCAACCAAAAGCCGTCAGCAGGAGTAATGCTAAGGCCAATGCGTTTCATTACTTTAAGGTCTATAACATCGTCGCCTACGTAACATACTTGTTCGGCATTGATGTCAAGAGTAGTCATAAGTTCGCTTAGACGGGCCCATTTGTCGCTACAGCCAGGATAAAAATGAGGAATGGCAAGGTCGTTAATACGCTTATGCAAGGGTGGGCTGTCTTTTGCAGAAATAACAGCGGTGATGATGCCATAAGTATTTAATAATTTTATGCCAACTCCGTCTTTAACGTTAAAGTGTTTTACTTCTTCACCCTGAGCACTGTAACTTAATGTGCCATCGGTAAGTACACCATCGACATCGAATACCACGAGCTTGATGTTGCGTGCTTTGTTATTTATCGACTCGGTTGAGTTAAGCATGATGTCCTCATAAACTAAGCTAAGTCACTCATTGTAAAGCAATTTGTGAGCAGCTAAAAATAATAAAGCTGTTATAATAACAGCGTAAGTTACAAAAGGAGGTTTTTTATGATCGATGCAGCAAATGATCGAAAGTATGGTTACGCGGGTTTAATTCCTTTGGCCGTTGGGTTTGCCGGTGCTTTATTCGCAGTGTCTGGTTCGGTTGAAGTTTTTCTAGATTATTCAATTTTAGTTTTGATGTTTTTAACCGGTAGCTGCTGGGGTGCATTGCGTACTAAAAAGAAAAAGGCAGAGGACTGGCAGTTAGGTTTTACCATTGCAATTTTCTTATGGGGTTGGTTTGCTACCTATCTACCCGATAATATTTCGGTATTAATGCTCTTAGTTGCGTTTTGGATGTTACGCTTTTTAGAATCTGATAAGGTATTCGGTAAGGTTTACACCGAACAGTATCGTGAGCTTCGAGGCAAGCTAACGTGGGTAGTGAGTGCACTGCACATTTTTGTATTCTTGCTGATTAATTATACCGATAAGGTTGTGTCGTAATAGTTTGAGAGCCTTGGTTATTTTCAATAACCAAGGTTTTTAATCAGTTTTTAATCAGTTTTAAATAGTTTTAAATGTATAGCTTTCTTCCTTCCACTAGCTGTTTTGATTTATCCCATTCTTCGCTAAATCTCTGTTTCTGTCGCTTTACACTAACTGCACTGTCGAAGTTACAAAAGGTGTTTTGTAAGTCAAAGCGTAAGTGGCCTTTGTAATCAAATAGCATATGGTTGCTGTGTCTTTCTCGTTGCATTATGGGTTGCAGGCAGCGCACTTTAAAACGACTACTCAAGCGCTGCTGCAGGCGCATTAAAGGGTGCTCTGATAGGCCTGGGTACTCGTGGTGCAGCAATACTCGAATCTGGGTTTGTTGAGACTGCCTAATAAAGGCACTTAAATTTTCTAGGCATGCTGCATTATTAAATACTGAGTGAGATAGGTCTTTGATTTCTATATCTATTTCTCGGCGTGATTGGCTAGAAGCAATTTGCATCCAAACCGGGCAGGCCGCTGCTAAGTCGGAGGTATAGCTCTCGCCGTCCATCCCCATTAAAAATGTATTTGTAGTGGGGTTTGGTCGGCCAATGATTTTTTCCATGCGAATGTGGGGGATGTTGGCATCCCAAAACATGTCATGAACCGGACGATAGCCGTGTTGAAAATAAAAATAGTAGCTGTTGGCTTGGCTGTGTAAAAAAATCCGGCTCATTTCTTTTTGCTGCAAAAATTGTTCTGCTGCGTTTAACAAGCGACTCCCCCAGCCATAGCGACGGTATTCTTTTAATACGGCTATGCGGCCTAATCTGCCGTCGCTGGTTAGTCGTGCGCAGGCAACAGGGCGCTGACCCTCTTTGCCTAGTAAATGAACAGCGACTTGATCGTCTTTGTCCCACTCAAGCTCTGCTGGCACTTGTTGCTCTTCAACAAAGACAGTTTGTCGAATGTGCTTTAAGGCTGCTTGAGCTTCATTCCAGTTGACGAAGCTAATTTCCATATAGATCTCGTAATCGATGTATTAATCAGCGGCAAAAAAATGACCGTCTTGCCATAAGCGTAGCAAGAGTTGTTGGTTATTTTTATCTTTACAATAATTTAGTAGCCGTTCACCCTGATATTGGCGCTGTTGACTAAGATATTGAACAAATTCTAGGCTGTTTTCTGTGAGAGCATGCACCTTACCACCCGCATAAAAACTAACGGCGTCATCACTGCAATTGTAAGCAAAGCGAGAATGCAGCTCGCGTTCAATGCTTTCGGCTTGCAGATCATCGTTTAGGTCTAATAAAGAATAATCCGAGTGTCCGTCTTTGTCATTATCGTTGACTTGCTGGTACTTGGGCTCGGTCATTAATTTACCAATGGTATCACTCAATAACAGCGGATCCGCTATTGCTTGTGTCATGAAATCCCGAACTTGTTGCAAAGCGGCTGTGCTTATCTTACCACTGTGATTCTGCAAGGCTAGGTCCGGGTCACCATAGCGTTGATCTTCGTTGCTACTGATGTCTATTTGATCAACCAAGCTGTGCATTAGCTCACTTTGGCTGGGGGCTCGAAAACCTATGCTGTAGGTTTGGCAGTTGCCTTGAGAGATACCGTAATGAGCAAGTCGAGGGGGTAAATAAAGCATGTCGCCTGGTTCAAGTAGCCAACGTTCGGTTTCTTCAAACTTAGATAATATGCGTAACTTTGTTTCTTTTAAAAAGTCATCTTGCTCGCTGCACATTTGGCCAATACGCCATTCGCGTTGACCTTCGGCTTGCAGTAAAAAGACATCGTATTGATCGTAATGCGGGCCAACGCTGCCACCGTCGGTTGCAAAGCTGATCATTAGATCATCTATGCGCCAATTAGGTATAAAGTTAAAATCTTGCAGTAAGTCAGCGGCTTCGGGTATCCATTGATCAACACCCTGAATAAGCAGAGTCCATTTATCTGCTGGTAGCTTGGAAAAAGTTTCTTCTTCAAATGGGCCGCTCATTAATTGCCATGGGCTGTCTGGTCCATTTTCTAAAATGATGCGTGATTCAATTTCTTCTTCCAAGCTCATGCCAGCGAGTTCATCGGCAGCAATGATTGGTTCAAAATTAGGATAGGCCTGACGAATAATTAAGGGCTTTTTTTGCCAATATTCTTTGAGGAATTGTTCTTTGCTGATGTTGCCAAGGATGTTGATTGAGGAGCTCACTATGAGTTACCGCGCTAGATTTAATTGCACAGAATGATACAGCAAAGTGGGCTAGATTGCCGCCCTAAAGGACGACCTACACAAGATAATCGCAGTTTCAATAAGAGGCCCTAAAGGACGACCTACACAAAAATGTAGGTCGTACTTTAGTGCGACGATATCTTAGCCGCTAGACCGCTTTTGCTTGCTCTGCTGCATTACCCACATACGATGCGGGTGTCATTGCTTTTAGTTCAGCGATGGCTTCTGCTGGCATATCTAGAGTCTCAATAAACTCAGCCATAATCTCTTTAGTGATTGCTTTGCCGCGAGTTACCGCTTTTAGTTTCTCGTATGGCTGTTCAATACCATAACGACGCATAACGGTTTGTACGGGTTCAGCCAATACTTCCCAAGCGTTGTCTAGATCTGCGGCAATGTTCGCTTCGTTGACTTGCAACTTGCTGATCCCTTTAAGGGCTGCTTGATAAGCAATCAAGCCATAACCAAAACCAACCCCCATATTACGCAGAACGGTCGAATCCGTGAGGTCACGCTGCCAGCGAGAGATTGGTAACTTTTGTGCTAGGTGTGCCATTACTGCGTTAGCCAAGCCTAGATTGCCTTCTGAGTTTTCAAAGTCGATTGGGTTAACTTTATGTGGCATGGTAGAAGAACCTACTTCGCCTTCAATGGTTCTTTGCTTGAAGTAACCGTTAGAAATATAAGCCCAAATGTCACGGTTGAAATCGATCAAGATTGTATTGAAGCGAGACATTGCGTCGAACATTTCTGCAATGTAGTCGTGTGGTTCAATTTGAGTGGTGTATGGGTTGAATGTTAGGCCCAGAGATTCGATGAATACTTGAGCGTTTTCTGCCCAATCAATGGTTGGGTAGGCGGAAAGGTGGGCGTTGTAGTTACCTACAGCGCCATTGATTTTGCCTAATAGCGGAATGGATTCTAGTTGCGCTATTTGGCGTTCTAAGCGTGCTACTACGTTAGCCATCTCTTTACCTAAAGTGGTAGGAGAGGCCGTTTGACCGTGGGTGCGAGACAGCATGGGCAATTCAGCATAATCGTGGGCTAGGCCACGGATAGCGTTGGCAACTTTGCGCATGTAGGGCAAGGCAACGTCTTCACGACCTTCTTTTAGCATGAGAGCGTGAGATAGGTTGTTGATGTCTTCTGAAGTACAGGCGAAGTGAACAAATTCTGATACGGCTAATAACTCATCGTTACCTGCAAAAGATTCTTTGATGAAGTATTCAACCGCTTTAACGTCGTGGTTGGTGGTTGCTTCAATGTCTTTGATGCGTTGGGCGTCAGCTTCCGAGAAGTTGCTTACAATGGCATCTAGTTGGGCATGTGTTTCTGCGCTAAAAGGTGCAACTTCAGTAATATCTGCATGGTCAGCTAAGCGTTGTAACCAACGAATCTCAACTTCTACACGGCAGCGAATTAGGCCAAACTCTGAAAAAATATGACGTAATTCTTTGGTTTTGCTGCCATAACGGCCGTCAATGGGTGAAATTGCGCTTAGTGCAGAAAGTTCCATGGATTCGTTTCTCGCCTGTCATTTAAATGGATAAAGATGTGAGTGTAACCAAATTTTTATGGCGCGCATTCTACCTGAAAAGCAGACCTTGTGCATCTTTCATATAGCGTTTGCGATTGAACAGTAAGTGCCAGCGACGACCACCGACTTGTCGCCATAATATCGCGCCACGAACACCTGCTAAAAGCAAGGCTCTGACTTTGTTGGCATTAAGACTGTTTTGCAGTACTTGAGGATTTCCCGTGACCTTGATGCGAAACGAGAGGGTGCTCAGTGTTTTTTGGTACGTATCTGCAAGGCCACCAATCACACTTTCGTGCGTTAAGTGAAAGTGCTCGGCTTGGCGTAGGCTGGATTGAATGTTGTTGCCTAGTTGATTCATCATGTCATGGTTTTTTCGTAAGCGACTTTCTAGATGAATGATACTCAGGGCATAGCGCATGACATCAGGCTGAATGTCTTGTTTTATATTGCTTGATTCACTGCCCATGAGTTTGCAGATGCCGTGGTATCCAATCTGAAGGTTAGGTTTGGCACCATAGATATCATCAAAGCTGTTTGGGTTTTGCTGAAATAAACTGGCAATGAGTAATTCTAATTCTGGGGCGGGAATGTCTCCGGTGCGGGCGAGTTGCTCGACGAGGCTTGCTGCCTGAAAAATAGCGGCTAAGGCTATGGTTTGCTGTTGGTGCTTAGTAGTTTGGCTCATGTATATCTTTTCCAAGAAGCGACTTTTTAAAACTTTAGCGTCTATTTATTTTGCATCCATGCATATAGTGCAATCACACGATATCTATTTTGAGTCGGTGCAACTCTTATTTAAATAAGATTGGGCGTTCAGGGTCTACCTGAGTAAATTCAATAACACCGCCACCAAGACAAACTTCATCTTGATAAAATACAACGCTTTGTCCTGGAGTAACTGCTCGTTGAGGTTCTTTAAATACGACTAAATATTCACCCGCTTCATTTTTAGTGACGGTACACACTTGATCGCTTTGGCGATAGCGTACCTTTGCCGTGCATGTCAGTGGTAATTGCGGCTCTTCATTAACCCAGTAAATTTGATGGGTGGTTAAAGAATGACTGAATAATATGGGGTGATTTTTACCTTGTGCAGCTATTAAAACGTTTCTGTCTAAGTCTTTTTTTGCCACGTACCAAGGGTCATCTGAATAGCCATTTAAACCGCCGATGCCAAGGCCTTGGCGTTGACCTAGTGTGTGATACATTAGGCCCTGATGGCGACCAATTTCATCGCCTTCCGGGGTTTCTATAATGCCAGGCTGAGCAGGTAGGTATTGCTGTAAAAAGTCCTTAAAGCGGCGTTCGCCAATAAAACAAATACCGGTTGAGTCTTTTTTGTTATGGGTAATTAAATCGTGCTCTTCTGCGATACGACGCACTTCTGGTTTTTCTAATTCACCTACCGGAAATAAAGTTTGTGCTATTTCTGTACCGGCAACGGCGTGTAAGAAATAACTTTGATCTTTGTTACCATCAATCCCGCGTAATAGTTGAGCGCGTGTGCCATTTTCGGTAGCAATATCTTGGCGGCGCACATAGTGCCCCGTTGCAATGTAGTCTGCGCCCAAAACTTTGGTGTAATCTAAAAATGCTTTAAATTTAATTTCACGGTTACACAAGATGTCGGGATTCGGTGTGCGCCCAGCTTTGTATTCTTCTAGAAAATGCTCAAATACATTATCCCAATACTCGCTTGCAAAGTTTGCGGTGTGCAGTTTCATGCCCAGCTTGTCTGCGACTGCTTGGGCATCAGCAAGGTCATCCATAGCTGTACAGTAATCGGTGCCGTCGTCTTCATCCCAGTTCTTCATGAACAAGCCTTCGACTTGATAACCTTGTTGTTGCAATAGTAGAGCCGAGACTGAAGAATCTACACCGCCGGACATGCCGACGATCACTAAGGTTTCTGCTTTGGGCTTGATATTCATTTTGGAAATCTAACTCTTTAACTGTCAATGTGTTCGTATATAAGTTCTAGTGGGTAGCGCTTACCCTGTATATGGTCTTGTATGCACTTTTTTACAAGGGGGCTGCGAAGATTATCTAGTTGCGATATTTCTTCCCAGTTAAGCCACGTGGCGTTGAGTATACCATCATCAAGTTTGCTTTCAGCTATCTGTTTAATGGGTTTTGCGGCAAAACAGTAGCGGTGATACGTTACGCCGTTGGCGGGAGCAGTAAATACATAAATACCGACTAGGTGAGTTAATGTTACTTGCCAGCGGGTTTCTTCGAATGTTTCTCTTATTGCTGCAGCAGTTATCGTTTCGCCGGCATCGATATGCCCCGCAGGCTGATTGTAAACAATGCCCAAATCCCCCTGAGCATTAATGATCCGATTTTCTTCAACCATTAAATACTGGCCATCTTGCTCGACGATCGTGGCAACTGTTGCATGGGGGGTCCAGCGTTCGGGTTCTGTGTTCATAAATAGATACTTAGTCAGTTAGCGACGGCTTTTTTTGTATTTGCTGCGGGTAATGTTTCCTGAAAACTTTTTATCAATATTCTTTTTACTAGGGCCGCTACTGGCCTGCTGAACGGACTCGCTAGGCAGGGCAACTGTTTCTTCACGAAAATCCCCCGGTTTTAATCCTTTTATGGTCCATTCACCTATTTGCATGCGTATTAAACGTAAGCAAGGTAAGCCTACCGCAGCCACCATGCGGCGAACCTGGCGGTTACGGCCTTCCATAATGGTTACTTGGATCCAATTTGTCACTTGTCCTTCGCGTGGTCGAATCGGTGGGTGGCGTGGCCAGATTTTTACCGACGCCATTTGTTTAACTTTAGCCGGTGCTGCCATGCCGTCATTGAGTTTGACCCCAGTTCGTAGTTGCTCTAAGGCTTCTTTTTTAACTTCACCTTCAACTTGTACCCAATAAGTTTTTGGCAATTTGTGGCTTGGGTGACTAATCTGATGTTGTAAGGGTCCTTCATTTGTTAATAGCATGAGCCCCTCGGAGTCATAATCAAGCCGTCCGGCTGGATGAAATCCTTTGGCTTTAATGTATTTGGCTAGGGTGGTTTTTCCTTCGTGCGCTGAAAATTGCGATAACACGTTGAATGGCTTGTTAAACAGAATGAGATTGGACATAAAAAATGAAACCTTGTAAAGAAACTACCAAATACTACAATAATGTAAGTTAAAAGTGTTTTTATTGTAGAAAAACTACAAAAAAGGCCTTTTGATTATACCATTGCGTGTTAATATTCGTGCCCGCTACAGCTCATAAAGTTTTAATAAATACTTAAATGAGTACAAATTAAGTGATCACAAGTCACTTTTATTATGCCTGACGGGCCTAAAGAATCGAAACCGACCAAAAGTCGGTTTTTCTATGGGTACTGGCGCTACAGCCAAAGAACATTAGGACAAATAATGAACAAGCACATTCCTAAAATAATTTATACCGAAACAGATGAAGCCCCAGCACTTGCTACTTTTTCATTGCTGCCAATCATCAAAGCATTCGCAAAAACTGCAAATATCGTCATTGAGACTCGTGATATTTCATTAGCAGGGCGAATTATAGCGAACTTCCCAGATTTCTTAACCGCCGAGCAGCAGCGCCCTGATTCATTAGCTGAGCTTGGTGAGCTAGCTAAAACGCCAGAAGCCAACATCATTAAGTTACCCAATATCAGTGCTTCTGTTCCGCAGCTAGTTGCCGCCATTAAAGAATTACAAAGCCAAGGCTTTGATTTGCCTAATTATCCAGAAGATCCAGAAAGCGATGCTGAAAAAGAAATTAAAGCGCGTTATGGCAAGGTTTTAGGCAGTGCGGTAAATCCAGTATTACGTGAAGGTAACTCGGATCGCCGAGTTGCTGATCCAGTAAAGCAATATGCCAAAAAGCACCCTCATTCAATGGGTGAGTGGTCTAGCGATTCTGAATCTCATGTTGCTTCTATGACTCACGGTGATTTTTACGGCAGTGAGCAATCTTTTGTTATGCCGGCTGCTGATGACGTTCGCATCGAATTGGTAAAAGAAGATGGTTCTGTTCAAGTTTTAAAAGCCAGTACAAAGTTGCAAGCCAATGAAGTTATTGATTCGGCAGTAATGAGTTCGAAAGCGCTGCGTGAATACTTTGAAGAGCAAATGCAAGATGCCAAAAATAACGGCGTTATGCTGTCTTTGCACCTTAAAGCGACCATGATGAAAGTATCCGACCCGGTGATGTTTGGTCACGCGGTAACGGTTTATTTTAAAGAAGTATTTGAAAAATACGCCGACCTTTTTGAAGAGTTAGGGGTTGAAGAAACGAACGGTTTAGGCGACGTTTACGATAAAATTAAATCTTTGCCTGCTGCTCAGCAAGAAGAAATTGAAGCGGCAATTATGGCGGTTTATGATAAACGCCCAGCTTTAGCAATGGTTGATTCTGATCGCGGCATTACTAACTTGCACGTTCCTAGTGATGTGATTGTTGATGCATCAATGCCAGCGGCTATTCGTGCGTCGGGTAAAATGTGGGGTTCAGATAATAAACTTCACGATACCAAGGCTATGATTCCTGATCGTTGTTATGCTCAGGTTTTCCAAGAGACTATTGAGTTTTGTAAAGAAAACGGTGCGTTTGATGTTCCTACTATGGGGAGTGTATCCAACGTTGGCTTAATGGCTCAAAAAGCAGAAGAATACGGCTCTCATAATAAAACGTTTATTTTAAAAGATGCTGGTACTGTTCGCGTGGTTAATCAGGCGGGTGAAGCCCTGCTTGAGCACTCTGTTGAAGTGGGCGATATTTGGCGTATGTGTCAAACAAAAGATGCGCCTATTCAAGATTGGGTTAGATTGGCAGTTCAGCGTGCTCGTGAGACTGGTCAGCCTGCAGTATTCTGGTTAGATCCTTTACGCAGTCACGATGCAAATCTTATTAATATTGTTAAACGTTATTTGAAAGATCACGATACCAGTGGTCTTGAAATACACATTATGTCACCAGTACAGGCTGTTCGTTACTCCATGAGTCGGGTAAAGGCTGGTTTTGATACTATTTCTGTTACCGGTAACGTTTTACGTGATTACTTGACTGATTTGTTCCCAATATTAGAGTTGGGTACCAGTGCCAAGATGCTTTCTATTGTTCCTTTGCTTGCTGGCGGTGGCTTGTATGAGACGGGTGCAGGTGGTTCGGCGCCTAAGCATGCTCAGCAATTGGCCGAAGAAGGGCACTTGCGTTGGGATTCTCTAGGGGAGTTCTTAGCATTGTGTGTTTCGTTAGAAGGCTTGGGTCGTAAAACTAATAACCCTAAAGCCATGGTATTGGCGAAAACATTAAATGAAGCCACTGGTCGCTTCTTGGATCACGATCGTTCACCTTTGCGAAATGTTGGCCAGCTTGATAATCGTGGAAGCCATTATTATTTAGCAACTTACTGGGCTGAATATTTGTCAAGACAAGATGATGATGCTGAATTAAAGGCTTTGTTTACTAAGTTGAATGATGATTTAGCAGAATATCACTCTGATATTGTGGCTGAATTAAGCCATGCTCAAGGCACTCGTGTTGACTTGGGTGGTTATTATCATCTTGATGAGAAAAAAGTGACTAATATTATGCGTCCTAGTAATACATTAAATTGTATTATTGATGCTATTTAATATTTACCCCGCTTCTTGAATGAGGCGTAAATGTTAAGTCATTGAAAAGCGAGCCATGAGCTCGCTTTTTTTATGTCAGTTATTAAGTTAGCGTATTCACTAGGCGTGTCAGAAAAAGCCAAGTAACTAACAGTGCTAGGGCAAAGCTTATTATCTTGTTACTATTTGGCTTTAAAGCAGGGGATTCATCCCCATATTTATTAATGCATTTGATGAAATTCGGAAAGATGTTGAAATCTCAACTAAGATTAGAAGATGACGACCCTATTTATGAGGGTAATTTGGCAGTTGAAACGGCTGAGCCAAAATTGAAACCACCCTCCATGCATAAGGTCTTAATGATTAATGACGACTATACCCCGATGGAATTTGTTGTAGAAGTACTGCAAGTTTTCTTTGGTAAGACCGGTGAGCAAGCAACAGAAATAATGCTTGCGGTCCATAATAAGGGTTTAGCCGTATGTGGTATATACACTAAAGATATTGCAGAGACTAAAGCAGCTTTTGTTAATGATTATGCAAGAGAGTGTCAGTATCCATTACTCTGTGAGGTTGTCCCTGCAGAAGGTGATGACTAAAAGATTGATTATCCGGGAGGCAGTATGCTGAATCGAGAGCTTGAACAAACGTTAAATGACGCATTTAAGGCGGCTAGAGTTAAGCGCCACGAGTTTATGACGGTTGAGCACCTATTGTTGTCTTTATTAGATAATGAAGCGGCTCTTGCCGTGCTAAATGCATGTGGAGCCAACATTGATAAGCTTAGTAAAGACTTATCAGAATTCGTTGATTCTACGACGCCCCTTATCCAAGAGAATGATGACGAGCGTGAAACGCAACCAACCCTAGGTTTTCAGCGTGTTTTACAGCGTGCTGTCTTTCATGTGCAATCGTCTGGTAAGTCTGAAGTTACTGGTGCCAATGTCTTGGTCGCTATTTTTAGTGAGCAAGAAAGCCAAGCTGTGTATTTTTTGAAGCAGCAAAATATTGCTCGCATCGATGTGGTTAATTTTATATCTCATGGCATTTCTAAGGTTCCTGGGCAGGAGGATCAGTCTGATCACTTGTTGGAGTCCGATGAAGAAGGCCAAGAGTCTGCGGGTAAGAGCCCTTTAGAAGGCTACGCGACTAATTTAAATCGCCAAGCCAAAGATGGTTTAATTGATCCTCTAATTGGTCGTGACATTGAAGTTAATCGAGTGGTGCAAATTTTGGCGCGCCGTCGCAAGAATAATCCATTATTGGTCGGTGATTCTGGGGTGGGCAAAACCGCAATAGCCGAAGGTTTAGCGAAACGTATTGTCGATGGTGATGTTCCTGATGTAATTGCTGATGCGGTTGTTTACAGTCTAGATATGGGTGCCTTGCTTGCCGGTACTAAATATCGCGGTGATTTTGAAAAACGTTTTAAATCATTATTAGCCGAATTGAAAAAACAACCACACGGGATTTTATTTATTGACGAAATCCATACCATTATCGGTGCTGGTGCTGCCTCTGGTGGGGTTATGGATGCTTCTAATTTACTCAAGCCTATGCTGAGTAGTGGCGAAATTCGTTGCATGGGTTCAACAACATTTAATGAGTTTCGCGGTATCTTTGAAAAAGACAGCGCTCTAACTCGCCGTTTCCAAAAAGTGGATGTGGGTGAGCCGAGTGTCGAAGATACTTACTTGATTCTTAAAGGTTTAAAAACCCGATTTGAAGAACATCACGAGTTAAAATATCAAGACAAGGCGTTACGCGCTGCGGCTGAGTTGGCTGATCGTTATATTACTGATCGTAACTTACCCGATAAAGCCATTGATGTCATTGATGAAGTAGGTGCCAGTCAGCGTTTATTACCCGCTAACAAGCGCAAAAAAGTCATTGGTGTTCACGATGTTGAAGCCATTGTTGCGTCTATTGCAAGAATTCCACCTAAGAGTGTTTCTGCTTCAGACAAAGAGTTGTTGTTTGGTTTAGAAGAAAAGCTAAAAATGGTTGTTTTTGGCCAAGACGAAGCGATAGGTACCTTGGCTGCAGCGGTTAAGTTATCCCGCGCTGGATTAAACTCACCTGAAAAACCCACAGGCTCCTTCTTATTTGCAGGGCCAACGGGGGTTGGTAAAACTGAAGTCAGCCGTCAGTTAGCGAAAGTGATGGGTATGGAATTGTTGCGTTTTGATATGTCTGAGTACATGGAAAGACACACGGTTTCTCGCTTAATCGGTGCACCTCCAGGCTATGTTGGTTTTGATCAGGGCGGCCTATTAACCGAAGCAGTTAATAAAAACCCTCATTGTGTTTTGTTGTTAGATGAAATTGAGAAAGCTCATCCCGAGGTTTTTAATATTCTTCTGCAGGTGATGGATCATGGCACATTAACCGACAACAATGGTCGTAAAACAGACTTCCGTAACGTTATTCTTATTATGACGACTAACGCCGGAGCTGAAACGATTAGCCGTCGTTCGATTGGTTTTTCACATCAAGATCACAGTTCTGATGGTATGGAAGCTATTCGTAAGCAATTTACACCAGAGTTCCGTAACCGTTTAGATAGTATTATCCAGTTCTCATCATTGACTCGCGATAATATCATGTACGTGGTTGATAAGTTTTTAGTGGAGCTGCAAGCACAGCTAGATGATAAGAAAGTTCATATGCACATTACAGCAGAGGCACGTAAGTGGTTTGCTGAAAATGGTTATGATGAAAAAATGGGTGCGCGCCCAATGAATCGTTTAATACAAGAGAAGCTTAAAAAACCATTGGCTGAAAAAATCTTGTTTGGTGATTTAGAAGGGGGTGGCGAGGTAGAGATTTGCCTGAACGACGCAAAAGATGGCATTGATCTGCATATTGTTGAAGAGGTTGTCGCTTAGGTGACTTTTTCGTTTGCGCTGAGTTCAGCGTCGCTAAAGTAGTAGATAAAAAAATGGCCGATTAGCAATGCTAATCGGCCTTTTTGTTTTTAACTAAAGATAAACAATATATCTTTAGTTAAACGTTAAGTATTAACGCGCGCGATAAGTAATACGGCCTTTACTAAGGTCGTAAGGTGTTAGTTCCACCTTTACTTTGTCGCCGGTCAAAATGCGGATATAGTTTTTACGCATTTTTCCAGAAATGTGAGCTGTTACTACGTGGTCGTTTTCCAACTTAACACGGAACATTGTATTCGGAAGGGTATCAATAACCTCTCCGTCCATTTCAATATGATCGCCTTTTGCCATTCTTCACCTGTTGACATTATATAATGCGGCGAATTCTGCCTTAAAATCGATCAAGAAGCAAAGGCTATTAATCGATAACGGTTATATAACGTTATTATCGATTAAATTTCGCCAATGTTGGCCATCAAATACCTCTAGTGGCTGGTAATCTGCCTTGTAATTCATTTTACTCGACTCTTTAATCCAATAACCTAAATACGTATGAGGCAGTTGCATTGCAACACCTTGGCTGATGAGGGCTAAAACCATATAGCGCCCTAGAGAACGCTTATCTAAGGTTGGGTCGAAGTAGCTGTATATGGCCGATAAACCATCGTAAAAAATATCAACTACACAGCAAGCAATTAAGTCACCACTTTCGTTTCTGGCTTCAAGAAATTTGTGTGTACCATGGCCGTCTATTAAAAAATTTTGATATTGTTCTTGAGTGGCTGGAAACATTTCACCTTCTTTATGACGGGTATTAATGTAGTGTTCGTATAAGCCATAGTGCTCTTCGCTAAAATCTGCATTTGCCCATTTTAATTTTAGGTCCCGGTTGCGGTTAATGGCTTTTTTTTGATTTTTGCTTGGACAAAATTGCGAATTGATAATACGTGATGACATGCAGGCGTTGCATGTTGGGCATTGGGGGCGGTAAACCAAGCGACCACTGCGACGAAAACCCTGTAGGTGAAGTAGGTTTAATTGATCTTCACTGGGGTCGCTTGCAGGGTCGATAAACAAACTATTGCTGAGTTTGTTGGGTAAATACCCGCAGACGGTGTCATCGATATGACGATAAAACTCTAGCGCATTGTCGGTGGCCTTCATGGTGTTAATAATACCGGTAATGTGAGTTTGAAGTGCATATTTAGCGCGTCTTTTAATTTATTTTCAAACAATTCCCGTTTGATTTCTTTAGCACCAAAATTTGCCATGTGTTCTGTGTGCATTTGGCAGTCGATAAACTGAATACCGTTGTTAAATAAATATTGAGCAAAAAATGCAAATGCGAGTTTTGAGCCATTATTGGTTTTATTAAACATGGATTCGCCAAAAAACACGCGATCAATCAATAGCCCATACAAGCCACCAACAAGGTTGCCTGTGTCGTCCCAGCATTCTACCGAATGGCTAATGCCATTGCGATTTAGTTGGATATAAGCTTGTTCCATGTCTTCAGTTATCCATGTGCCAGCTTGGTCATGGTCGTCTCGAGGTAGGGCACATTGGTAAATTACTTCATCAAAAGCTTGGTTACAGGTAATTCGAAAGGGGGGCTTTTTCATTAATTTACGCAAGCTACGACTAATATGAAAGTCAGCGGCATTCAGAATCATTCGGGGTGCAGGGCTCCACCAGAGAATAGGACTCTCATCATCAAACCACGGAAAGATACCACGGCGGTATGAAGTGACTAACCAGTTAGGCGTTAATCGCCCTCCGGCTGCCAGCAAGCCGTTTGGATCTGTTTTAGCTAAACGTGTGCTAGGGAAGCTGGGTGGTTTTTCTTCGGGTAACCAATCGATCATAAGACTCAAAATGTTAGAATGCGTGTAATAGAAAAAGCATGATAGACTGTCTTTAATCTATTGTTATCGTTAAGGATACCTGCTTTGGCAGAGGAAAAACCAGTAAAAAAAAATCGTAACCTAAAACAAGATTTTGCCTTACTCATACTTACAGCGCTAAGCCTTTACGTGTTATTGGCTTTGATTACTTATTCGCCGTCGGATGATGGCTGGTCTGCTGCTGGCGCCGATAAAGGTTCTGTTAATGCCGGAGGACCTGTTGGTGCCTTCTTGGCTGATGTTTTACTCCATGGTCTGGGCTATCTTGCGTATGTAATCCCATTACTTGCTGCAGGTAAGGTACTGCAAATTTTTCGCAGTCGAAAGCTTACTACCTCTGGTTCGGTATGGCTGCTACGCTTGCTGGGTTTTTTGTTATCTATTATATCCATGGCAGCCCTAATTGAATTGACCACTCTTAATCAAGTTGTTTCTGATATGCCCGCAGGTAGTGGCGGCATGATGGGACAAACAATTGCACAGCTTACCGTCACTTGGTTTAGCGTGATGGGTGGTGCTATTTTACTTGTTTTAGCGCTCTGTGTTGGTTTAATGCTGTTTTGGGAGTTTTCTTGGCTGCGTTTTTTTGATGTCGTTGGACATTATGTACTATTGCTCTTTGCTTTGTTACTTGGGCAAATTAAAGCTGTCATCAAAACGCTAATATCAAAAAAAGCGACTGCTAATCACAAGGCAAAACAGCGTGTTTTAACCACTACTTTCAATAGTGGCAGCACTTTATCGAACGAAGTTAGCCAATCAGCCGTTGCGCCAGTGATTAAAAAAGCGGCTGTAAAATCGGTTGCTGAGAAAATTTCACGAAATATTTCTAAACGAAAAGAGCCGATAATCACCGAGGATGTTGCTGATAATTCTATGCAATCGTCTGCAGTGACTGATGATGCATCAACCCCCAATTCTGTTAAAGCAAAAGAAGTGAAAATTGAGCCCTTGGCCAAGCGTCAAACTAAGCCCAGCGAGCGTGCTGTGCGCGACCTTCAAGGCAAGCTATTTTCAGAACAGAATCCTTTGCCTTCAATTGCGTTGCTGGATCCTGCCGATGAGGATCAAAAAATTGGCTACTCAAAAGATCGGCTGGAAGAGCTGTCGGTGATGCTAGAACAAAAATTAGCGGATTTTGGTATTAAAGCAGAAGTTGTTGCCGTTGCTCCCGGCCCTGTTATTACCCGCTTCGAAATTCAACCCGCGCCAGGCACTAAGGCCAGCAAGGTATCGGGAATAGCGCAAGACTTAGCGCGTTCGATGGCAATGAATAGTGTGAGGGTGGTAGAGGTTATTCCGGGTAAGTCTGTGATGGGTATAGAAATACCTAACGAACATCGCGCAATGGTACGGTTATCATCGGTGTTGTCTTCAGAAGATTTTGATAAGTCTAAATCGCCATTAACCATTGCATTAGGTCATGATATTGCGGGCAATCCTGTGGTCACGGATTTAGCTAAGATGCCCCATCTTTTGGTTGCAGGCACAACCGGTTCTGGTAAGTCTGTTGGGGTTAACGCAATGATTATCAGCCTGTTGTTTAAATCGACACCGGATGAAGTGCGTTTAATCATGGTTGACCCAAAAATGCTGGAGTTGTCTGTTTATGAGGGGATTCCGCATTTATTAACCCCGGTTATTACAGATATGACCCTTGCTGCCAACGGTTTACGCTGGTGCGTTGAAGAAATGGAACGTCGTTATCAGTTAATGGCTGCGTTGGGGGTGCGAAATGTCGCTGGTTACAATGCTAAGGTTAAAGAAGCCATTGCTGCAGATACTCCAATACCTGACCCCTTGTGGCAAATAGATCAGAGTTTTGATACCACGCCACCCACTTTGGTACCGCTACCTTACATCGTTGTTGTTGTTGATGAATTTGCAGATATGATGATGACAGTGGGAAAAAAAGTTGAAGAGTTGATTGCCCGTATTGCTCAAAAAGCGCGAGCGGCGGGTATACACTTGATCTTGGCGACTCAGCGTCCTTCGGTTGATGTTATTACAGGTTTGATTAAAGCCAACGTACCGACCCGGATTGCCTTTCAGGTTTCTTCTAAAATTGATTCTCGTACTATTTTAGATCAAGGTGGCGCCGAGCAGTTACTAGGGCACGGTGATATGTTATTTCAACCAGCAGGCACCAGTATTCCAATTCGTGTACATGGCGCTTTTGTTGATGATGACGAAGTTCATAGAGTGGTCGCTGAGTGGAAAACTAAAGGCGAACCCAATTACATTGAAGAAATAACACAAGTAACGGAGCAGGCGGGTTTAACGTTAGAAGGTGGTGACGAAAAAGATGATTTGTACGACCAAGCGGTCGAGTTTGTTACCGAAACTCGTAAAGCGTCTATTTCGTCGGTGCAGCGTAAATTCCGCATAGGGTATAACCGTGCAGCGCGTCTGGTAGAAACCATGGAGGCGAGTGGGGTTGTTTCACCCGCTGCTCACAATGGCAGTCGTGAAGTAATCGCCCCAGCCCCAATTGCTCGTTAAAAGTAAATTTTTAAAAGTTTTAACAATCGCTACATAAATTGATAGTTAAACAGATAGTTAAACAGATAGTTAAACAGATAGTTAAACAGATAGTTAAAATAACTGATAATAATTAATAGGAATTACCGTGACAAAATCTTATCCGATTCGTTTTGTATTAGGGCTTTCGGCTTTATTAACCCTGTCTGTAAATAGCATTGCAGACCTGTCAACGATTCAAACTACCGCCACTATTACGACTCAGCCAGTGGCTAATACGCAAAATGCAGTGGCAGAATTACAGCAGCGTTTAGGTAAAATCCAAAGCTTTTCTGCAAACTTTGTGCAATTAACTCAAGATAACCGCGGTAATGTTTTGCAGCGTGTAGAAGGTTTTATGCAGGTAGCAAAGCCTGGTAAATTACATTGGCAAACAAAGGGCGTTTATGAGCAGCTAGTTGTTTCTGATGGGCAATCTTTGTGGATTTTTGATGCTGATTTAGAGCAGGTGAGTATTAAAAATATGGATAATCGTCTGTCAGAAACCCCTGCTTTGCTGTTAGGTGGTGATATCAGTGCCATTGCCGATGATTTTATAATCAATCAGCAGCCCACTGACACTAGTGTTTTGTATGTATTGCAGCCAAAAGATACCAGTCAGTTATTTGATGCTTTGGAATTACGTTTCGATACGTTAGCCGAGTCACAGCCTTTAGTGGCCATGACTATTAGCGATGCATCGGGTCAGATCACGAATATCACTTTTCAAAACGTGCAGAATAACCCCTCTTTAAGTGATGATATTTTTACCTTTGATATTCCTGATGGTGTTGATGTGATAGATGGGCGTCACGGCAATTATTAATGAGTTCAAATGATCTTTTTTCACAACAGCAAGAAGACGAAACCAGAGATAGCGCTCCTCTTGCTGCCCGCTTAAGACCTCAGACATTAAGTGACTATTTTGGTCAGCAGCATTTACTTGGGCCTAATGGTCCGTTGCGTTTAATGCTTAACCAAAAAAGTCTTCATTCTATGATTTTTTGGGGTCCTCCGGGGGTTGGTAAAACTACCTTAGCGCGCTTATTAGCACAAAATGAAAGTTGTGATTTTTTATCTCTCAGTGCGGTTATGGCGGGCGTTAAAGATATTCGTGAAATTGTTGCTAAGGCCAAACAAAATCAGGCCATGCGACGAAGAACAGTGTTGTTTGTTGACGAAGTTCATCGCTTTAATAAAAGTCAGCAAGATGCTTTTTTGCCATACGTCGAGGATGGCACTTTTATATTTATTGGTGCGACCACAGAAAATCCTTCTTTTGAGCTTAATAATGCCTTGCTATCCCGTGCACGTGTTTATGTCTTAAAATCAATGACTCAGACTGATCTCGTAGCGGTATTGCAGCGTGCTTTAAGCAGTGAACAGGGTTTATCAGGTCGTTATCAAGCTAGTGAAGAGGTATTGCTTGCATTGGCTAAAGCAGCCGATGGCGATGCTAGAACGGCTTTGAACTTACTCGAAATTGCCAGTCAATTGGCGACTGATGCGATTATCACCATGGCCGTGGTTGGCAGCAGCTTGCAAAATAGCTTTCGTCGTTTTGATAAGGGAGGGGATGCGTTTTACGACCAAATCTCTGCATTACACAAATCGGTTCGTGGTTCTGATCCTCACGCTGCCTTATATTGGTTTGCAAGAATGATTGACGGCGGTTGCGACCCTCTTTATATTGCCCGCCGGGTTGTGCGAATGGCCAGTGAGGAAATTGGTAACGCCGATCCGCGAGCTTTAACGATTAGCTTAAATGCCTGGGATGTTCAGCAACGTTTAGGCTCTCCAGAAGGGGAGTTGGCCATTGCTCAAGCCATCAGTTATTTAGCCTGCGCAGCGAAGAGTAATGCAGTATATAGCGCTTACAAACAGTTATTGGTTACTGTGGCGCAGCAGCCTTCTTATGAAGTACCTATGCATTTGAGAAATGCGCCAACAAAGTTGATGAGCGAAATGGGTCACGGTGAAGAATACCGTTACGCCCATGATGAAGAAAATGCTTTTGCCGCCGGCGAGTGCTATTTGCCAGAAGAAATTAAAGACAGTCGTTTTTATCACCCCGTTGAACGTGGGCTTGAGCAGAAAATTTCTGATAAGCTGCGCTACTTAGACGATTTAAACGCTCAGTCTAGTCGTAAGCGTTATACCAGTGAGTCACAAAGCCAAACAAACAACGACTCAGTAGCAGTGAGGCCACAAGATGGTTAGTCTATTTTGGGTTGGGCTTGGTGGAGCATTGGGTGCAATGGGGCGTTTTGGTCTTGGCTCTGCTGTAATAAAGTGGCTAGGCAAGGACTATCCTTATGGCACCTTGGGTGTGAACCTGATAGGCTCCTTTGCAATCGGTATGGCTTACGTATGGCTCGTTGAAAACAATACGTTGGGTGATGGTTCTGACACGCATCGCCAGTTAATAATGGTGGGTTTCTTAGGCGCATTTACGACCTTTTCAACCTTTTCATTAGAAAGTATTGCCCTATTACAGCAGGGCCGAACCGCGGCATTTTTTACATATATTGCCCTAAGTTTGATTGGCTGTTTGCTGGCAACAGCGCTTGGTATGATATTAACAAAACAATTGGTTTAAAAATCACATGCTCGACATTAGAACGATTCGCGAAAACCTAGACGACGTAGCTGCACGCCTTAAAATAAAAGGCTTTGATCTAGATATTGAAAAATTCCGACAGTTGGATAAGGCGCGCAGTGCTGCTTTAACGGCTGCTCAGTTATTACAGGCTGAAAAGAAAAAAGCCTCTAAGCAGATAGGTCAGTTAATTGGCCAGGGAATGACCCCAGACGAAGCCAAAGCAAAAGTTATGGGCTCGTTGAACGATAATATTGAGGCCGAAGAGAAAAAAGCGAAAGCGGCAGAGGCTGAAGTTAAAGACTTTTTATTATCGATTCCTAATATTCCTCACTCTGATGTCCCAGCAGGCAAAGACGAAGAAGACAATATCGAAGTGTCTACTTGGGGCACGCCGAGAGATTTCACCTTTGAGCCTAAAGACCATGTTGATTTGGGCGAGGCTAATGGCGGATTGGATTTTGAAGCAGGCACCAAGCTTACCGGTTCGCGCTTTGTTGTAATGAAAGGCCAGATGGCCCGCTTACACCGAGCTTTGTCTCAGTTTATGCTAAACACCCATACTGATGAGCATGGTTACGATGAAGTTTATACCCCTTACATGGTAAATAAAGATTCTTTGTTTGGCACTGGGCAATTGCCAAAGTTTTCGGAAGATTTATTCAAGATCGAAGGTGAACAAGAATTTTATTTAATTCCTACTGCCGAAGTTCCGGTTACTAATATCGCCCGTGATACCATTTTAAATGGAGATTTACCGCAGAAATTTGCTTGCCATACTCCATGTTTCCGAAGCGAAGCAGGCAGCTATGGTCGTGATACTCGCGGTATGATCCGTCAGCACCAGTTTGATAAAGTTGAGCTGGTTCAGTTTGTTCATTCATCACAATCGACTGCTGCGCTTGCAGAGCTAACCGGTCATGCTGAGGCAATCTTGCAAAAGCTTGAGTTGCCTTACCGTAAGGTCATTCTTTGTGGTGGTGACTTAGGTTTTTCTGCAGCTAAGACTTTTGATTTAGAAGTTTGGTTGCCTGGTCAGCAGAAATTTCGTGAGATTTCTTCGTGCAGTAACTTTGAATCTTACCAGGCTCGTCGTATGCAAGCTCGATGGAGAAACCCAGAAACTGGCAAGCCGGAATTGGTTCATACTATTAATGGTTCTGGTTTAGCCGTTGGTCGTACTCTGGTTGCTATTTTAGAAAATTATCAGCAAGAAGATGGCTCTATCATAGTGCCTGAAGTGCTGCGTCCTTATATGGGTGGTCTACAAATCATTGGTGCTGCTAGCTGATGCTGCTCTTTGTATAAACACACCCTCTCTTAGCGGTATTTTTAAAATTAAAGGCAAACACATGAAGTGGCTACCTCTGCTGCAGCGATCAAACAATGTTAAATTCATTATTTTTGGTGGCGGGCAAGTAGCCCAGCGTAAAGTACAAACGCTTATTAAATTCACCACCGAAATTACTGTGGTTTCTCCCAAATTAAATGAGCAGTTGAGCAAATTAATTGCCAAGCATGGGCTAAGTTATATTAAGTCTATTGCTTTACAGCAACACGTTGTTGTTGATCATCGTATTGTCGCGGCTACCGACAGTATTGAGGTGAATCAGCAAATTGCCGCTTGGTCAAAAGCATTGGCATGCGAGGTCAGTATTGCCGATGATAGCGCCAATAGCGACTTTATATTTCCAGCTATTATTGATCGCAATCCCGTTACGATCGCAATTTCATCGTCTTCACAATCGCCGGCACTTACTCGCTATTTACGTAATCAATTAGATGCGGCTCTACCTGCTAGAATTCCACAGTTAGCAGAGTTTGTTGCGTCTTTAAGAAAAACTATTCGCAAAACCATTGCCAGTACACAGCGGCGTCAGCAAATTTGGCGATCTCTCATGTCTAGTCCTATGCCAAATCTTGTTTTAGCGGGCAAGGTCGATCAAGCGTCAAAAGTGTCGCAGCAGGTAATGTCTGGGCAAGCTATTAAGGGGGAGGTTTTTTTGGTAGGTGCTGGTCCTGGGGATCCCGAGCTGCTCACTCTAAAAGCCGTGCGTTTGATTCAGCAAGCTGATGTGGTTTTCTATGATCGCTTAGTATCGCCTGCAATCCTAGAGTATTGCAGCAGTCAGGCCGAAATGCACTATGTGGGTAAAGCCATGAGTGATCATTCTGTGCCGCAAGAAGGCATTAACCAGTTGTTGGTCGATCACGCTAAATTAGGCAAAACCGTATTGCGCTTAAAAGGGGGTGACCCTTTTATTTTTGGCCGTGGTGGTGAAGAAATAGAACAGCTGGCAGAAGAGAATATTCCTTTTCAGGTAGTGCCCGGTGTAACTGCGGCTTCAGGGTGTTCTAGTTATTCGGGTATTCCTCTAACACACCGTGATTATGCTCAGTCCGTTCGATTTGTAACTGGCCATTTGAAAGACGGCAGTGCTAATTTACCTTGGCATGAGTTGATCCACCCGCAACAGACTTTAGTCGTTTACATGGGGCTGTCGGGTATCACTCATATCAGTGAAGAGTTGATTGCTCATGGCATGAGTCAAGATACGCCCATTGCCCTTATTGAAAAAGGCACATTACCTGAGCAGAAAGTTTATGTAAGCACGTTAAAGGGCATTGCTGCTTTGATTCAAAATCAACAGATATCAGCACCCACGTTAACTATTATTGGTGATGTGGTGAAGCTGCATAATAAATTAAAATGGTAATGGGTGGTTTGAATTGTGAGCTAATAACAAAGATAAAACGTAAAAAAACTAAACTAAATCTAATCTTGTCCGATATAAGTATTAGTACATAAAATTAAGCAAAAATTACGAACTACACTAGACTAAAGACTAACAAGTATTTGGAGATGAAAACCATGGGGTTTTTAAGCAATATAAGTATTAAAGTTAAAATAATATCACTTGCCGCTGTCGCTATTATTGGTCTTGTTATTAGTCTTGTTGTTAATACTACCATTAATTCTGCAAATAGCGAACGGATAGAAAAAGTCCGTGAGGTGTATTTCCCAGTTGTTCAAAAAACCGATGCCAACTTAGTAAAACTGAACAAAATAAAAGAGCTGTTGAATAATGCGGTAAGTACCGGAGAGGCTGATTTACTGCAATCGGCAAATACGGTTAAAGATGAAGTTATTAACAACATTGATTCTGTTAATACCCTTTGGACTGATCAGGGTGATCTATCACTCAGTGCTCGCCAATATTTTATCGATTATTACGCCATTGCTTATCGTGTATCAGATGGCATGTTGTCTGGCACCCTAGATATGAGCCAGTTGTCTGGTCGCATAGAAAATATGAACGCTTCGCTGGAGCTTGTCACTAAGGCCATGATGCAGTCGAATAAAGACGCCTTGTTAGGTTTCAATAATATTGTTGCTGATTCAAATGCAGCAACCAATCAAGCACTAACCTTAGGTTTGATCATTACTGGTGCGACTGTTGTTATTTTGCTTTTACTTGGGTGGAGTACCACGGTAAGCATTGTTACTGCATTAGGTAGCTTACTTAAATCATTGAAAGACATTGCCAGTGGCGATGGTGACTTAACCAAGCGCATCACTAAAACTTCAAATGATGAGTTAGGTGATGTTGTTGATTGGTTTAATTTATTTGTCGATAAGTTACATAAAAGTATCAACGATGTTGTTCAATCTATTCAGCCTTTATGTGAGCTCTCGGATGACTTAAACAGTTTAACGTCACAAACCTTAAAAGTATCGAGCCAGCAAAATCAAGCCACTGAAGAAGTGTCACTAGTGGTCGAGAATTTAGTACACAGTGTTAAGGATGTATCTAATAATGCCAGTTCTGCGTCGGAAGCTGCTAATGAAGCAGACCGCGAAGCAAAAGAAGGCCGAGAAATTGTTAACAAAACCGTTGAAAGTATTAATGGTTTGGCAGCAGAAGTTGAAAGAGCGGGTGAGGTTATCCGTAAGCTCGAATCCGATACGGAAAACGTTGGTAAGATTTTGGATGTAATTAAAGGGATCGCTGAACAGACTAACTTGTTGGCACTGAACGCTGCAATTGAAGCAGCCAGAGCCGGTGAGCAAGGCCGAGGGTTTGCGGTAGTTGCTGATGAGGTAAGAACCTTGGCATCGCGTACTCAAGATTCTACTCAAGAAATTCAAAAAGTTATTGAAGAGTTACAAACTGCTGCTCGTTCTGCAGTAGATGTAATGGGACAGAGCAAAGAAAGAGCTCAAACCAGTGTTGATCAAGCTGCTCAAACAGGTGTTTCCCTTGCTGCAATTACTGAGCGTGTAGAGTCTATATCGCAAATGAATATGCAGATTGCTTCAGCTGCAGAAGAGCAAGAAAAAGCAGCGTTATCAATTAAAGATAATGTGACGGGCATTAAAGATACTTCTGAAATGACCATGCAGAGCATACAAAATGTAGAGGTGGCGAGTTCATCATTGAATAAGATCTCGTCAGATCTTGAACGGGTTACTGGTGACTTTAAGGTGTAGCAAACAGAAAAATTATTTATAAAAAAAGAGCCTAAAGGCTCTTTTTTTATATCTATTCATATCATTTTTCTAGGTGAATTGTTGTTTGTTGCGTGTTTGCCATAAATGCCTGGCCTTTATTAACGCTTGTTCAAATGTGTAGTGTTTATTTTTTAACATCAGTACTACAGCCGTGGTTCTTAATGTTGCATTAAGTCCGTATTCATCGCTTTCATTTTGCCAAAGGTTAACCAGTGCTTGTCTGTTGGGTGCAGATTGCTTGCCATCAAAGTGAGGCTGTAACCCGCCGATCTTTTCAATTTCTTTTTTGTTAGTAAAAATGCACTGCGTAGTGCGTTCTGGGTTAATTTCAAATTCCCCCCCTTCACCTTTCATGATCAAAGCTTCTTTACCAATGATTTCACAGGCTGCAAGGTGAGTTTTGCCATAATTTGGATGAAATACACTTTGTACGCCAGCACAGCCTTGAGGTGAAATTAGGCGCAGCAACGTGTTCATCGGCGAGCGTAAGCCCAGTGTATGCTTGGTCATTAACCAAGTTTGAAATTCTGGGTGTAGCACATCACACGGAAGGTAGGTTATACCTTCTTGATCAATGTTAGTGCTAGCCTGCTTATGACTATCGGCAATTTGTATTTGGAAGCTTTCGCATAGGTCAACACTAAACTGCCTATCGGGGGTGTGTCCGTGGCTACCGTGCAATAAAATGCTGTAGCCTGCGTCTTTTAACAGCTGGATACTAAGCAAATACCATAAAGGCTGGCGTCTTTTTCCGGCGTAACTTGGCCAAATTATATCGGCTTTTAAATCTTGCCAGAGGGGAGAGCAGGCTTCTGCAAAGCCGGCCAACTCTGCGGGTGATTCTTCTTTGACTCGCATAAGCATAAAGAAAGCGCCAAGTTGTTCAGGCAGTGCTTTACCTTCAAGTAATAGACTCATGGCTTGTTTTGCTTCTTCTTGGGTCATATCGCGACTGGCGTTACGACCACGTGCAAGAATGCGCACAAATTGAGTAAATTCATTTTGCTGTGTGTTGGTGATGATCATAAGCAGTTCTCTGGTCTTGGTAGTCCAGCAATTTTTGCCAGATATTTTGCCGGACTTTGCGGGAATAATTGCATTAAATAAATGCTGCTCGCTTTTTCGGCCCCTAGATGAAATTTAATGTACTTAGCAAGGGGGCGCATGGCAGGTGATAGATCAAATTCATCGTAAAATTGACGTATCAAATGTATTAATTGCCAGTGCTCTGGTGTTAGGGATATGTTTTCGTTAGCTGCCAGCTGCTCAGCTGTTTCTTCATTCCATGATAAGTGATCAATTAAAAATCCATCTTTATCTATAAGTAAGTTGGTCATGGTTATTTCCAAATTACCACGTCATGATCTGACGGTGATTACGAGTGAGCATTGCCCATTGCACCACAGAGATCAGTTCAATGTTAAGGTCGCTGGCTTTATTAGTTAAACCCCGATTATGCATGTGATCAGACATGGCCTGTAAGTGTGGAAACTTTTTAGCGGCAAGGGTGTATAAGTAGCAACCATCGTCGGTTAATAATACTTGATCATCTTCTTGGATGATCGCTTCAATCTCTGAAATTACAGTTGCTTTTGCACTTTTAATTATATGTAGAGCCATTAGAAATTCACACAATGTTTAGATTGATTAATAAGTTGCTTAATTTCATGGTTGTCAACCAAGCGATAAAAATCTTGCAGGTCGGTTACTTCAAGACCTTGTTCAATAAGATCATCTTTGCGTACTAGAATTTCATCGCAATCATACATGGGCAGCGCCGATATAACTTTACTGGGCGATTTACCATTGGTTTTTTTTGCTTGCTGAAATTTATTAGCGTAGTGAACACCTTGACCTAATAGTAAAATCTTTGGGGCTTGTTCAAATGCCGCTAAAGCGAGCAGTAATTCCAATGGTTCGAGATCCTGTGATGGCGGATTAGAAATAATAATTAATGTCATAGTGGCCGCCTTAAAGTGTAATGATGCGATCAGACGTTTGGCAGGCTTCAGCTAATTCACCTAAGCCAACTAATTGAAAAGCAGAATGTAAATTGGCTGTTTGTTGATAACGCTTCCCTTCTTCGATATCAATTAGTCCGCGACGCAAGCCATTAGCGATACACACCTGCAAGTTAATTTTGTATTGAGCATGCAGGTTAACCCAACCATCAAAGCTGGTTTTAACCCCTTGGCCAGGAACTTGCGAAGCAAGTGCTACATAGCAAGCATCTTGGTAGAAAAAAACTCGGTCAATAGCATCTCCCGCGTCTAATATGGCCGCAGCCAGTTGCTGGGCGGTAAGATTCGTCTCTAGCTGATTGGGCGATTGAGTAATAATTAAGGTGTAGTGCAGTGGTTTTTCGGCCAAAATTTTATCTACTCTAAAAGTCACTTGTTGAACATGTCATGATAGGGGGGATGGGCTTTTTTTTAAAGTAAATTACCCATAAGTTGAATAAGCAGTTGTACGCCATTGATTTTGTTGAAATTAATTTAATAAAAATACTTGACGTAAAATTATTCCAATGTATTATACATCTCAGTTGCGGAGGGGTGGCAGAGCGGTTGAATGCACCAGTCTTGAAAACTGGCATACGTTAATAGCGTATCTAGGGTTCAAATCCCTATCCCTCCGCCAATTTTACACTAGCTATTTCAGCTTTCTACAGTGTGAATTATTTCCTATATTTCTATCACGATTTTCTTTGTTTATCGCTATCTAATAATTATTTTGTGATCTTAACTGCTGTCTGAAAGCTGGCTATCTGAAAACTTGCTACTTGATTAGCAATCTAGCTAATTTAATATTGTTGTAAACACCATGATTAACCATGCTGATAAACCAAAAACAGCAAGCCATTCTAATCGAATAAGTTTTTTATAAGCACTTGGTGACGTGGCTAGGCGTTCGAGAAGTTCAATTTGCTTGTCTAGCCAACTGTCTAAAACATTAGATTGACCTTGTGTGGTTTGGCTAGTACTAACATTAGTGTGAGCAACTGAGCCTGAGCTAAAGCTAGAAGCTGCGCTTGATTTCTTTTTTGGATTGCTATCTTTAAATAACCCAAAATTACTAGAGCTGCTATCAACTTTGAGTCTTAGATTATTGTCACTAATGCTTGTGATAAGCGCTTGAAAAAACATCCATTGCTTCATAGCTTTTACCCGCGAAATTTATTGACCCTTGATCTATACATTGCCAGTAAATGATGTAATTGCCTGCTGTAGTTTTGTGATGATTATGTTTCGTTATGTATCGCTAAAAACTTTGAAGTAATAGGGGGGAGTAACAGAGGGGCAGTTAACTCAGTCTTTGAATTGACTAATGAAAGATAGGGATGATTGCGCTAACGCATTGAGGTTATAGCCGCCTTCTAAAACGGCTAGTATTTTGTTGCTGGGGTTTTCTTTGTTTATCTCAGATAGAAAACTTCCCAGCCATGCATAATCGCTTTCATCCCAACTCAGGTCGGCCATAGGGTCATGCTTGTGAGCGTCAAAACCTGCAGAAACCAAGGTGAGCTGTGGCTTAAAGTCTTGCAGTTGATGCAGCCATTGCGCTTCAACTGCGCGGCGCATGACTATCCCAGAGCTGCCTTCTGTTAGTGGAGTATTAATCACGTTGGGATAAATATTACGCCAATGACTAAAAGGAAAGCTGGGATGCTGAAAAGAGGAACAAATCAAAAAAGCTGGGTCATTTGCTAAAATATCAATTGTGCCGTTACCCTGATGGACATCAAAATCAATAACCGCTATGCGTTCTAAGCCATAAACTTCTTTAGCTTTTTTTGCTGCTATTGCAACGTTATTTAAAAAGCAAAACCCCATGGATTTATTACGTTCGGCGTGATGCCCTGGGGGTCTGACTGCACAAAATGCACGATCTATTGTGTTAGTCATCATATCGTCAAGGGCTTCGATGACACAGCTAGCAGCTTCGTATGCTGCAGCAAGTGATCCCACAGACATGGGAGTATCCACAGCGGCTAAAATCATACCATTGGCTGGGCTCATGGTGAGAAGTTGTTCTATGTAGCCCGCACTGTGGGCACGAATTAAATCACTATGAGCAGCCGGGTGACTGCTTCCGTGGTAGGCTTCCGTCAGCAAGCCTGACATTTCGAGATGCCTATGAATAGCGATGATTCTCATCGGGTGCTCCGGATGTAAATCACCTACCTCGTGCTGAATGTGCGCATTGTAACTGTAATAACCAAACTTCATTTTATTCTTGTATTGATTCTGTATTATATTAAATCGTTATTAGCAGTGTAACGATTTGATCTCGAGTATAAAAGGCAAATAAATCATGAGCACGCGTGCTTTAGAACAGATATTCACACCTAGCTCGATTGCAGTGATTGGCGCCTCGGATAAATTAGGTAGCTTGGGTGGGGCGGTATTGAGGAATTTAATTGATAGTGGCTTTGCTGGAAATATTTATCCGGTTAATGCACGCAACTACGATTATATTTGCGGTCTTAAAGCATACAGTCGTCTCTCACAGTTACCCCATGGTGTAGATTTGGCTATTATTTGTACGCCAGCCGAAACGGTAGAAAAAATCATTTCGACGGTGGCTAAGTCGCATATACCAGCAGCAGTTATTATGACGGGCGGAACAGCCCGAGTCCGCTCAAGCATTTTTTCTCCTTCGCGCACACGTTTGCTTGAAATACAAAATAAAACGCGGGTACGCATATTAGGTCCGGACTGCTTGGGTATTATTAATCCAAATCATAAGCTTAACGCCAGCAATGTTCACGTGCCTGTTAAGCCGGGGCATATTGCCTATCTTGGTCAGTCTGGTGCTATAGCTAATGCGATCACCGACTGGGCAATGGCTCGAAACATTGGATTTTCCCATGTATTAACCCTTGGCCGAGGTCAAGATATAACCCTTGCTGACGTAGTTGATCATTTAGCTTCTGATAAGTCAGCTAAGGCATTGTTAGTTCACCTTGATGACTTTAGTGAAGGTCGGATTTTACTGCGTTCATTGCGAGCTGCATCGCGTAATAAGCTGGTACTGGCGGTGAAAAGTAATCGCTTTGCACTGTCACCTTTAGCTAATGATATACAAACACCAGGGCTCAAATCTCGAGATCTTTTAATTGATCACGCTTTACAAAGGGCAGGTGTTCTTAGGGTGGATGCCACTCATGAGTTGTTTGATTGTGTTGAGACTTTACAGCAACAGCGCCAGCTAAAAGGTGAGCGTTTGGCGATCATATCAAACAGTCGGGGTGGTGCTATTTTAGCTATTGACCGCTTACTGTTAGATCAAGGCCAACTAGCTGAGTTTTTCACACAGTACAGAGCAGCAACTCAAGCGTTACTTGCCCGAATATTTATCAAGCCAAAATCCGGTATTACTGGATCCTGAATTGAAACCCCATCAATTAGAAACCGTGGCGCGTATCGTATTAAATGATCATAATGTAGATGCGCTGTTAATCGTTTATACCCCAGGTTTAGGAACAGACGCTATCGATAACGCCAACGCTTTAATTTTGTTGGCTAAAGAAAGCAATAAAACCTTTTTTTGCAGTTGGATGGGGGAATACAGTGTCAGCAAGGCACGTAGCGTTTTTGATTCACATTCCATTCCAAATTTTGATACCCCAGACAGTGCGATTAAAGCGTTCATGTATATGGTTTCTCATATGAGAACTCAGACCTTAATGCAGCAAACCCCGCACAGTATTGTAACTCCTGCGGGTTATTCACCGGATATTGCGCGCCAACTGCCTAAGCATGATGTGATTATGCCGCAACTTGCTTGGCAATTGATTCGCAGTTATGGCTTTTACACCGCAGATAATCTATACACCAAAAAAGCAGAAAATCTGAAGCATTTAAGTAGGGATATGTCGCCGCCTTGGGTGGTTAAGTTACACCATAAAGCTTACCTTAAACCGTTTGCTTACGGTTTAAATGCTCGCCAACGCTGGCGCAGCGTTGCTTTAAATATTACTCAACCAATGCAAATAGAATCAGAAGTCGCGCGCTTGAACCAAGAGCTGCAGCATCATTACCCCGACAGTGAAATAGTAGGTTACAGCATACAGTCTATGTATCGTGCTCTTGATAATATGCAAATTAGCTTAGGTATCGGGCGCGATGCAGAAGTGGGCCCTTTTATATTTTTTGGCGGCGGTGGTACCACGGCGGACATTTTAACGGATCGTCAAGTAGCTGTTCCTCCACTAAATACAGCACTTGCTCGGCATTTGATCGAAAGAAGTCATGCTAGCCAAGTATTGCGAGAACGCAGTGAAAAATACGACAAAGAATTGCTGATATTATCACACTGGTTGGTTGGTTTATCGCAGCTATCTAGTCAGTACCCCAGTATTTCTGGATTGGAGTTGAATGCGATACGTTCCTGCAGTGGGGAGTTTTTAATCTTAGGTGTTGCAGGTGAAACTTCAGCGCCTGTGACGTCTACCTTTAAAGCTTATCCGTCTGAATTAGAGGAAGTAGTTCGCAATCACAATCGCATTAGATTTAATTTGCGCCCGATTAAGGCCGAAGATGAATTTGATCTAGCAGTGTTTTATAAAAAACTAAGTCCTGAGTCTTTGCGCTTTCGGTTTTTCAATTCACGAAAACATTTTGACCATAAAGAGTTGTCACGCTTTGCGCAAATAGATTACGACCGAGAAATGGCTTTTGTTGCTAAGCAGAATGCTGTTTTGGCTGGGGTTGTAAGAAGCTGGATAGACCCAGATAGCATAACTGCTGAATTTGCTGTTCTTGTGGGGGATGAATATGCTGGTCAACGCTTAGGATATATGTTGATGAAAAAAATGATTCACTACCTAACTCATAAACGAGGCGTGTTGCAGCTTATTGGTAGTGTCTTGCCCAATAATTACCCAATGCTCAAGTTGGCGCAACGTTTAGGGTTTAGCATAGATCAAAATACCAAGGATGGTTTTATTGAATTAGTTTTGCAATTAAACGAACCAGAGCACGAATGGCAGCGAAAACGGTTATATGTAAAGTAGTGTTTTTAGGCTAAGATAGGAAAAATTCTCATAGAATGAGAATCAAGTAATGCGAGCCAAAAGGAGTTAGGCTATCGATTATATTGAGGTGATATTTGATTAATGTACTAGTTGTTGATGATCATGACCTTGTTCGTTCAGGGATAGTGCGTTTGTTGGACGATGCCAATGGCATTAATGTTATTGGTGAGGCAAATTGTGGTGAGGATGCGGTTGCACTCTGTCGGAAACTTATCCCCGATGTTGTTTTGATGGACATTAATATGCCAGGCATTGGTGGTTTAGAAGCAACAAAAAAAGTTTCACGTGCTAATCCCAATGTTAAAGTAATAGCCGTTACCGCTTGTGACGATGGTCCTTTTGCTGCGCGATTAATGCAAGCTGGTGCTTCGGGATTTATGGGTAAAGGAGCCGAAGTTGATGAGATGGTGCGCGGGATTTTAAAAGTCCACTCAGGTCAGCGTTATATTAGCCCTGAAGTTGCTCAGCGAATGGCGCTTAAACCGTTTCAGGAAGGAAATGCATCGCCGTTTGATTTGTTGTCTGAGCGTGAAATGCAAACAGTTTTAATGATTGTAAACTGCCATAAAGTCCAAGAAATAAGTGATAAATTGTGTGTGAGTCCTCAAACAGTGAATACTTATCGCTATCGTATTCATGCAAAGTTGGATATTAAAAGCGATATCGAACTTACTATTCTAGCCATGAAACACGGTATTTTGGATGCGCAAACAACCATGCAATACCCAGGATTGAATACTTCTCAGGCTGCTGACTAAACCATGTCTACAGCAGTATTTGATGTTAAAGCATTTTTATCGACCCTGACCCAGAAGGCTGGGGTTTATCAGATGTTCGATGATAAAAATGAGCTTATTTATGTGGGTAAGGCTAAAAATTTAAAGCAGCGCGTATCGAGTTATTTTCGTGCTCGCGGCCTTAATGATAAAACCATGGCTTTGGTCGCCAGAATTAATCGTATCGAAATCATTATTACTGCCAGTGAAACCGAAGCTTTACTTCTTGAGCAAACCTTAATCAAGAAGCACTTACCGCAATACAATATTTTATTAAAAGATGATAAGTCATACCCATACCTCTATGTCAGTCATCATAAATTTCCTTTATTAGCTTATCGTCGCGGTCAAAAATCCAAGCTAGGAAAGTACTTTGGGCCTTACCCTAATGTTTATGCGGTCCGAGAAAGCTTGGCTTATCTGCAACGAATTTTTAAACTGCGCGACTGCGAAGATTCTTTTTTTAACAATCGCAGCCGTCCTTGTTTACAGCACCAAATAAAACGCTGCAGTGCGCCTTGTGTTGGTTTGATTGATGAGGCGGATTATCAGAGTGACATACAAAGTGCGACTTTATTTTTGCAAGGTAAAAGTCAAATCCTGATCAAAGACTTAGAGCAACAAATGGATGAAGCGGCACAAGCCTTATTGTTTGAGCGTGCTGGAGAGATAAGAGATCAATTATTAAATTTAAGAACGCTGCAAGAAAAACAATATGTTAGTAACGAGCGTGGCAGTGCTGACTGCTGGGCCGTTCATAATAGTAAGGGAACATTGTGTGTCCAGCGCCTAAGCTTTAGAGAAGGTACTTTAATTAATAGTAAAAGCTATCTACCTAAAAATGTACTTGATGAGGAAGCAGGCGAAGTACTAAAAGAAATGCTGGCACAATATTATTTGTCGGGTTCACCAGCCAACGGCTTTCCAGATCAATTATTATTTGACCTTACTGAAGAAGATGGAGAAATTATTCTTGCCGCAGTAAATGAAGTTAGCAATAGGCCCTGTTATTGGTTGCGTCAGCCCAAGGCGCAAAAGAAAAAATGGTTACAAATGACTCGTGATAATGCTGAAAATTCAGCGTTAGCTAAATCTTTGGAAGACAATGCGTATTTGGAGCGTTTTAAAGCGGTTCAAAAATTACTGGGCCTAGTAAATATTCCTAACCGTATAGAATGCTTTGATATCAGTCATGCTCAGGGTGAGGCGACTGTTGCTTCTTGTGTGGTTGCAGACACTCAAGGCGCTCGAAGAGACCTATACCGCCGCTTTAATATCAAGGATGTTAAAGCGGGTGATGATTATGCCGCTATACATCAGGCTGTATTTAGGCATTTTTCGCGCTTAAAAGAACAACAAAATTACCCTGATGTGTTATTAATTGATGGTGCCAAAGGTCAAGTCAAGGAAGCGCATAGAGCATTGCAAGAACTTGCGATAGCGGATGTGTTTATTTTAGGCATTTCCAAGGGAGAGACCCGCAAGGCGGGCTGGGAATTTTTATGGCCGCAGGGTGAGGCGCAACCGATTTTGCCAAATGCTCACGATCGTGGCTTTTTACAACTGCAAGAAGTCAGGGACGAGGCTCACCGATTTGCAATTACAGGACACAGAAAACAGCGAGCAAAGTCCAGAGCAACTTCAGGCTTGGAGACTATTGCTGGAGTTGGGGCGAAAAGAAGGCGTGAATTGCTGCGTTATTTTGGTAGTATGAGCACCCTTAAAGGTGCCTCTATTGAAGAAATTTCCAAGGTACCCGGCATAAGTACAAAAATTGCTACCGAAATTTATGCCGCATTAAATTAATATAAATCTAAAGTTACAACGTCAACTACAAGAGAAATTATGAACTTACCTAATATTTTAACCATGAGCCGTATCGTGATGATTCCTGTTATGGTTATTTGTTTTTATCTGTGGCCTGCGGACAATGCCCACTATGTAGCCGCCTGGGTATTTATGATTGCATCGTTTACTGACTTTGTTGACGGTTATCTAGCACGTAAACTCGACCAATCCACACCCTTGGGTGCTTTTTTAGACCCCGTGGCGGATAAATTAAGTGTTGTTATCGCTTTAGCTTTGTTGATCGAACACTATTCGACGATCTGGTTGACCATACCGGCATTAATTATTATTGGTCGTGAGGTTGTAATTTCTGCTTTGCGAGAATGGATGGCCGAGCTGGGTAAGCGTGCCGATGTTGCAGTGTCTATGGTAGGTAAGGTAAAAACCTTTTTACAGATGGCTGCGATTACAATGGTAATGGGGTTTGCTCATGATCATTGGATGGGTATTTTAGGTATGATTAGTTTGTACATTGCTGCAGCTTTAACGGTTTGGTCCATGTATGAGTACTTAAGAGCGGCTTTACCAGAGATGCAAGACAGCTAAATTAATCTAATATTTGTGTATTTTGGCTGAAATGAGTCAAAGCTGAATAAAGTTTAAACAATTTCAGTTATTTTTTTAAAAAAGTCGTAAGTTGTTTAAAAATAAGGGAAAAACTTGTTGACACAGTTTGAAAACTCGCCATAATACGCAACAAGTTCAAGGGGCAAGCAACACTTACCCAGCAGAACAAACTGAGAGATCAGTTAAAACATCAAGTATTTTTTATGCGGAAATAGCTCAGTTGGTAGAGCATAACCTTGCCAAGGTTGGGGTCGGGAGTTCGAGTCTCCTTTTCCGCTCCAATTCAATCTTTACCAGTTTGAATTGGCATATAGAGATACAGGATGGCGTGATAGCAAAGCGGTTATGCACTGGATTGCAAATCCACGTAGCCCGGTTCGACTCCGGGTCACGCCTCCATCCTCAAGATCAAAATGATCTTTTAGCGCAAGCTAACATTCGATGCCCGGGTGGTGGAATTGGTAGACACAGGGGACTTAAAATCCCCCGGCAGCAATGCTGTGCCGGTTCAAGTCCGGCCCCGGGTACCATCCCTATTTATATAATCCATTTAAAATATTTAATTATATTATCTATAAATATTTGTTTTTTTCTCTAACTCGTAACTCTTCCGCGTGTGCTCACTTATTTTTTATTTGACCGTCGATACTCACTTGGTGACACGTTATGTGCTTTTTGAAAAGCGTGGCAAAATGAACTTATGCTGGCAAACCCAACCTGATCACATACCTGCTGTATAGAGTCTTGGCTATTTTTGAGTAATAGGGTGGCTTTCTCTATGCGCACCTCACTTAACAATTTTCGCCAACTAGTACCTTCTTTATTTAAGTGTCGTGCAAGCGTTCTTTCAGATAAATAATAAAGGTCTGCAATTTCACTTTTTTGCACATTCAAATCTGCGTTCGCCATTAGTCGTTTTTTTATTTTTTGGCTTAGTGTTAAATCAAACTTATTCAGATTATTAAAATAGGTATCTTCAATAATTTGTGCATTGGCAGGATTTGAAAAAGGCGGTGGGGTATTTAAGTGAATTAATTCCGTTGTCAAAAATGTACATTCTTGATTGTACTGAACAGGGCAACCAAATGCTTTGCTGACTTCATTAATTCCCGCTAAAAAATCAAAGGAAAGGCCCACCTTATGGAAGCGAACAACATCTGTATCAAAATTAATATGGCGGTAAATGAAATGAATAATGCCGATATCGCGACCAATCAAAAACTGCTCAATTTCTTCTGAATAACTTTGATTCATCTGCCACCTCATGGTCAGCAAGTCGCCTGTTTGTATAAGGTTAAACTGAGTAAAGTTAAAGGCTTGATTCAAATAACGCATGCCGATTTCAGCAGCATGAGCTGCGTTTTTACTCGACATAAGAGCTAATCCTAATACTCCTAGGTCTCCAACCTTATAATTGATACCTACTGAAAATCCTGTTAAGAAAGGTTTTCCTAGATGTCGAATTAGATTACTAATTAGAATCACTTCTTGTTCTGGCGAGGGGTCTTCAATAAGTTTATCGAAGTTGTGTTTTATTTTCGTTTGAGCCAAACATTGCGACAAAGGTATTGAGTGTGTTTTTGCATAACGAACAAGGGCTGAAATGCTGCCACGACCTAAGCCAGGTGCTCGAATAGCTGACATTTAAATTCTCTTTTAATTTTTTAAAAATAATTATAGCTCATCGTAGCCAAATAAATACTCATACTTTTAATACAGTCATGTAGTCGAATATTAGATGATTTATATCTTTGTCCTGTTAAGACAAAATAATGTCCTGTTATAACCAATTTAAAAAAAAATTCAGACTAGTATTCAATAGCATTATTAATTATTAGGGTGTTTTAGTTGCAGGCATCTAGTAATAAATATAATAACCATAAGGTTTAAAGCAGCAAAGGAATGCAGTAGAAAAAAAACAATAAAATACGTTATAAAAAGAAAAAAAGGTATGCAGAATGTTAAAAAAAATACTGTTGTTACTCAGCATAAGTACATTAATGATGAACACTCCCATAGCTTACTCTGAAGGTAGGTTAATTCCCATTTTAAATTTTGTTTCAGGAATTTTTAACCAAGGTGTATTTCCTGAGTCTGAAGAATTTACGACTGATGATGATGTTGTAATTACTGCAAGTGATGATGTTTTACTGTCGGCTAATATATTTGTTCCCAATAATATTAATGGTTTGTTGCCAGCAATTATCTTCGTTAACAGTTGGGCTATGACTGAATATCAGTATCTAGAGCAAGCAGCAGACTTAGCTGAAAAGGGTTATATTGTATTAAGCTATGCTTCTCGTGGCTGGGGTACTTCTGGTGGTCTTGTCGATACGGCAGGCCCTAAAGATATTGACGATTTCTCTCGAGTTATCGACTACCTTATTTCTAATTATCCCGTTGACCCAAGTGCTATAGGTGCTGCAGGTATTTCGTATGGTGCAGGTATCAGTTTATTAGGAGCGGCGGCGGATGACCGAATCTCTGCAGTATCGGCTATGAGCGCTTGGGGGGACTTAGGGGACGCGCTTTATGGCGAAAAAACTCCACGTAGAGCATGGGGTGAGTTTTTGACCCTGCTAGGTGACTTGCTTGCTAATCCTGATCCGATTTTGAATCAGCACTGGGATGATCTTAAACAACAAAATTTAGCACAAATTCCTGAAATTTTAGATTGGGCTGCTATTCGTTCTCCTGTTAATTATGTTGATGAATTTAATATCAATGGTACTGCAATTTATTTTGGTAAAGCTTATGGCGATAATTTATTTCAACCCAACACCGTTTTAGATTTATTTAGTCAGTTAACAGGACCAAAGCACATCGATCTTCTACCGGGTACCCATGCGTCGGCAGAAGTTTTACCGAGCTTAACAGGAATTGGGGATAACCTGATGTGGAATAATACCTATCAATGGTTTGATCTACACCTAAAAGGTATCCAAACCGACATTGCCAACGCCAAACCTGTACAAATGAAAGTTAAGTTTACAGATAAATTCGAGGGTTTTGATAAGTTTCCAATCACTGATGCGGAAGATACTCGTTATTACTTGCATCCGCGTAGATTGTTTGATAGTGGTGACTTAGAAACCTACAAATACAGCAAGTGGCGCTTGCGCAAAAACCGCTTTCACTCTCAATTAGATTCTCTATTTGCGACAGGGGTTCCACTTTTTACTGAGCTACTGGGACAGTTGAATGTGCCTGTGATTACTAGTGTTCCGTTATCCTCTCCCGTTAATTCTGTTTATTTTAATTCAGAAAGATTGACCAACACTCTAAAAATTCGTGGCACTCCAAGTGTGAGCATTCAGGCGAAATCGAACACAGATAGTCTACAGTTAGTGGCCTATTTGTACGACATGTCACCAAGCGGCATTGCGACTTTAATTACTCATGGCGCCAAAACTTTGCCCGCCATCAAAAAAGGCAAAACGCAGCGTTTGGCATTTGATATGACGACAATTGCTTATAATATCCCAGTCGGTCATAAAGTGGTTTTGGCTATAGACAGTAAAGACATCGAATATGAGCCAATTAATAGAAAGAACAATGTAATAGATTTGGAATTTCATCGAGGTACACAGTCTTCTTTAACGCTTCCTACTTTATAATTATTTTTCTTTTATTGAATATGGCAGGCTAGGTTAAGCATCTGGCCTGTCAGAACAAAGAAATAAGTAAGCCTTACTATATTATATGACAATCAAAAAAGTAGATTATCGAGAGTAAGCATTGTGAATGTGATTGAAACAATTAAAAATAATACAAAAATTTTATGCTTCAGCACACTTATGCTATCGACTAATATAGTTATAGCCGCGTTGAGTGACCCAATACCAAAAGAGACTTTAGCTAGTACTAAAGTCTCTGGTGTGGTGCTGGTTAATAAACAACATGTAACAACTGATACCAATCAATCGATTGCTGTTGCTGGCGCCATGGTTACAGTTACTGATAGTAGAGGCGTTAGTATTACGCACTACACAGACAATCAAGGAAATTGGGCGCTTGAACAAGATTTTTTAAGACCACCACTAATCTTGCGTGCGAGAGCGGGGGCCGCTTTTTCAGATCACGAAATTGGTATTCCTACAGGTCTATTATCGCCACAAGTGTTACAGGTTCATCCACTCACTGACCCCGTGAAAATTTCTGAACGTCTGACCGCCAGTGCTCATGCGTCGGCAGTTAAGTGGAATGATAATGACACTAAGCAAGACTTTATAAGTCAGTGTCATTTTTGTCATCAAATTGGCAATAGCACAACACGTACACCAAAAACAGAAGATCAGTGGGCTTCGGTTATTCAGCGTATGCAGGGTTATGGCGCTTTGATTACGAGGGAAAATGAAGTAGCTTTTTCAGAAACCTTAGCCAATAGTTTTAATGGGCAAGCGGTAAAAGCTTTCAGAACTCGCTCTATGCATCCACAGCTGCCAGGAACAATTTGGCGTGAATGGTCATTTGGCGGCCCGGTTAATTATGTGCACGACGTTGAAATGGGTGAGGACGGCTTAATCTACGGCGTTGATATGAGTACTGATAAAATATGGATACTGGATAGACAAACCAACGAAATTGATCACATTCAATGGCCTGCAAATGACCTGCCACTGGGAGGTATGTTTGCTGGCGCTGTCGCACCTCTAGGTACTTTTCAAGCACATCATGGTCCGCACTCTATCGTTGTTGGGCCTGACCAAAAATTGTATACAACCAATTCATTGGCTGCTGAAATTGGAATTATCGACCCTAAAACACGCGAAACTGAGTTTATTGCTATTGGGAAGGATGCTGTTTATCCGCATACGCTGCGTTTTGACAACAAAGGAGAGTTGTGGTTCACATTGGCCTTATCTAATCAAATTGGCCGTATGAATATCGAAACGAAAGAAATTACTTTAATAGATCTTCCTTCTAATGGATTTTGGCGTTGGATATCTGATGCCTTTTTACCTTCTGTGCTTGAAATTGCATCTTGGTTTGGTAAAGAAAATATGCACGTAACTTTATCCCATCATAAGGTCAGTGGTGAAGGCCGAGAAATATTAAACTTGCCTTACGGCATTGATGTCAGTCCAATTGATGGTGCGATCTGGTATTCAAAATTGTATTCAAATTACATCGGAAAAATTGATCCTGTATCCGGCACTGTGACAGAATTCAAAACACCTTACCCTGCGCCGCGTCGCTTACGTTTTGCTAAAGACGGTACACTTTGGATTCCGTCTTTTGAAAGCGGAGTATTAATGAAATTTGATACGCGCAGCGAAACCTTCGTCAAAGATTATAAATTACCTTTATTGGCTGAAGGCGAGTATGAAACTCCATATGCTGTGGGTATTGACCCTAAAACTCAAGATGTTTGGATTGCAGCCAATATGTCGGATCGTATTTTACGTTTTAATCCAGAATTAGAAACATTTTTAGCTTACCCTAGCCCAACGCGAGTTACTTTTATTCGCGACTTTATTTTCACATCTGAAGGTGAAGTATGTACTAGTAATGCAAATTTACCATCCTCAGCTATCGAAGGTGGGCGTGGTAAGTTAATTTGTCTTACCTTAGCTGAAAATAGGACGAAGCCAAGAGTCGATAATAAATAAAGCTGGATTCAAATATATCATCGCTATTTATTAGAATATAAAATCAAAAAAATAATTGGATATAAGACGTGTTAAATCATGAAAAGCAGCAATAAAAGTATAAATAAGCCACAATTTAATCACGTAATTATCACTGGTGGCGGTAGTGGTTTAGGCCATGGTTTGGCAACTCGCTATTTGAAGCTAGGTGCTGTTGTAAGTGTGATAGATTTGCAGTTTTCAGAAAAACAAAAAGCCATGCTCGAAGTCACCGCAAAGCAGTGTACTACTCAGTGTTGCTTTTATACTGCTAATGTCACCGATGCTGAATCGGTTAGGGCAGCGGTGCTCGAAGCAGTAGCTGTTAGTGGATCCCCTGATCTAGCCATCAACTCCGCTGGCATTTTGATTAATAAAACATTAGAGGACACCTCACCAGAGGCTTTTAAAAAAGTCATTGATGTAAATCTTAATGGCAGTTTTAATTTTGCTTCCGCCATTATGCCGCTCATGAAGCCGGGCTCTCAAATTGCCTTAATCGCTTCGGTTGCTGGTCTTATCAGTAATTATGGCTACAGCGCTTATGGCGCTTCTAAGTTTGGTGTGGTGGGCCTTGCTACAACTCTACGCTATGAGTATGAGCATCAAGGCATTGCTGTGTCTTGTGTGTGTCCTCCTGAGGTGAAAACACCCATGGTGGCTGAAGAGCACGCTAATGGCGATCCTGTGTCTTTAGAGCTTAAAAAATTCGCCGGTTCAATGGATCCAGATGATGCTTGTGATCAAATTTTTGCAGGAATTCAGTCAAGAAAATGGATGATTATCCCAAGCTTTGAAGCTAAGTCGTTGATCTTTATCTCACGAGTCTTGCCGTGGTTATATACGCTATTAATGAGACGTTTGATTAAGTTTTCAGTAAGCAAGGTAAGCAAAAAAAATCTCTGATAAAAAAGTCTTTTACGACGAGATATCAAGGCAGCGTATTGCTGATCTTTACTGTAAAATGGGTTCAATTTCTTTTTTAACTGATTGGTGTTCTTACTATGTTGAATTACGTTGAACCCGTATTTCGCCCACCCAGTGAAGGTCGCTCGCTAATACTTCAGGTCACTAACGGCTGCTCATGGAACAAGTGCACCTTCTGCGATATGTACACTCAGCCGCAAAAAAAATTTAAAGCAAAGCCCGAAGATGAAACCCTTGCAGAAATTAAAAAAGCCGCCACTGCTGGGCCACAATTCGAAAAGATATTCTTAGCCGATGGTGATGCTTTGGTTTTGCCTGTTCGCCGACTCATTGAAATCCTCACAGCAATTAAGCAATACATGCCTTGGGTTAAGCGTGTTAGCAGCTATTGTTTGCCGCGTAATATTCGTAAAAAATCCGTAGAAGACCTCAAGCAACTGCAGCAACTTGGTTTTGGTATGGCCTATGTTGGTGCTGAAAGTGGTGATGATGAGGTGCTTGAGTTTATTAACAAGGGTGAGACTTATGATTCAACACTGAGTGCTTTGGTTAAATTAAAACAAGCAGGAATTAAAACGTCAGTGATGATTTTAAACGGCATGGGCGGTATGAAATACAGCCAGCAACATGCTGAAAACTCTGCGCGTCTAATGAACGAAGCTCAGCCCGATTTCTTATCAACATTAGTGGTAAGTTATCCTTTGGGGGATAAGCGTGTTAAAGAAGGCTTTAATGGCGAGTACGAACTACCAGACCAGCGGACCTTGTTCATGGAAATGCGCCATCTAATATCGACCCTAGAATTAAAAAATACTATTTTTCGTAGCGATCATGCTTCTAATTACGTAACCCTTAAAGGCACTCTGGGTGCAGATAAGCAGGCATTTTTAAATCAGCTTGATGATGCCATTGCAGGGCGCATTGCGTTACGCCAAGAATGGCAGCGTGGGCTTTAGCCACACCAATGAATTAACTGTAGAGGTATTGCTATGACAGCTACAACCGATAAAGACCTTTTTGCATTGCTTGGCAAATTTAAGCAGCAGCAAAAAATGCCACCAATAGAGGATTGGAATCCAGCTAGGGTAGGTGAGATCGACATCCTGATTAATAATAAAGGTGAATGGTTTCACGAGGGTGGCTACTTTGAGCGCCAAGACCTAGCTAGGATGTTTGCTTCTATTTTACGTCGTGAGGGTGATGATTATTTCTTGGTTACTCCTGCTGATAAACTGAAAATACAGGTGG
Source organism: uncultured Thalassolituus sp. (assembly GCA_913061435.1). Taxonomy (GTDB): domain Bacteria; phylum Pseudomonadota; class Gammaproteobacteria; order Pseudomonadales; family Oceanobacteraceae; genus Oleispira. The sequence continues at coordinate 239,617 of CAJXUK010000001.1, read as the reverse complement.
AGGATGTGCCTTTTTCTGTGGTTTTAATGAGTGTTAGTGATGATGAAATTAACTTTATTACCAGCTTAGGCGATGAAATCAAAGTTGGTTCTGAGCATCCCTTGGAGTTTAGGCATTCAACTGATCTGATTCCTTATGTGATGATTCGTAATAATCTATGGGCTAAAATTAATCAAAACACCTACTATGAATTGATGAATTTAGCCCAAGAAACGGCAGAAGGTTTTGAAATTGTTAGTGGAGACTACAGGGTTAAGATTCCAGCTTAATCTCTACTTCGCAGCTTATGCTATTAGCAATAAAGCAGTGATGATGAGCTTTATCATGCATGGCTTGCAAGGATTCTGCTGTAACCGGCTTATCGCCAGAGAAAACTACCTTGGGGTTTAATGTTGTTTTCTCGATAAAGAAAAGGCCTTCTTCATTTTTACTTAATATCGCAACAGCCGTATCCTCATAGCTTTCAACCACTAAGCGCTTTTTAGCTGCCAATAGCAAAAAGGTTTGCATGTGACAGCTGGCTAGTGAGGCGGCAAACATCTGTTCGGGGTCAGCAAACTCACCATTATTTGCGCCGGCCATGGATATCTTGCAGTCTGGATAGAACTCACTTACATGAGTCCTATCAAAACCCTCGTGACTAAACTCACCTTGTTTTACCCAGTTAATTTTTGCTATATGTTCGCTCATTTTGAAATTACCTTGTACTCAAATACCGCACTTATTCAGCAAAGTGCGTTATTAGGGTTACTTATTTAAAGTTAAGAATTCATTATAGCTCTTTAGAAGCAACAAAAACGCCACGAATATCACCGACTTCAAAGCCTGTTGCTTTGTCATTGGGATACAGTTCAGCAAGTTTTGCTTTTACATCGCTAGCAACGTTTGCACCATGACAAGCCAAGCAGCCTGCTTTGGTTGGAATTGCTTTTACCAAGAAAAAACGCCCCTCTCTGACTTCTGTGTGAGCAATGTTTTTAGCGTTTTCGCCATTTGCTTTGCGTTGTTCGAAGTTATTCATAATGTTTTTAACCCAGTCATCAGGTGCGTTAGCTGGGCTTCGTAATTTTAAAGAGGTGCGGCTCACTGTCCATTCGGTTAAGCCACCTTCGGCAGATGAGGCCTTGGTAATTGCTGGAGCTTGCAAGTTGCAAAGATTAACCGATGCGGCATGACCATCAGCTTTAATGCCTTGCTTTAACGTGGCGGTTAATGCACCAGCTAAAGACATAATGTTTGTTTTTGCTTCACCGACAAGGGCTTGTTTTTGCTCCATGTTCAAGAGCGTACTCTGAGACTCATCTGCTTGAGCGCTCACGGAAAGAGTGTGTATGCAAAGAATCGAAAACGATGTGGTTAATAGTTTCTTCATAAATAATCCTAAGTAAACTGAAAATTGTTAAAGCTGATCAATATAACTAATAAGGAATACTATACGCATATCTAGGTTACTTCAATGCTTATGCATAAAAGAGATATTAATAAAACAAACTGTTATAAAAGGATGTTGCTGTAATTAGATAGTGTTTACTTAGATGGTGGTTTGACACTGATTAGAATTTAAAGAACAAAAAAGCGGCCTAAGCCGCTTTTTTTATAATCTAGTTTTAAAAAAAGATTACATATTTGGATAGTTAGGACCGCCAGCACCTTCTGGAGTTACCCAGGTGATGTTTTGAGAGGGGTCTTTAATATCACAAGTTTTACAATGCACGCAGTTTTGAGAGTTGATTTGGAAACGTTTGTCACCGTTTTCTTCTTCTACAATCTCATAAACGCCAGCTGGGCAGTAGCGCTGCGCAGGTTCATCGTATTTCGCTAAGTTAGTACCTAGAGGAATCGAAGCATCAGCTAAGCGAAGGTGGCAAGGCTGATTTTCGGCATGGTTTACGTTACCAATAAATACAGAATCAAGCTTAGCAAAGCTTAATTTACCATCAGGCTTGGGATAGTTGATTTTCTTGCTTTCAGAAGCCAACTTTAAGGTCGCATGATCTGGAGTCGTATCGTGCAGCGTTACCGGAATGCTAAATAGGTTCTGGTCAACAAAGTTAAAGGCAGCACCTAAATACATACCAAACTTATGCATGGCAGGGCCGAAGTTACGGCTGCTGTGCAACTCTTCATAAACCCAAGAAGATTCAAACGCAGTAGTAAATTCAGTGATTTCGTCATGCTGACGATCAGATTTAATAGCCTTCACAATTTCTTCTGCAGCGATCATGCCGCTCTTCATGGCTGTGTGCGTGCCTTTGATCTTAGAGAAGTTCAAAGTACCGGCGTCACAGCCCACAACCAAACCACCAGGGAAGGTCATTTTAGGAAGAGAGTTCAAACCACCTTTGGCAATTGCACGAGCACCGTAAGAAACGCGCTTACCACCTTTTAGATGTTTGGCCATTACAGGATGATGCTTTAAACGTTGGAATTCATCAAACGGGCTAACGTGTGGGTTGGAGTAAGATAAATCAGTAATCAAACCACAAACCACTTGGTTATTTTCTGTGTGATATAAGAAAAAACCACCAGAAGAATCCGATTCATTTAATGGCCAGCCCGCGCCGTGAACAACCAAACCTTCTTGATGTTGTTCAGCAGGAATGTCCCATAACTCTTTGATACCAATACCATAATGCTGTGGATCTTTGCCTTCATCGAGTTTGAATTCAGAGATTAAACGCTTACCCAGGTGACCACGGCAGCCTTCGGCGAATACTGTGTATTTACCGCGCAATTCCATACCTTGCATATACATATCGGTGTGTTCGCCGTTTTCGCCAACACCCATATCACCAGTGATGATGCCTTTAACAGCGCCATCTTCAACAATGTATTCCGCAGCAGCAAAGCCTGGATAAATCTCAACACCCAATGCTTCTGCCTGTTCGCCTAACCAGCGAACAACATTACCAAGGCTTACAATGTAGTTGCCATCATTGTGCATGGGTTTTGGAATCGCCCAGTTTGGTGTTTTAACGCTTTTTTGGTCATCGCGAAGAAAATATACTTCATCTTCAGTCACAGAGGTGTTTAAAGGTGCGCCTAATTCTTTGTAATTAGGGAATAATTCTAATAATGCGCGATCTTCAATAACGGCACCCGATAAAATATGGGCGCCCACTTCAGAGCCTTTTTCAACCAAACATACAGTTAGTTCTTGTTCGTTTTCTTGTGCCAGTTGCATTAGACGAATTGCAGTAGATAAACCTGAAGGGCCTCCACCAACAATAACGACATCGTATTCCATTGATTCACGTTGCATTGTGATCTCCTCGAAAATAAGCTGGGAGCTAATAACAGTTAACAGTTGCTAAAAATACTAATGTTTCATTTAGCGTTCTAAATAAAGGCGCACATTATACGGTTCTAAAAAGCATATACCTAACTTTTGCGCTTAATTTATTAATATTTAGGGTTGAAAATGCCAAAAAAGGAGCTAAAAGACAGTTAATAAGACAAATTCTTATTTGGTTTAAGACTTTCTTTGAGTTTCTATTGACCTTCGGGCGAAAGATACGAATAATATTCCGCGCTGGGAGAGAGTCATTGGCAGTTTTTAGATCCAATGAGAGACTTTCTTCAATCATTCACTAGACGAATACGGAGAATCTATGAAGGTTCTTGTTGCTGTAAAGCGCGTAATTGACTACAACGTCAAAGTACGTGTTAAGCCTGATAATTCTGATGTTGATCTAAATAACGTCAAAATGGCTATGAACCCTTTCTGTGAAATCGCTGTAGAAGAAGCGGTTCGTTTAAAAGAAAAGGGTGTAGCTACAGAGATCGTAGTAGTATCTATCGGTCCTAAAGTTGCTCAAGAGCAAATTCGTACTTCACTAGCGCTAGGCGCAGACCGCGGTATCTTAATTGAAACCGACGAGAAGTTAGAATCTCTTACTGTAGCTAAATTACTAAAAGCCGTGGTTGAAAAAGAACAGCCACAGCTTGTAGTGCTTGGTAAGCAGTCTATCGATAGCGATAACAACCAAACAGGTCAGATGCTTGGTGCATTAACCGGTTTACCTCAAGGTACATTTGCTTCTGAAGTTGCTGTTGATGGCGATAAAGTTAATGTAACGCGTGAAGTAGATGCAGGTTTACGTACGGTTGGCTTAAGCCTTCCTGCGATCGTAACAACCGATCTGCGTTTGAACGAGCCACGTTATGCTTCTCTACCAAACATCATGAAAGCAAAGCGTAAGCCTCTTGAAACAGTTACTCCTGCCGACTTAGGTGTTGAAATCAAGAGCACTCAAACCTTAGTTAAAGTAACTCCTCCTGCCCAGCGCTCTGCTGGTATAAAGGTTGCTGATGTTGCTCAGCTAGTTGAGAAACTGAAAACTGAAGCGAAGGTACTATAATGTCTATTTTATTAATCGCTGAACATGATAACGCCACACTCAACGTTGCTACATTAAATGTAGTAACAGCGGCTAAAGAAATCGGTGGTGACATCGATATTTTAGTTGCCGGTGAAGGTTGTGGTGCAGTTGCTGAAGCCGCTGCAAAAATCGAAGGTATCAACAAAGTTATCGTTGCTGACAACGCTGCTTACACTTACCAGATCGCAGAACCTATGGGTGATCTTGTTGCTGAACTGGGTGCTGACTACAGCCACATTCTTTCTGCTGCAACTACCACGGGTAAAGACTTTATGCCACGTACAGCAGCATTGCTTGACGTGAACATGATTTCTGATATCTCTGCTGTTGAAAGTGCTGATACTTTTGTTCGTCCAATTTATGCGGGCAACGCAATTGCAACGGTTCAAAGCTCTGATGCAATTAAAGTAATCACTGTTCGTGGTACGGGTTTCGATCCAGCTGCGGGTGAAGGTGGTTCTGCAACTGTCGAAGCAACGGATATCGTTAAAGCCTCTGCAATCTCTGCTTTCGTAGGTGAAGAGCTAGCGGCTTCTGATCGTCCAGACCTTGCTGCTGCTGAGATTGTTATCTCTGGTGGTCGTGGCATGGGTAACGGCGACAACTTTGAAATTTTATACAAGGTTGCCGATAAGCTAGGCGCTGCTGTTGGTGCTTCTCGCGCTGCAGTTGACGCAGGCTTTGTACCTAACGACATGCAAGTTGGCCAAACGGGTAAAATCGTTGCACCTTCATTGTACATTGCTGTTGGTATTTCAGGTGCGATTCAGCACTTGGCCGGTATGAAAGATTCTAAAGTGATCGTTGCGATCAACAAAGATGAAGAAGCGCCAATCTTCCAAGTTGCTGACTATGGTTTAGTCGCTGACTTGTTTGATGCGGTTCCTGAGCTGGAATCAATGATTTAATAGTTTAAATCATAACCAACTCAAAAAGAGCCCAGCTAAGCTGGGCTTTTTTTTGCCTTTTTTTTACTACAGAGTCTAAAAGAAAGAGGATACTCTTGTCATTTTTCGTATTTAAGGTAGTTTAATCACACGGTTTAAATGAAAAAAATATTAGCCAGTTAAAACAAAAATTTACCAGCAGTTTCAATGCTGTACAGATCTATGCAAAGGGAAAATCAACTTTGGACATTACGGTAGTAGGAACAAACTACGTTGGCTTAGTGAGTGCCGCCTGTTTTGCCGAAATGGGCAATCAAATATTATGTATCGACCATGATGTAGCTCGCATTGAAGCACTTGAACAAGGACAAACCCCGCTATTTGAACCCGGATTAGACCGTCTACTTAACGAAAATGTGCAAGCTGGTCGTTTAAGCTATGGGCATGATTTTGCCAAGCTGAGCCCGCACTGCCACATATTTTATATTGCAGTAGAAGCACCCAGCGCTCGTGATGGTAGTGCGGATCTAACCGACTTGTGGGCAGCCGCTGATCAAATAGCTAATCATATTCAACAGGATACCTTGATTATTACTGCTTCCACGGTTCCTGTGGGTACATCCGAGCTGATTAAACAAAGGATAGAGCAACAAACTGATTCTATTAATATAGAAATAGTTGCAAACCCTCAATTTTTAAAAGAAGGTTTAGCGATTGATGATTTTAATCGCCCAGACCGAATTATTGTTGGTGTAGAGAGTGATAAGGCTAAGCGTACAATGCATGAGCTCTATAAGCCATTAGCCCACAGCTTAGACCGGCTTATGTTTATGCGTGTTCGTGATGCCGAAATGACCAAGTATGCAGCTAATGCCATGCTTGCGACTAAAATATCTTTTATGAACGAAATGGCTAATTTGGCAGAAAAGTTAAATGTTGATGTTGAAAATGTAAGAATGGGGATCGGGGCTGATAGTCGAATTGGATTCTCATATATCCATCCAGGTTGTGGCTACGGCGGCTCGTTTTTTCCAAATGACGTAAAAACTCTCATTAATATGGGAGCAGAGCATGGTTATCAAGCCAATATTCTTCACGCCATCGATAATCGTAACGAATTGCAAAAAAAACGCTTATTTGAAAAACTCGATCACTATTTTGACCATGATTTAAAGGGCAAAACTATCGCTATTTGGGGCTTGGCATTTAAACCAGGCACCGATGATTTACGCCAAGCGCCATCTCTGGTTTTAATTCGCGCGTTGTTGGCTGCTGGTGCGAATGTGCGTGCATATGACCCTGTAGCAATGACGCACATTGACTCCATGTTCGAGTCGTCTTTTTTTGACAGTGGTCAGCTTGCGCTGGTTGATCATCAGTATGATGCACTTAAAGACGCTGATGCTATGGTTCTTGTCACTGAATGGAAGCCTTTTCGCCAGCCAGATTTTAATGCAATGAAACGGCTCATGAAAAATCTTGCTATTATCGACGGCCGAAATCAATATGATCCAGCAACGGTGAAAGCGGAAGGCTTTTACTATTCTGGTATGGGACGAACAAACTAATGGAAAATCTCGCTTTAGATGAAGGGGCTCAGCCCGCGCAAAGTCTAACCGTACCTCGCTTACCGTTTTCTTTTGCTAAGCGTTTTGGCATTGCTCTAGACAAGCGCTCAACCGGTTTTGTTGCTGCCCATAAAGAAGGCTTGCAGCCGCATATTGTGTCAGAGGTGCAGCGTTTTTTAGGCTCATCTTTTACTCTCGAAGTCGTCAGTAATGACGATTTTGAGCGTATTCTAGGTCAGATTTACCAAACAGATTCTTCCGATGCGATGGGTATGGTTGAAGGCTTAGGCGACGAAATGGATTTGGCTAGCCTAGCTGATTCTGTACCTGAGACAGAAGACTTACTAGAGCAAGAAGACGATGCACCGATTATTCGCTTAATTAACGCACTGCTTACCGAAGCTGTTAAAGATAGTGCATCGGATATTCACATCGAAACTTATGAAAAACGACTCATTGTTCGTTTTCGTGTTGATGGTGTGCTACGCGAAATTGTTCAGCCAAAAAGAGCTTTGGCGCCGCTGCTGATTTCTCGTATCAAAGTTATGGCTAAGCTGGATATAGCAGAGAAACGTGTTCCTCAAGATGGTCGTATTTCTTTGCGGATTGGCGGCCGAGAAGTAGACGTGCGAGTTTCAACCATGCCTTCCAATCATGGCGAACGGATCGTAATGCGCTTACTAGACAAGCAAGCAGGGCGCTTAAATGTGCGTCAGCTTGCTATGGCAGCGCCAGATTTGAATAACTTACTATCAGCTATTCAAAAACCACACGGCATTATATTGGTGACGGGACCTACCGGCTCGGGTAAAACCACTACCTTGTATGCGGCACTCAGCGAGCTCAACGATGCCAGTCGCAATATACTTACGGTTGAAGATCCCATTGAGTATAGCTTACCCGGGGTTGGTCAGACCCAGGTCAATACCAAGGTTGAAATGACCTTTGCAAAGGGCTTGCGTGCCATACTGCGCCAAGACCCTGATGTGGTTATGATTGGTGAGATTCGCGATTTAGAAACCGTAGAGATTGCTATCCAGGCATCGTTAACGGGGCATATGGTCTTATCCACTTTGCACACAAATACCGCAGTGGGTGCAGTAACACGACTTCAAGACATGGGGGTCGAACCTTTTTTACTGTCGTCAAGCCTTATCGCAGTGCTGGCACAACGCCTAGTACGAGTGTTGTGTGAAGATTGCAAACAAGCATCTACTGCCGATGAAAAAGAATGCGAATTACTCGGGGTAGATAGTAACCAACCCCCTGTTATTTATCGTGCCAAAGGCTGCGATTCTTGTAATCAGCTAGGTTACAAGGGTCGTCAAGGAATATATGAAGTCGTCCCCGTTGACGAAAAAATGAAAAGCCTTATTCATGATCGTTGTGGTGAGCAAGAGCTAGAAGCCCACGCTCGCAGCTTATCCACCTCGATTAATCAAGATGGCATCCGCAAAGTACTTGGTGGTACAACCACAATTGAAGAACTACTGAGGGTGGCAAAAGGGTAATCCTTTTGAAAATTTATGGCTGCATTTGAATTTCAAGCACTCGACTCAAAAGGCAAAACTCACAAAGGTGTTCTAGAAGCAGATAGTGCACGACAAGTAAGGCAGCAGCTAAGAGACAAAGGCTGGATGCCATTGTCGGTGGATGCTACCAGTGAGAAAAAAAGCAAAGACGGATTTTGGTCTCGCTTTAGTTTAGGCCCTTCTCTTAGTACTGCCGATTTAGCATTAATCACCCGTCAGTTGGCAACCTTGATTGCTGCGGGCTTGCCGATTGATGAAGCACTCAAAGCCGTTTCAGAGCAAAGTGAAAAACAAATTGTTAAAAGCATGGTGCTGTCAATTCGAGCTAAGGTTCTAGAGGGTCATACCCTAGCGGATGCGTTAAAAGAATTCCCTAGAGCATTTCCTCACCTGTATCGTGCTACCGTCAGCGCCGGCGAGCATGCTGGCCACCTTGATGGGGTGTTAAACAAGCTTGCTGATTACACTGAATCGCAACAAGCAGCACAGACGAAAATAAAATTAGCCGCTATGTACCCCATTATTTTATGTGTTGTGGCGGTTGGGATTGTTGTTGGCTTGTTGACTTACGTTGTGCCAGATATTGTTGAAGTGTTTGTGCGCAATGGTCAGGAGTTGCCTGGGTTAACACAACTAATGCTTGATATCAGTTACCTTATTACTAATTTTGGTTTAATCATCGCTATTGCCATGGTTTTAACGGGTGGCGCTTTTATGTTTGCTCTACGCAAACCTAAATTTAAATATCGCTATCATCAGTTTTTATTAACCACACCGGGCATTAAAAACTTTACCAAAAGTGCGAATACTGCCCGTTATATCAGTACTCTTGCTATTTTAACAAGCTCTGGTGTGCCTCTTGTAGAAGCCATGCGAATTGCTTCTCAGGTAGTTGAAAATCTACCCATACAAGAGGGGGTTAAAGAAGCAACTGTGCAGGTGAGTGAAGGCGGTAATTTAAGCCGTGCACTAACGGCTACCGGATTTTTTTCGCCAATGATGTTGCATATGATTGCTAGTGGTGAAAGCAGTGGTGAGTTAGATGACATGTTAGAGCGAACTTCTGCCCAGCAACAAGCGAGTTTAGAAGCGACGATAGAAGCCTTAGTTAAAATGTTTGAACCGCTAATGCTGTTAACCATGGGCGCAATTGTTGCTACTATCGTAACTGCGATTATGCTCCCCATTTTAGAGTTGCAAAATATGGTTCAGTAATGGTTTGGCCATGATTCAATAGCCAGAATATGCGTATTAATATTTGAACCAACGCCTCTTAAAACACTCTTTATTAATAAATACTAGTCTAGGAACTTTTTATGCAAAACATGTTAAGAAAACACACAACTACTTCTAATCCGTTAATTAAGCAATCAGGATTCACATTAATCGAAGTAATGGTGGTATTGGCTATTATTGGTGGCATGTTAGCCTTGGTTGCGTCCAACGTTATTGGTAATGCTGGCGAAGCACGTATTAAAACCACCAAAAGCCAAATTAAACTGATCGAAAATGCACTTGATCTTTATAAACTAGATAACTATACCTACCCAACTACAGATCAAGGGCTAGAAGCATTAATCGCTAAGCCTAGTGGTAGCCCAGAGCCAAAGAACTGGAAATCTGGCGGGTATTTAAAAGGCAGCAAATTACCACAAGATGCCTGGGGCAATGAGTTTGTTTACTTTTATGAAAGTGGTTCTTATGAAATATTATCACTAGGTGCTGATGGCCAAGAAGGCGGCGAAGAAGAGCTGGCTGATATCAGCAGCAACGATTAACAGCCAATGTTGTTTAACTCAAAAATGCACAACCAAAAAGGTTTTACTCTGCTCGAAGTTATGGTTGTGCTAACCATTATTGGACTTATGCTAGGAATGGCAACGTTGAGTTCTGGTGGGAACGAGCAAAAGCAAGAAGCGCAGCAGCAAGCCTTACGTATAATTGCCCAGCTTGATGCTTATAGAAATGAAGCGGTATTTCAAAATATTGACCTTGGCTTGGCCATGGATGGCCAATCGACCCAACTGTTAACCTTTATCAATGTTTTAAGCCCTAAGCAGATTGAAGGCAAAACAATCGAAGAAATTGGTCAGTTAAAAGACAACCCCTGGTCTGAATATGAAGGCAGTTTAGCAAGTGCCACAGACTTGCCAGAAGCACTGTCTATATCCTTAAGACTTGAAGACAAAGAAATTGATTTTGCTGAGCTGATTAGCGATGATCAGGTTAAACCGGCCATCTTATTTTTATCCTCCGATGAATACACACCCTTTAAGATGAGCCTGCAAAATCAGCATGATGAAAGCTTTAGTATCATTATTGAAGGTGATGGTTTTAGTCGATTTCAACTGCGCACAGAGAATTATGATTTGTGATGATTTTACATAAAATGAGTAGAGGATTCACACTGATCGAAGTGATGATTGCACTGTCAATTTTCGCTGTTATGGCTGCTGCAATTAGCCGCACTGCGAGTCAAAATGCCGATACTGTTCTGTACTTAGAAGAAAAGACCTTAGCGTCTTTTGTTGCAGAAAATCGTCTTAATAAAATTAAACTCGCCGGCTTTCCGGCGGCTACACAAACTAAAGACGATACTGAAATGGCGAGCCGTGAATGGCACATCACAACGCTAGTAGAAGAAACACCCCTACCTAATTTTCGCCGCATTGAGGTGAGAGTGGCAAAAATGAGTGATAAAGATCAACCATTAGTCAGCCTGACTGGGTTTATGGGCAAATATTAATGACTAATTCTGCATTTTTTATAAGACCTTTTAACCTTACCCATAATCAGCAGCGCGGCTTTACCTTGCTTGAAGTCATGATCGCCATTTCGATTACCGCCCTCATTGGTATTGCTTCTACAAACCTGCTCAGTAATATCATTGAATCAAAAAAAGTGACCGATATTCGCTCTGAGCAGTTAACAACTCTGCAACGTTTTAACCAATTTATTAGCCGAGATGTTGAACAGATTATAAATCGCAGTGTGCGAGATCAATATGGCGATACCCTTGCGTCTATTGTATTAGATGGGCCAGATTACCTAGCTGAATGGACAAGATTAGGGTGGCGCAATAGCCCAATTGCTGAAAACCCACGGGCAATCATTCAGCGCGTAGCTTTTCAAATTTATGATGTCAATGACGAGGAATGCGAACAGGCTAAGCAGAGGCTAGCAGATTGGGGCCAATTAGAACCAGAAGGTTTTTGCTTGGTGCGTTTTTTTTGGCCAGTACTTGACCGCGCAGGCGATAGCGAAGCAAAAACTCAAATAGTATTAGATTTGATTGAATCCCTAGAGATTGAACTATTAGCTGAAACCTTACCTAATAATGCAAGTGGCGACAGCACAGCTGAACAAACTTGGTTCACTCAATGGCCTAATCTACAAACGGGTGAAGCCAAAGAAATTCCAATCGCCATGCGTTGGACGTTAACCTTACCCAAACTGGGTGATATCGAACGCTTATGGTTGCTTGCTTATGATGACCAATAAATCTCAATCTGGTTTAGCACTTATTTCTGTGCTGTTAATTTTTGCCATAGTTGCCGTCTTAGCGACAGCTATGATTGATCGCCAAAGTCTAGATATTCAACGCAGTGCTAACTTACAAGCTCTGCAGCAAGCAAGAGCTTATACTGCAGGTATTGAATACGCGGTTCGCTCGGGCTTACAACTTGATTACGAGGCCGATAAAGCCGTTGATCATTTACTCGAAGAGTGGGCCGCACCACGCACCTATCCTTTGCAACCTGGCGTAGCTGAAATTCAAATTTTAGACGCACAAGCACGTTTCAATCTCAACAGCTTGCATAAAACTGCCAGCAATCGCAGTGCTCAAACGCAACGATTTAAAAATTTGCTTGCAGAGTTGGGCCTAGATGAAACGATTGCAGAGCGAACACAGCAGTTTATTGACGATGAAAGTATGGTTGATAATGACTACCTAAGCGCAGAGCCCGCGTATCGCGCTAGTTACTCCTTATTTAAGCACCCATCAGAGTTGCTTTTAGCGGAAGGTGTGGATGCATTAACCTATCAAAAATTAACACCATATATTACTGCGTTGCCAGTTGCGGCAACCCTCAACGTTAATACAGCAAGCAATAAAGTAATGGCCGCGTTAACAACTCAGTGGTCATTATCTGATGCGGATTCGGTAATTGGTAATCGCGGCGATAAGGGTTTTGCCAGTGTCGATGATTTTTGGGGGCTTGAAGAGGTTAAAACCTTCACAGAAAGCAATAATAACAACAACCAAAACACAAATGCAGAAACATCCAAAGAACTATGGGATAAAGCGGATTTCAGCGTAAATACACAATATTTTGAAGTTTTTGCAAAAGTCACTCTCGCTGATCGAATTGCTACGGTAGAAATGTTAATCTACCGCAATGCTGAAACGGGTAAAATGCGCACCTATTATCGAGACTATTCAAGAACAGACGCAAGAACAGAAATCGATTTTGAAGCAAATACGGAAAGCGCAAACAATAATAACGAGTAGTGAATTTAGGCTGAAATAATGGAAACAGTTGTTGTACGCTGGAGCGTTGAACTAGAAACATGGTTTGTTTCTGATTTAACTCAAGCAGCCGAGGAAAGGTTTGATGATTGGGCCGCAAAACAAAGCGATCTAACCCAATTACGCTTTGTTCTTCAGGGTGAAAACTACGTTTGTCGCTGGTTAAATCTCCCCGGAGTGCAAGGCCGTCACCTGCCCAAAGCATTACCTTTCGCCTTAGAAGAAAGTTTAATAGAAGATATTAGCCAATATCATCTTGTAACAGCAGGGAAAGTGGGCAAATTCAATCATCGCGTATATTGCGGCTTAGCGGATCAATTAAAACGATTATTAGAAGCTTGCGATCACCGCCATTTAACTGCCCGCCAGCTCATTCCTGAAACCAGCTTAATTCCCGACAACAGCTTGGTTCACCATGGTCATTTTTGGTTTGTGAATATTCAAGGCTTGGGTGAGGCAAAAGTCCATGAATCGGCTGTAGCTGCTTATCTTGAAGGTTTGTGCAACGATCTCCAACCTAGTTCGTACCCAGGTATCACAGTAATTGACACCAACTTAGACACTGCTAATTTACTTAAAACTCAGATAGACAGTAACTTTGCTGGTATTTTCTCATCAGTAAATGTTGAACTAGGTGACTTTAAACAACTGCGTGAACAATCCCTTAATAATAAATGTGTTGATTTACTAACGGCTGAATTTCGTCCTGCAGAAATAAAACAAGATAAGCCCAGCGCATGGTGGCAACCTATTGCCCTTCTAGCAGCTTGCTGGGGGGCGTTTTCGTTTGTTCAAATCACCATCGAAAACCAGCAGTTGATTGCGCAGCAAAAATACGTACAAGGTCAGACAGTCGCACTCTATAAACAGCTCTTCCCAGGCGAACGCCTACGCTTTTTAGAGCGTCAAATTCGCGGCAAAATTAAAGGGGATAGTACTGTTGTCAGCGCGGGAGTTATGACCATGCTATCGCAAGCCAGTCTTGCGCTCCAAAAAAATGGTTTAAACGAACAAGTTGAGTGGCAAAGCTTTCGCTTTAATGATCGCCAAAATGAATTAATCATTGATCTTACGGCTAAAACACTCGCTCAGCTACAAGGTTATAAAGCGGCATTAGAGCAGCAAGGACTAAGCGTAGAAATTGCTCAAGCAAGTAACGACAACAACCGAGTGAAAGGGCGCTTGAAAATAGGAGCTGCAGCATGAAAAAACTGAGTCAAGCTCAAGGTTTAAACCTCAGTGCTCAATTTCAAGACAGCGTAAATCGCTTTAAGCAACTGCCACCGGTGGCCAGTTTTAATGCTTGGTATGGAAGCCAAAATGATCGCGATCAAAAAATCATTAAGGCCGTGTCAGTATTTATAACGATTGTTTTATTAATTATTCTAATTGTACAACCTTTTATGGCGAAGCAAACACTGTATCAAGCAAAGCTTAATAAAAGTCTAGCTACTTACCAGCTGTTAGCAGAGAACGCACATAAGTTTCAAGGGCAAGCTGCCGGCAAAGTAAGTGACGGTCCTATTCTTGCCATTGTTACTGGGCAAGCTAAACGTTCAAACATTAATTTAAAACGCTTTGAACCTGACGGTGATGGTTTAAGAATTTGGTTAGAGGATGCTGTATTTGATGACGCAATGCGTTGGCTTGAAGCTTTGAATCAGACCAACGGTATTCAAATTAAACAAATCAATGTAGAGCGGGGCGATCAGCCAGGGCGTGTCGATTTGCGCGGAACCTTGTTTAAATAAGTTAAATAGTTATTCAGCATCATGGCGATAAGCAAATTTTATTTAACCGAGTGCTTAAAACACTCTAAACTGCATGAATAATTTATTAATCCTTTTCAATGGATTACGGAGAAGTATTTTGACAACAGATATAAAGACAAATGCAGCGCAACCTGAACAGTTTGATCTTATTGTAATTGGTGCTGGCTCTGGTGGAGTACGCTCTGCCCGCATGGCTGCAGCTCAGGGTAAAAAAGTCGCCATTATTGAAAACCGTTACTTAGGTGGTACCTGTGTCAACGTCGGCTGTGTACCCAAAAAAATGTTTGTTTATGCCTCCGAGTACCGTGAAAAAATGGAAGAAGCAAAAGGCTTTGGCATTAATGGTGAAATTAACAGCTTTGATTGGCCAACGTTGCGAGATAATAAAAGTAATGAAATTTCTCGTTTAAATGGCATTTACTCAAATCTGTTAACAGGCCCGGGAGCAACTATTTTTAATGGCACCGGTAGCTTGCTGGATGCTAACACCGTTCGCGTTAAGCTCAGTGAGCCAGCGCAAGATACAGATCATCTTGATATTCGTGGTGAAAAAATTCTAATCGCCACCGGTAGTTGGCCATTTATTCCTAATGTGCCTGGCGCAGAGCACGCAATTACCTCAAACGAAGTGTTTGATCTAAGCGATGAAGATTTTCCAAAACGTGCGTTAGTAGTTGGTGCAGGATACATAGCGGTTGAGTTTGCAGGAATCTTTAATGGCCTAGGTGTTGAAACAACGCTAGCTGTTCGTAAAGACCTAGTCTTAAGAGGTTTTGATGACGATATTCGTCAGTTTGTTCAAGAGCAAATGATGGATAAAGGCGTTAATATTCGCCCAGAAACTGAAGTTGCTCGCATTGATAAACAAGACGATGGCAGCTTGTTGGTCACCTACAAAAATGATGAACAACAAGTCTTCGACCTAGTACTTTACGCCACAGGTCGCCGTCCAATGACAGACGGTTTAAATTTAGAAAATCTAGGTATTGAACTGAATAAAGACACGACCATTAAGGTTGATGATTTTTTCCAAACCAGTGTGCCTTCAATTTATGCACTGGGGGATGTTATAGGTACACCACAACTTACTCCTGTCGCCTTAGCTCAAGGAATGAAATTCCTGGCACAGCAATACCATGGCGATACTGTGCCCATGAACTATCGCAATATTCCAACAGCCGTATTTTGCCAGCCGAATATTGGAACCGTTGGCTTAACTGAAAATGAGTGCAAACAGCAGGGTTTAGAGGTTGATGTATACGCTTCTAACTTCAAACCACTCAAACACACTATATCTGGGATGAACGAGCGCACGTTAATGAAACTTATTGTTAATAAAGCCGACAACAAGGTATTGGGTTTACACATGGTAGGGCATGATGCAGGTGAAACGGTTCAAGGTTTTGCAGTAGCAATTGTGGCGGGTGCAACCAAAGCAGATTTTGATGCGACGATTGGAATTCATCCAACTTCAGCAGAAGAGTTTGTCACCATGCGCTCGCCAAGAGCCTAATATAGATAAAACTTATAATGGGGCGCTCAAAATACCGAACGCCCCATGATCACTTTCTTTAGCCCTCCTTGGCTAGAGTTTACCCACAAAAAACGATACGAATATTATCCATTTTGTAATTTGCTTGGCTAATTGCTTGTTGAAGAGCTTCTTTCTTTTCTTTTAAAAGCTCGATTTCACTGTCTCGAATATTTCGATTAGTTTTCTGCAATTCTTGCAAGCGACTGATCTCCGCATTCAGTTCCGCTGACATGCGTTTTTCACCCACGGCTAGCTGCTTTGGTAGCTGCTGCTCCGCAGCTTCTTTAGCCAGTTTTAAAGATTTTTTGATCCCTGACTCAACCCGTTTGACTAAGCCAGAGGCAGTTGAACGTTTTAGATCTTCTGGGAAATCTAAATAATCTGGTTCTGCAAATTCAATATTACCCGCTGGGTCTACGGCGATGTGCAAACCTTCTGCTGGCAAATAGCGCTGAATCTGTAGAGATTTAGGTGCTTGGCAATCTAAGGTGTATTGCGCTTGAAAGTAAAAATCACCGGTAGAAAACTGATGATTTTCAACGTAGGCAACATTTGAATTACCGTGCTCTTCCGACAAAATCAAATCCAGAGCACCTACAATTAAAGGGTGCTCCCATGTAAAGAATTGCACGTCGTCTCTCGCTACTGCCACATCACGACGACACGTGTAAGTTAGGCCGTCTTCCGGTAAGTGCGGGAAATAGCTGGTGAGCATGTGATCGCCAGGGCGTAAAATAAAACAGTGATTACTGTGATCTTGCTGAATAATGCCGTAAACATCGCACACTTGTTCTAAAAAGTTAGGCAAAATTGCCTGATCAAGCATATCGTCAGCTAAAATTTCTTTTAGCAACGCTTTGGACTTTTCAGGGTCACAAGATTGTAATTCTAGTAACCGATCTCGGCCTTGTTCCAGTGCTTGCTGTTGCTTTTCGCGCTCAGGAATTAGAGTGTCAATTAAGCTATGCAGCTGAGTTAAGCCGTTACTCTCAAGGGCGGCCAACATATCAGTGTGATGATGATTCAGCAATGACTGTGCCAGCGGGTTAGGGTGGCTAAATACATCAACGCCTACATTTAGCAGCTCAAACAGACGCTCAGATGTATGGTTTTCAAAGTATGGAATGTGTAGTTGAATATCAAATTTTTGACCAATGCGATCAAGACGACCAATACGTTGCTCGATTAAATCGCAGTTATCGGGTAAATCGAACAAAATAAGATGGCGCGCAAACTGGAAATTACGGCCCTCACTGCCAATTTCACTGCACAGCAGAATCTGAGCGCCACCTTCTTGTTCGGCAAAATAGGCGGCAGCACGATCTCGCTCAATAATATCCATGTCTTCATGGAAGACGGCGCACTGGGTGCCGTATTTTTCCCACAACGCACGTTCAATTTGTAAAACAGTTTTTTGCTGATGGGTAATCAACAAAAACTTTTCGCCTTTATTCGCTTTAATCAGTTCGTTTATCCAATCAATACGTGGATCGACATCTTGCCAATCTGTAATATCACGCTCTGGATATAGGCCGTCAACGCCGGTTGATTGCTGATAAGCAGTTGGCAATGTGAAAGGCTGTGCAATCACTTCGCGATTGGGGAAACCTTTCATCGAATTTCGAGTATTACGGAACAATACGCGTCCAGTACCATGCTGGTCAATCAACTGCTTGATCCAAGTTTGAGCTTGCTCGGAATCGGGTAAGGCAGGGATGTCTTGATTGAGAAGTTCTTGAAGGGCGGACTGTTGTTCTGCAGTTAGTACCTCACCCGACAACAATGATTGCGCGGCGGTAACGACCGGCTGAAATTTTGACTGCTCTTGAATAAACTCTTCAAGGTTATGAAAGCGCTCTGGGTCTAGCAGACGTAAACGTGCAAAATGACCTTCCATGCCTAATTGTTCAGGGGTTGCGGTCAACAATAATAGGCCCGGGCATTGGTGAGCAAGGGATTCGACTAAACCATAGCTCTCATCATGTGATTGAGGAGACCAACCTAAGTGGTGCGCCTCATCAACCACAACCATATCCCAACCAGCAGATAAAACTTGCTCGCGTCGTTTTGGGTCATGAGCAATCGAATTTAAAGGAGCTAATACCAATTGTTGTTGTAAATAGGGATTGCCACCATCTTCTTGATCTTCTAATGCCAAGCAGCGACCTTCATCAAGCACACTGAAGCGTAGATTGAAACGGCGTACCATTTCAACCAACCACTGATGAGTCAACGCTTCTGGCAGTAATACCAACACACGCTCTATACGTTCACTAAGCAGTAAGCTATGCATAATCATGCCAGCTTCAATGGTTTTACCCAAGCCGACTTCATCTGCTAATAAGACTCGCGGAGCTTCACGGCGTGATACTTCATTTGCAATAAATAATTGGTGGGGTAATAGGGTGGTACGACTGCCAACCAGACCGTAATACTTACGCTCTTGCAATTTACTTTTCATTTGCAGGGCGCGTAAACGTAGATCGTAAGCTTTGCCATTATCAACTTGGCCAGCTAACAAACGCTCAGAGGCTTGGCTTAACTGAATGTGTCCGCTTAGTTGTGTTTCGGGTACTATTCTGTCGGCATCACCATAAAACAAGATGCCATTCATTTCTTGCGTTTCGGTGATGGTGAGTTTAGAACCATCTTCTAATAAAACCGTATCATCAATATTAAACTTTATACGGGTTAATGGAGATTGATCTTTTGAATAGCGGCGAACCTCATCAGCCACAGGGAATAAAATCGCCACCTGGCGAAAATCAACTTCTTGAACCATCCCTAGGCCTAAATCAGATTCCGTGTCACTGATCCAACGCTGACCAACTTCAAACATGCGCTATTTTCTCCAAACCGTCATAAAAATTTAACCGCTATTTTAAAGGATGCGTGGACGCAAAGACAGGGAAGAAATTTACATTAATAGAAATACTACTAATACTTCCGATAATTGTTATTATCGGAAGTATTGATAAAGAGAGTAAAATAGGCATTTGTTTAACATAAAGCGTTGTTTACAAGCTCTATTTAAAAGCGCTATCTTAAAACGATCAGAGGCAGCTGTGTGCGCTCGATCATCTTTAACGTGTTGCTACCTAAAAAGACCGTGGCTAACTTTGAGTGTGAAAATGCCCCCATCACCAACATATCAACTGGGTTATTCTCTTTGTAATGTTTTAAAGCATCAAAGATATTGCCATCTAGCAACGATGTTTTTACTGTAAATCCATGATCTTGCAATAGCTTTTCAGTTTGCTGTAGTTTATTGGCTAGGTTTTTTTGTTTATTTTTAACACTCACTAAATGGCAGGTTAAATTATTCAATAGACCACCTTCAATAATTCTTGTTACTGCCTTGTCTGCTGTTTCGCGACCATCATAAGCCAACATAAAGCTGCTCGGTTCTCGAAAACCCTTATTGGTAATAAAAATTGGCGAGTGAACTTGTCGAATAATGTTTTCTATATGAGAACCTAATGCCTGAAAGTCATTGTGATGATTTTCACCCGACCGGCCAATCACCACAAAGCGTGCATCTGCTTCTAAATCACAAATACTGTCAACGATACCTCCATGACGCTGCACTTTCTCAATACTGGTACAGCCTTTTGCCATAGCCAATGACTCGGAATGGTTCAGCAGCTCTTTTCCCATTGCTAGTGCTATCTTACTGCGTTGCTCATCAAGCTCGGTCATCTGCTTCAGTAACTCAGAGCGAGCACCTAGGCCAATCGAACCGCTTAAATTATCAATGGTTGGGACGTTAGATTTTTCTATCGCATGCAGCAATGTCAAAGGCTTGCTCAATTTTTTTGCAACCCATGCGCCAGCAATGCACACATCTTCGGATAAAACGGAACCATCTATACAAGCAATAATTTTCAACTCAGCATTCCTTATTTTTCTTATAATAAAAAATTTATAACTCTAAGACTACAGAGCTAATTTTTTAACTTCTTCGGGGGCGTTATGTACACCAAATTTATCAACAATAGTCGTTGTGGCATCATCCATACCGATAATTTCTACTTGAGCGCCCTCGCGCCTAAATTTAATAACGACTTTATCAAGCGTAGCAACTGCGGTGATATCCCAAAAGTGTGCCTGGGTTAAATCGATAATTACCTTGTCGACAACTTCTTTAAAATCAAAGGCATTAATAAATTGCTCAGAGGACGCAAAAAATACCTGCCCGACTACTTCATAGGTGCGCTCTTGTTCGCTGCCCCCTTTTACTGCAATTAACTTAGATTTCACCAGCATGTGGCGACCAATCTTGTTTGCAAAGAATAAAGTGGCCAATAAAACACCTACAAACACACCAATGGCCAAGTTATGGGTCGCCACCACAACGGCCACAGTCGTTACCATAACAATATTAGTTGAAAGCGGGTGTTTTTTTAGGTCTAGAATAGATGTCCAAGAGAAGGTCCCAACTGAAACCATGATCATCACAGCAACTAAAGCCGCCATTGGAATTTGTTTAATCCAGTCACCTAAGAAAACCACCATTATCAGCAAAAAAACACCGGCAACAAAAGTTGATAAGCGCCCCCTGCCTCCAGATTTAACGTTAATAATTGACTGCCCTATCATTGCACAGCCAGCCATTCCACCCATTAAACCAGCACCAATATTTGCAATTCCTTGCCCTTTGCATTCTCGGTTTTTATCACTTGAAGTATCCGTTAAATCATCAACAATGGTGGCAGTCATCATTGACTCCAATAAGCCAACAACCGCTAGGCCGATGGAATAAGGCAATATAATCATTAGAGTTGTTAAATTAAGAGGAACCTCTGGCCATAAAAAAATGGGCAAGGTGTCGGGTAATTCACCCATGTCGCCGACATTGCGAATATCAATGCCAAAAGTTAAAGTAACTGCTGTTAGAACAATAATGCACACTAAAGGTGAAGGAATTGATTTGCCCACCACGGGCAGGTAGGGAAATAAATAAATGATACCTAAACCTGCGGCGGTCATCGCATAAACATGCCATGTAACACCGCTTAGCTCGGGTAACTGTGCCATAAATATTAGAATGGCTAATGCATTCACAAAGCCAGTTACCACCGAACGAGAGACAAAGCGCATCAGATCGCCCATCTTTATATAGCCTGCAATTATCTGCAACACACCCGTTAACAAGGTTGCGGCTAATAAATACTCTAGCCCATGAGTTTTAACTAAAGTAACCATCAATAATGCCATGGCACCGGTTGCGGCAGATATCATTCCAGGGCGACCACCGACAAATGCAATAATCACCGCGATACAAAAAGACGCGTACAAGCCGACCTTTGGGTCCACTCCGGCAATAATAGAAAAAGCAATTGCCTCAGGGATTAGAGCTAAAGCAACCACTATTCCGGCGAGTAAATCACCACGAATATTGGAAAACCATTCGAGTTTCATTCTTTCTAACATAGTGAACCTTGTGTTCTCGAACTGTTGAGATAGGAGAATATTTGAGAGGATGGATAAAAACCAAGCAGTACGATACGTTAATTGGGCTATTATTTGTAGGGTTAAGATAAAGACAGGCTAATAATTAGAAGGGTTAGTTAACCTGAGTCAGGCCAGATAAGAGCTTTGAGTCTTATGTTTTTTTGGGGAGTGGAAACAAAAACAGCGCGATAAATCGCGCTGTTTTTTTCAAATATTACAAAGGATTAACCTTAGCAAATATTTAAACAACGTTTAGATGCAAACGATGTTTTCAGCTTGAGGACCTTTAGGGCCGTCAGTTACTGAGAATTCAACTTCTTGGCCTTCAGCCAAAGTTTTGAAGCCGCTGCTCTGAATTGCGCTGAAATGAGCGAAAACGTCAGGACCAGACTTCTGTTCAATAAAACCGAAACCTTTAGCTTCGTTGAACCATTTAACTTTACCAGTTGTAGTAGACATAATAGATATCCTATAAATAATATAAAGTGCCTAAAATTAGGCGATTAAGCTGATGAAAAAATTTATTTATTTTTACTGAGGATAACGCGAAGGATTATTACTAAAACAACGTGGTACAAACAAAAATAAGCACTCTTTCTCAAGCCGCATATACATTACCCCATGCGATCAGTTATAGCAACGTATTCTGTAATTACTTTTTTACTGCCAGTAATACAACTGTTTAATAATTCCGATAATTATGTGACTATTTAAACTGGTTTCTCCCCCTTGTTAATGACTTACCACTAAAAAGAATTTGAATGATTGATCCATTGCTAACACCACCAAGTCCCTTGTTTGATAGCTTAACTTATTTAAAAAAGAGTCCATTTAAAGAAGTTGAAGTTATCCGTGCGCGGCAAAAGACGGCGCCACCCGCCAACAGTCAGGATGATATCTTTCACTGCTTAACTTTTCTACAAAGCTACAATGGCAGCCAAGCTACCTTTAATAGCTATCGTCGAGAGGTGGAGCGTTTACTGCAGTGGTCTTGGTTTGTTCAAGGAAAAACCTTGCCCCAACTCAAGCGCTTGGACATTGAAGAATACTTAGAATTTTGCCAACGCCCTCCTGTTGCTTGGATTGGAACCAAACAAGTGGCGCGCTTTAAGGATTATCAGGGTGAGCGTATTTGTAATCCAAACTGGCGACCCTTTGTTAGCCAGGTTACTAAGGTTGAAAGCCAACAAGGTCAAATGGCCGACATTAAAGATTTTAGCTTATCGCAAAAAAGCTTACAGGCCGTCTTCTCTGTTTTATCGACCTTCTTTAATTATTTGCTGCAAGAAGACTATGGAGAGCTTAACCCTGTCGCTTTAATACGCCAAAAAAGCAAATACCTGCAGACTCACGCTTACAAAGAACCTATTCGCCGTATTTCTAATTTGCAATGGGATTACGTTATTGAAACAGTTGAAATAAACGCACAAAAAGACCCTAATCAGCATGAGCGCAGTTTATTTATAATGAAGTGCCTCTACGCCATGTACCTGCGTATTTCAGAATTGGTTGCCGATGATCGCTCGGTACCTGTTATGGGAGATTTTCGTGCCGACGTGGATAATAATTGGTGGCTGCAGGTAACTGGCAAAGGCAATAAAGTGCGAATGATTACCGTCTCGGATGAAATGCTTGCGGCATTAAAGCGCTATCGTGAGTTTTTGGGGTTGTCCCCGCTTCCTCATATTGCTGAATCAACTCCTATGATTGGTAAAATCAAAGGAAAAGGACCAGTCACCAGTACGCGACAAATACGCTTTATTGTGCAAGATTGCTTTGATAAAGCCTATCAGCGCATGCTGCAGCAGGGTTTAAAAGAAGAAGCGCTTGAACTCAAAACCGCCACGGTTCACTGGTTAAGACACACTGGGATTTCAGAAGATGTGAAGCATCGGCCAAAGGAGCATGTTAGAGATGATGCTGGTCATGCCAGTATGGCAACCACCGATCGCTACATTGATACCGAAATGCGTGAGCGTCATGCTAGCGCCAAATACAAAAAAATAAAGCCAGAATAAGTGCTTGTCGCACTGAAGTACGACCCATATTAAATTGGAAGTAATGAATCTTGCGCAGGTCGAGGCTTTATCTTTTGAAGTCCTTGGCTTTATCTTGTGTAGGTCGTGGCTTTATCTTGTGTAGGTCGTGGCTTTATCTTGTGTAGGTCGTGGCTTTAGCCCGACAATTAAACAGCACTACCTGATTTTTACTTGCTCCTGCAATAAACGAATAGAATCCTTTAACTGCTGCAGATCAGATTTTGCCTGCTGGCTGCCCTGAGTTTGGTATTCAAGCAGCTGATCCTTAATTGCTTTATTCTCACTGCTTAATAATGACAGCTCTTGCCTTAAAGTAATCACTTGCTGCTCGGTATCTTGCTCTACCTTGATAGACTCTTCAGTGAGTGCCTCATGTGCAGATTGAAGCGCCTTTATTTCTAGCTTTTGCGAGTTGCATTGTTGTTTTTCTATCTGCAACTCACGATTTAGCATATCAATTTTTTGATTGAATTCTGCATGGGCTTCTTTAATTTCAAGGCGACTTTGATCTAACAACCGCATTAAACGGTTTTCTGTTATTTCGGCGGCGCCAGTAAGTTCGGCTTTTTGCTGAGCGAGTTGCTGTTGATACTCTAGCTTGAGTTTTTGCGCTTGTTCGTTACTGAGTTCTAAGCTTCTACTGGCTTGATCATTTAAAGCCATTTTATGCTCCTGCTTTAAATCCTTTAGCGTCGACTCAAAAAACGCTTTTTGTTCAGCCAGTTGTTTATTGAGTGATGATCTTGCCTCTTCTGTAATCTGAAGTTTTAGCGTTAGTGATTGCGAATGCTCGCGCTCTTTTGCAATCTCAGTCATAGAATCTAACTCTACTCGTGACAGTTCAGCTTCTAGCTGATGATTGGTAAGCTGGCTTTCCTCTAACGAAATCATTAGTTCAGCCTCTTTTTGTTCAAACTCGGCAGCAGATAATTCATTAAGTTGCAGTAGTGTCTGCTCCCTGGCGTGATCGCGGGCGCTAACCTCATCCACGAAATGAGTTATTTTTTGCTCTATCAGGCTCGCCACTTCAATCAATACCTCTGCAGGAACCGAAGGAGCTACCTCTCTAACAGGCTGAAGTTTTCGCCAAGATTGTATTAAAGGATCAATTACCGTGAAGCTGCCCCCACCAATAATCCCTCGAACATCATCGCGATTCCAAGAATGACCCAGTAATGCTAGTTGTTCGCAGGCTGCGAAAACAGCTTTTGGCGTAGCTTTTTTTATACTCATACTGCAGACCTTAACTAACCCATCATAAATTAGATGAGCCGGCTTTATATGTAGTACTCAGCGCATCTAATAGGCATTCTAAGCCATAAAAAATTATTTTGTAAGGTTGAATGTGTACAGCTTACCTTACAATTTAATAATTGAATTTTATAAATTCATGATTAACCCTATTATCATGAATTTATAGCATTAGCATGATAGAATACAACGCAATAATTAAAGGGCTTGTCGCGCTGAAGCACGACCTACTTTTAAGTAATTGGCAGCCTGTTTGATACGTACAATGAAGAACATTGTCGCGCTGAAGCACGACCTACTTTTATAACTGTTGCAGCCTGCTTGATATACAAAATGAAGAACATTGTCGCGCTGAAGCACGACCTACTTTTTAAGGCATTGTTGTGGTTTTTTCTTCATCACACACCTAATGTAGGTCGTGCTTTAGCGCGACAGCGGCGAAGCCGTAATAAAAAACCGAAATAGAAAGCCATCACAAAGCCATCATAAAGCCGCCAAAAACAGGATAAAAATGACCCCATCTCATCCTCAAAACCTACAACCATTTGAATCCTTGCGCCTTCCCGAACACCTAGCAGGCGACCAAGGCATAAATCGTTATGACCGCAAACACTGCCAAATCGCGGCTAATAACGATTGGCAGGCCATTCAATGCTGGTTTAATGAATTTTATGACTCGCCGCAAACCTTGCGGAATTATCGCAAAGAGGCCGAGCGCCTTTTATTATGGGCGATCAATCAACGCCAAAAAGCCTTGTCTGATTTAAGCCGCGAAGACTTTCAGTACTACCAAGATTTCTTAGCTAACCCTCAACCCAGCTCCATCTGGTGTGGGCCACGAGCCGAGCGAGCAAGTATTAAATGGAGGCCCTTTAAAGGTCCATTGAGTGAAAACAGCCAGCGCCAAGCGCTTATTATCATTAATGCACTATTTAGCTACTTAGTTGATGCTGGCTACCTAGCGGGCAACCCCCTGTCTTTGATTCGTCGGCGCAATAAAAAACTACGGCCGCAGACCAATCAAGCCCTGAGTCAGCAGCGTTATTTAGACCACAAAACCTGGCAACTACTTAAAAATCACCTTAACAATCAAGAAAGGGAAACCATCAAGCAAGAAAATCATTTTCAGCGAAATCGCTTTTTATTTCATTTATTGTATTTAATGGCGCCACGTGTCAGTGAAGTCAGCAGCCACAGCATGAATAGTTTTCGCCTATATCGGGGTCAGTGGTGGTGGTTTGTACTGGGAAAGGGAGATAAACAAGGGAAAATCCCCGCGAGTGATGAAATGCTAGCAGCGTTAATGCAATACCGAGAGCACTTAGGGCTCACGCCCCTACCCGACGAAAACGACACAACCCCTCTTTTGCGCAGCATCAGCGGCAGCAAAGGCATTAGTGCAAATATGGTGTATCGACAGGTAAAATCAGTGGTAACGGAAGCGGCTAATGCCATTCGGGCAGACAACCCATTGCAAGCTGCGGTATTAGAAAAAGCATCTACTCATTGGTTTCGCCATACTTCTGTGACCCACGGTGACGATGCAGGGATTGAGCTAAAATACTTAACACGCTCAGCCCGTCACGAAAAAATAGAAACGACGGCCATTTACCAACACGCGGAAGATGAAAAATGGCACAAGGCATGGCAGAAGCTGAAGTTTTAGCAGTTTAAGCAATAAAAAGGCTAAAGCGACTTTTGCCAAAACATAGCGCCACCCAGCTCAGGGTCAAGCTCATAGCCTGCAAAGCCAAATTTAACATACGCATTTTGAGCAATGGTATTGCCCTGCAAAACTTCAAGAGTGAGCTTACAGCAACCTCGCTGTTTGGCTTCTTGCTCAACCATTTCGAGCATCTTTAAACTCAAGCCTAATCCACGACAGTTTGCCGACACAATCACATCGTGGATATTAATAAGTGGCTTGGCTTTAAAAGTAGAAAACCCCATAAAGCAGTTAATTAAACCCGCAGGCTGGTCGCCTATCCAAGCAAGTACCGTAAATGCCCCTGCAATCTTAGACATTTCTGCAACTAAGCACTGCCTTACATCCACGGACAGTGCTTCACCACCACCCATATCATGTAAAGCGTATTCGCTCATTAAATCAACAATCGCCTTAGCATCAATGGGATCGTTATAATTTGCTAAGCGTAAAGTTAATAAATCACTTACGGGTACGTTGTTTGGCATAAAACTCACATCTTGAAATTAAAGCTGATATCCTAATTCAAGAATAATAGCAGGGCCTGCAACCTCAACAAAACCCGCATCCACATATTCTGCATCTAATAAATTAGAACCCGCCAAGGCAACGGTCAAATTTTGATCTTCATAAGCTAAGCGCACATCCAAAATTTCATAATCTTCACTATCAAAACGGCTTTCGTATTTATAAATCGACAATAAAGAATAGTTATTATAAAACTCAAAACCCGCTTGCAGTGCCGTTTGATTTTCTAATTGACCATCAGTATTTTTCAGAACGGCTAAGTCGGTATCAATGGTTTGAATTAAGCGTGTATGCGTGAGTTTTAAAGTGCTCATGCCTAGGTTCATAGCTGCAAAACTAGAAGCATCAAATTCAACATCGAACCCCTTGGTTTCGTTATCACCATAATTGCGTGCTCGGTAAGGTGATGAATTTGTTGCTTCTGTTTGCGTGCGTGTAAAATCAATAGCGTCTTGCGTATCTTTAAAGAATACGCTGGCAGCCACATTTACATCACTTGAGTTTAAGCGCACCCCTAGTTCTACACTGTCGGTTTTTTCCAAATCTAAATCTGCATTACCCAAATTACTGGTTGGCATATTTAAATACAAATCATTCAGTGTTGGTGTGCGAACAGACTGACCCGCATTACCATAAACTTCAATATTTTCAGATAGTAAAAGATCAATACCCAGTACAGGCAAAACAAAATGTTCGCGACTGTCATAATCAAGATAAGACACATTACCCGTAAGATTAATGCTTGGGGTTAATGCGTGCTTATAATTAACAAAACCACTAGAGAAGTGGCGCGACTGACGACCATCGCGATTACTATCCATGTTTTCTTGGTTATATTCTAAACCCGCTGCAAAACGCCCTTGCTTAAATGACACTCGAGACTGCATAGCTTCGGTCTCATGCTCAGAAGGTGATGAAGCAGGTGTGTATTTATAAAAATCAAAATGGTTGCGCCAATTAACACTGGCCTCTAGCTGGCTGCCGTTGGCAAAGCGATGTTGATGAATACCATAACCGTGGCGCTGAGACGTACTTTCACGTGAACCTGCTTCAGCATTGACGTAAAAACGATAAGCACCAAAATCTTTTTCTAAATAACCAAACGCAGCTTGTGTTGTAGAATTTTCACCTTGATGAACTACGCGATAACTG
The DNA here is from genome assembly GCA_913061435.1 of uncultured Thalassolituus sp. Classification (GTDB taxonomy): domain Bacteria; phylum Pseudomonadota; class Gammaproteobacteria; order Pseudomonadales; family Oceanobacteraceae; genus Oleispira. The sequence continues at coordinate 211,282 of CAJXUK010000001.1, read as the reverse complement.
CCCTGCCCTTGGCGTGCGTCTAAGTCTTTATTGGCAAGATAAGAGTCAGTGTAAGAATGATAGCCACTTAAAAACTGGCTATATTCCCCTTCGGTTTTTGCCAAGCTCAGCGCATAACGCTCATAATCAAAACTACCACGCTGCACATTGACCATGGCTTTACGACCCGTTGTGGTAAGAATTTCTTTGCGGCTTACAATGTTAATCACGCCGCCGTTAGAGCTTGGGCCATATTGCGCAGCCCCTGGGCCTTTAACAATTTCAATGCGTTCAATGTCTTCAAAAGCAATGGGCAAATCAAAGTTATGATGACCCGTTTGCGGATCATTCATGCGCATGCCATCTAGCAACACCAAGGTTTGCTCGTAAGTGCTGCCACGAATACCGATATCTGCTTGCACGCCAGAAATTCCGCGTTTACGCACATCAATACCCGCAACGTATTCTAAAGCATCAATAACATTATTAACGGGCAGCTTTTTTAGGTCAGCCTGCTCCAAAACTGTTACGTTAAAAGCGGCGGCTGAAACAGGATTAGCATACAAACGGCCACTCACCACTTGGGCATCTAAGGCATGATCATCAAATTTAGCATCATCTTTTAAAGACGCAGTATCAGCAAGAGAGTGCCCTGTAAAAGAAAGGCCGGCAATTGAAATAGCTAAAGGTAGTAATAAGCGTTGAGAATTTTTCATACAAAACCATCGGTTAAAAAATAATGCGCTCATACTAACACCCTGTAATCCATTGTTAAGGCTGATGCATGAGCTGAGTAATCTAGCGTATAATTTTTGATCAGTTTTTGTTAGAAACAGTTGTCTGGTAAGAAACAAAAATCGACAAAGCAATTAAACCACCACCAATCGATAAGCGCATCAAGTCTGCTTGTTCTGAAAACAAAACAATCGAAGCAATCACGGCAATAGGAATATAGCCATTGTTCATTACTGCCAATGTGGTCGCCGACACCTGTTTACTACCGCTGTTCCATAAAAAGAAACATAAACCAGACGCAACAATGCCTAAATACAGCAGAACCCAAACTTGTTCACTAGTAATAGCTACGTTAGCCCAATCTAACTGCGGGAAGGTAAGCGCACAGGCAAACATCGCAGCACCCAAATACATCCAAGCCATATTGCCCGCATCGCTGGTTTTGTCGGCCCAGCGTTGATAGTTCCACTGACCCACAGCAAAAGCCATATTGGCGATTTGTAAAATAATAAAGCCTAGTAAATAACTGTCTTGCCCTGGTGCTTTGTAAACAATAACTGCTGCGCCTAAAACACTGATCATTACCGAGGCAAGCGCCAAACTTAGTTTTTGTCGATTACGGCTGGATTTATCAAACAAGGTGTTGAGTGCTATCACGTAAAATGGCGTAAAGATTGTAAACACAGCAACCAAGTAACCGGGCAAATATTGATACGATTGAATATACGCTAGATACATGACCCCAAATTGAATGACTCCCAAGCCCATTAAACGCCAACGCATATTGGGCTTAGGAACCCTTAATATAAACGGCAAAAAACAAAGCAAGCACAGCAATAATCGAATACTAGCCACCAAGCCAGAATCAAGTCCCGCTAATTTGCCTTTAATTAAACCAAATGAAAATGCCCAAATAACAGACACTGCAATTAAGCGCCACATAACCATCTCAATACAAAAAAACCAACGGGTATAGTAGTTTGCTATTTCATTAGTGGCCAGCGATCAATCTTTGAAAGATAAACAGTTGTTCGTGTTTTAAACGATTCTTGCTGTTAGAATTGATGTTTTTTTGGGGAGAACACCATGGCCCGCTTTATCAGTTTTAATATCAATGGCATTCGTGCCCGCCAGCATCAATTAGAAGCTATAAAAGAACAGCTTGACCCTGACGTAATGGGTCTGCAAGAAACCAAAGTACACGACGAATCGTTTCCCTTAGCCGATGTTGAATCGATTGGCTGGCATGTAGAATTTTTTGGACAAAAGAGTCATTACGGCGTTGCTTTGGTTTCAAAAACCAAGCCGACATTTGTACAAAAAGGATTTCCTAGTGATAGCGACGACGACCAAAAACGCTTGATTCACTGTCGCTATGAAATTGATGGCAAAGCTATTGATGTCATTAATGGTTACTTTCCTCAAGGTGAAAGCGAAACCCACGAAACAAAATTCCCTGCAAAAGCTAAATTTTATGCAGATTTAAATAATTACCTAGATAACGAATTAAAAGATGCCGACAACATTGTTTTAATGGGCGACATGAACATCTCACCAGAAGATACCGATATTGGCATCGGTGAACCCAATCGCAAACGTTGGCTAAAGACTAAGAAATGCTCATTTTTACCGATAGAACGCCAGTGGTATCAAGATTTACTTTCACGTAATTTAACCGACACCTATCGAAAGCACTATCCAACCAGTAATAATGAATTTAGCTGGTTCGATTATCGCTCCAAAGGTTTTGCCGACGAACCCAAGCGTGGCTTACGAATTGATCACATCTTAACCTCTCCGGCACTAACCGAAGCCTGCACAGCTGCCGGAATCAGTTACGATATCCGCGGTATGGAAAAGCCTTCAGATCACGCACCGATATGGTCTGATTTTGAGCTGACCAGCCTTTGAATAACTTAATGAAATAATCTTATCATTTCATTAAGTTAGCTCTGCCATTACACAGAACAAGTGGTAAACTAACGGCGTTTAAATGGGTTATATTTATGATTTACACAGACATAAGGTGATTTTCAAATGAGCTTAGAATTATTAGCAACACTTGAATCCAAAATTCAAACAACTCTAGAAACTATAGAGTTGTTGAACTTAGAATTAGATGAAGAAAAACAAAGTAATACAGATTTGCAAAGCGAGATAACTTCCCTAAAAGAAGAAAACGCTCAGCTGCAATCAGAGCGCGAAGCCTGGAATACAAAGGTGGCGGGCCTGGTCAATTTACTGCGTGAAGAAACACCTGAAACTTCTGCATAAAACAACGAAGATTAATTTAGTTAGTTTTTTTGAATTTATATTCACCCCATTTTAAATGGGGTTTTTTGAACGCTAAAACAGCTCCAACTGCTCCATATATTCCAGCCAAGCGCGTGCGGTATTAGTAGAGCTTGGTGCTTTTAAGGCCCTAGAAAAATACTCTTTAGCTTGTCCGTAACTTTCTAATTCAAAATACGCATTACCTTGCATCAGCAAACTTAAACCCACTTTATTACCGCTTAAACCCAATACTCTGCCACGAGCAAACGTCTCTGCTGCCGCCTCAAACTGGGATTCTTCAAATTGTAATTGAGCACTGCGGTAATATAAATCTGCGGCTTGTTTATTTAATGTTAGCTTCTCGCTGGCACGACTTGCCGCTAAAGCACTAGCCTTACTTTCTTTTAACTCTGCAGCTTTAATAAATGCCGAAATGGCTTTTTTTCGCTCTCGACTTTGCAACCAAGCAGATGCTAATAAATTCCAGTTGTCATCGCTTAATTCAATTTTCTTGCTATCCAAAAGTTCTAATAAGATACGTCCGCCGCGCTCTGGTACACCCTCTGTAATAAGCAGCTGTACCAATATAATTAAGCCGTCTTCTTTTACCAAAACATTGCGCACGTTAGCTAATTGCAAAACCTGCAAAGCACGCTTGGGTTGATTCATCATCTGATATAACGACGCCTGTTGCAGCCAATACTCTTCTTTGGTTTCGTTAAGAACGATCAAATCATCCAGAACCGCAACCGCCTTTGCGTATTGTTTTAATTGGTAGTGCGCTGCCATTAACATTTGCAACCAGTTTTCACGCGGTTTGTCAGAACGCTCAATCCCCTGCACCAGCCAGATAACCGCATTAGAAAAATCTTGCTTTAATTGATACGCTGAACCTAAAGAAATATACGCCATGGCTAGGGTAGTTCCTGGCGCCTCTTTTTCTGCGGCCTCTATGCGCTCTTGCAGCACAGAAATGGCCTCATCAATTTCACCTGCGGCCAAATGCAGTTGTGCCACGTTAGTCGCTAAAGAAACCGCTTGTTCTGGTTTCATCGCATTAAGTGCCAGTGCCTTATTAAAATAAAGAATGGCTTGCGAATTATTTTCTTGTGCCAAAAATAATTGTGCGTGAGTTTGAAACGTTAACGCCAGACCGAAACCAGGGTTTAAATTTTCTTCTAAATCCAACAAGCCTTGTTTCGCTTCTAAAAAATTATTTTCCGCTAATAATGCCTGAATATCTGTTAAAGCTTGATAAGTTTTGGGAGACAGTGATTGGTTTTGTTGGTTACTTGCTTGTACAGAAAATGATAGCAGACACAGGCTAAAAAGTACCAAGCACACAATCATTACAGAAACTGTACGGCCATTAAAAGCATTCATATCAGTTTTTTTCCAATGTATATTCAAGTGTTTGCGTCACGGTCTGAGGCTGAGGTTTGCCATCAATAATCTGTGGTTTGAATTTGTACTTATACAAGGCACGAATAGCAGAGCGCTCAAATACACCGCGTGGCTTGGCCTCAATAATTTCAACCGAATCAACCGAGCCTTTAGAGTTAACCTCTAAGCGAGCCTTCACAAAGCCTTCAATATTTCTTCGCTTGGCTTTACTAGGATATTGCGCTGGCATGCGCACCAAGGGAATAACATCACCATCACCAAATCCCATGCCGATTTGCGCATCGCCGAGTAAATTTTTATTCGCTAGCGACAGGTCAGGGCTAACATTAGGCATGCGCATCGCAATTTGTTTCATGGGTGTATTTTGCTGAGCTACTTGCTGGGGTGGCGTTGGTGGTTGCTTCGGTTTAGGAGGCTCTTTCTTTTCACGCTCTTTAATGCGGCTTTCGCTATCTTGTTTTAAACGCACAAAATCAATCACGGCTTGTTCGCCCTGATTGGCATTATCTAAACCATCAGTGCTTACCATGGTGTTCATCATGGCAAAAATCAGCCCGGTCACCAAAACAGAAAAAACAAAGGCCAATAGTAGTTTCATACTAACCGCCCGATGTTTCGGCTGAAATAGAAATGTTTGTCACACCGGCCAAACGCACCTGATCCATGACCTTCACCAGCATACCAGTATTCGAGTATTCATCTGCCTGAATAATCACCGAACCTTCAGGGTTTTCGGCTTTTAAACGCTCAATATTGGCCCTTACTGCTCGCACATCTATGGCGCGGCGATCAATCCAAATTTCGCCATTAGGGCGAATGGCAACCAATATATTACTGCCCTTTTGCTCTACTGCTGTTTCTGCACTGGGGCGGCTCACCGTAACCCCAGATTCTTTTACAAAAGACGTGGTTACAATAAAAAATATAAGCATAATAAAAACAATATCCAGCATCGGCGTGATGTCGATATCGCTCTCGTCAGACTCGGTAGCTGTGTGCCGTCTTCTACTCATAAATAATTCATTCTATTAATCTGTGGTTAAAATATCGGCTAAACGCTGGTGCCCTTGCTGAGCTAACCGACGAAAACGTGCTTTAAAATACAACCCAGTTAAAGCCACTAACAAGCCTGCCATGGTTGGCAGGGTTGCTTTTGAAATACCTGCCGCCATTGCACGGGCATTGCCGGTACCAGTAACAGCCAGCACATCAAACACACTGATCATTCCGGTCACTGTTCCTAGCAATCCCATAAGGGGGCATATGGCAATAAGTAAGGTAATAAATGACAACCAATCTTGCGTCTCTATTTTAAACTGGCTGATCATGTAGCGGCGAATTTGCCGAGCTGTCCAAGAAGAGTGATCATTACGGATTAACCACCCTTGCTGGTAAGACTTAATACGCGCAGGCATAGCGCGATAAAAAAACCATAGGCGCTCTAAAATTAACGTCCACAGCAATACGCAGACAATTAATATGGCGTATAAAACAGGGCCGCCGCGATCTAAAAAATCAAAAAGCCACGCTAACATAATCAGTCGTCTTTTTTGCGGTTACGTAATTCCATAGAAGTAGCCACCAAGCCAGCCGCTTGTTCATCTAGAATTTGAATCAAACGCTTACTTTGGCTGCTAACTAAATTATGCGACAACAACAACGGAATCGCTGCCACCAAGCCCAATACTGTGGTGATCAGAGCTTGAGAGATACCGCCAGCCATTAACTTAGGATCGCCGGTACCGAAGTTCGTAATCGCCTGAAAAGTAGCGATCATTCCTGTAACCGTTCCCAATAAGCCCAGCAAAGGTGCAATGGCGGCAAACAGTTTGATCATGGATTGTGCTTTTTCAAGCTGAGGGACTTCTTTTAAAATCGCTTCATCAATTTTAAGCTCTAACGTTTCCTGCCCTTGGCTGTCATCAGCCTTAGCAGTAGCCAAGATACGCCCAAGGGGATTATTTAAATTCGGGTTGTCTAAATCAGCAATCTGAGCTGTCACTTTTTGGCGAATAACAAACAAAGCAATTAAGCGCCAAGCCGCTAGCAATAAACCAATGATCGCCAAACCAATAATAATGTAGCCAACTAAAGCGCCTTGCTGAATGCGACCCACTAAATCTGGGTTAGACAAAACCAAGCCTAATAACGCTCCGCGTGTTGGGTCTAAGCCCAGTGGTTTAAATTCACCGTTAGAACCTTGCAGGTAATCACCGATCAAATCTGCTTGAGCAGGCTGGCGCGCCATAGCAATTAAGCGGCCAGTTTCTTCATCAAAGCGTAAATAACCTGTATCGGTAATGGCATTAAAAGCACCTATGCGAGTCACTTTCTGATTCACTTCGCTGCCGTCGATTTGCACTACAGGGGCCATAAACTGACTGACTTGGCCTGTTAGGGTCATCTCTTCTTGCAGGGTTAGCCACAAAGCTTGCAGTTCTTTAATGCTCGGCAGTTCTTTAGCTTGTGAAAGCTTATCAAGGTCCGCAGCGCGGTTAGGCTTTTCGGCGCGAGTTAAACTGGTGTGCAAAGTACCGTTTAAATCGTCGGCCACTTGGCGAACCACACCAAACATTTCGCCTAAATTACCCACACGCAAACGCAACTGTTCTTCTTTATCGGTTAACCGCTGCTCGTTATTGTCGAAACGGTTTTTTAAATCAGCGGCAATTTTTTGCTGTTGTTTTAATTCTGCTTTAGCTTGATTTAACAAACGTTGCTGGTCGCGTTTATTTTGTCTGAATTTTGCTTCACGCTCACGGTTTAGGGCTGATTCTTGCTGCTGAAATTGTTCAACTTGCTGCAATAAACCTTCTAAGCTTTTTACTGGGCTGCTGGGCTGGTTGAGTTGAGTGTTGCTGTCGCCTTGCTCGGCAAAAGCGCCAACAGCAAAACTTGAACACGCCATAGAAAACACCACGCCACGAATAAACTGAGTCATCTTCATGTTATTGCGCCCCCTTAAACTGAGCCGGTGCTGGCAAAGGCAAAGTTAATAGCTCTGGAGCAGCTGTTTGGCGGGCTACATTTTGCGCTTTTCGCACATCACGTAAAACATCTTTGGTTAAAGGCTGCCAATTAGCACGGGTTTTATCCCAAGCCCAAGCTGCATCGCCAGCCAGTGTTAAGCGGTATAGAGAGGTGCGCCCAATGCGCAAATAATCATAAACAATATTGTCGTCGGCCTTTTCGCGGTAGGTTTCTAGTGTACGCCCATACTCCACTTCAATTTGAAAAGCTTCTAAAACACGGCGATATTTTTCTGAGACCGTAATATCAGCACGGCTCATTAAATTACGTAGCTTAGCCAAACGAGTCGCTCGCTCTGCTTGCAAAAAAGGAAGGTCTAATTGGTTAAACTGATCTAACGAATCCAGCATTTGGCTCATTAATGGCAAAATGCCTTGCTCGGTAAATTCAATCTCACGAACTTGCTGATCAATTTTTTGAATTTCTGCGTCTTGATTTGCCACGATCGCCGTCATTTGCTTGTTGTAAAGCTTTAGCTGATCAATCTCGCTATTAGTCTCGCGATACTCTTGCAAAAGCGCTTGCAAAGCGTCGTCAGTATTGTTGATCTTTTGCTGAGATTTGGCAGCGCTACTAACACCTTTCGCAACTTCCGAGCGCCCTTCTTTAAGTGCATCGGTATCGGCAAAAGTAAACACACTGCTGCTGATTAAACCAATACTTAATGCAAATTTTCGGGCGGCATCACACCAAAACACACTCATCAAACATCTTCCTGCAATTAACATAAAAAAGCCGCTGCCAGCATAACGAAAAGCAACCTTAAAGTACTTATATCGCCAGCCAGAAACGACTTATAACACTAAAACTTGATGCGAATCATTCTAATCTACAGTTCGATTGCATTCAATCCTAATTTAGCCGCCACATCGGCGGTGCCCTTTGGTGCTACCACGGCTTTTTTGCCTTCGCCGGTAAGCAAATAGGTTTGAACTACGCGCTTAACATCGGCTAATGTAACTGCCAAAAGCCCTTGACGATAGGCCAAGCGGCGCTCTGGTGTGCGGCCTGCTTTAAGTGCATGGTGAATCAACTTAGCTTCACCTGCTGGTGAACTGGGGCGATCCATCGAACCAATAATGCCTAAAATAGACTGTTCCACCAAACCTTCGTCTTTGGCATCGTTCAACAACCAATTAAGGGACCCAACAAAATCGTCAAACGTGCCTTCAATGCGTGGATCACGATAAGAATAAAACTTAAAAATGCCTAAGCTAGAATCTTGCGTTGCCCCTGCTCCGTAAGCGCCGCCTTTTTCACGAATAGCCGTATGCAAAAAACCGTTGCGCAAAATACCGGCAGCGACCGACAACGCCGGAGCATCAGGGTGTAATTGATTGACCGTTGCAAATGCCATGGCACAAAAATTCACTTGGCTATCAACCATCCAGTAAGCATGATTACCGCTACTAGCTAAAACGGCGGAGTCTTTAGCATCTATCACAAACTCATCTTCTTGATACGCTTGCTGCCATGAGCTAACCGACTTAGCGTGAGCGGATAATTGATCTTTGTCTTGAATAATCAATACTTCGGTAGGCTGGCTAACAACTTTTTGCTGTAAAGCCTGTAAGTCGCTTGCTAACGACTGCTGATCTGCTTTGTTGTTTTTTAATCGCTGAGTTAACGGCAAACCAGAAATATCACTCATCAAGGCAGCATGCGGCGACACTTGTGCCGATGCAATTTGCATTGCTAAGCCATGGCCGTTGCCAGTAATACCCTGTAAGCGACGAGCGGTGATTTGATCAAACAGTTCAGTTACTCGCTCGGTATCCGAGAAATCCGCTTGTAATGCAGTTTCGCGCATTAAATCACTAAATGCTTGCTGATTACTTGCAAGGGCCTTACCCGAAAACGTGTAATAACCCAGTAACTCATCTTCGCCGTTATTTGTATTAATGGCTTTAGGTTTAATGCTGGCATAACTTGAAATACCACCGCAATACGCCGCTTGCTTTTGCTGCTGCTGCAAGTAATCGCCGCTGGCACCCACTTCTGTCCAGGTGTAACCCAACAGTGGCAACAACTGTAATTCTTGCGCCGACAGCTGAGGCAAATTGGCAATTAACTGCTGATAAACAATGCCATTTGTGCCTGTACTGTAGCTGGTCACGTTTGCGGCAACATTGGCTGCTTGGCGCGTTGCTTCATCGTCGGGCAATGGATATTTTATTTCATTGGGCACATCTTCTAAACCTACAGATGGCAAAATATCACTATCGTCTTCTTGCTCTTGGCGGGCTTTTAACGCTAGCGATTGCGCTACAATCGCTTGTGCTTCTTCTTCGCTTAACGCTGCTTTCTTTTTGCTCAGTTTTGCTTTTTCTATGCGTAATTCTTCTGCGCCTAACTGATTGTCGGGACGTAAGGTTAAGCGAATAAAATGACGATTACTGAGAAGTAAATTGTTAACTAAGTTTTGAACAAAGCTAGGATTTTTAACATCTTCTTTCAGTGCCTCTAAGGCAGGCTCGATATTAATCATCGCCACAGGGTCGCCATAATGAGTCGCTGCACTCATGCCACTAAAAATAAGTTGCATGCCGTAAGGATGACTATCACCACCAATTTCTCGTTGGTGGAATTCTAACTGGTGTAAAACCGAATCGATTTCTTCTTGGGCAACGCCGTTTTTAGCAACGTCGTTTAAAACATCAAATACTAGTTTTTCAAACGCATCTGCATCAGTAACATTACTGCCTTCAATACCACACATGAAACTCATTTCACGATTAGAGTCTTCTAACCCACACATAGGAGAAGGCGCAGAAGCAAATTCGCACTTCTCTAACGCTTTACGCAGCGGCGAAGCACTGTTGTCCAGTAATAACTGCGATAACAAATGCGCTTCTAATTGTTCTTTTAAGTTGGCAGATTCACCCAACAACCAAGCAACAACATGATGGGTTTTATCGCTTAGAGAATCTTCATCTTCGGTTTCTATCGCATAAGATTCTTCAACCCGCATCGGTGCAGCCAAACGTTGTTCTAACGGTACTGCCCACTGGTGTTCTTGCTTATCGAATCTTGCCAATGCTTGCTGATCAAACTTCTGATGCAAATCAACTACATCCAAATCACCAAAGGTCATAAAGATGGCGTTGCTTGGGTGATAGTGGCTTTTATAAAAAGTCTTTAACTGATCATAAGTAAGGTTGGTGATTTCAGACGGCTCACCACCACTGTTGTAGTGATAGGTGTTGGTTGGGAATAAATGCTTGCTGATTTTCTGCCATAACTGGCTAACCGCCGAAGACATCGCGCCTTTCATTTCATTGAAAACCACGCCTTTATAAACCAAATCGGTTTCAGGGTTTTCCATTTCTTCAAATTCAACACGATGGCCTTCTTGGGCAAAATCCAACTCATCTAAATTGGCGAAGAAAACAGCATCCAAATACACACTTAATAAATTGTCAAAGTCTTTATCGTTTTGCGACGCAAACGGATACGCGGTCCAATCGCTGCTGGTCATAGCGTTCATAAAAGTATTTAGCGAGCGACGTGTCATCATAAAAAAGGGATCGCGCACTGAGTATTTTTCGCTACCACATAATGCCGTGTGTTCTAAAATATGCGCCACACCGGTGCTGTCTTTAGGCATGGTGCGCAACGCCACCATAAATACTTTTTCTTGATTATCTGAGGCAAGGTGATAATGAACAGCACCCGTTTTGGTATGCTGATAATGCTCAACGGTTAAATTAAGGGAACTAACTTCTGTACTGCTAATAAATTCGAACGCAGATTTAACCTGAGTCATATATAACTTTGCCTCTTTGAATATTTTGTCTATTTAATTGTCTACTGAACTAATAACTAGATGTGGAACTTCACCGCTTAGCGGTGAAGCTCTCCTGCTCTTTCTGGCTGATAAGTAACTTCTTTAATCAGTACCGTAATCATACCGCCACCTGGGCGGGGCCATTCAATTTTATCGCCCTGAGCCAAGCCCAAAAGCGCACTACCCACTGGCGCAAGAATAGAAATTTTCTCGCCGCTTTGGTCAATATCTTTTGGATAAACCAAAGTCAACACAAACTCTTCATTAGTTGCTTCAACAATAAAATCAACTGTCGAGTTCATAGTAATAATTGTGCCTGGAACTTCGTTAGGCTCAACAATATTTGCGCGATCTAATTCAGCTTCTAGCTCTTTAACACCAGAAACAGTCGCAGGTACCGATTCAATCGATTTATACAGTCTATCTGCATCTAAAGAAGAGATAGTAATAGCCGGTCTTTCGTTGTTCATCTCTATGTCCTTACTTTTTTACAATCCAAAAAACGCAAAAAGCCACCCTAAAACCACGGGCTAACACTCCGAAATGCATCGAAGTAGCCTAGAGGTTTAAGTGCAGCTTGTGCAAAAATAATGCGGCTTAAGCGAAAATGGTTCAGCTTAAGCAAATATAATTAACTAGTAACCTTGTTATAGGCATTTACAGCGAAAGAAGCAACCAGTAAATACCGCATCACTTAAAAATCTAGGTTACCCTTTAGGTAGGGTAACTAGATAGGGTAACAACCTGTCGGGCTAAACCCCGACCCACATAATGCAAATGTCTTTTATGCTCTACCGTATTTATCTTCAAAACGTACAATATCGTCTTCGCTCAAATACGACCCACTTTCGACGTATAAATAGCATAAGCCAACGCTAATAATAAACAAATGCCGGCAGGAATAAACAGCGCATTAAAATACATAATAGGAAACAAAACAGCACCCAACGTGCCGCCAGAAATAAAGCCAGAAACGATCAAAATAAACAGAAAAGCCTTACGCACATCAAATTTTTCGCCACGCAAACGCGCACCCAACATCAAACCTAAATCGGTAAAAATACCGGTAACGTGAGTCGTACGCACAACCGCCCCACTGAAGCGAGTTACCAAAGCGTTTTGCAAACCACAAGCCGCCGAAGCGAGATAATGCCCACCCATCGAATCACTGGTTAAAAAGAAAACCGATAGAATTAAAAGCAACGCCTCAATCACTAATAAAAAACTGTAATTACGGCCTAAGCGAAGAGAACCGCTGCGCAGAAAAGAACCCGAAATCGCCGCCCCAAAAAGAAAGCTAAGCAAAATCATCGCCAGATTAAAAGAATCCAAAAATGGCGCATCGATAAGACTCGTCCCCAAAGATGTTGCGATTCCCGACAAATGCGAGATAGATTGGTGCTTAAACCCCAGCAAACCAATGGCATTAATAAGCCCGGCCACAAAAGCCAAAATAAACGCACCGTACTCCACCCATCGGGGTAATTTCGAAATCACAACAACCTCAGATTTTTGTGCAGCTTGTCGCCCTAAAGGGCGACCTACATAATGCAAATGTCTTTTATGCTCTACCGTATTTATCTTCAAAACGTACAATATCGTCTTCACCCAAATACGATCCGCTTTGCACCTCAATCATTTCCAGCGGCAATACACCTGGGTTTTCCAGAGCATGCACTTGGCCAATCGGGATATAAGTCGATTCATTCTCGGTCACCAAAAACGTCTTATCGCCATTGGTGACTTTCGCCGTACCCGATACAACAATCCAGTGCTCGGCGCGATGATGATGCATTTGCACCGACAACTTAGCCCCTGGCTTAACCGTAATGCGCTTCACCTGGTAACGTTTGCCACTGTCGATGGAATCATAAATCCCCCAAGGGCGGTACACTTGGCGATGCTGGTGGTGTAGCGTGCGGCCAGACGCCTTAATCTTCGCCACAATCGCTTTAATGTCTTGAACCTTCTCTTTATTGGCAACCAACAAAGCATCAGGGGTATCAATAATCACCAAGTTCTCAACGCCCAAAGTTGCGATCATGCGACCCGAACCATCATTCACATCGGTGCCATACACATAACAATTTGAACTGTCTTGCAGAATGAAATTATCTTCATCTTGGCCAGCAATCACATTGCCCTGCTCATCTTTATTAGCGATATCCCAAAGCGCCGACCAACTGCCAACATCGTTCCAGCCTGCATCCAAAGACGCAACCACAACCTCGCCCTTAGCCGCCAATGGCTCCATCACCGCATAATCAACCGACTCATCAGGGCACGTTTCAAACGCGGTCTTATCAATGCGCACAAAATCCAAATCTTGCTGTGTCGATACCATAGACTTAACACATGCATCATAAATATCGGTGCGGAAACTTTTCAACTCTTCCAAATAACGATCAGCACGAATCAAAAACATACCGCTGTTCCACAAATAGCCGTCGGCCACATATTTGGCAGCGGTTTCTGCGTCTGGCTTTTCAACAAACTCACACACGGTTTGAACTGCAGAGCTTTCTGTTTTCGCAGCAGAATCAGAAGAAGTATCAAGCGGCTTAATATAACCATAACCTGTCGCGGCTTCTGTTGGCACAATACCCAAAGTACCAAACTTACCCGTCTGTACTTGCGGCAATAAGGTTTTCACACACTGCTGAAAAGCAGGCACATCTTCAATGACATGATCGGCGGCCAAAACCAACAAAACAGCTTCTTTATCGGTTTTCATTGCCTGAATAGCCGCCAAAGCAATCGCAGGCGCGGTATTACGCCCTACTGGCTCTAACAAAATAGAAGGCTGCAGCTGTTGCTGGCGCATTTGTTCTGCCACCAAAAAACGGTGTTCTTCGTTGCAGATCACCATGGGTTTTGTAGCACCCGTAAGCCCAGAAAGTCGTGCCGCGGTTTCTTGCAGCATCGATAATTTAGAGGTTAACGCAATAAACTGCTTAGGAAACGCAGTGCGCGACAAAGGCCATAAACGTGTGCCGCTGCCGCCAGCCATAATGACAGGAGTGATCATAGGAATCCGATAGGTAAATTTTAGACGAAAAGTAAACGTAAAACTCTTATTACTTTAACACAACATCTTAGATAATGAGTATCGAATGCATTGATCTAGCTCGACTGCTAATGTATGAATGGTTTGTGCTAGTAGATTAAGCTGTGTGCGGTGTTTTAGATACTGTAAAATGATCGTTTTAAAGTTTTATAATCTGTGGTTCCGTTTGAAGGTAGTGAGAAATGAGTCTTAATTATTTGGATAAAAAAACATTGCTAATGGCCTTTGTTTTTTGCGGTGCGCTAGCAGCGTGCGGTGGGAATAGCAGTGAATCTTCTAATCGATCGGTTAATGATGCCAACGATACGCCGGTTTTAGATGGTTCTAACTCTGGCGGTAATGACTCAACTGATGAAGAAACGGGCGGTGATCAAACTGGCGGTGATGAAACTGGTGGTGATGAAACTGGTGGTGGTGATACTGGCGGTGGTGAAACTGGCGGTGGTGAAACTGGCGGTAGTGAAACTGGTGGTGGTGAAACTGGCGGTGGTGAAACTGGCGGTGGTGAAACTGGCGGTGGTGAAACTGGCGGTGGTGAAACTGGCGGCGATACTGTCGAGCCTGCTGAGCCTGTGGCATTAACTGTTGATAATGTTTTTGGATCCCCCAGTAACGGCTTTGTAGACTTAGCTGCTAACTTGGACATTCCTAATTCATTACCTAATGTAACGGTTACTAATTCGCCTAATATTATTATCTCGGCTGATGCAGTTACCGATCTTACTTTTACCGCAGGAAATGCTTCTATACCTGCCGGAAAGAAACTGGCTGGATACTTGGTTGAACTTATTCCTAACCTGTTTGCTTTTCTTCCCTTTAATTCAGCCGATGGTACAGTTCTCACCTTTAAAGGCTGGTCTTATGCTGAATACTTTTTAAATAAGAGCTTTACTGAAACTGCATTTTTTACGGTATACCCTATTGCCGCCACTGCAGCAGCAACAATTACTGATATAGAAAGCCTTGATTTCGAAACAGAATCTAATTGGCTTGGTAAGCAAACTTTGGATTTAACTGCAGTGGCAACACTAACAGCCGATGTGCGTGTGGCGTTGACTTGGGATGCAGATCAAAACCTGCAGCTTTTTGTGGAGTCACCTTCTAATTCTGAAATTGTATCTGAAAACCAACCTTTTGGTGGTGAGTTGTCTGGTGATTCGTCTTTAGGTGTTTTTGATCGGTCTAGCAGCACTTTTGGGCCCGAAACAATCGCCTATGACTATAAAATGCCAGAAGGTGAATTTGATGTGTATGTCCGCTTTGATCCTTCTGTTGGTAGTAAGGAAGATGCAAACTATGTATTAACCACAATCATTAATGGTGAATCAACAGTAACTAGAGGTGAGTTATTAGCCAGTGATCCGGGCACTGAACTTAAGATTAGCTCGTTTACGGTAGACGCTGCGTTGAATGAAACATTGGCCTCCCCTATTGATTCTAGTCAGCAAGTGGGTGTTTGGGGTTGGGTTGCCGAAGGTGATGATGAGGCTTCTGGCTTAGTTGAAATTAAAGATGATGGTACTTCAATGCGGCATAAGCTTAACGGCACCGTAACAAGCGCTACCACGTGTGAGTCGATTCTAGTTGGTCAAAATGCAAAGCTGCCGACTGGCTTTATTTTTGAAAATAATGAGCTGTTGGTTGTAAATGCATTTTTTCAGGAAGACGACGCTAACCGCGATTATGGCTACACTTCGCTAACGCAAGCAACATTGCCTTCCGTGTGCCAAAGCAGAGAATAACTAACATGAAGCCTTGAGAGCTTTAACGGTGTGCGATTTTTGATGCGACCGTCAGGGTGACCAAGGCTTTTTTGAGTTATGTGGTGTTTAAATCACAGACATAAAAAAACCGAATCATAATTGCTTATGTTCGGTTGATTTATCTTAGTGTCTCCTGTTCTTCTCAAAAGAAGGAAGATGGTATCCCCAAGGGGATTCGAACCCCTGTTACCGCCGTGAAAGGGCGGTGTCCTAGGCCTCTAGACGATGGGGACACTAAGACAATGCGTTTTAAAATTGGTGGAGCCTAACGGGATCGAACCGTTGACCTCAACACTGCCAGTGTTGCGCTCTCCCAGCTGAGCTAAGGCCCCGTCTCAAAACGTGGGCGTATAATATGCGGGAGGTGTGTTGGTGTCAACGATTTAATTTATATTTTATTAGTTTTTTCAAAGAGTTACATGTCGGGCTAAATCCCGACCTACATTATGACGATTACCAAAAAATGTAGGTCGTACTTTAGTGCGACGAAGATATTAATGTCGGGCTAAACCCCGACCTACGATTCTAACGCAGTTTCCACTGCCGCTTCGTGCCCACGATACGCTTTTTCCATTTTCTTCAGTTTCTTCTTCCCTACTCCACCTAGTACGTTAATCGCGTGGCGTAAGCGCGCGCGGCTCATGTCTGGGCCTAGCAGTGCCATGCTGTCTAATACAGAGATGGTTTCGCTGGTGCCGGCAATGGCGATGAACAGCGGGTTTAGGAAGTCCTTTGGTTTGATTTCCATGTTTTTAGCTAACGCAAACATGCGCTTTTGGATTTCGTCGCGTTCCCAGTGGCGGATGGCTTCTAACTGCCACAAGGCAAACTGCAAGATTTCGACTTGCTGTTCTTGTTCTAGGCTTTTGTGGGTGAAGCTTTCTTCTGTTAATACGGTCATGCCGCTTAAGAAGTGCCCTGCCAAACCAACAACGTCAGAGAAGGTATCCACACGAGTTTGAATGTGTGGCACTAATGGCATCAAGCGTTCTTTGGTCAAGCCCCACGCGGCGAATTTGTCAGCAAAGTTTTCTGCATCTAATTCACGCAGCCATAGGCCATTTAACCAGCTGAGTTTTTCGGTATCAAAAATCGGACCACCCAGTGATACGCGTGAGATGTCGAAGTTGTCGAACATTTCTTGGCGGGTGAATTTTTCGCTTTCGTCTGGCATTGACCAACCCATGCGGCCTAGGTAGTTCAATAGCGCTTCTGGCAAGTAGCCCATGCGCTGATAGAACAAAATAGAGGTTGGGTTTTTACGTTTACTGAGTTTGCTCTTATCGGCGTTGCGCAATAATGGCATGTGGCATAAAGCTGGCATGTCCCAACCGAAGTATTCGTACAACAACTTGTGCTTAGGCGCTGAGTTGATCCACTCTTCACCACGGATTACGTGGGTGATTTTCATTAGGTGATCGTCTACAACGTTGGCCAAGTGGTAAGTTGGCATGCCGTCGGATTTTAGTAGGATTTGTGCGTCGACCATTTTCCAGTCTAGCTCTAACCCGCCGCGTAGCATGTCGTTAACATTGCAAATGCCTTCTTCTGGCACGTTCATGCGAACGACAAATGAATCGCCATTGGCAGCACGCTTTGCAACTTCTTCGTCAGACAATTTTAAATCGCTGGGTTTAAGTGCACGACCTAAATCGGCAATACCTTCACGCAATTCGTTAAGTTCTTCACTGGTGCGGTAGCAACGAAACGCATGGCCTTTTTCGATAAGCTGCTCGGCGTATTGCGCGTAGTCGTTTTTACGTTCGCTTTGACGGTATGGGCCGTATTCACCGCCTACGTCTGGACCTTCATCCCACTCAAGGCCTAACCAACGCATGCTGTCTAGAATCGCTTGTTCAGATTCTGGCGTGCTGCGCGTTTGGTCGGTATCTTCGATGCGTAAGATGAATTTACCACCGTGCTTACGGGCAAATGCTAGGTTAAAAAGTGCAATATAAGCGGTGCCTACGTGTGGATCGCCCGTTGGAGATGGCGCGACGCGAGTACGTACAGTCATGAAGATTCTCTAATTCGGTTAATAGTATGTCTAAACTGGATGATTTGCTGCGCATTATAAAGCAGATGACTGGATTAGCGAACAGTAATCACGTGTGCGGCTTATCTTATTCGCAACTTTTTGGTGGCGGGCTGGGCGATGACCTTTGGGGTGTTTTCTGTAATAATGCAGCTAATTTTATTAATGACGATTTTCGGTATTTTATGACCTCTTCTACGACTGCTTCTACAACCAGTTTTTACCCTGCTGCTAAAGATGTTGATCCGCAAGATTTAGCCGATTTGATCGATTTTTTACCGTGTGAAACCCCGGATGCTTGGATTAAAGTGGCACTGCAACGCCAAGATATTTTGCTGATTAATCATGCCTATTTGGAAAAGTGTGCAGCGCGTACGGCGCTTAATTTGATGTTTGCCTACCCAGATAAGCCAGATTTGCAGTATAAGATGTCACGCTTGGCGCGTGAAGAGCTGGTGCATTTTGAGCAGGTGATGAAGATCATCAAGAAGCGCGGTATGACGTATCGCGGCTTAAAGCCGTCTCGTTATGCTGGTTTGATGAACGTTGAGATTCGCAAGCCTTCGGATGAGCGTTTAATTGATGGCTTGATTGTGGGGGCTTTGATTGAGGCCAGGTCGTGTGAACGTTTTGCTAAGATTGCACCATTTTTGGATGATGAGTTAGCGAAGTTTTATACGTCTTTGTTGCGCTCTGAAGCAAGGCACTATAAAGATTATTTGACTCTGGCTCAGGCGTATAGCAAAACCCCGATCGATGATCGTGTGGAAGTGTTTAGAGCGATCGAAAAGAAAGCGATTTTGGAAGAAGATAGCCAGTTTCGTTTTCATAGTGGTGTTCCGGCGGAGCATTTGATTAGGCCCGAGCATTTTGCGAAGTAGATTTTTGTTGGGCTGAACCCCAACCTACTTTTAAAGATTTAAAAACGGGTACAGGGTTAGCCCCAGCACAGCGCTTAATCCTAACAAGGTCAGCATAAACTGCTCGGGGTCTTGTTTAAACTTAATATATAAACCCTGCAATACGGTGAGTTTTTCAACCTCTGCCCTGCTTTCTTGGGCGTTTTCGTAGCGCTGCTTTTGGTATTCGCTTAACACTTCTGAGGCTTGTGCGAGTTGTTCTTCGTTTTTTAGCCAGATGGCGGCAATGCCTATTCCCCAGCGACCGGGTTCGGTTTCGTAGGTGTCGAATTGATGACTTTCGAGCAGTTCGCGCACTTCTTCTATTTCGTCGTCGGGTGCGCCGTGCATTTTAAATAATAGTTTTGGCATTGAGTCTCATGTCATTCAGGTTGATATTTAGTGGTAAATCAGTCACTAATGTGGCGAGTTTGCGGGTTAACAAAGCACTGCGCCAGTGGTTTTCTAACGCTTCTGTTAATTTTGGCTTCAATGTAAGGTTGGGTAATTGCACCAGTAGTGTGTCTAAGTCTTGATGCTGGCTAAGTAGATCGGTTGCTGTTTTGATACCAACGCCTTTTACTCCAGGTAGATGGTTGGTGGTGTCTCCAGTAAGCGCCAGTAAATCGTTTAGTTGCTTGGGTTTTATGCTGTAGCGAGCTTGTACTTCTTCTTCGTTAAACAATTGTCGATCAAAATGATTCAGTACTTGAATGCGACAGTTAACCAATTGAAAGAAGCCCTTATCAGTACTAATAATTGTACTGTTTACACTATTAAGCGCGGCCTTGGATGCTAGGCTGGCAATAACATCATCAGCTTCCCAATTGGGGTATTCAAAGCAAAAATAGCCTGCTGTATTGAAACCTTTTTTAAAATCTCCGAGTGATTTTTCTAGGCTTTCTGGCATAGGGCTGCGGCCAAGTTTGTAGTCGGGCCAGACTGCATGACGCCATGTGGGCTCTTTTTTTTCAAACACAATAGCGCAGTGCGTGGCCTCTAGGCGTGCGGCATTGTCTGCAATGGTGTTGATGCAGCGGTTGATACAAGCTTCTTCTTTGCTGTCATGCTCTGGCATCGCTGCGTACATGCGGGGAATGAGGTTCATGGCATCAATTATCAATAAGTGCATCGTCTTTCTGCGCCTGCCAAAGTTGATAGTAATGCCCTTTTCTACTCAAAAGCTCTTGGTGCTTACCTTGCTCTACCACCGCGCCTTGATCGATCACAACGATGTTGTCGGCATCCGTAATGGTTGAAAGGCGGTGAGCAATAATTAAACTGGTGTGGCCAGCGGATACCGCTTTAATTGCCGTATTGATATTGCGTTCGGTGCGCGAATCTAACGAAGATGTTGCCTCGTCAAATACCATTATGGCGGGTTTTTTCAGTAGCATACGAGCAATGGCCAGACGTTGTTTTTCGCCCCCAGACAGCTTTAATCCACGTTCACCCACTACGGTGTCCAAGCCATCCGGACATTGATCTATAAAATTCTGCAATTGTGCCATATCAATAACTCGTGTGAGTTCTTCTTCATTGGCATTTGGCGCTGCATACAATAAATTGTTTTTTAAGGTATCGTTAAAAAGTACCGTGTCTTGGGGCACTACACCTATGTGTTTACGCAAGCTGTCGAGTGAAAGGGTTTCTATTTCGTGGCCATTTAGTAGTATTTCGCCAGAATTTTTGTCATAAAAACGGAATAAAAGCTTAGTTAAGGTTGATTTCCCTGCCCCACTGCTACCTACCACTGCGGTTCTCTTGCCCGCTTGAATGGTGAAACTGAGGTCATTAAGTATGCTGCGCTCTTTTTGGTAACTAAAACTGAGCGATTTAAATTCAATGGCGGCTTGCTGGGTATTAAGTTCAGTTTTGCCGTTGTTTGCCACACTGGGCTGTTCTTTTAATAATGCTAACATTTGCTCAATACTGGCCAATGATGCTTTCACTTCGCGGTATACAAAACCTAAAAAGCTTAATGGCGTAAATAATTGAAACATAAAGGCGTTCATTAAGGTGAAGTCACCTACTGTCATTGTCCCTTCTAGTACATAGTACGCAGAAAGACTCAGCATTAAGGTCATAGCAACACTGATAATGGTGGCTTGGCCAGAGTTGAGTGCAAATAAAGTTAGGCGATTTTTGCGGCGCGCGTGCTCCCACGAGGCTAGGGATTCGTCATAGTCTTTAGCCTCTCGCACTTCGGCAGAAAAGTATTTAACGGTTTCGTAGTTGAGTAAGCTGTCTAGAGCCCGGGCGTGTGTTTTTGAATCCATTTTATTGGCTTGGCGAACGTATTCTGTTCTCCATTCGGTTACCCGAGCCGTGTACATCACGTAGGATACCACGGCTATAAGAGTAATTAATGCAAAATAAGGCGGGTAGTTGATGAGCAATAATATAATGACCATGCCAAGCTCTAAAAATGTGGGCAATATATTAAAGATCACGAAGCGCATTAAGAAGCTTATACCATTAGTACCGCGCTCAATGTCGCGCTGTAAAGCTCCGGTTTGTCGTGACAAATGGTAGTCGAGACTGAGTTGATGCAGGTGTTTAAATACTTTAAGTGCCATACGACGCATGGCGCGTTCTGTAACACGCCCAAATAATACATCGCGGATCTCACCCATTAGTACGCTGAGTAACCTCACTGAGCCATAGGCCAGTAATAACCCCAGCGGAAACCACAGCCATAGTTCTTCGGCTTGCAGGGGGTTGTCGTTGCCCGCTAGGCCATCGACTAAATGCTTTAGTGCAAATGGCATGGAGACGCTAGCAGTTTTAGCAGCGACCAAACACAACGCGGCAAGTAAAACTCGCCCTTTGTATTCCATTAAATAAGGCCATAAGGTTTTTAGCCATTCGGTATTTTTTAAACTGACTTCTGGGGCGTCTGCCCACTGGGTGGATCTCATAACCAGCCTTATTTGAATCTCAATGCTGGGGAACTTTACCACATTCACAAGATTCTTATACTGACTGATCAAATTTATGGTGCATGCCTGTGTGAGCGGGTATTATGTGCCTTAATTACATTTATTTAAATTTAGGTTGCTGTATGCGTTGTGGTTTTACGAAGTTGTCTGTGATGACGGCGTGTTTATTATCGTTTTCTCAGGTAAGTCAGGCAGATTTTGAGTTGGATTTGGGGTTTGCTTCTGAGTACGTTCGCAGTGGTTTAAAGCAAAGTAGTGCTAAGCCAGTTTTACAAGTTGGTGGCTTGTATGCCTCTCAGCTAGGCTTTTATGGCGGTGCCTGGTTGTCGGGTGTTGAGCGTGGCGATGGCGACAGCACTCGTTTTGAGATTGATGGCTATGGCGGTTTTTATTACCCCATTACACCTCTGTTTGCGCTGGATGTTGGTGCTATGCGCGCGACTTTTTGGGGTGATGCCGATGGCAGTAAGCAGTCATACAACGAAGGCTTTTTTAACTTTTTGATTGATGATGCTGTAACGCTGGGTTATCGCTTAGCTGATGATTACTTGGGCACGGGCAGCGATCTTCAAACGCTAGAATTAGCATATACGTTAAACAGTGGCAGCTTTGGTTTTGAGTTTAGTGGCCGTCAGTACCGATTCTTAGAGATTTCGGACGATGTGAATTGGGGCAATAAGAGCCGCGATGATTATTTTCATTTTAGAGTGGGTGTTGCCAGAACTTACGATGTTCATAACCTGAGTGTGGGCTTAGAACGGACTAACTTATCGGGGGATTTTGATGGCGGCACTCAGCTGCTGTTTACTTACAGCCGAAATTTTAAGTTTTAAGTTTTATTTGAGCGGTTTGTAACTAAAGCTTGGCGGCATCGTTTTGAGGTCGCCTTTTTTATATCTGTCTAATTCTGGAATAAACTGGATTGCGGGATAATCGCCTAACGCTAGATTTATGTTGTGAGTCGATTGATAGTTTGCCGGAAAGAAAACCTCCCCTGCTTTACTCACACCCGCTGGAAATACAGTTAGCTTTTCGTAATACCCTTGCAACTTTGAATCTTTAAAAATCAATACTGTATTATAAGATTTATAGTCATCTCCCTTGATGCGCTCCATGCCAAATACCGTGAATGATTGGTAATAGCCAAAAAAATAAAACGCTAGAACATGGTCATTTTCACTATTGTCTAGTAGATAGTCGTGATTTTTTAAAATGTAACGCTCTACCCATTGAGCCGTTTTATGATCAGGTCTTTCGAAGGGTAGCTCGTCTGTTATTTCTGCCTTAGGAATCAGCTCTGCTTGAGTTGGCAAAGTGATAACGAATACTGCTAACGCAAAGAGCGTTAGCAGTATGGTTTTTATTAACGGATGTGGTTTTAATAATATCGGCATCTTTAACATGATATGTAAAAGTATTCTTTATATTTGCTGAGGCAATTAGTAGCTAATAACTAATAGCAACTAGGGCTGCTCAAGCTTTAGTTTTGTTCCTAGGTATTCTTCAAGCGCGGGCAGTTCAAATGCATCATCTTCTGAAACCAGTGCTATTGATATACCTTTTGTGCCTGCGCGGCCCGTACGACCGATGCGGTGAACGTAATCTTCAGAGTCATCGGGTAGGTTATAATTAAATACGTGCGATACACCATCAACGTGAATGCCGCGCCCTGCTACATCTGTCGCAACCATAATGTTAACGTAACCATCACGAAACCGCTCAAGAGTTTTAATACGTTTTTGTTGGTTAACTTCACCAGAAAGCAATACGGCCTTTAGGCCGTTTTTATTCAGTTTGTCGCATAGGTTGCGGGTTATATCACGGCGGTTAGCAAAGATAATCGCCCGCTCTATGGTTTCTTCGCGGAGGAACTTGCATAAAACATCAAATTTTTCATCTCCTGCAACCATGAGAAATTTTTGATCAATGTTATCAGTAGCAACTTGTTCTGGCTCGATGGTGACTTCTATCGGCTCTTGCGTCCACTGATCGATTAAGCGACGAATGGCATCGGTAAAGGTTGCTGAGAAGAATAAGGTTTGGCGGTCACCTTTAGTGGGAGTGGCGCGTTCTATACGACGAACATCTGGAATAAAGCCCATGTCGAGCATACGATCTGCCTCATCGAGCACCAGTACGTCCACTTCATCGAGATACACATCTTGGCTGCTCATGAAATCAATTAATCGACCCGGTGTTGCTACCAGTATATCAACAACATGATCGCGTAATTTCGCACGCTGCTCTTCATAATCCATACCACCTACAATTGTCACGACTTTTAGGCCAGTATGCTTAGCCAAGCCTTCGGCATCTTTACCGATTTGCATAACTAATTCCCGCGTTGGAGCAACAATTAACGCTCTCGGTTCGCTGGCAAAGCGTTCTTCTAGCGGTTCAGTTAATAATCGATTGATCACAGCGGTTAAAAAAGCAGCTGATTTGCCTGTACCGGTTTGCGCTTGGCCCAAGATATCGCGGCCTTTTAATGCAGCGGGTAAAGATTGGGCTTGTATGGGTGTGCAGTATTGAAACCCTAGTTCTTGAATACCTTGCATTAAGCTATTGGGCAAATTCATGTCGTGGAAGCGTGTTTTACCCTCAATCTGCGGGACAACAAAATCTTCCAGTTTCCAAGTGGGTTTAGGTTTGTTCTGTTTAGCTTTATTGTGCTTAGGATTGTTGTACTTTGGTTCAGGCTTGCTAGGCGCTTTGCTGTTTGTCTTGCTGGATGGTTTAGCGTGTGGCTTTTGTTGTTTGGCTGCAGGTGTTGGTTGTTTTGCCGTTTGACTATTGCCACTGATTGCCGAAATGATTTTTTTAAACAATGTGTAACCCTGATTTATAATATCGCTATAGCGGTGTTATGAGTTCGCTGAGGGCGAAATCATCAACAGTTAATTTTTTATGTTTTTGATAATAGTCTAATAGCGCCTGCTTTAATACGGCTGCGCGCAAAGGAAGGCCATTTTCTAAGTATTTTTTTACTTGCTGATGTACATTTTTAGCGAATTTCTCCCGTCCTATCAAGATATCTTCAGGATCGCCATTGAGGTTGTCAGTAGAAATATTAAATTTGCTTCCACAGGCTTTGCTTAACACCCATTCGATAGCTTGAGGCTTAATTTCTACGTGTTCAAATTCGCGCTGCTGCTCACCCGTGCGGCCATCGGGCTGATACCAGTAGCCAAAATCAACGAGCTTGCGGCGAGCTTCACCAGCAATACACCAATGGCTTATTTCGTGTAAAGCACTGGCAAAAAAACCGTGTGCAAATAATACACGATGGTCTGGGCAATTGGCGTCGGCGGGCAAATAAACGGGTTCGTCTTGGCTGTAATCAAGGCGAGTTTGGTATTGGTCCAAGAATAAATTGTTAAATATCTCAATTAATTGATCAGGATGATGATCTTTCATGCTTGGCTTCTATACTCAGCGGACAATAAAGGGCAAAATGCGCAGCTTACTGATATTAGACTGCTATGACAAACACACAACGCATTTCAAACAAAAGTTTCTTAAAACAATTATGGTTACTTACTGCACCAATTTTGATCACTCAGTTGGCGCAAATTGGTATGGCAACCATAGACACCGTTATGTCGGGCCATGTGGGCACCGCTGATCTTGCAGCAATTGCAGTTGGCTCAAGTTTATGGACCCCTATTTTATTATTTGTTTCTGGCGTAATGGTGGCATTTGCTCCACAAGTAGCACAACTGGTAGGGGCAGAAAAAAAAGATCAGGTCGGAGAGATTTTAGGCTCAGCAGTGGTGTTGGGGCTAGGGCTTGGGTTTATTATGGCCATTGCGTTGTATGTTTTTGGCCCGCTGTTAAGTTATTTACTGCCCGACCCTCAAAGCCAGCAGTTGATGAAGGAGTATATTCAAGCCGTGAGTTTTGGTTTGCCTGCAGCGGGGGCTTTCATGGCGTTACGTTTTCATGCCGAAGCCTTAAATGAACCTGCAGTAGTAACAAGGATCATGATTGCAGGTTTATTGTTAAATATACCCGCGAATGCGATTTTTGTTTATGGTTGGTTTGGTTTAGAACCCATGGGCGGCGCTGGTTGCGGCTATGGTACCGCGATTGTGTTTCATTTCTTGTTTTTTGCCATGCTGTTTAACTGCTATAAACATCGCTTACCAGAACATCAAAAGCAATTGCGAACCTTTTTTAAAGTTCAGTGGGCCCCAATGGCCAGCTTAATTGCTTTGGGCTTGCCTATTGGCGCAGCAATCTTTTTTGAAGTGAGTTTTTTCTCGGTAATTGCCTTGTTTTTAACGCCGCTCGGTACTGAAGTCGTAGCTGGGCATCAGGTTGCAATTAACCTAACTTCTTTGTTGTTTATGATCCCTTTAAGTGTGGGGATGGCGATTACTGTAATGGTAAGCCAACAAGTAGGACGCAATAATTCAACTATGGCAGCTCAAGTTTCTTGGCTTGGTGTGCGGGTTAACCTAATATTAGCCAGTATTAATGCCGCTATGATCTTTATATTATCACCGTATATCGCACAGGTTTACTCTAGTGATATTAATGTTATTACTATTGCAACGTCTTTATTAACGCTGGCTGCGCTTTATCAGATAAGTGATGCCATTCAAATTGCAGCAGCGGGCGCTTTACGTGGCTACCAAGACACTTTAGTGGTTATGGCGATTACCTTTTTTGCCTATTGGCTGTGTGGCTTAGGGCTAGGGTATTATTTGGCCTTTTCACTGGCTGTTCCAGGTATTGAAATGCTTTCTGAACCGTTAGGCGCTAAAGGCTTTTGGATTGGCATAATTGCAGGTTTAACTGTTGCTGCCATTATGTTGAGCTACAGATTAAGAAAAATCAGTAAAGCCGCTATTTTTGATTAGTGTACGGTTTAATTTTAGTTTATCCGTGCTTTTTACTTGTGCGAATACGAGCAAACGTTATGAATAATGTAGTCGACAATAATAAACATACGTCTTTGCCTACTTGGTTGCTTGTCAGTATTTTTAGTATTTGGATTGCGGCTACACTGGCAGGACTGTGGTGGTTTCAGTCTGACAAGCTAAAAGCGTTTATTGATGCGAATGACGATATAGCCTTTTATCAGCCGCAATCGATTAATCGCTATTTGCTCCCCTACCTTGAACAAGCGGATTTAAAACAAGCTCAGCTCAATGAGGGTTTAAGTAGCTCGGCGAAACCAGAAAACCAGCAAACCTTGCTGCATTTTTGGCGACCAGATTGTTTGTGTAATCGGGTGAGTCAGCGTCATTTCTCAACTTTAATTAAAGAATACACCGCAGAAGAGTTGCGCATTGTGATCATTGCTCACCCAAATAGTGATGATGAAAGTATTAAAGAGCTGATTGAACTAAATGGTGATCGCTTTATGGTAATTCGAGCACAAGAAGATTTGCTGAGCTTACCTTCTAGCCCGTCTCTTGCTATTTATGATGCCAATAGCGAGCTGAGCTATTTTGGCCCTTATGGCTTTGGTGCATTTTGCAATGTGCGTGAAGATGGGTTTTTATCTTCGATTATCAATGACCCTAAAAGTAAAGGATTCACTAATGTAATTGGTGATGGCTGCTTTTGCAGTTGGCGCGACTGACCTACCTTAAAAGTTGTAATATAACCAAAAGATTTTATTGAGCTTTCTATTTTAACTTATTAAGCCTTCTACTTAAATTTATTGATCTTTTAATTTAAGTTTACCCGCCAAGCCTTTGATTTGTATAGATATCTTACTTTCCTTTTCTCGTAATGTTTGGGCTTTCTGCTTGCTGTAATAATGTTCTTGTAATTGCTGCAACAAGCGCCTAATTGAATCTTTATGCTCGGGGAATGCAAGCTGTAATCGCTGACTGTAGTCGGCTAGCCCTTCGTTTGCTTGACGCTGCAATTGGTAACGATGCATTTTTTTATCCAGCACGCTTAATGCTTTTTCTATGGGACTGCGTTTTTTATTAGGCCTTTGCCAAAGTAAAAATAAGGTTAATAGCAAAAATACTGTGCAAAACAGCCCTGCTAACCAATATAAACTGGTTGATAAAAAATCATTGCCTAACCATTTTTTTAGTAAATTCCCTTGGCGCTGCTTATTAAAATTAAGCACGGTTTGATGCCAAAAATAATTCAGCTCGTCTAACTGCAAACGCAGTTGATTAAACAAGGGAAAGCTGGAAAGCTTGGTTAAGGACAATCCGCTATTGCTCAAAAACTCTGCTTGATCTGTTAGGGAGTCCCTCAGTCCTAGGTTTATGCGATCTGGGGCAACTTGCGCGGTAGGATCAAAGGATTTCCAACCGATGCCAGCTAGCCACACTTCAACCCAAGCATGTGCGTCGTATTGTCTAACGGTTATGTGTCCTGATTCTTTATTTAATTCACCGCCTTGGTAGCCAGCCACAACTCTTGCAGGTATGCCCATTGAACGCAATACAAACACCATACTACTGGAATAGTGAGCACAAAAGCCGGCTTGTTGATTAAACAAAAAATCGTCAATATCGTTTTCGGCCATGCGTTGTGGCTTGAGTGTGTAACTGAAAGGCTGGTCACTAAAGTAAGCCATAACAGCCTCAACGCGAGCAAGATCGGTATTATGATTTCGGTACAGTGTTTGCGCCAATAAATAACTTTGGGGATTACTAATAGTGCCCTGCGGGCTTAGCGAAAGTTGAGTATTTTGCTGGCGGGTTAATGAATGTATGCCCTGTTTCGCAATATCCATACTTGGCCATGAACGAACTTCGTATTCTTTGCGTTGATGAAGCTTTTTATTACTTACAATAAGGTCGGTATCTGTCATACCTATGCCCTTCTCCATTGCTGCTACACCTCGCAACCCCACTAGCCATTTTTTGCTGGTTGCTTCTTGGATAATGGTGTAATCGAGTACGCCGTCTTTGGGTTCTGGCTGCCAACTTTTGGGGTACCAATCAATTGGTGGTACTTTTTTGCTGACCGACCATTGAGATTGGCCATTGGTAATTTGGTGCTTCTCTAGCACTAGAGCCCGCCAATAGAGTTGATGGTTGGCTGGTACTTTATCTTTGAATGCCACCCGAAACACCAGTTCGTCTGAGTTACTAAGCTCTGCAATGTCTCCTGGGCTCATTTGTTCTGACAAGCCAGTTTTTGCCTTGTCCGATTGTAAATTTAATGACCATAGTGGCCCCATGCGAGGAAACAATATAAACAATATCAGCATGAGAGGAAGAGATAGTAATAAGATTTGGAAGCTGGTTTTGCCTGCTGTTTTAATTCGAACAGGGGTCGACTGCTCCGAATATTGATTTTGGTGAAGCCCAACTAAAGCACTCATTAATACCCAAACAGCGAATAAACTATACAGAGTTATTAAAATGCCTTGTGCATAGAGAAAGCTAATTGAGAGTAAGAAAAAACTGAGAAAAATAACGATATAGCCATCACGCTGGGTTTTGATTTCTAGTACTTTCAATAAAGACGCAACCAATATAAAACTGGTGGCACTTTCAAGATGAAACTGCCCTTGGGCCGATACCAATACAGCACCAACACCCAGTACAACCACTAACACTTTGACTAACTTGTTGGGGTAAGGCCAGCGCCCTAAGTGCATCATCCAGCGCCATGCCACTACACTAATAAATACTAAGGCTGTCCACAAAGGTAGCTGCGCTTGCAATGGCAAATAAACACAAATTAGGCTCACCAACAGCCATATTAAGCCGTTACGGGGAAAGTTATTCTGAATCATAACGCGACTCCCCCTTTATATAGGGCGAGGGCTTCTAAGCATTGCTGTCGATGACTGTCACCATGACTGGGGGCTATAGTGAGTCCTGGCAACTTTAGGCCATAGGCACGATTTTCTTGCTCGGCTTGCAATACCCAGCCTGTTAAATGACTGAGTCGAGATTCTTCTGATTTGCCTTGCAGGCTTTGCCAGTCAAGCCACTGCATACTGAGTTGTTGGTTGTCATATTCTTTGGTTAGTAGCCCCTTGCCTTTCGCTAAGTACTTCCAAGCAATATGCTTTAGGGAGTCACCCGCTTGATAGCTGCGCAATCCAATGAACTCGTCATTACCGATTATTAAGTTAGCCTCTGTTTGTAGATCACTTCCACCCCCTTCACTAGCAATAAAAGGTGTCTTAATAGCTTTAGGGTAAACAATGCCGGGGGTTTTAAGAGTGACCCATGTCCAGCAGGTATAGAGACCAAAAGGATAATGAGTTTGTATTTTCAAGCGCGGGGTTTTTAAATACCCCCGGGTTTGTAACTGAAGTGGCATTGCAACCTGCGTTTCTTGATTAACCAACACTTCGCTATCTGCACCTTGATCCAAATTTTTATCTACAGTTTGCCAGGATAAAGTGAGGCTAAAGTGATCGCGCTTAGCAGCCGATAAGCGGAACGGTACATTAATATATTTGCCAGCAAAGCCATTAACGGCATTCCCGGCTTTAATAGTTAAACCCGATAGATTGCGGTAGCTAAAGATCATGGCGCTCAAGCCTAGGGAGAACAACCAAAAGACCAAGCCATAAATAAGACTATTTTGATAATTTATCGCCGTAATTAACAGCAATACTAGCAGTAAGCCAAACATCCAACCGGCTTTAGACGGCACAATGAATATTGAACGCTGAGCAAGAGTAACTTGAGCGGCTGGTGGAATTCGGCGATCTAGCCAAGCATTAAACCTCTTTGTTAAACCATACTTTGCTAAGCGAGTGAGAAGTTTCTCCATAATTTAACTAAAAACAGGGATGCGTTGCAGTACATAAACCGATGGATTGGTCTTCCCTTGTTGAGCCGCTTCTGCCAAACGGTGATCCAATACTGATGGCAACACCGCTTGAATATCTTCTGGGATCAAATGCTCACGATCATGGATCAATGCCCATGCTTTAGCAGCGCGCAACAATCCCAATCCTCCCCGTGGCGATAAACCATAGCTATAACCACCTTCAAAGCGTGTAAAGTGAATAATGCGCTGCATGTATTCTAAAACAGACTGCGAGGCATGGACTTGGTTAACCTGTTCTTGCAAGGCTTGTAATTGATTAATGTCGATATGCTTGGGTAAGTTATTCGCCATTGCCCGACGATCAACCCCGTTAAACAGTTCTAACTCGGACTTTGCATCGGGATAACCAATACTGATACGCATTAAAAAACGGTCTAACTGAGACTCAGGAAGGGGAAAGGTTCCAGATTGTGAAACTGGGTTTTGTGTGGCTATTACAAAAAAAGGCGTTGGTAGAGACCGTGTTTCGCCTTCAATAGTAACCTGCCCTTCTTCCATGGCTTCAAGTAATGCACTTTGGGCCTTAGGAGTTGCTCGGTTAATTTCGTCGGCCAAGACCAACTGGCTAAAAATAGGCCCTGGGTGAAAACGAAAGGTGCCGTGTTGCTCGTTACTGCCTGCAATCGCGCTGTCTTTTTCAAAAATACTCACCCCTAAAATATCCGCGGGCAATATATCACTGGTAAACTGAATGCGGTTATAACTTAAACCTAAAGCCCGCGCTAATGCGTGCGATAAAGTTGTTTTACCCATACCAGGTAAATCTTCGATGAGTAAATGCCCTTTCGCCAACATGCAAGTGACCGCGAGCTTGATTTGGGTTTCTTTGCCAAGAATAACTGTATTTAATGTATCTAGTAGAGATTGCAGGGATTTTGAAATTGATTTTGAGGATAAAGAAGACATTGAAATAGCTCGTTGGCGATTTTATATTTTAGATGTCTTAAAGGTAACAAGGTTCATCGCTTTATTAAAGTTGTTTGCACAGAGTGTGTTGCCTTGAAGGCAACTTAAACCAATGGGCAAACAATGTTATGTAGATTGTCTTTAAGTGTAGCAACTAGTTTCTGATAATATTTTGTGTAGGTCGAGGTTTAGCTCGACACATGATTACTATTTAATCGCGGCCAAACCCAGTGCGATGTCTTTTTGAATATCGCCTATGGATTCCAACCCTACTGCAATACGCACCAAGCCATCACTAATACCTGCTTTTGCACGATCTTCAGGGGTTAAGCGACTGTGCGTAGTGGTAGCCGGGTGTGTGATGGTGGTTTTAGTGTCACCTAAGTTGGCAGTAATGGAAATCATACGTGTTCCATCAATAAGCTGCCATGCGGCTGGCTGACCACCATTTACTTCAAATGACAGTACACCACCAAAAGCACTTTGTTGTTTTTTAGCCAGCTCGTGGCTAGGGTGGTCGCTTAAACCTGCATAATTAACTTTGCTAACTTGTGGTTGCTGTTGCAGCCAAAGCGCTAATGCCATGGCATTTTCACTATGGGCTTTCATTCTTAGTGCTAGCGTTTCTAGTCCTTTTAAAAAGACCCAAGCATTGAAAGGACTCATAGTTGGGCCAGCAGAACGCAGCACACCGATAATCGGCTCAATCAACTCTGCGCTGCCTGCAACGGCGCCACCTAAGCAACGGCCTTGGCCGTCGATGTATTTTGTGGCGGAGTGAATGATAAGGTCAGCTCCAAATTGCAGGGGTTTTTGTAGAGCGGGAGTACAAAAGCAATTATCAACAACTAATAGAGCATTATGTTTATGAGCTAAATCGGCAAGTGCCTGGATATCAGCAACTTCACTCATTGGATTAGACGGTGATTCTAAGAACAACATTTGTGTGGTGTCGTCGATGGCTTGCTGCCAGCTATTAAGATCGAGCAGATCTACGTAGCGCACGTCGATATTGAACTTACGCACAAACTTTTCGAACAAAACATTGGTACTACCAAACACACTGCGCGATACAATGATACTGTCACCGGATTGCAAGTGCGCTACAACTGTAGAGTAAATTGCCGCCATGCCTGAAGCCGTAGCAACACAATCTTCGGCACCTTCTAATGCAGCTAAGCGTTCTTCAAAGGTGCGCACTGTTGGATTGGTATAGCGCGAGTAGACGTTGCCTTTTTCTTCACCCGCAAAGCGTGCTGCTGCCTCTGCGGCTGAGTTGAAAACATAGCTGCTGGTGGTGTAGATGGCTTCGCTGTGCTCGCCGTGACTACTTCTTACCTGCCCTGCACGAACGGCCAGCGTTTCAAATTCGGCATCCGTTAAATCGGATTGATAGCGAAAATCGCGATCAGTAAATCTACCCATTCTTAATATGCTTCTTTGTTGTGAATAATTGAACCGTTAAAAAAACGACCACTTATCTGGCCGTTTTTAGTCATTTAAAACTTTATTCTTGGTCGTTGTGCAAATCAATGGCGACGTCTTCTTCTGAATTCGCAGAAGATTTTGAGGCATCACTTCGTGCTGCTTGTAATCGAGTAAAATAAGCTTCGTTGATATCAGCAGTGACATAATCTGAGTTAAATACAGAGCAATCAAATTCTTTAACGTCGGTGTCGGCACCGTTTAAACAAGAGCGTTGTAAGTCTTCAAGGTCTTGATAGATTAACCAGTCAGCGCCAATGGCTTTTTCTATTTCGGTTACGGTGCGGTCATGGGCAATAAGTTCGTTGACTGCTGGCATATCGATACCGTAAACGTTTGGATAGCGCACTTCTGGTGCAGCAGAAGCGAAATACACATTCTTTGCTCCTGCTTCACGGGCCATTTCGATAATTTGGTTGCACGTTGTGCCACGTACAATGGAGTCGTCTACTAGTAAAACATTTTTACCAGAAAACTCTAATGCAATGGCATTCAACTTTTGTTTTACTGATTTTTTGCGCTGCTGTTGGCCCGGCATAATGAAAGTTCGGCCAATGTAGCGGTTTTTCATAAAGCCTTCGCGGTATTTTACACCTAAGCGGTTAGCTAGTTGAAGAGCGGATGTGCGGCTGGTATCCGGGATAGGAATAACAACGTCGATATCATGATCTGGGCGTTCTTTCATGATCTTGCCAGCCAGATACTCACCCATTTTGAGGCGAGCTTTATAGACTGAGATTCCATCCATAATAGAATCTGGGCGGGCAAAATAAACATGCTCAAAAATACAGGGAACCAATTTAGAGTTTTCAGCGCACTGCTGACTAAAAAATTCACCTTCTTTGGTGATAACAATGCATTCACCTGGGGCAATATCACGCTCTAGTTTGTAGTCGAGACCATCTAAGGCAACGCTTTCGGAGGCGATCATGTATTCTTTGCCTTCGCCGTTGTCACGAGTGCCAAAAACCGCTGGGCGAATACCATTGGGGTCACGAAATGCCACTAAGCCGAAACCATTTATCATGGCAACAACC
Organism: uncultured Thalassolituus sp.; assembly: GCA_913061435.1. Lineage (GTDB taxonomy): Bacteria > Pseudomonadota > Gammaproteobacteria > Pseudomonadales > Oceanobacteraceae > Oleispira. The sequence continues at coordinate 177,158 of CAJXUK010000001.1, read as the reverse complement.
GCATAGCCACCACGAACGCGTTTATGTACTTGGGCAACGGCTTTAAAAATAGTGTCTGCAGAGGGTTCTAACTCACCTTGTTTTTGCATTTCGTGAGCGAAGACGTTTAACAAAACCTCTGAATCAGAAGTCGTATTAATGTGGCGTAAATCTTCTTTATAGAGTTGATCAGCCACTTCGTCGGCGTTAGTAAGGTTGCCGTTGTGCGCTAGTGTAATGCCGTAAGGAGAGTTAACATAAAATGGTTGGGCTTCGGCTGAACTTGAACTGCCCGCGGTTGGGTAGCGTACATGCCCAATGCCGATATTCCCGACTAGGCGTTTCATGTGTCGAGTACGGAATACATCGCTCACTAGGCCGTTATCTTTGCGTAAAAACAACTTGTCTTTGTGCCAAGTTACTATGCCAGCCGCATCTTGTCCGCGGTGCTGAAGAATGGTCAATGCATCGTAAATACTTTGATTGACATGAGACTTCGCAACTATACCCACTATTCCGCACATGCGATTTGAACCTCGGTTAAATTATTCATTTTGTGTAAGACATTACATGATCAGTTGCCGAGGGTAATACAGCTCGTACCCAATCGGCGAGTAATACTAGATGCGGTATCAGGCTCGAGTCCTGCCACCAAGGGTCTTCCGGAATAGCAGTAAATTGGAGACCGTAAACAACTGCAACTAAAATAAGAAGGCCGCGGACAATTCCGAACGCCATGCCGAATAATCTATCAGTACTGGATAAACCAGTAATACGGATCATTTCAACAACGAGATGGTTGATCATCGCGCCAATGATAATCGTGCCTGCAAATAACATAGCAAATGCTGCAAACCAACGCACAGAAGGCGTTTCGATGTGGTCAGTAAGCAAGGTTGCTAGGTTGCCACTAAACACTCGCGCAATGATAAAGGCGGCGATCCAGCTTACTAAGGAAAGTGCTTCTTTAACAAAACCACGTCGTAGACTTAGGGCAGCAGAAATAACGATAATCGCCAAAATGCCCCAATCAATACTTGTCATGGTGATTCTCAACTCGTTGACGGTACTGGAAAGGTGTGAATTCTAACAAAGGGCGGAGCACCGCGCTACTTTTCTAAAACAATAATCGCAGTTATTAACAGCCCAGTCTTATCGTTAAATCTACTCGGGTTTATATTGTTGTAAACGAATGCCTTCAAGCGACATGTCTAGTATTAACTGCGCCTTAGTTTCTTCGGCTTTGGCGCGTTGCAACATAGGTCCAACATAGACATGATCGAGAAGAGTTTTTGAATTTTTTAAAATATAGGATTTAAAGCCTTTAGTGCGCAACGTATCTCTTAGTGTTACTGCGTTACTGGCACTGCTAAAGGCGCCCACTTGTAAAGTCCAAGAAACTACTCCCCCATTGCCATCGAGTGCTGATGTACTGGGATTGGCTGTTGCTGGAGCCGTTTCGTCAACTTCGGCGATTGCTGGTTCTGGCGGATTTATTTCAGTTTGCAACTTGCCACTTGCCAGATCGTTCAGTTCTATTCTTACACGACTGTTTTCGCTTTCATCAACCCAGTCAGGAGTCGGTGGTTTGGGAGGTATTTGTGATTGAAAACTGGTTTCTTTTTTTGTATGTAAAATATTCGGCAAAATAAGCGCTAATGCTAAAACAGTAACAACTGCGCCGACGGTTCTGGCTTTGAAGTTAGGTTCCATGAATAGTTAGACCTTCCATTGATTTAAGAGCATCTTCAGCAGCTGAAACAGTTAAAAATGAGCCTATCACAAACACAGGACCATGAATGCTATGACGATTGAAACGCTCTGATTGCAATAATGATTGTAAAGCATCTGCAACCGTAAGGTGACATTCCATATTGCTTGTTGAAATATGGGCTTGATCAAGTTTTTTAATTAGCTGTTCAGCGCTTTGGCCTCTATACCCAGACAACCCAGCAATGTGCCAGTATTTTATCTGAGGCAGTGCCTGTATCACGGCAACGGGGTCTTTATCTGCAAGCATTGCTAGAATTGCCGTATCGCTATTACTTGCTTGGCTAGCTAAGTATTCGGCGGCTTGGGGATTGTGGGCAACGTCGAGCGTAAAGGTAATATCATGGCCAAGATATTGGTACTGATAGCTTGCTAATCTTCCAGGTACCTTGGTCGCAGCAACCGCCAACTCTATTCCGCGAGTATCTGGCAATAAATCAAGGGCATCCAAACCTGCTATGGCACTGGCAATATTGTGGTGTGGGATATGGCCTCTTGGCAGTTTAATTTCCTTATCGTGTTGTTTAAAAACCAAGCCGTGATCAATGCATGTAATAGAAAAATCAATATCTTGATACAGAGCATGAGCTTGAATGGTATTGGCATGATCAATAAACCCGTCGGCAACTTTCGGCTGCCCACATATAAGGGGTTTATGCTTGCGCCCTATTCCTGCTTTTTCATAACCGATTAGATCGAGTGTATCTCCCAACCAGTCTTGGTGATCGAGCCCTACACTAGTGACGATGGCGAGATCGGTATCGACAATATTAACTGCATCTAAACGCCCACCCAGGCCAACTTCTAGCAAGGCAACATCAACTTGCCAATGTTTAATTTGCCACAATGCAGCCAAAGTACCGAATTCAAAATAGGTAAGCGGTATATCACCGCGGCCCGCTTCAATCGCACTAAATGCAGCACACAGCTCTTGATCGCTGGTTAGTCGTGCATTGCCTTGGCGGTCACGCTGATTAACACGTTCGTTGTATTGGTGAATGTGGGGAGAGTTGTAACCAGCCGAAGATAAGCCTTTTTGCGCTAGCAACTGACTTAGAAAAGCGGTTGTTGTACCTTTACCATTAGTACCCCCAACAACGATTGTGATGGGAGCTGGTTTGAACAAACCTAGATTTTTGGCTACTTGCGTGACCCGCCCCAACCCCATTTCAATGTCAGAGGGATGAGTGGACTCTAAATAACTGAGCCACTCATCTTTGCTGCGAGCATCCTGATTATTGATCACGCTCATGGGTTATTGCTTATCCATGGCCGTTCGCATTTCAGAGAGTACAGTTTTTACTTCTGCGATGGCGACATCTGGTTGCGCAGCATTGGCGGCAATCTTATTCACCAGCGCTGAACCAACAATGACACCATCGGCTACAGAGGCCACTGCTGCCGCCGCTTCGCCGTTGTTGATTCCAAAGCCAACACCAACGGGAATACTCACACGACTACGGATACGCTCAAGATTTTTGCTTACGTCATCAACATCAATAGCTGCGGTACCTGTCACGCCTTTTATGGAAACGTAATAGACATAACCTGTGCTGTATTTAGCGATTTCACTAATGCGCGCATCGGTTGTAGTTGGAGCGATTAGATAAATGATATCTAAACCGTGATCTGCAAAGATTTTCGCATTTTCACCGGATTCTTCTGGTGGCATATCAACCATTAATACACCATCAATACCGGCTTGCTGCGCTGCCTTGGCAAAAGTTTCGTAGCCCATCGCTTCTACAGGATTTAAATAACCCATTAAAACAACCGGTGTGTTTGCATTTTTTGTGCGGAATTCGGTAACCATTGAAATCACATCACGTAATGACGTGTTGTGCATCAAAGCACGCTCGCAAGCAAGCTGAATGGTTGGACCATCGGCCATTGGGTCAGAAAAAGGAACACCCAATTCAATGATATCCGCTCCCGCCTCTACTAAGCCATGCATCATGTCGACCGTTACCGACGGATGAGGATCACCCGCGGTAACGAAAGGTATTAATGCTTTTTTTCCGGTTTTGTTTAGCTCTGAAAATAAAGCAGCTATACGACTCATTTCACTTTCCTTTCTACTTTATTTATACATCGACGTTTTCGAGACCGTCGATACTAGCCACGGTGTGAATATCTTTATCGCCACGCCCTGATAAATTAACGACCAATACTTGATCAGGACGCATGTCCTTTGCCATTTTCATTGCATGAGCAATGGCGTGACTGGTTTCAAGGGCAGGCATTATGCCTTCGATACGAGTTAGCGCTCTAAAGGCGTCCAATGCTTCATCATCAGTAGCGGCAACATATTCTGCGCGACCGATATCTTTTAACCAAGAATGTTCAGGACCAACACCTGGGTAATCTAAACCCGCAGAAACTGAGTGTGTTCCCATGATCTGGCCGTTGTCGTCTTCCATTAAGTAGGTTCGATTACCGTGTAATACACCAGGGCGTCCTTTACATAATGGTGCTGCGTGATCATTACCCGATAACCCTAAACCACCGGCTTCAACGCCGATCATGCGTACATCGTGCATATTTAGATAAGGATAAAACATACCGATGGCATTTGAGCCGCCACCAATACAAGCTAGCACTGCATCGGGCTGACGACCTAGTTGCTCGTCGCACTGTCGAATGGTTTCACGACCAATAATACTTTGGAAATCACGAACTAATTTAGGGTATGGGTGTGGACCTGCTGCGGTACCTAAAATGTAGAATGTGTCGTCTACATGAGTAACCCAGTGACGCATGGCGTCATTCATAGCGTCTTTTAATGTTTTTGTACCGGATTCAACCGAGATTACTTCTGCACCTAATAAGCGCATACGATAAACATTGAGCTTTTGACGCTCTATGTCAGTTGCCCCCATGAAAACCTTACATTCCATGCCTAAACGAGCAGCAACAGTAGCGGTTGCAACGCCGTGTTGCCCTGCTCCCGTTTCGGCAATAATTTTTTTCTTACCAGAATACTTGGCTAATAGCGCTTGACCAATGGTGTTGTTAATTTTGTGAGCGCCAGTGTGGTTCAGATCTTCACGCTTAAAGTAAATTTTAGCGCCACCACAATGCTTGGTTAGCTGCTCAGCAAAATACAACGGCGATGGGCGGCCAACGTAATGCGCTAGATCTTCGTCAAATTCTTTTTGAAATGCTGGGTCTTGAGATAGTCTAGTGTACAACGCATCAAGTTCATCCAATGCGGCACTGAGTGTTTCTGAAACAAATCGCCCGCCAAAAATACCAAAATGGCCTTTAGCATCGGGAAGTACTGGAAAATCTTGCATGTCTTTAGCGTTCGACATTGCGAACCTCGCTTATAAATTCTTGAATTTTAATTCTGTCTTTAATGCCTTTACTGGCCTCTATACCGCCACTTATATCTACGGCAAAAGGCTTAACTTGGTTTATGGCAGCGGCAACATTACTTGAATTTAGCCCGCCTGCCAGCACCCAAGGTACTGATAATTGCGGAATGAGACGCCAATCGAACGCCTGGCCAGTTCCGCCAGGCAAATTCTCCACATAGGCATCCAATAATAGCGCTTTAGTATCCGGAAACTGCTGCACTGCGCGATCGATATCATCGCTACTGCGCACACGGATGGCTTTCATATAAGGACGGTTAAATTGACGACAAAATTCAGCAGTTTCATCTCCGTGAAACTGCAATAGGTCGAAAGGACAAACAGAAAGGACTCGATGAATTTCTTCAGCGCGTTCATTTACAAAAAGTGCAACCGTGGTAACGAAGGCAGGCACTTTTTGAATGAGTTCAGCAGCTTGTTCAGCAGTCACGGCTCTAGGGCTTGGTTTGTAAAGCACAAAACCAAGCGCATCAGCACCTTCGACTACTGCATTATGAACATCTTCATCGCGGGTTAATCCGCATATTTTGATTCGCACTTTACTCACAAAAGCACACTTTATTTGATGTTAAAAAAGAGAAATATTTTAAGAAAAAAGAGTTTAACAGAATTTAATTATTTACACAGCCATGGCTCAACAAATACCGGCCCCCAAGGTTGTGACGGGATCGAAAAATGCTCAGGATATTGGACACCAACAAAATAAAGGCCATCAGAAGGAGCGGTGACCCCTGCCTTTGCACGATCCTTTTGAACAAGTAACTCAGCACACCAGTCAACAGGCTTTCGCCCCATACCGATAGGTATAAGCACACCGGCTATGTTTCTGATCATATGATATAAGAATGCATTAGCTTGAACGTCTATCATTACAATATCACCAAAGCGCTTAACAGAAATACTGTGAATATTGCGAAACGGTGTATTAGATTGACAGTCTTTCGCTCTAAATGACGTGAAATCATTTTCACCTAATAAAGACTGCGCCGCTTGGTGCATTGCAGTTTCATCAAGAGGAAAACGACACCAAGTAAGCTGATCATGCATCAAACCCTGCTTAACAGGTTTGTTGTATATCAAGTAACGATAACGCCTTGCTGTGGCACTAAAACGTGCGTGAAATTCTTCATCAACCTCTCCCATCCAACGCACTGCAATACCCGTAGGCAACTGGGTGTTGGTACCGCGCACCCAATTATAGGGTTTACGCTTGGCCGTAGTGTTAAAGTGAATAACCTGAGTAGATGCATGAACTCCAGCATCAGTGCGCCCTGCGCAAACAACAGAAATGCTTTCGTTAGCTATTTTACTAAGAGCATCCTCCAGAGCGGCCTGAATAGTTGGCTCTGGATGATGTTTTTGCCGCTGCCAACCATGAAAATGAGCTCCATGGTATTCAACGATAGCGGCAACTTTTACTTTTTTTACGTCGCTGGTTTCAGCGACAAAATTTTGATGGTTTGTCATAATGGACAGTATCTTAGCCGATACTGTCCATTAGCGCACGCGCATCATGTTTTTGTTGATCATTGCCTTCAGAGATAACTTCTTGCAGTAATTCTTTAGCGCCTTCGCTATCTTCCATGTCCATGTAGGCACGGGCAAGGTCAAGCTTAGTAGCGCACTCATCTGTGCCTGCTAAGAAGTCGAATTCATCATCTGCCGCTGCTAGCTGATCAAGGTCAATTTCTTGGTCTTGATTTGCAACAGAACCTTCTGTTTTAGCCGCTGGCGAGGAACCTTCGGTAAAATCTGGTAATTCATCAAGCTCATTAAGATCAAATTCAGAATTCGCATCAAAACCTTCTAGATCAGATTCAAGACTGGCTAAGACTTCATCAGAAGTTTCATCAAAGTCCGAAATTTCATTTGAATCAGCGGAGCCATCAGCAGAAACTAACTCTGACAAAACATCTTCAGGGGTAGAATCGTCTTCTGTTAAAGCATTATCAAGAGCTACATCTAAATCAAGAGCCTTATCTAAATCAAGCGCGCTTTCAGAATCAATAGCATCTTCAGAATCAAGTATTTCTTCAGAACCAGATATCTGATCGTCGTTAAGATTACTTAACTGATCGAGCTCTTCTTCAAGTGATTTTAGATCATCCAAATCATCATTTTCAAACCCAGTTTCTTCAAGTTCAAAATTCAAATCTGGTAAAGCTTCGTTAGATTCAGTTGAGTCTAACAGCTCTTCAAGCTGCGCCATGTCAGAAGAATCATTGCTATCCAATGCTGCTAGATTAACAACATCGTTATCACTGTCAGTTTCTAAGCTATCTTCTAATGACAACTCAGCGGGCTCGTCTGATTCACTAAGCTCAGATGATTCATCTAAGCTAGTCAATTCATCCAAAGTAGGAACATCATCAAGCTCGCTTAAATCATTAACAGAGATTTCTTCGTCTAAGGTGATGTTTTTTAATTCAGAATGATCTGAATCAGATATTTCTTCTAACGTTGGAATGTCATCTAAGTCGTTTAGGCTTTCAATGTCGCTTTCAATGTCATCTTCACTGGTGAGTTCAAAATCGAAACTATCTTCTGTATTGGCATCAGTTTCAGCTTCTGTTAGATCAAACTCCAAGCTATTTTCTTCATCCAGTGCATCAAGTGACGCAGCAAAACTATCAGCATCGGCCGAATTTGCTGTGTCTTCTGCTACAACTTCAGCTGGACTGCTATCCAGATCATCTTGTTCTGGTAGCTCTAAAGCGGCTTCAAAATCAATACTGTCAGCAAACGTATCAGAGAACTCATCCTCTGAATCAGCTAAAGCTTCAATATCTAAAATGTCATCGTCTGCTGTTGCACCAGCAGTTAGGTCTAATTCAGAATCATCATCAAGACTGGCTGATAGCTCTTCGATCTCATTCATTTCACCATTTATTGGTGAAGTAAGATGAGTGCGCATTGTTGCAGCTTTATCGTTAGCTTTAATATCACCTAATGAATTCAGTTCTAACTCTGCTTCTGCAAAAGAATCAGCGTCGTCTGTTTCAACATAGACTTCAAGAAGCTTCATTCTTAAATCTGTACGACTAGGCTCGAGTACAATTGAATTCTTGAGTAAATCAGCAGCTTGATCAAATCGGCCATAAGCAATATAAATTTCTGCTTCACCAATAATATCTGCAGCTTGAGCCACCGTATCAGAATCTAAATCAGCAGATCCAGCAGTGTCATCCGCCATATCTCCATGTTCATCATGATCTGAACCTATACCTTCCAATAGGTCATCATTTAAATCTGTTACCGTTTGGTCATCTTCATCAAATTCAAAGTTATCTAATGATGAATCATCAATATCAGTTTCGCCTACCTGATAATCTTCGCCATATTGAGCCAACTCAGGATCAGCTACTTCGCCTTCTTTGTTGTCACGACGTTTTTTGATTGCATAACCAACAAGACCAAAGATTAGAGCTAGACCACCTGCAAGACCTGCCATAAGTTCTGGCTTTGCCATCACTTCAGCTACAAATCCTTTTGGCTTGTAGCGATCTTCTACTTGCTGTTCAATTTGGCTAGCCGTTAATGCTGGATCCAGCTCTGCGAGAGCATCAGTCGTTTCGACAACTGCTGTGTTATCGACTTCAGGTTCTGCGTAATTAAAGTCTGCATCGTCAGATACGGCCAGAGTATCGACCGGTAGACCCTCACTTGTATCCACATCTGAAGAATTTTGCGCTTCTGTTGCCTCTGCTTGCAAAGACTCGCTTGCTGCATCTTCTAATTCTGGTGTTTGTACAAGTGCTTGATCAGCATTCAATGCTTCTTTTTGAATATCAAGAGTTTGTATGCTGGCTAGTTGATCGTCTTTTAACGAAACTAAGCGCTGTAGCGTTGCAATTTGCTCTTCTAATGCATCAAGTCGTTTTTTAAGATCATCATTCTCTAAACGGCTGGTATCAAGATTTTCCAAAGCGATGGATAAATCGTTTTCTAAGCGCTCAGTGCGCCCTCCGCCTTCTACGCCGTTATTAACATCAACACTTGCGCCCGCTGAATTCGACACCTTTTCATTGTTGGCAAGTAATTTCAGTTCACCGCCAGACTCTGGGGTTGCAGCCTTGTTGGATTGACCAGCTTTGCGGGTTGCGTCCAGTTGAGCGCCAGCTGTTTGCAGTTCTTTATTCTGACGCATCACTTCACTAATAGCTTGGCCATCATTACGAGCGGCCATTTGCTGTTCATTGGGTATGCGTAAAACTTGATGTGTTTTTAAACGATTAATGTTGCCAGCCATAAAAGCACTAGGATTACTGTCTTGTATCGCTAGCATCATTTGCTGTGGACTAACTTGACGATTGGGGCGTGTTTTTATCGCAATTTCCCAAAGTGTATCGCTTGGCTGAACCTTGTAAGTACCTGGCTTGGCTTCTTCTGTTTCCCAAGTGCTTTTAGGTTGTTTAACTTGCTGGCTTTCAACTTTTACGGCTTGTTCTGTTTCTGCAGTAGCAATAGGTGCTAACGGCTGAATGGTTTCATCGAACAGTGGCGGGTCAAGCAATAATGTATACTCGCGCAGAACACGACCAGATGGCCAGTTAACCTGCACAAGAAAGTTTAAAAAGGGCTCAGTAACGGATTTGTCACTGCTTAAAATGATGCGACTTCCTTTAACTTCGAAATCGATATCACTTAAAAAGAATATTTTCTCAACACCTGCACGGTCGAAATCACCGTCAGAAGCTAAAGATGGCTTGATTTCCCACTCGGTAAGATCATCAATGTTGGTCAGCTCGATTTCTGCTTGAAGTGGCTGATTGAGTGTAGACTTTAATTCAAGCTCACCCATACCCAGTGCAAACACATTGGCATTTAGGCCTAGTGTGCTGGTGATCACTAGAGTACTTAAAAGCGTGCGCTTCATTCTCTGCTTCCTTGTTGTTATTAGGCTGCTTGATGCCGGTTTCGCAAACAATAAAACCAAATTAGTTCATGAATCTTTTTGTCCATTTACAATGAACTTTTATTTTACATTCAATTTCAATCGTAAGTATCAATTATAAATACAGTTTTCGCAACGTCTTGACGTCAATATCACACGCAACACGGGCCTTGCCGACTATCTTTTAACCAATTCTGCGGCACTAAAGTGTGAGCTTACTCACAAAATGAAACATTGTGTCCCATTTTGTCCAATGCTTCATTTTGTAATGCAAGCCCTCATATCTTTAGTTTTCTAATAAAATACGCAACATACGACGAAGTGGCTCGGCAGCACCCCACAGCAATTGATCACCTACAGAGAATGCATTCAAGTATTGTGATCCCATGTTCATTTTACGTAAGCGTCCTACTGGCACATTTAAAGTACCGGTAACCGCTGTTGGTGTTAAACCTGCAATAGTGGCTTCTTTGTTGTTTGGAACAACACCAGACCATTGCGAGTGCTCGTCTAGCATGGCGTTAATTTCATCCATCGGTACATCTTTTTTAAGCTTGATGGTGAAGGCTTGGCTATGACAGCGCATAGAACCAATACGCACGCAGGTGCCGTCTACTGGGATGATGTTGCTGCCGGTTGCTAAAATCTTGTTGGTTTCAGCTTGGCCTTTCCATTCTTCACGGCTTTGGCCATTGTCCATTTCTGTATCGATGTATGGGATTAAGCTGCCACCTAATGGTACGCCAAAGTTGGCTGTGTCCATTGATCCGTTGCGCTGCGTTTCTGCAACGATACGGTCAATGTCTAAAATTGCACTGCGTGGATCAGCCAACTCAGTTGCAACAGAAGCGTTTAGTTGGCCCATTTGCGTCAGTAATTCACGCATGTGCTTAGCACCGCCACCCGAAGCTGCTTGGTAGGTTTGTGAGCTTAACCATTCAACCAGGCCGTTTTCGAACAAACCACCCAACCCCATTAGCATTAGGGATACGGTGCAGTTTCCGCCTACGAAGGTTTTAACACCATTACTTAGGCCGTCTTTGATGACGTTTTTGTTGACTGGGTCGAGTACGATAATTGCGTCATCGGCCATACGCAGGCTTGATGCCGCATCGATCCAGTAGCCTTTCCAACCGGTGGCCATTAGCTTTGAGTAAACTTGTTTGGTGTAATCGCCACCTTGACAGGTGATGATGACGTCCATGGCTTTTAGTTCGTTAATGTCGAACGCGTCTTTAAGCGCAGGGGCTTCTTTGCCACCAAACGCTGGGGCTGCTTGCCCTGCTTGAGAGGTAGTAAAATATACCGGATTGATATCAGCAAAGTCGTTCTCTGCTTCCATTCGTTGCATTAGCACGGAGCCAACCATGCCACGCCAGCCTACAAGACCTACAGTTTTCATTATATTCCAACCTAATTTTCAACTTCAAAACGCTAGGTTCACTCGCTTATTTTTAGTTCAACCGCAAAACGTCGTAAATACTTCCCTGTAGACTTAGTTCGGCTTCCTGCCTCGCATATTTGCTATTGAACTAATAAACACTCATACCTAGCTTTTGGTTGCTTATCAATTAATTCTTTTCGTACTTTAATGTTTTCCAGCTAACAGTTATTTAGCTATTAAAGTGCTTTTACGACTGCTGCACCCATTTCTGCGGTGCTTACTTTTGTCATGCCATCAGAGTAGATGTCTGGCGTACGTAGATTAAGGTCTAATACGTCACTTACTGCTTTTTCGATGGCATCGGCTGCAGTGTTTTCACCTAAAGAGTATCGTAACATCATTGCCGCCGAAAGAATGGTCGCTAATGGGTTTGCTATGCCTTGGCCTGCAATATCAGGTGCGCTGCCGTGACAAGGTTCGTACATGCCTTTGTTGTCTTTGTCTAAAGACGCCGAAGGTAGCATGCCGATTGAGCCGGTTAGCATGGCTGCGGCATCGGATAGGATGTCACCAAACATATTGCCTGTTACCATGACGTCAAACTGCTTCGGTGCACGTACGAGTTGCATTGCGGCGTTATCAACGTACATGTGAGAAAGTTCTACCTCTGGGTAGTCTTTCGCCATGTCGTTCATGATTTCGCGCCACAGTACGGTTACTTCTAGTACGTTGGCTTTGTCGACGGAGCATAGTTTGCCACCGCGTTTTTTAGCCGCTTCAAACGCTACTTTACCGATACGACGAATCTCTGATTCGCTGTATACGTAGGTATTGTAACCTTGTCGCTCGCCATTTTCTAATGTGCGAATGCCGCGTGGCTGGCCGAAGTAAATGCCACCCGTTAGTTCACGAACGATTAAAATATCAAGACCAGATACTACTTCTGGCTTTAATGATGAGGCATCTGCAAGTTGTGGGTATAGGATTGCTGGGCGCAAGTTGCCAAACAATTCAAGGCCAGAGCGCAAACCTAATAGGCCTTTTTCAGGGCGCATTTCGCGATCTTCTAGGTTGTCCCACTTAGGGCCACCCACTGCACCAAGAAGGATGGCATCAGCCGCTTTGGCTTTTTCCATGGTTGATGCTGGCAGTGGAGAACCTTCGGCATCATAGCCTGCACCGCCGACTAAACCATGGTCAAATTCTAGACCTAGGTTAAACTTCTCGTTTACGGCAACCAATACGTTTTCTGCTTCGGTTACGATCTCTGGGCCAATACCATCACCTGGTAGGATTAATACTTTTTTAGACATTTTTGATTCCGCTTAACAACTAAATAACTTTGATTCTTGTAATTTTCAACACGGATAGCTAGGTAATGGGTAATTCGTTTTTGGGGACGGGCGTAAATACTTCCCTGTAGCCTCGTATTTCGCATCCCTGCGAAATGACGCCCCTTTAACGAACCACCCAAGACCTAGCCACCCTTTCCAATAACTCTTCAATCAATTCAATATGAATTGCATACATTAAAACTCTAGAAAGGTTCAAATAAGCCAAGATTTCTTGAGTAATCATAAATTTCATTGGCATGATTTAAGTTGTTCTCTTCAGGAGGCGTCACGCCGCAGGGATGCGGGGTACGAGCCTACAGGGACGTATTTACGGCGTCCCCTGAAGAGAATTACTTAAAGTCATGCGTAAAAAGCGCGTGCAAAAGCCTGCTTTTAATCTTTTATCTCGTACAACCTAAAACAACCAAGGCGACGATGCTTTGCGCTTAACTTCATAAGCCGTAATGTCGTCTGCATCTTGCAATGTCAAGCCAATATCATCAAGGCCGTTCATCAAGCAATGCTTGCGGAAGGCGTCAACTTCAAATGGGATTAAATCACCATTTGGCTTCACGATGTTTTGATTTTCTAAATCAACCGTCAACTCATAACCTTCTGTCGCGGTGACTTCGGCAAATAAACCATCAATAATTGCTTCGTCTAAAACAATCGGTAAAAGACCGTTTTTGAAACTGTTATTGAAGAAAATATCCGCATAACTAGAGGCAATGATAACCTGAAAACCAAAATCTTCTAACGCCCATGGTGCGTGTTCACGAGAAGAACCACAACCAAAGTTTTCACGGGTTAATAGAATTGAAGCACCCTGGTAACGCGGCTGATTCAAAACGAAATCCGGATTTAACGGACGACCCGAGTTATCAGCATCAGGCTGGCCTTCATCAAGATAACGCAATTCATCAAACAAGTTCGGGCCGAAGCCGCTACGCTTGATGGATTTCAAAAACTGCTTAGGGATGATCATATCTGTATCGATATTGGCGCGATCCATAGGAGCGACGATACCGCTTTGCTTAACAAATGCTTTCATTATAACGCTCCTTTATTTAACCAATTCAAACTGACGAACATCAACAAAGTGACCCGCAATCGCCGCCGCGGCTGCCATGGCTGGGCTTACCAAATGCGTACGACCACCATAGCCCTGACGACCTTCAAAATTACGGTTAGAGGTAGAAGCGCAATGTTCACCGCTACCCAACTTATCAGCGTTCATTGCCAAACACATTGAACAACCTGGCTCGCGCCATTCAAAGCCAGCTTCGATAAAAATTTTATCCAAACCTTCTTTTTCCGCCTGCTCTTTAACCAAGCCAGAGCCCGGAACAACCAAAGCCTGAATCACAGAGTCAGCGACTTTATTGCCTTTCGCAACGGCAGCGGCGGCGCGCAAATCTTCAATACGGCTATTAGTGCAAGAACCAATAAATACTCGATCCAAGTTGATGTCGGTAATCGCTTGGCCTGGCTCTAAGCCCATGTATTTGTAGGCACGCTCAAAACCACTGCGCTCTACTTCATCTTTGGCATCTTCTAAAGTTGGTACAAAACCATCAACCGTGGTGACCATTTCTGGCGACGTGCCCCAAGTAACCTGTGGCTTGATGTCTTCCGCTTTAATTTCTACAACCTTATCGAAAACCGCATCTTCATCAGAGACTAAATCCGCCCACTGTTCTAATGCCATTTCCCAATGATCGCCTTTTGGTGCAAAGTCGCGACCTTTAACGTAATCGGCAGTGATTTGGTCAAATGCCACCATACCGACACGAGCGCCCGCTTCAATTGCCATGTTGCACATGGTCATGCGACCTTCCATGCTCATGCTGCGAATCGCGCTGCCGCCAAATTCCATTGCGCAACCGTTGCCGCCAGCGGTTCCGATTACACCAATAACATGCAATACCACGTCTTTACCGGTAATGCCTTCACCCAAAGTACCTTCAACGTTAATCAAAAGATTTTTCATTTTGCGTTGAATCAAACACTGAGTGGCTAATACGTGTTCAACTTCAGACGTACCTATACCGTGCGCTAAGGCAGCAAATGCACCGTGGGTTGCGGTGTGGGAGTCACCACAAACAACCGTCATACCTGGCAAAGTTGCGCCCTGCTCTGGGCCAACAACGTGAACAATGCCTTGGCGCTTATCCATCATATCGAATTGGGTAATGCCAAATTCGTTACAGTTGTCGTCTAAGGTTTGCACCTGAATTTTAGAAACCGGATCTTGAATGCCCGCAATGCCCACCGTACGCTCTGTTTTAGTCGTTGGTACGTTATGGTCTGGTGTCGCTAAGTTTGCGCTTAACTTCCAAGGTTTACGAGCTGCAATACGAAGACCTTCGAATGCTTGCGGTGAGGTTACTTCGTGTAATAACTGACGATCAATATAGATTAAAGCCGTGCCGTCGTCGCGTTGTTTGACCAAGTGTGAATCCCACAACTTGTCATATAATGTTTTAGCCGTCATAGCGCTCTCTCATAGCTGACTGATTAATTTCAATAAGAAGTCTTTTTTGAAAGCAGAAATGTATTCGAAAAATCCTGCATGCTTCTTTGATGCACCCATCATACAAAAATCGTATAAATAACTCCAATTCATATTTTTCATAAATTGCATTACTATTAGGAATAGCGCTTAGCCTTACTGTCTCACATAGAGTAATTTTATCCATGGATATTCAAGCACTTACCGCTTTTATCGCGGTTGCTGAACATAAGTCTTTTTCGTTGGCGGCCGATCAGCTTCATCTTACCCAGCCGGCTATTAGTAAACGTATTAAAGGACTAGAAGGGCAATTAAATAATCCCTTATTTGAGCGCCATAATCGCAGCCTTAGCTTGACCAATACCGGGCAAGCACTGTTACCCAAAGCCAAAGAAATTGTTCAGCTTGTGAACGATACTCAGCTTTCAATGCGCAATATGAACCATAAAGTTGAAGGCAGTCTAAAGCTGGGAACTAGCCATCATATTGGCTTACACAGGCTACCGCCATTTTTGAAATCGTTTGTGAGTCAATTTCCTCTTGCCGAACTTAACCTGAGTTTTATGGGTTCAGAGTCTGCTTATCAAGCCGTTGCCCAACGACAAGTGGAGTTGGCCTTAACCACTTTAGAAAGTGTAAATGGTAATTTTGCACCAGAAGGCATGGTGAGCGAGGTTTTGTGGCATGACAAAATGGTTTTTGTCTGCGCTAAAGAACATCCTTTACAGTTAGTTAGCAAAGTGACATTAGCAGATTTGAGTAAGTTTCCAGCCATTTTGCCAGAAAGTAATACATTTACTTTTCAACTCATTCAGAACACATTTAAACAACGAAATTTACAACTAAATAACCCCATGCCTACAAATTATTTAGAAACCATTAAGATGCTAGCATCGGTAGGTTTAGGCTGGAGTCTATTACCAGAATCCATGATTGAAAAAGCAGATAGCAGTGCTTTAATAGTGCTGAAAGTAGAGGATATTAGTTTAACTCGTCCATTGGGTTTCTTATATCTGCAGGGTAGAACTTTATCTAATGCGGCCAAGGCTTTTATTGCCCTAATAAAAAACAGACAAAATAACTTTTAGCTACAATTAAGTTTGGATCTCTTGATATAAAACAACAACTTATTGATAGCCTGCTATACATTGGATATTAAATTATAAAAGGAGCTAACCATGCTTAATATAAATCACATTCTTGTTGTATTAGATAATGATCATCCAGAGCAACCAGCTTTTGATCGTGCGTTAGCATTGGCGAGCTCGGTAAAGGCAGACATTACAATTTTAGGCAGTTGCTACGAAGCCCACTGCGAAGATGACTCATCATTAGAGACTGAAACCAAATTCAAAATTAAACAAGCGCTTATTAATAATTGCCAAGCTTGGTTGGATAGTTATGCCGACGAAGCCGAGAGCAATGGCATTGAAATTTCTACAGAAGTTCATTGGCAAAAAAATATTCATGACGCGGTAATGGCTTCTATGAATACAGGTAACTTTGACTTAGTAGTAAAAGGTACAAAAGCACACTACACCATTATGGATCGTATTTTTACTCACAGTGATTGGAACTTACTGCGCCACTGCCCTGCTCCTATTTTAATGGTCAAATCTGCAAAGCCTTGGACCAATAACCGGATTGTAGCGTCAATTGATGCCACCTCAAATGACGAAGGTCATCAGTTAATAAATGAAAACATTTTGGCATTCGCCGAACATTTATCCGACAATTTCTCTACAGACTTACACATAGTTAATTCATACCCAATGGTTGCATTGGCTTTTGCGATGGTACCGGAGGTTTCTGCTCCTGATGACATTCATCAATATATTACCAAGCAACATCGCCTAGAATGCTCAAAATATGCACGCAAATACAATGTCAGTGAAGATAATGTGCACATAAAAGAAGGCGATCCGGATGATGTTCTAGAAGACATGACTAAAGAGCTTGAAGCTGATGTGGTTGTGATTGGCACCGTTGGCCGAGAAGGCTTGTCTGGTGTTTTGCTTGGCAATACTGCTGAGCGTATTATTGATCGGGTTTCGTGTGACGTTTTAGTTGTTAAACCCCTCGATGGTGTTGACCCTTCTATTTCTTAATCTTAGACAAGTGTAAAATTAACGTTCTGCGCTGGCAGAACGTTAATGACTTTAGAAAAAACGACTTTAAGCCAAAACTTCTAAAAATATGCTACTTGGGTTCAATAATAACGGCATCATGGTGTAGATCAGAAATCCCACCATCGTTATGTGCATTGGTGTAGCCCATTTCTTGCAACACTTTTAAAGCTTTACCCGCGCGATTCCCACTGCGGCAATACAAGTGAATAAGGGTATCCTTATCACTCACTAAAGCGGCAATTTGGTCACCGACGAGCTGATAAGGAATGTGCGCAGAATTCTCAACATGGCCGGTGCTGTATTCTTCTGCAGTACGAACATCTAGCCATACTTCTTGCTGTGCTTGCGCAGTGCTAAAAGTAATGAGAGAACTACTGACAACCGCGCCAATTAATAAAGCCTTACTGGCCAATTTTTTGATGCTCTTTAACATACTCATTTCCCTTTTAATCAATTTTAAGACTTTTAAAGTTTTCATTTTAACTTACTACCTATAGGAATATTACCAGCGAGGAATATTTATTGGCAAGGTAATCTTCTTGCGACCCAATAAACATATCCTTTACTTTAATAACGTTGCCCTCTCGCGATTCAATTTAATCTACAGAAAAGTTAAATGCCTGTTATAGTATGTGTCATTAATATTAAGCCAACATTATCCAACTGCAATCCATGGTGCGCAGCAAAACGTAGTTATCACATGAGCATTCGGTCAGAACAAAAAGAAAAAACACGCCAGTCTATTATTAACGCTGCATTAAGACTCAGTGAAGAAAAAGGTTATCCAGCACTAAGTTTAAGAGAGGTCACTCGCGAAGCTCAAATAGCGCCAGCGACTTTTTACAGACACTTTAAAGACATGGAAGAACTGGGTTTAGTATTGGTCGACAAGGTCGCCCTCACCTTACGTCAACTAATGCGTAAAGCGCGTCAAAGAATCAAAGTAAATGGCAGTGCGATTGAGATGTCTGTCATCACTCAGCTTGAATTTAGCCAAAAAAACCCACAGTTGTTTCGTTTATTAACCAGTGGTTTAACCGGCGGCCCGCGCATTTTTCGTGAAGCACTGCAAAAAGAAAAACAGTTTTTCATCGATGAGTTATATGAAGATTTGAATAACGATAGTCGCCTTAATAATACCGCATTAGCGGCAGAAGTTATGGTTAATCAAGTATTGGTTGCGAGCATTGAGGCTATCGAACACAAGCCTGAAGAAGTCATTTTGATTCAAGAACGCTTAATTATGCAGTTACGCATGATTTTACTGGGTAGCATGGCCCAAAAACCCAAGCAGTAAATAAGTTTGCAACCAGAATAGCTTGCCTCACGATTTAAACAAAAGCTTACTTATATTGCTTTAAATAAATCCCTTCAAATAGTCGCTTTGCATAATGCATAATTCGCAAAGGTGGCAACATGAATGTCCCTGATTCTGTACGCTTTATCAAAACACCGTGTGATAACGTATCAATTATACAAAACAATTCGTGTTTAAATACTTCATTTGCTGGCTTTCCTTTTAACTCAGCTACCAAGTTACGACTGGCCACAGCCGCTTGAATATCAGCAGCGTGAGCTTGCTTAGGCTGCCATTCTGGTCCAGGAAAGCTACCAGAATCACCGGCCACGTAAGTTTTTTCCAACCCTTCTACTTGGCAAGAAGCATTCGCTTTTATTAATCCGCCTTTAGATTTAGATATATCAGAATTTTGAGTCCAAGATGGCCCTGTCATTCCGGGCATAAATAGAATCAGATCGGCAATAATTTCATTGTTTTCGGTGATGACCTTATTAGCTTCAAAGCCTTTCATTTTTTCGCCGAGGTGGGTTTTTATATTTCTTTTTGCCATCATTTTAAGCACCATATCGGGTACTTTTTCGCCCAGCCTCATTCCTGGCTTTAGTGCCGGATTAAAGAAAATAATTTCAAATTGATCACGACGATTCTGTCGGCGAAGCAAGGTATCAATACCAAATAAAAATTCAAACATTGGGCCACCACGCATGGCTGATGGCTCATTGGGATTGCCACCAAAACCTATGGCTATGGTTCCACCTTCTAATTCATTTAAACGTGACTTGATTTTTTCTGCAGCGAAAATACCTTCACATGGCGTAATAACATGTTCAATACCCGGTAATTTTTTAATAAAACGGCCACCAGAAGCTATTATTAAGCCATCGTTGTCAAAATCACCCTCATCTGTTTGTACCGTGCGACCTAAATTAATCACATTGGTGACACTAGCCTCAATATGATTAACATTGTTACGTTGAAAAAAACGGCTTAGGTCAATTTTTAAATCTTCTCCTTTGCGAAGATTTGCTGGTATCCAGATAATGCTCGGTAAATAAGTCAGTGTCTTGAAAGGTGCAATAACGGTTATATTTGCGTCTGGCGCTTGCTTGCGTACATTTTTAACTGCGGTTAATGCAGCAAAGCCAGCGCCAAGAATGGTAATATTCATGCTTACCTAAGCCTCAATTTCATTGAATTTAAAAAAGTATATTACTGAATGCGACTATTCGAATTAAGTTTATCATGACATTCAATTGATTAATAATACGCTAAACAAACAAAGAGAATTCGCTGATCTTATTCAGCCAAGACGCATAACATCAGCGGCAGAAATCTTGCAATGGATTGTGCTAGAATGCGCATTTTCTATTGATTCATAATTCGGTTCATTATGCCCTCTGCTACAAATACAGATTTAAAACTTGATCGTCGCTTCACAACGGCACCCATGATGGAATGGAGTGATTCTCACTGCCGTCAATTTTGGCGATTATTAACTGGTGATGCCGTTCTTTATACCGAGATGGTAACCACAGGGGCAATTATTAATGGCGACCGTGATCGTTTTTTAGCTTACGGACAAGAAGAACACCCTATAGCCTTACAATTGGGTGGTAGTAATACTCAAGATTTAGCCCAGTGCGCTAAGTATGCCCAACAATGGGGATACGATGAGGTTAATTTAAACGTTGGTTGCCCTAGCGATCGCGTCCAAAACAACATGATCGGTGCTTGTTTAATGGGCCATCCTCAGCTGGTTGCCGATGGTATAAAAGCAATGCAAGACGCTGTTGATATCGATGTCACCGTTAAGCATCGCATCGGTATAGATGATCAAGACTCTTATCCAGAACTGGTTAAATTTGTTGACACTATTGCAAAAACTGGCTGCAAAACCTTCATTGTCCATGCCCGCAAGGCCATACTGCAAGGGCTGTCTCCGAAAGAAAATCGAGAAATTCCACCCTTAAAATACGATTGGGTTTATCAACTTAAACAAGATTTTCCTGACTTGGAAATTCTGATTAATGGCGGGCTAAATCAAATTGAACAGATGCAGCAACAATTAAACCACTTAGATGGTGTGATGGTAGGCCGCGAGGCATACCATAACCCTTATATTTTGGCGCAAGTCGATCATATTTTTTATGGCAGAGAAAAAAACATACCCTCTCGTCATCAAGTTATAGAAAATTTTAT
The DNA here is from genome assembly GCA_913061435.1 of uncultured Thalassolituus sp. Taxonomy (GTDB): domain Bacteria; phylum Pseudomonadota; class Gammaproteobacteria; order Pseudomonadales; family Oceanobacteraceae; genus Oleispira. The sequence goes on along the minus strand of CAJXUK010000001.1, from coordinate 156,280 downwards.
GCCTTATATCGAAAAGCAGTTGTCAAAAGACGTTTTTCTCTCGCACATCACCCGCCATATTTTAGGTATTTTTCACGGGCAACCGGGTGCACGTCAGTTTCGTCGCTATATCAGTGAAAACGCTCACAAGCGCGGTTCTGGCTTAGAGGTTTTGCAGGCTGCATTGGCAAAGGTACCCACAGAAGAAGAAAATGAGATTAATCGCTTAGAGGCATTAGCCCGTCGTGAAGCTTTTGATCAATCAACGTCTATCTGATTAAGCAACTTCTAATTCATCAATTAAGTTCTACCCTAATTGTTTTACAACGCGATCTAAGGCAACTACTCCCTGCATCACCCAACATTTGACTGTATAGCTATTTGATTCTAGTAAATCCTTGACTCCAATAGCTATTAAGTAGAAGCTGATATTATTATTTAACGGTATAAAAATTATAAATATCTTAAAGCTTTTAAGGAATTAGCATGTCTGCTCAAGCAAACAACAAACTCGATGCATTAAAGTCCATGACAACAGTGGTTGCCGATACTGGCGACATAGAAGCCATTAAACAATTCAAACCGGTTGATGCAACCACCAATCCATCATTAATTTTAAAAGCGGCAGCATTACCTAGCTACCAGCATTTAATTGACGATGCGATTAGCTGGGCCTTAAATATCAAGGGGCAAGAGACTACAAGTAAAACAACGCTCGAAAATGTTAGTGATAAACTGGCTGTTAATATTGGCTGTGAAATACTAACCAGCATACCCGGTGTAATTTCCACTGAAGTTGATGCACGCCTCTCTTTTAACACCGCGGCAACCGTTGCAAAAGCCCGTAAATTAATCCGTTTATATCAAGATGCGGGAGTTTCTTCTGATCGCATTTTAATTAAAATCGCATCGACTTGGGAAGGCATTCAAGCAGCTAAAATCCTTGAATCCGAAGGTATTCATTGCAACCTCACACTGCTGTTTAATTTTGCTCAAGCGCAAGCTAGCGCCGAGGCGGGTGCTACCTTAATCTCTCCTTTTGTCGGCCGTATATTAGATTGGCATAAAACCAATACAGACATTAAAGAATATGCAGCGAACGACGATCCTGGTGTTATCTCTGTTACTGCTATTTATAATTTTTATAAATCACATGGATTTAAAACTATTGTTATGGGTGCTAGCTTCCGTAATACCGGTGAAATTGAGGCTCTTGCAGGCTGCGATCGTTTAACCATAAGCCCAGACCTACTGGCCGAGCTAGAATCAGACAGAAATCCGTTACAGCAGCAGTTGTTTCCAGCTAAAAACATCACCGATGCGCCTGAACCCTTAACTGAAGCTCAATTTAGATGGCAACTGAACAACGATCCAATGGCGCATGACAAGCTTGCTGATGGCATACGTCGTTTTGCAATAGACCAAGAGTCATTAGAGTCTTTACTTACCTCTCGTATTCAAGCTGCGGAACATTCGTAACAATAGGAGTTAAGCATGATTAAGAAAATGCTGACGTATTTTCAGCAACAAGAAGAACAAAGCAAAGCACATAAACCAGAATTGGCCGCGGCGGCTCTTTTGGTTGAAATCATGAATGCTGATAACCAATTGAATGAAGATGAATCAGAAGTCATAAAGCAAATTTTATTCGATACTTTGTTTTTAACACGCGAAGTAACCGATGAACTGCTATCATCTGCCATGCAGCATGTTCATGATGCCAATGATTTATTCCAGTTTACAGAGGTTATTAATGATCATTACAGTTACGACGAGAAAGTGCTGTTAATTGAATCTCTTTGGAAAGTTGCCTACAGCGATCAACAATTGGACAAATACGAAGAACACATGATCCGCCGCATAGCGGATCTTTTATATGTGTCACACAGTGATTTCATTCAAACGCGCAACAAAGTAAAAAATACGGCTATTGAATGACACATTTTAATGATCAGCTGACAGTTACAAGTACCGACCTAGTAGATGCTTTTGATAGTTTAACTTTAAATCTTGCTGAATTTTGTCGACAGTTAAAAATTCAGCAGCCTAAATGCTGGGTTGCATTAAGTGAAGGCGAGGAAAATTTAGCTGAGCTGGAAAAAGCGCGAAGCTATTATCAAGATATCTGGTACAAAGATCAGCAAGATGGTCGTGAAACACGAAGTTGTTATGGTCTGGTCATGGCAAATGACAACTTAATAGATTTAGCGCACTCGGTAAATAGGGCTAAAGATGACTTTAAGAAACTCGTACAAAGCGTACAAAAGAACCACAAAGACTGGTGGCTTAATGAAAAATCTCAACTTAATAAACGTCACCATAATTTAAGAGAACAATTGTATTTTACCGGCTTAAGTCGAATTCACCTTAAACAGATTTACCGTCACATTCCTATTTTGGCTAAACGACCAGAAAAAATAGGCTTTACTTGGTATAGCAATGGTCGCAGCATTAAAAAAATGACCATTGCCGATGCACAAGCGAAGTTACTGGCCATGGGAGAGGATAAACAGCATATTCAACAACAGTTGCAAAAATTAAACACCCTGCCCGAGCATGAATTGCTAGCCCAAATTCAAACTCAAGCCCCCGTTGTTAGGGCCAATCTTGTGTTTCAGCAGAAAAATGAAAACGGCCACATTGAAACCATTCGCAAAGCCATGAATGTTTCTCTACCGCTACTAGTACCAGAAGACAGCAATCCCTTATTACCAAGATTTAACCAAATTGACGACCAGCCACCTGCAGCCAGAACGCGCACTGCCAGAAATGATTTTAAAATATCTGAAGAGGTATTTTTACCCAGCCTGCGGGTTCATCGTTACCTGGGTTAGTTTTTAAGAACCAGCTAAAAAAAACCAGCGCGGTATGTATAACTACCGTCACTGGCTTAAGATTAAATAAGGAAAATGGCTTAAAGCTTATTTAAACCATTCAAAGCTGCAATGCGATAGGCTTCTGCCATCGTAGGATAATTAAAGGTCGTGTTTACAAAGTACTTTAACGTGTTGCCTGAACCTTCTTGGCTCATAATAGCTTGTCCAATATGAACAATCTCGGCCGCTTGGTCACCAAAGCAATGAACACCTAACAACTCTAAGGTATCGCGGTGAAAAAGTATCTTTAACATACCCACACCTTCCTGGGTGATTTGAGCACGAGCAATGTTTTTAAAGAAAGCCTGCCCTACTTCATAAGGAATCTTCGCTTCGGTCAACTCACGTTCATTTTTACCGACCGAGCTAATTTCAGGAATGGTATAAATACCCGTAGGAACTTCACTAACAAATCGAAAATCTTCAAGATCGGTTATGTCTGCAGCAGCAGCGCGACCTTGATCATAAGCAGCGGATGCCAAAGCAGGCCAGCCAATTACGTCACCAATCGCATAAATATGGTCAACTGCTGTGCGATAGCTTTGGTCCACATCAAGCTGACCACGTGAGTTTGGCTCAAGACCAGTATTTTCCAAACCTAAACCTTTGGTATTGCCAGAACGGCCAGCACACCATAAAAAAGCGTCAGCTTTTACTTGCTTACCCGACTTCATTCTTAGCGTAACAAAGCGATCATTAGCATCAATAGAATCAAAATCTTCGTTATGGCGTATTAAAGCGCCTTTATCTCGTAAGTGATAACTTAAAGCATCTGAAATTTCATCATCTAGAAAGTTTAACAAACGATCTCCAGGATGAATTAAATCAACTTTGACACCCAAACCAGAAAATATTGAAGCATATTCACAGCCAATTACACCTGCACCATAAATAATCATTGTACGAGGGGTATGCTCTAATTCGAGAATACTGTCAGAGTCGTACACACGACTGTGAGAGAAGTCGATATTATCAGGACGCCAAGGGCTAGAACCCGTTGCAATGACAATTTGCTCGGCATGGACACGAGTGTGATTAGTCGAAGAAGGGGTTAAAATATCGATGGTATTAGGATCAATAAATTTTGCTTGCCCGGTATGTAAGGTCACCCGGTTACGACCATAAAATTCAGTTCTTACTTTCACTTGTTTAGCAATAACTTGCTGAGCATTGCGCATCACACTGGGAAAAGAAAACCAGCGCGGACCATCTATGTCACGAAACATGGGGTTGGTATTGAATTGAATAATTTGCTTAACCGCATGACGCAATGCTTTTGATGGAATCGTGCCTAAGTGGGTGCAATTCCCGCCAACCATGTTTCGATTTTCAATTACCGCAACATTTTTCCCTTTTTTAGCTGCATTCATTGCAGCACCTTCCCCTGCGGGACCTGAACCAATAATTACGACATCGTAATGTAAATCTGGCATGTTATATTCCGCCCTTATGGCTGTCATCACTCATGTGATTTTGATGGCTTGGTTATTATTTTGATTATTAAAACACTTAAAAACGTATAATTTATTGTACGTAAGCCCGTTCCATTTAACCAATCGAATTAAAAGATAGAGACTAAAGTATTAGGGCTATTGAGCGATGACACTGATCAATTTTATCGTGCCATTTTGCAATCATGCTTGTTTTTATTGCTCATTTATCATCTTTTTTAATAGATGCGTCATAAAACAAGTCCTCAGCTTCTTGGCGAATGGGATCTTTGATTGATTCACACTTCTCTAAATCACCGCCACAAACATCACAAGCCCCTTTCATTCCCACTGCTGACATACCGCCACACGAACCACTTATGGGCTTACCGCCCAGCAAGATACCAGCCGACATCAAAATAATAAATAAAACCATTACGCTAAATACAATAACCAATGTTGCCATGGTGCGTTTCTCCTAAATTACTGTTTAATATTTTGTTTAAATTGCTGAAATTGCTGAAATTGCTGACTAGCACTTTGCTCAAAACCCGCAGAAGTTCTTTGAATAAATAACGCTGCTAAATTATGTTCTTCTGCTATTTTTAAGCCCTGCTCTGCACCCAAAACAGAGAGTGCGGTTGCCCAACCATCAGCAATCGCAGACGATTTGTGCAATACAGATACCGAAGCCAGATTATGTTCAATAGGATACCCTGTTCTGCCATCAATAGTATGTGAAAAACGCTTACCATTTTCTTCAAAATAATTGCGGTAATCACCTGATGTTGCAATTGCCATATTTGATAACGGTATAACTAATTGTGCATTTCGCTGGCCATCTGCTGGTGCCTCTATTGCAATACGCCATGGCGGCCCAGAGACATCAGCAGCAGTAACACTGCTTTTTGTTCCAAAAGCGGCTATTTCACCACCCACCTCAACCAAAAAACCATGGATATCATGACCTTGCAAATAATTGGCAATCACATCCACAGCATATCCCTTGGCAATAGCCGACAAATCAATATAACGCGGCGCATTGAGTTTGAGCTGATAGCCATTATCTTTTTGGCGAATATTTATGGCGGATGCACCAACTTGAGTCAAAGCTGTGGATATACTTTTTGGTGTTGGCGCTTTATTAGAGCGAGTGTCAGGACCAAACCCCCATAAATTAACCAGAGGCCCAACGGTCACATCAAAAGCACCCGCCGACTTAATACCTATTTGCATAGACATCATAAGCACTTGATACAAACCCGGGCTTATAGATTGCCATTGACCGATTACTGAAGGCATCCGTGATGACGAAGGTGACGACAAAGGTGAAGACAATAAATCATCCTCATTAGACTCAAGACCACTGACAAAGTTTGCATTAATAGCTGACAACTCTGAATTCGGATCATAAGTAGACATGCTTTTATTAATATCGATTAAAATATTATCGATATCAGCCTGAATTTTCCTCTGCTCACTTAATAAATCTTCTTGTCGCTGATAGCGACTCACCCAACTTATATGGTATTGAGTACCCATGGTCGGGCCGGATATTTTATTAATAGCAGGAGCAGCAGGTGAACACCCCTGAAGGGATATCAAAGATAAAACCACAATTACAACAGACATAAACTGTAAACGCTGCAACTTCAAATCCCCTAGCTGTTTGAAAAATAGCTAAAATTAATAAATAAGATGTTTAATCGCTGCCCAGTATAACGGATTGTTGCGGGCTAACCCATACCTGACCCGCGACAAAAACCAATCTCGTTAAATACTTAGGTAATTGTCAATAGAACTAAATTACCAGAAAAGAATATAGAATTTTTAAAAATTGGTTTAAAATTAGAATATTGTTTTTATTATCGAGTAATGAAATGGCGGACATGACCCCAGAAATGCTTGAGCTTGTAGCTCAGCGCTTCCGTTTATTAGCAGACCCAATGCGCTTGCGTATTCTGCATGAATTACAACAAGGTGAGCTCAGTGTTGGTGAGCTAGTTGCCCGCACCGAAGCCTCACAACCTAATATATCAAAGCACTTAGCCAGTTTGCGCGGCCAACAAATGGTTGTTCGCCGCCAAGAAGGCAACATGGCTTACTTCAGCATTGCAGCACCCTACATTTTTAGCCTGTGCGATACTGTTTGCAACAGCATGCGAGAAGAGTTTGAAGAAAAGAAGATTCTTTTGTCCTAAAGTAATAACCTCAATTTAGTCGAGTAATTACACTGCCGGTCTAGATAGCCGCAGGGCCACGATTCTTTTTATTCCTTTTGGTGTTAATTGCCAAGCATTTCGACCACCCTGATTAACACTGTCGACCAGACCCAATTTAAACCACTGTTGTAATAACTGCTGCGATTGATTACGGTTTATTTTAACATCATCGATGGCATGAGCAGAGGGATGCTGCTCAAGTAAACGGCGCTTAACTTCATCCTCCACCAGCTTTTCAAAACCTTTTCGCAATCTATCTTCACTGCTAGGGCTTTTCATTATTTCACCCGCACAGGCAAATAAAACATCTAAACGCTGCGAAATCGAAATTTCTTCTAATGTATTATTACCTGCCTCATATACCTTGGCCGTGAACTGCAAACGAGATAGCTGCCTAGCTTGTAAAGCCCACTCTTTATTATCAGACTTAGCATCCTCGACAGTGGTTGTGTCGGCCAACTTTGATTCAACTGGCATCTTAACTGATCTATCAGAGCTTACCGCGACCGAATTTTCCGATGGGAGCTTGAGCCAACCACCCGTTTTATGGCTAAGTGCATTAGTAACAGATGTTTTAACATGAGCCGTTAATTCTTCACGTAAATGCCATAATCTAAAAGTTCCCTTAGACACCACTGTATGAAAACCAGCTAAACGCCTTTGCTCTTCTGTTTGGTGTTGTGACGGCAAAGCATTTTTAACAAAAGACAACACAGGTTTAGATAAAGACTGAGCATATACTAGCTCTCTATGCAGATAACTAATGCCCGTAGGTGCCATTGGGCCGCAGTCATCACCCAAAATCATAATGAACAAATCGGCATCTTCAATTTGGCTCTTAGCAAGATTCCAATCATAAGGAGTGGTATCCTCTCGGCACGGAAACCCACAAGTTAACAACCCCATTCGAGCTAACTGACGAGCTACCTCATAACGCTCACTTTCCAAACCTTTATGATTTGAGGCAACGTACACCAAAAAACGCTTAGTTTGCGTCATGTAATCCTTCATCCACTATTATTATTTTATTTTCGGTAAATATCACTTTTTAAGATAATACACAGTTCTAAGCGCATTTCATCCGATTAACGCCAGATTTTTAATATATTACAAAAATATTAAGTTAGCCGCATTCCATTGAAGTTCGTGTAACCAAGGGAAACTTGCGTTAGAATAGCGGTTGATATTCCAACCTATTCGATACCATGACTCGTAAAAAGAAAAGCCGCTCACTAAAGCGCATCCACAGTGTTAAAACTGGCAATATTAGCAAGTTAAAGCGCGCAGGCACTACTGATCGACAAAACACCAACTTGAAGGCCAAAGCAAAGCCTAAATCCGTCTATCAAAAATTTCTAGAAGAAAACCCTGATGCCGTTGAGAAGCAAACTCAACCAACACCTGCGGCAAAACAACCCGCTCAAGCTAAACCAGACACAAACCCAACAGGCACCCAAAAGCACAAAGAAGACGACAAAGCGCGTACATTCGATAAAGATCAAAAGTCAGACAAAGAGCCAGATTTGTTATCACAGCTTGATAATAAAAACTTTAACGATTTTTACTAATATTTGTCACAATGCCCACTTTAGTTTCTACCCAATGCGACATATCACTTGATTTAGAAAGCTATCCCATTAGCCGCAGTAAAGATCAGCAGCCATGGGATGCTGCTGACCTGTATTTATTAGCAGATGCACAACTTGGCCACTTCCCAGCGATTTTAAACGATCAATGGGGAGCACTCACCTGTTTCGTCGCCCAAAAAAATAGCCACTTTTATAGCTGGACAGATTCTTTTTGCAGCCAACAAGCGATTAAGGCTAATCTTCTAAAACAGCAAACAGCCAGTTTAAACAATGCAGACACCTCAGCTTCTTTAAATACAAGTTCAGTAGGTACTGTTAACTTGGGCAAAGGAAAGCCTTGCTTTCCTGCCAACACCGACAGCCTATGGATTCAATGCCCTAAATCTTTTGATCAACTTCATTGGTGGCTAACTCTTGCCTTAGAACAGTTAGGTCCAGGTATTCCTATTTATCTAGCTGGAATGGCAAAACATATTCCAATTAAGTGGCTTAACTGGCTCGAGAACAACAACCATCAGTACGAGCAATTTCCTATTAAGAAAAAAGCTCGATTAATGCGCTTTAAGCTTGCTGACAACTTGCCACCCCTAAAAGCAGAAAAAGGCTATTTAGGGCCCGACAAACAAGAAATTTCTGCCTTACCCGGTGTTTTTTCCCGTGATCATTTAGACATAGGAAGTCGTTTTTTTATTGATCAATTAGCAAAAATACCGCGCATAAAAGGTAATGTCGTTGACCTTGGCTGTGGTAATGGCTTATTGAGCATTGCCGTTTTGGATTTTGCTAAACAAACGCAACAGCAAGACTCACTAAATCTTATATTATGTGATGATTCTTCCTTGGCTCTTGAGTCCGCTAAAAACAATTTAGCAAAACGCAACTACCAAAGCCCAATTCTTCATCACACCGACGCATTGCTTAATGTAACTGGCCCTATCGATACCATTATGTGTAACCCACCCTTTCACACCGGTAATCGAATTAGCACTGCCGCCGCCGAAAGAATGTTTCGCCAAAGCACGCAAATTTTAGCCGAAAAGGGCCAATTATTAATCATTGCGAACCGTCATCTAGGTTATGCCGCTTCTTTAAAACAGTTATTTTCATCTGTTGAACTTCTTGCTAGTGATGCGAAGTTTGTTTGCTATCGTTGCACTCAACCGCAGGCGGCCAAGCTTTCTCGCAAACCATCAAACAAGAATTCTGTCCGAAACAAAACAAGACACCCAAGAAATAAACAGGGTAAAGCGCCATCCCGTAACCATGTTTAAAATTCCCAACAAGCAAACCATCTTTGAACTGGTTGAAAAACGCAGTCGTTTCATTACTTATTGTGAAGCAGTTAATAATGAGCAAGAGTTTAAACAATTTCTTAATCGCTTAAAGCTACAATACCCCGATGCCCGTCACTTTTGTTATGGCTTTCGTATGGGGCCTATATCATCAGCTCACAGAGGATTTAGTGATGACGGAGAACCGAGTGGAACGGCAGGCATGCCCATATTAAATGTTATAGACCATTCAGAGTTCTCTAACCTTGCGGTGATTGTGGTGCGATACTTCGGTGGAACAAAATTAGGAACGGGTGGCTTAGCCAGAGCTTACAGCCAAGCAACAAAATCAATCTTGGAAAAGATCAACTGGAAAATTTATCAGCCACAGATAATTCTTACCTTACGCTGTCAGTTTCAGCATGAAAGTCAACTAAGGTATTTAATTGATAAATTAGAAGGTGAAATTGTTTCGGTTAAATATGAACAAGAAGTTGAGTTTGAAGTATCGTTAAGCGACAACCTAGATTTGAGCAGTTTAAAGTTTTACCGCGCCAGTGAAAAATAACGGAGTTAGTCTAGCTGTTTACCATCCTAGGAAATTCACTGATAATTTTATTGCTCTTAATAGAGTCTTGTAACGAGATAGGTTCAACTAAGGGAGCTGAAATATGCTCGGCAATTAAGCGATAGCCGTTTTGTGGCACGTCATGAAAACTCAAAAAAACTCGAAATACTTGTTGCGAACAACGTCTTAATGAAGTTACCTGCCCTGAAACTATAATATATTGTGGACACGGGCCTGAATGAGGAAACAAACCGAGACGGATCTTAAAAGTACGATAACGACCTTTATGCTCACCTTGCTCACGTAACAAAACCAGTTCGTCATTGCTACACTCAAATTCACACCCTCTTGGCGAAAGTTTGTCGGGAGCAACTTTAAGCACTTCTTGCTGGTCGATTAACAGTGTCAAAATAGCTTGATTTTTCATTCTTTCACACCTCAGTTGAGTAAAAATTAACCGATAATCAGTCAGCATACAACTGCGCGTTATAAATTTCTTACTAAATCGCGTGTTTCAGTTCACATTTTGACTAATTTATTCAAAAATAGGATGTAGTTTAATCATTATCGACTAAACGCCAGTATTCTAATGCTAAATAACTAGATTGCTAATACAATTGATTTACAATAAAAACACAACAATAAATAAAATCGCTTAAAGCGATCACCACGACTTTTTAATAATAAATACCCAATTGACTTATTGTTCAAAAAAAGGAAACCATCTTGAAATTTGCAAAAATCATGGCTTATTTTGCCATCTCGACAGCAGCATTCACACTCACGGCCTGCAGCAGCTCAGTTAAAAACTTATCAGTTTATCAAGAACCCTCTTTAGAAAGCATACAATCCGTATTCCCAGAAAATGGCTTAAGCATTCAATATTTAGGAGTGGGTGGTCATTTATTTCGCTTTGGCGATCAAGCAATAATGACAGCGCCATCAATTACAAACCCACACTTTCTGCTGCTTGGCCCATTTGTACCGATCTCAGCCGACCCAGAAATGATCGATGCATTATTGCCTGACGTAAGCGATGTCGAGAGCATTTTAGTTGGTCATGCTCATTATGATCACTTAATGGACGTGCCTTATGTGATGTTGAATAAAGCTAAAAATGCCCATGTATATGGTTCAAAAACCATGTCACATTCCATTGCACCGAGTATTGATGCTTCTCGTCGTCACGCATTGAATGACAGCATGGCTGTTTTAGAAAAACCCGGTGAGTGGCACTATAACGAAACGGGTAATATCCGTTTCATGGCGATTAAATCCACTCATGCCCCACATTTTATGGGGATCAATTTCATGACCGGAACTTACGATGAAGACCTAACTAGCCTGCCTTGGCATTCGTTTGCGTGGAAAGAGGGTCAAACCTTAGCCTATTTAATTGATTTCTTAGCTGCTGATGGCCAAATATTGCACCGCGTTTACTATCAAGACTCTGCTAGCCAAGAACCTTTGGGTCTTATCCCGCAATTAGCTACAAATGAACAAAAACAAGTCGATATTGCGATCATTACCCCGGCGTCTTTTAATCAAGTGGACAACTACCCAGAAGGCATTATGGAAAGCAGCCAAGCTAAGCACTTTATCTTAGGCCATTGGGAAGATTTTTTTGCTAACCAAGACAGTGAAGAACAACGCTTTGTAAGAGCTGTTAGTCCTACTGACTTTTTTGAGCGCTTTGATAAAGCCTTACCAGAGAAAAGCAGCTGGGCTATGCCAACGTTATTTCACACACAATATTTTGCTCCAAACGGTAAACTATTGATGCCAGAAACAACTCAATAAACCAAACCTAACATAAGCTAAATTTAGGAACACAGCACTTATGGATTTTGAAACTCTCTCTCAATGGCGCCGCGCCACTTATTGTTGTGCCATGTCAGAACGTAACCGCAACCATGTGCTGTTATTTTGCGAAATGCAGGATGCTGAAAGTATACCTTTTACAAAATTGCAGTCTAAAACCTGGGCTTTTTTAGAAGGTGAACTAAAGTCCCTCGATAACTTAGAACGCTTTTTTAATGAATTCGATCAATGGCAAAACGATTTGTTTGAAAAAGATACTTCTAACCAAGGTTCTTTTGGTGCTGAAGCCGCTCAGCAAGCCTGTCAAAGTCTGTACTCAGCAAGTTATGGCTTACTTGATGAATCAGCCAATGATTGTGATCTAGTGCAACTTAGTAACCAGCAGTTATTTGCTGCTTATGCTGATATGGGTGAGGATATGGCACAACAAAGTATTGAACTTAAAGAGCGCCATACAGACTTTGAACAACGCGTGTTTGAGATACTTACCTCTGGCAAGCCTAAACGTGACGTTGTAAAAGCGGTAAAAGCTTTAGCCAATAGTGAACCTGAATCGAGCTTAGGCATATCTCTTGATTGAGCATTCTTGCCCATTGTGTGCATCTAATAACACCGTTTTTTTCCATAACGATAAAAAACGAGATTACTGGCAATGCACACAATGCCTTTTAATATTTGTATTACCGCAACATCATCTGACCCCTAGCGATGAGAAATCCATCTACGATCTTCATATTAATGACCCTAGTGACTTAGGGTATCGGAAATTTCTGCAACGCTTTGTTACTCCACTAGAACAGCACATTCTCAAACTCGAAACTCGAATACTTGCTGCTAATACTAAACAAAGTACCAACCTCAAAGGCCTCGACTTTGGATCAGGCCCTGGGCCAACGCTTTCAGGTATGTTAGAAACATTGCAAAGCGTGCAGCAACTTAACATTCACTGTGAAAATTACGATCTATATTATGCGCCTCACACCAACCTGCTAGTCAACGAAGGTTATGATTTTGTCACCAGCACCGAAGTCGTTGAGCATCTTCGAGAGCCCCTCAAAACATTTGAGTTGATGTTCTCATTGCTTAAACCAGATAGCTGCCTTGGCATAATGACCAAGCGCACCAAAGAAAATACCCCTAAAGACAGCTTTGCCTCATGGCATTATATACAAGACCCTACTCACATTTGTTTTTATAATGAAAAAACCTTTTATTGGTTAGCCCATTACTTTGACGTACAGGTCAGCTTTCCCGAGACGGATGTCGCTATTTTTGAAAAGTCATCTTATTAAACGGGTTCATGATGTATATCAAATTACAAAAGTACTAAACCCTTAAAATCGCGCCCTTTAATTACTGCTTCTTATGCTTGGTACTATCTCTCATCCTTAGTACTTTTTTTCATGCACACAAGTTTTCATGCACACAAGTTTTTATGCACACAAGGGTCAAACGATGTCTCAACAATTTAAAGCCGAATTACTGGCCCCCGCGGGCACCTACAAAAATATGGAATACGCATTTGCCTATGGTGCCGATGCGGTATACGCCGGACAACCGCGCTACAGTCTGCGCGTGCGCAACAACGACTTTCAAGTCGAAAATTTAGAAAAAGGCATTCATCGCGCTCATCAGTTAGGTAAAAAGTTTTATGTTGCCAGTAATATCGCGCCGCACAATAACAAAATTGCAAGCTACATGCGTGATATACAACCCATAATCGCTATGCAACCCGATGCGTTAATCATGTCAGACCCGGGCTTGATAATGATGGTAAAAGACAAATACCCAGAAATCCCAATTCACCTATCGGTACAAGCTAACGTGGTTAACTACGCAGCGGTGAAGTTTTGGCATCGACAAGGTATAGAGCGTGTAATATTAAGTCGTGAACTTTCACTCAATGAAATTGAAGAAATTCGCATGCAATGTCCAGAAATGGAACTCGAAGTATTTGTCCATGGGGCCTTATGTATTGCTTATTCTGGTCGCTGTTTGCTTTCTGGGTATATGAATCATCGTGATCCAAACCAAGGTAGCTGCACCAACGCTTGCCGCTGGAAGTATCAAGCTCACGAAGCAAAAGAAACCGATACTGGGAATATCATTCCTACTGCTGCTATCGAATTTGACCCTGCGTTCAATGCCGCTAATCCTTTAGATACCAAACCTTCTTTAGGGATCGGCAGTCCGTCAAATGACATTGTATTATTACAAGAAGGCAATCGAGAGAATGACCTGATGCCAATGTTCGAAGATGAACACGGTACCTATATCATGAACTCTAAGGATTTAAGGGCTATTCAGCACGTCCAACGTTTGCAGGAGATGGGAGTTCATTCTTTAAAGATCGAAGGCCGAACTAAATCTCACTATTACGCTGCACGCACAAGCCAAGCTTATCGCAAAGCAATTGATGATGCCGCAGCAGGACAATCATTCGACATGCATTTAATGGACACCCTAGAAAACATGTCAAACAGAGGTTACACAGAAGGATTTTATCGTCGTCATGTGCATGATGAATATCAAAACTATACGCGCGGTGCATCATTGAGCACTCAGCAACAATTTGTCGGTGAAATTATAAACAGTGATGCTGACTGGTTAACGATTGATGTAAAAAATCGTTTTCAAGTGCAAGATGAGTTAGAGCTAATGACCCCTGCAGGCAATTACACCTTCACTTTAGAGACTATTTTATCTGCACAAGGTGAGCCAAGAGACGATGCACCTGGTAATGGTTTTATTGTAAAAATCCCAAGACCACTCAAGGCAAAAACAATTGATAAAGCTTTATTGATTAGGAATTTAAAATAACGCCACCAAAGCCTTAGGCATTCATCGCAATATCCATCAAATACTCTTGGCATTCGATACTCCCATCTCTATAGTGAGAGTATCTGCTGCAATTTTTAGGAAGGTCTGAATGCCGAACACTGCTTATTACCAAACTCTTGCTATGAATCCATTAGCCTTTTGGCGTTTATTCATATTCCTTTTTATCAGCATTAACCTTGTCGCCTTACCCGCTTTTGCCGAAGACGGTGGTTCTACTGAAGCACCACAAAACTTAGCGCCTAAAGCGGTTATTGAAAGCGCTGCAACACAAATGATTGATCGCTTAGTTGCTGACAAAGAAAAAGTAATCAACCAAGAATATTATGTTGAACATTTGGTAGAAGAAGTACTGCTGCCCGTTGTTGATCATGTCTACATGGCACGTCGAGTATTAGCCAAGCATTGGCGGAAAGCTTCTGATGCGCAAAAAACTCAATTCATTGAAGCCTTTAAACACAAAGTCATTCGCACCTATGCTGGGGCTTTTAAAGCATTTGATGGTGAGAAAATAGACTTTCAACAAGCGCGCTTTAATAAAACGGGTAGTAAAGCCTCCGTAGAAACTGCCATTCAACGAGTTGGCGCACCGGCAATTAGTGTTTCCTACATGCTTTATTCAAAAAATAATCGCTGGCTTACATACGACGCTGTCATTGAAGGTGTTAGCTTGGTGAAAAGCTTTCGTGATCAATTCAGCCTTAGTATTGAAAGGCATGGCCTAGCTCAAGCAATCTCTATGCTAGCGGCAGAATACGGCAATGACTCCCCTACTTTAAAATTGGGTGGTCAGGTGTGGGACCCTTACATCAACAATCAACTACCGGCCGGTGGCCTAGTAGTGAATCTTGTCACTGCAGTATTAGAGCGCGCAGGCTATCAAGTTGACATGCAATACATGCCTTGGCAGCGAGTTGCCGAAAGCATTGCAGAGGGTGAGTTAGATATCTCAATAGCCTCTTGGCATAATGAAACTCGCGCTAAAGAGATGGAGTTTACCGATTCTTACCTTAACAATCAGCTGGTAATTGTTAAGCGTAAAGAGGACCCCCTCACATTTAATAACCAACAAGAATTCAAACAAAACATTACCGATCGAGGTTATCGACTTGGGGTATTTAAAGGTTACGGCTACGGTGACTTTTTCGCCGAAGTGGCTCCATTAGTGTCGTTGGATTATTTTAAGTATTGCTCACAAATGATGCGTGATGTGGCACAAAAGAAGACCGACCTGGCTTTAATCGATTCTTGGACTGCACAGCAAAGCCTCATTTCAAGTAAAAACATCGGTGAACATCTTAGCCTAATCCCGACTGCGTTAATTCAACAAAGTTTGCACGCAGCTATTAGTTTAAAGCGAAAAGATCATAAAGAAATCGCAGCTGCATTTAATCAAAGTTTAAAAGAGATGCGTGAAGATGGCAGTTATCAAGCTTTACTAGAGCGTCATAATTTTCCTCAGGCACTGCTGTAACCTTTTTATGTCTTCAAATTTACCGATTAATACCTTGAGCCATAATCACTCTGCAGTCACCCTTATTCATTGTGACGACGCAATCATCGTGGTAGATAAACAAGCAGATGTGCTCAGCGTACCTGGGCGCGGTCCAGAAAAATTAGACTCAATTGCTCATCGCCTCAGCCTTATGTTTGATGAAGTTCATATTGTGCATCGACTTGATATGGCGACATCAGGGGTCATGGTATTTGCTCGCACTAAAGACAGCTTACGCTCGCTGCAGCAACAGTTTCAAAACCGTCAAACTAAAAAGCGCTATCAAGCTATCGTTGCCGGGCGTCTAACTCCAAGTTGCGGTGCAGTGAACCTGCCAATGCGCTGTGATTGGCCAAATAGGCCAAAACAAATGGTTTGCTACGAACATGGTAAAAAGTCATTAACACGCTGGCGCGTGATTGAATACTTAGGTGAACATACTCGGGTGGAGCTTTTACCCATAACAGGCAGATCACACCAACTGAGAATTCATTGCGATGCAATGCAGCACCCTATTTTAGGTGATCACCTGTATGGTACAGAAACGTCGCAAATAGCGACTAAGCATCTGTGCTTGCATGCACAAAGTCTAACCTTTACGCACCCAGATACATTAATAGAAACGACCTTCACTAGCCCTGTGCCTTTTTGATTGATCACGCACAAAAGTTTTTGCCGCTTAGGTTAATGGTGACTTTTATTTGCTTTAAATAACCACAACCAAGCATAAAGGACACCAGCAAACAAAATCATTCCTAGTAAAACAACCTGTAAGGCAATACCTGCAAACAAAACTGGGGCCTTCATTAGGGTGCTCATCAGTGAATCTTGATAATAAAAAAACCACTGATTCTCGGCGGGAAAAATCCATATATGCAATTGATAAAATATTTCTTTAGCGCCAACCCCAACAAACAAACTAATAATTAATGTCAGTGCAATCAAGAATACTGCCGCCATGCCTTTATTACTGGCTCTCTCTGCACTGAAAAAACTCAACAAAACCAGTGCAAGCCAAACACAAGTTAAAATTCCTGCTAACCAATGAATACGATTAATTAAATGAGCGACATCTTGTAAGTGAATAATTTCAGCCGCATGAAGAACGGGTACAACCGTTGCGCGAGCTTGCAGAGGTTCATTAACGTCGTAAGTAATAGCTTCTAGTCCAACCCCATCATTGTGAACGCTGACAACTATCTGCTGAAAGATATCTTTATGCTGTTGCTCTGTGGTCAACCCAAAGTGTTGTCGAAAGCGATTTTGCGGAGCAAACTCCTCAATATGTTGATCAATACTGTATGCATGATACAACCAAGAATAACCGTAACCTAACTGAGCATTGATCATCCAAGAAACATACAAAGCAAGTATCAAGCTAAGAAGAAACAGCAAAAATCCACGAATATTAGCGAGTAGTTGAGCTTTACCCCTCCAACGCTGAGTCTTTGTTGAGCTGGGATTTGAATACTTAGTGTTCATAAAATCTTTTTATTACTGCGGCGATATCGACAGCGTTATTTTCTTCACAATGAAAGTGATGATGTCCTAAAACAGTAACAGCTAAAATATTAGAAAAATAAGGCAATCGTTGAGTTTGCCAAGCTTTAGGGATAATGCCCTGCTCTGCGAAAACGACTAAAACAGGAACCGTTATTGCTGAATAAAAGGCCTGAATTTGTTCTTCTGTTAACCTTACCTTAGAAACATATCTTAAACGTTTATCTGTTCGCCAGCTAAACCCCGCTTTACCATCAGCCCCTTCTCGATCACATAAGTTACGCATGACAATAGGCAGCAGCGCTTTATCGCTCATAGCAGGGGAGGATTTTTTACGCGCAACCAAGGCTTCATCCACCGTTGGGAAAAGCCGTAAAGCAGAACCTTCTCGTTGCTTATCAGCAATCCCTTTTGCCAACTGTGAGGGGGTTTGATCGGCAGGTGTAGCAGCTGGACCGAGTGAATCTAGCATGACGACACTGGCAACTCGCTCGGGGTAAGTACCTGCGTATAAACTGGCGACAATTCCACCTAAAGAATGCCCCAATAAATGAAGCGGAATTTCAGGTGTATCACCTATCACATCCGAATGTTGAAAAAGCTCATGCAAAACTTCTATATACTGCCAGATATAATACTCTGCACCTTTTGGCAAGGGATCGGATTTGCCATGACCAGGTAAGTCAACCAACAGCAAATAAAAATCATCTTTTAGCAAAGTCGCCAAACACTCTAAACTGGCACTGTTATCTAACCAACCGTGCAAACAAATCATCATTGGCTTTTGTTTATCGCCATAGAATTGCACACTTAATTGGCCAAACGACAAATCAATTTTCTGCTCTATAGAGTTCACTGGCTTTATTTCCATTGGCTGATGTGCCGTTTAATAGAAGCTGCGGTTAATTCTGGCTGTTCTAAGGGAAACATATGACTACCGTCCACCCATTCAACATTCATACCTAGCTGTCGCTGCATTTTTGAACCATGCTGTTTTTTAAACACATCGCTGTTTTTTCCTGCAATTACAGTGCTTGGCATGGGCAATCGAGGGGTGCGATGGAGGTTATCCGGAATGGTACGATAAATTTCGATTTCTGTGGCAGCATCAAAATACAACTGCCGCTTACCGCCTTCTAATTCCACCGTACCGTGATAAACATAATCATGTAAACAACGCTCATCAAACGAACGAAACAGGCGTTTATTGCGAAAATATTCCCGCGCATGCTCTGTCGACGGCCAATGTTCTTGTCTACCAAGCGTACGCCCGGCTGGCGTTATCTTATCCATTAAACCCAAGCGCTTTATTAAATTGATGCCTAGCGCTTCAATGTTAGTAATAAAAGGCGCATCCAGCATAATCAGCCCTTTTACCAAATCAGGACGCTGAGCAGCAACAATTAGACTTAAGACACCACCAAGCGAGTGTCCTACGGCGTAAACAGGTTGATTATAACAAGCTTCAAGCTCGTCAATTAACTGGGTAACAAGATGATTCCAATTATTAGAAACAGGATAACGATGATGATGACTAAAGCGCTCGATGGCACCCACCTGAAAATCATCTTCAAGATAGGATAATAAAGTTTTGTAGCTACCCGCAGGGAAGCCATTAGCGTGAGAAAAGTGCAGTATATCTTTCATGTGTTTGATAATAACATTAGCTAACAAGCAGCTAAAGCTACCATCACATACAAATAACACAAGGTTATTGAGTGCCGCCGGTGGCACTAATTCGAACTAGCCTTCGTCTAGGACAGGATACCAAACATCGGTATTTACTAGGCAACCAGGAGCATAAACGTCACCTTGTAATTGCCAAATTTCGGTGGCAGACCAAGGTTGATCAAAAATCGAGCCTTCTATTAACAAAGAAGCAAGCCGCCCTACTAATGGCAAATGCGTCACCAGAATAATATTGCCTTCTTCATGAATCAGCTCATCCACCACTTTCTGGGGTGTCATGTTAGGCATTAAACAATCATGATTAACAATATCAATAGATAATGCTTCGGCAATGGGCTTGGCTGTTTGCTGGGTTCTTAGGTAAGGGCTCGACCAAATACTTACCGGCCCCCTAACAACTTTTGCCAACCAATTAGCCGCGCTTTGAGCATGCTTTAAGCCGCGTTCGTTTAATGGTCGCTTCTCATCATTTGGCAAGCCTGTGTCAGCTTCACCGTGTCTTATAAGGTAGAGTTTCACTACATCTCCGTTGGCATTTCTCTATTAGGGTTTGGCCAATCGGTAAAAGGAAAAGGTTTGGTTTCAGAGTTTCCACTAATGTAACGAACAATTTGTGCGATGTAGGTAGATAAACTGCCACTGAATTGATCCAGTGCAGGATTTACTTGTCCGGTGACCAAGGTAAAACCCCACTGAACAACCACTATAAACAACACAACAACATCTAATATTCGATACACGACAGAAAACAAAATGATAAATAATGTTCTTAACCAAAACGCATCTGATTTTAGGCTTTGCTTCATGTCACTCATTTTTAAACTCCAATATCTGTTTTAGCTAAAGTGAATTCAACGTCAGTTGTATTTTCACCTGTCATTAATTCTTTTGCTACCAATCTTGGGTCTACCTGAGAGAACAAAACAGCATAAGCACCTTTTACCAAAGGCATATATATATCAAGTTCATCAGATTTCGTATTGATATAGCGCAAGGTGTTAACACCTTCTGCAACTTCACCTAACTCTTCTATTGCTTGCTCTAGGGATCGACCCTCACCAATAGCATAACCGATACGATAGTTACGACTCATTGGCGACATACAAGTTGCGACTAAATCACCCACGCCGGCCAAACCTAAAAAGGTTAGTGGATTAGCACCCTGCGCCACGGCAAAGCGGCTCATTTCTGCCAAGCTACGAGTTATAATCATGCTCTTGGTATTTTCACCCATACCCAAAGCTGCAATAAAGCCCGACACAATGGCGTAAATGTTTTTTAATGCACCGCTTAATTCAACGCCATACATATCGTCTGAAGCATAAACACGGAAATATTCACAACCCAACGCATCTTGGATTTGGCAGCGCAAAGCGCCATCTTCACTAGCGACCACCGTTGCGGTTAATTGTTTTTGACCGATTTCTTTAGCTAGGTTAGGGCCACTCAATACAGCGATTGAATGCCCCGGACACGCCTCGGCCAATAACTGGCTCATTAACTTAAAGCCATTGGGCTCTATTCCTTTTGTTGTGCTAATCAAGCTTTGGCCAGGCGTTAAAAAAGGCTTTAATTTTTCTACAACAGCAGCAAATGATTTGCTTGGCACTGAAACAAAGATTAATTCAGCCCCTTTTATTACCGCAGCAAGATCGGTACTGGCGGTTAAACTGGGGTCTAGTTTGACATTGGGTAAATACTGCGGATTTTCATGATTATCGTTAATCGCTTTGGCGATCGTATCGTTACGCATCCACTGGCGGGTTTCAATACCGTTTGATGCTAATATACTGGCGATTGCAGTTCCAAAACTACCACCACCTATAACTGCCGCTTGCTTAACTTTCACTCGACCCTCCTGGGCTCTTATTTGTGGCTGTGTAAACAATCGACCAACTCTTGAAACTCGTGTTTGTTATCATCATTTAAACTGATCAACACTTCATGAGCGGCGATTACTTTTTCACGCATTTCATCTTCATCAAGCTTGTCGCAACTTAGCTCGTCTAAGTCGGACACCTCTGCTGGCATATCAGAGATAATATAAAACACTTCATCGAATCCCATACTTAACAAAATTCGTAATATATCTTCTCTTGGTGAAATAATCGTGGGGACTAAATCAAACTTATCTTGACTAACTATGGATATTTTAGCCAACTGACCCAATGTGGTGCTATCCACCCCATCTGCATCCGACAAATCGACCATGACAGTTTTAAATTGATCACTAGAAAACATGTCGTCTAAATAATTTTCGAGGGCGCAACAAAGGTTCATTCTAACATCGCCACTGAGCTTAATGACATAAGTACCTTTTTTATCCGCAACCTCAATTTTACCTGGATTCATGTTAAACCCTTACTATTGTCATTAGTGCAACATCATCGGGGATGTCGTCATCGTTATTTAGATACAATGCTTGCTTTATCGATTCGTGATCACCGGCGTTGTCTTCAACAAGTTGGCGCAGGTACTCTTCTTTTAATGCTAATGATGGTTGTTTCAATAACTCTAAAATACCATCTGAAAACAGATTAATACTAAAGGAATCAGGCATTTGTAGTTGATAGTTGTTGTATTTTGCATCTCTAAACAAGCCAACAGGCATACCCTTTCCAGATAAATATTGGGCTTCACCATTGGCATACAAAATAGGCAAAGGCATGTGTGCGCCTATGCTGTAGTTTAACTGCAAACTCTGTGTATTCAGCACACAATACACGATAGTAAGATGCTTTCCGCAATCAGTATCCAATAACTCTTGATTGATTCGCTCAAGCACCTTAACCGGATAGAACAAATCATCACTAGAACCGCGTTTAAGATTACGCTTTAAACGATAAGTTAAGTTTTTCAGCAGCACAGTAACAAAAGCAGAAGCCGCTCCATGGCCCGACACATCTGCAATATAAAAACCATAATGATGTTCGTCTAATAAGAAGTAATCTAGAAAATCGCCACTAAGCATTAAAGAGGGTTTTATAAGGTGTGAAAATTGATAGTGATCATTTTGCAGCGGCTCAGGTAGCATTTTTGCTTGCACCTGGCGCCCCGCTTGCTGGTCGCTGCGCAACTCGTCTAGACTTTCACTTAATTGACGATTAGCCGCCTCAAGATGATCTCGATATTGTTGATTATCGGCTTCAAGCCTCTTAATACTTAACGTTTTTTGAATAGAGTGATCGAGAACGGCCATATCGATAATGGGCTTAACCAAATAATCACTTGCCCCCAAGCGTAATGCTTGTACAACGTCATTCATCACACCAGCGCCAGAAACAACAATAAAAGGGGTGTTTGGACTGATATCTTTTATACGTTTTAATACATCCAACCCATCTAACTGAGGCATGCGCAAATCACACAAAACCAAATCGAATACTTGCTGTTTTAATAACTCTAAGCCCTGCAAGCCGCTTTCGGCAGAGACGATTTCATAACCGCTATCTTCAAGATAAGCGACCAAGCTATCGCGCACCATGGCCTCATCATCAATTACTAGCAAACGAGCATTCATTCACCACCTCAGTTAAAACAGTGTTGTTTCAATATTCTGCGCGAACCATACCCGCAACCTTTTAACAGTGCAATAAGCAGCTCGCATAAAGCACAAAGATCGCTCATTAGTCACAATAGAATCGTCTATTTTTTGCTTAAAACCTTGATAATATGCAATAAATTTAGTTTATCTAAGACTAAAGTTGGGTGTATAGCCATAAATGACCGGATTAATATGATTTTCGAGATTCTAATATCAAATTTTCGGTGTTAGCATGCGACACAGCATTAAAAACAATAAAAGGAATGCGACCATGAGTTTTAACTCTAGAGAGTACAGTGAAAAACGTGATTTCATCCGCATGCAAATCAGTACTGGCAGCACAATTTTCATAAACAATGAAGCATATACAGCCACCTGCGAAGATTTAAGCAGTACGGGAGCTTTATTGACTAGCAAAGCAGACTTAGAAGTAAACCAACAGGTTCGTATAGAGATTAACAGCGGCGGCGGTGAAACGCCCCCCTTGCAAGCCATGGCCACAGTATTAAGAAAAGTTGAGCAAGATAATCAACAATTTCAATATGGCGTGAGCATTGACAGCTTTATTTAAGCAATAAAAGTAGCATTATTAACAACAGACACGCGAGGCAGCAGCCAAAATTAAACGGCTAACTGCTTCGTGTAACATGCGTTATTAACAACTAATAAATACATTAAAAGTCGTCGCCGGAATCAAAGTCGCTGGAATCAAAGTCGTCAAACTCATCATCAAACTCATCATCAAACTCATCCGCCACCACACCATCAGCGATCAAAAAAGCTCGACGCTGTATATAAAAGCTACGAATAAAAGTATAGCGATCACCACTAATTAAGCCTTCAGAAGCAATCAAGTCAGCCCGTAAATCAATGCCTTTAAGCAATGCTAATCCCGCAGCTTGAACATTGCTGTCGACCAATGTGGTATAGCTTAAACCAGACAGAGTATCCCCAGCCAAACCAAAGCCATCTCTGATATTGCTCGGACCCAACAAAGGCAACATTACATAAGGACCAGAACCAACCCCCCAATAACCCAAGGTTTGACCTAAGTCCTCATTGTGTTTTTCGAGGCCTAAGTGACTGGCAACATCAAAAAAACCTAACAAGCCAAAAGTAGAGTTAATTAAGAAGCGCCCCGTATCGGATAGTGCCTGCATAGGCTTTAATTGAAAAACATCGTTAACAATGATTAGGGCATCTTCTAAGTTAGAAAAAAAATTAGTAATTCCGGTATCGATAAATTGAGGTGTAACCGCTTGGTAGCCATCTGCCACGGGCTTAGCAACGTATTTATCCACACCCTCATTAAATTCAAACACACTGCGGTTAAAGCCTTGCCAAGGGTCTTCAATAGTATCGCTTGCCATTACATTATGGGTTAACGAAAAAAAACCAAAATAAATAGTGCAGAGCAAAAAAGCAGTACGCTGTATTTTATCGAAACTCATAAAACTAAATTGCTCCCGAGCCAAAAAATTCAGAAAAGAAAGCATTGTTTAAAGTCATGAATTGCATGTCGAAAACAACGTTTTCCTTTGTAGAACCATCAATATAATTGATTGTATAAGTATTAGTTGTGCCAGAATTCAAGCGCATGGTTGCATAAACCACATCGCGGTAATTGAGATAATAAACGGTTTTTTCATCGGCACTGTTTTTATCGATATTTTCAAACGAGGAACCAGAATCTGCAGAATCAGTCGGCTTAATGCAACGCTCTGGTTGACCATTTTCGTCTTCAATAATGGTGTAAGTTATGTCTTCCGGGTTATAAGTTTGAGTTAAAAACCCCGTAATATCTTGATCTTCTGTTAGCGCTAATGAACCATTCCCCAGTGATGAATCGGTCAGGGTTAAATCAACACCCGCACGCGCTACGGAAACGTTGCCTAAATTCTCAAAATCTCTAGATGTATCATAAGAAAACGCCATCACACTGACCTCAGAGCCAGAGCCTAAAATCAAACCTGAATCATCGCTTAATGTTCCGCTGTAGTTATGAGAGAGATTACCACTTACTCGATACTTACTGCTGGTTGGCGCTACAATCGACATATCGAGCAGAGTACGCGGTAAGCTTTGCTGGTTATCATCTTTTAAATTGATCTCAGCGTACATGCGCACCGTATCTAACCCCAACACCATAGGCTCAATCAAGCGGCCATCGAGCACCCCACTGGTATTTGTAAGATCTAACACTTGGCAAGAACCATCAACTTTTACCGGAAAATCGACAACATACTCACCTAAACCTGGCACGCTAAAGCGCTGGATAACACCCAACTTCCATAAATCGTTCAATGTATTCAATCTGTCGCGGCTGGCAAATACTCGACTTTGAGGACCACAACTGATTACTTCTCTATTAATCTCATCGAGCACACATTCTTCTATTTTATGCTGAGTCACCATCTCTCTAAAATCACCATCGCCATCGGTATCAAATGAATCCTCAACAAGCACATCAGGGTAAAAGCGATAACGTATATCCGTGCCTTTAGAATTAATAAAGTCTGCAGTTTCTACTTCAACCAAGCGACTGCCCAACTGAACCGTTTCAATACCTAAGCTGTAAGACAAAAGCCCCGCTTCTGTTGAACCCAAGGTTGCACTAGGGTTTGAATTAGCAGTAAAAAAAGCATCGAAGCCAGAGAATTTTTGCGCTGGGTAAAAATCACTGGGGTTTGATGAAGTACCCGTCACCACCAAGGTAGTGGTTTCGCTGTCGGTATTGTTATCATCATCAACTTTGTCGCTGATGGTTGAGGTTAATACCCATTCTTCAATATTAAAGCGCAATTCAGAATTACCACCCTGTAAATCTTCAACACCACGATAAAATACTCGGAACGAACCGCTTAACTCCAACTCTTCATTAGCATCATTGATTTTTGACTCGTCGTACAGTTCAAAATCCCCCCAAATCAACTCAAAACCTTGTATTTCTAAACCTTGCGCTACAGCACCTTCAACAGAAGATACTGGCTTGGTAAAATATACCCGCATGGCAGAAGGTACATCGATAGTATCTCCTAAACTGTCTAGCTTGTGATTAAGTTTTACTACCAAATCATTTTTACGCAAGGTTCCAGTAATCAATACATCAATCGCATTGGATTGAGCCGGAACAATACTATCTTGCAAATTTAAATCTGCTATACGCTGAGAAACGGTAACCGTTTCGGTTTGGCCATTATTATCGGTTAACGTTAATATTTTGCTGGTAGCGTTATAGTTATCCGCATAACGACTTTTAATATTATCAAAACGAGCATCTAAACACTGCGTAGATAGCGACTCAGCAGCAAAACAATGCACATAATAGTCTTGTATCAGCCCAAAGTCGGTGGCCAAAGCCTCTAAATTAGCCTGTTGATCATCACGCACGCTCTTCAAAAAATCCGTATATTGATCAAGCTGTGCTTTGTAACCCTCTTGCCAAAAACTGTCTTGCTGATCGATTAAATCATCGATAAAAGCTTTGGTTTTTAATAAACCCAGATTAAACGCAGCCACTTCAGTTGCAGACAAAAGACCATCAATAGAATCTGGGGCAACCTGGGTTTTAACATTGAGCTTGCTGTCATCATTTGCAGTAGCTATTAATTGATTAAAATCAGCAATAACTGCCTGAGCTGCAGCCTTTGCTTGAGAATTAGTAATCCCATCCGCAATAGGGGCTAAATTATCAAGCGCGGCCTGATAAAGACCACTTAATGTTAAATCATTAGTCGCTGGCGTATCCTGCTTAAAATAGAACTGCCCCTCATTTTCAACAAACTGATCAACTACATTTTTGAAAAAATCTGAATTACCTGGCTGGTTTTCTTGTAGCTGGTTTTCTTGTAGCTCTTTTGCTTGAATCGCTGCTAACAAAGCGCCGTATTTAATCTGCTGCTGCACAGCCGTTGTATTAGTATTTAAACGATTAAGCTTAGTTAAGTTAGCCGGTGTAACGCCAATAATATCCCCTAAGCCAAACAACTTAGACACCTGAGAATTAGCCAGTACTACGTCGTAAGCCGTAAAAGTCTGGTTATTGAACGCGCTATTAGCAAAGGCAGAAACATCGTACTCATAAGCAAAAGCAGCAGCCAAGGTGGTAATAGGGTTAACATTATTAGTCGCCCCTTCACTGGCGGTATAAATAACACTTCGCCATTCAAACCCAGAGGTTGCTGGATAAAAACTGCCAAACGAATAAGACGCCCCTGATACCGTACAACCAGAAAACACCTGACACTGGCGACTAGTGGCCAAATTGTTTAGGTCTTTATCCACATTGGCTACTTGCCCACGGGCGATGAACATAATGATTTCATCATTGGCGATGGCTGCATTAAAACCACCCTCATCATCTGTAGACTCACGCACACCAAAATAAATGCCATCTGTACTGGTACCGACTTGCCCTGATTCTGCAACTTGGTTAACCACCACTTGCGCGCTGTTAAAGCTTTGTGCACCTACCCAACCTTCAACATTGGTTATTGAGCTGCTACCACTACCACCTCCGTCGTCACTGCAACCGCTTAAAACAGTCGCTATAGAAAGTAAAGCAACAGGAAAGGTCAAACGAATAGGAGAAAAGGAAGTGAAAACTGTGGAGAACAACCGCATTATAAGTGCCCAAATATAAATAGAATCTGAATGAAATCTAATCTGTATGAAATCTAATCGTCATAAAATAAGTGTCGCCAAATGATAACAGCTAACGTGACAAATACATATATCAAGCAACATACATGAGTTTGCGTAAACACGCGCCCAAAAAACATTTTGTTACACTTGGATGCATTAATGCTACAGACAGTTTAAAGAAGATAACTTATTGTATAAAAATGATTAAAGCATCATACAGCACACTTTAAACGCTCTCGAACTGTATTTATTATTTCAAAGTTCTTAGGGCGTTTTTTTTATCTCTTTTTTGCCTCTTCTTTGCCTCTTGCTCTACTACTTACTCTAGCTTTTAAACACATCACTACCTATTCTGTATTTCACAAGCATTATAAATTAACCGGATGTTCATAAGGACTATCCATTTGCCTGAGCGCCATTAATGAACGGGATTTGAATTCGCGCCGATACAGTACGGCAACCACAAAACCGCAAGCCAATATAAAAAGATATGGACTTAAAAACCACGCCAACACAGACAAAGCGAAATAATAGCCACGTAAACCTTGGTTGTAACTCAACCCTGCCAAATCAATGACTCTAGCAGCATAAAAGGCATAGCGCTTACGCTCTTCCTCTGTCACATTTTGCTCCTCTGGCATAGGCGCTCCTCCCAAAATTATCGAGCAAAACCCATACTGACGCATAGACCAGGTAAACGTAAAAAAAGCGTGAACAAAAATAACCACCAGCAAGCCCACTTTTAATTGAATTGACTGCGGGGTTACATGGGCAGTGAGAGGTATTTGAGAAACCAGTGCCGATGTTTGCTCAGACACTGTGATTACCGTTAACAAGCCGGCTAAAATTAAAATCGAAGTGGATGCTAAAAAACTCACATTACGCTCTAAATTAGCAATCAGTGCAGCGTCACCTACTCGATTATCGCGAATCATAACCCGCTGCATCCAGTACTTTCGATAATTGTGCAGCTCTGATGCCAAGCAAGATCGTTTTGTAGCCTTGTTTCTTGCGTAATAGGTATAGCCAATCCAACAAACAAAAAACCACAACAAGCAAAACGTATTAATAAGCACATCTTGATCAAACAAATCATTAACCCCACTGTACAGCATCACATTACATAACTTGTAAGAATCATAACCCTGATTAATTTAAGTTTATAGCCAATCATTTTCTTGACTCGCTGCCACGATAATACTACTGTTCACCCATACAGTATTACTTTAGGAGTAAACCCATGGCAGTGGTGACCTTATATATGTCAGATAGAGATACCAGTAAAACATTTACTAGCAAAAAAGAAGCCGATGAATACGATAAACTTTTAGAGCTTGCCGAAGCGGTGAGTTTCTTTATCGAGCACAATGTTAAAGGCTTAGATGATGATAAATGTGAGGAGATCGGCCACTTAATTGCCAATCACAAAGAACTTTTTGCTAGTGCGTTTAAAGGTAAAACCAACGCAATGTTTGAAAAGCCAGATTCTAGTGAATAGCCAGCTTTATAAATGGCTCATAACAGCTACTGGGCAATGAATACCCATAGCTGTTAAACACCGTATTTAATGACTCACATCGTTAGCGACTGGCATTGCACATAAAGTGTCACGCTGCACGTCCAGCGGCTCACACACCAAACAAGTATCATATTCATTAGGGCAGATAGTTAACCAGGCCCCTTTTTTATTCATATTTGCCAACCAGTGACTTGCCCATAATTTAACCGGAATCGCCACTGGTTCACAGCCTTCCCATTCGTCCATAGCACATTGTTGCGCCAGTTCTTGATGTGGCCAAACAGGTAGACACACCTGATCACTGGTGCCCAACTGAACAAAGCCATCTTCATCGCGTAAACCCCAAACCTGCTGACGCGCAACCGTTTGCTCAATGAAGTAATGGTACAAAGCTTCTTCACTCATATTAGAGACGGTTTCAATTTGCTGCTGGGTTAACGCGTTGTTCATTTAAAAATACTCGATCAATATAGCGCTCAATGTGAATGTGATGGTGAAAGCGCAAAAAAGGACGCGCACTTTCTGCGATTTAGTCGATAAAATCAAGCCCTTTTTCTTGCTGCTCCCTCTTGATTTTTTAGGTTGAATTCAGTCATTAAAACACAGGTTTTTTAAGTTACTGTTTTATAAGGCAAGATAGCTTTGCAAGTGTTTTATTGATGTTTCTTGTAGCCAAAAATAATTTCACTTTTTCCTCTCTTCCTATCGTTTTCACTCTGTCTAAATTTAGAATAGAATGAGTGATCTTTTTTTATGTGTTAACCAAAATATAATGAATTCTCCAAAAATCCGCATTCCTAGCCAGTATCGATACAGCCAATTTTTACACCCTAAGTACTGGGTAACATGGGTTGGTATTGGCATTATGTACCTCATGTCCTTACTGCCTTATCGAGCACAAATGGGACTTGCCACATTTTTAGGCAATATGATGTACAAACAAGGAGGGGTTCGTTTACTGGTCACCCGCACCAACATTCAAGCTTGTTTTCCTGAGCTAAACGCCGAACAGCAAGAATCTCTGGTAAAAGAATCTTTTATAGCAAACATGAAAGGCATGGTTGAAACCACTATTGCTTGGTGGGGCGATCATAAACCCATACTGGATAAGCTTGACGTCTATGGCTTTGAACACTTACAAGAAGCCGAAGCACGCGGCAAAGGCGTTATCTTAGTTGGGGGGCATTTCAGTATTTTGGATTTGGCAGGTCCAATGGTACACAGCATTTTAAACTTCAATTACATGTATCGACCAAACGACAACCCTTTATTTGATGCCGTTATTGAACGACACCGCTTGCGCTACAGCAATAAGAAATTTAACAAATATGAATTACGTGAAATGTCGAAATTCATAATGAAGGGCAATACGGTCTGGTATGGTTTTGATCAAGATTTTGGTGCACGCCGCTCGGTATTTGCGCCCTTCTTTAACATTCAAACTGCCACAGTTAAGGCCGCCATGAAATTACCCAGAGACACTGGGGCAACGGTATTAATGGTGAGTCAGTTCCGAGAAGATAACGACCGTTACAGTATTCGTTTCTCTCCTATATTTGAAGGCTTAGCCGAAGATGACGATATCACCGCTGCAACAAGGCTAAACAAGCAACTAGAAACTTTTATTAGAATTCACCCAGAACAATATTTATGGATGCATCGGCGCTTTCGCTCTCGCCCTAAAGGTGAAGAAGCCTTTTACCCGAAAAAGAAACGTAAGAAAAAAAGCAGCCGCAAAGAAAAATAGCGGATATAGGCTAAGTGCAGCATCAATAAGCTAACAAAGCAAAAACCAACTAAATTACTACTCTATTTAGCTGCGGATTTTTCTTTTAGGGTTAACATATTGCCAAATAGCATAATTGCAGCGCCGACAAGTAGCCAAATATCAATGCCTTCGTCGTATAGCACCATGCCTAGCAAAGCGATTAAAGGTAAGCGCAAAAAGTCCATAGGCATCACCACCATGGCATCGCCATAAGAAAGCGCTTTAGCCATACAATAGTGAGCCGCCATCGCAGCAAAGGCGGT
Organism: uncultured Thalassolituus sp.; assembly: GCA_913061435.1. Lineage (GTDB taxonomy): Bacteria > Pseudomonadota > Gammaproteobacteria > Pseudomonadales > Oceanobacteraceae > Oleispira. Next base: position 125,264 of record CAJXUK010000001.1, on the reverse strand, counting down.
AATCACTACAAATAACCAAGTAATGCCTTGGGGTAACGCAAAATCAAAGCAAACTAACAAAAATGCCAGTGGCAGCTGCATCACATGCATATAAAAGAGTATCGATAACGCACTGGCTTTACCTGACAAACGCTTAGTCAACGTGTGGGACAAGGCATAAGCAACAGCACTAGCCAACACTACCCATGCAGCATCGGGAACAGATACAAATCCTGGGCGTAAAATAATTAATACACCAACAAAGCCCAATACAATAGCAAGCGTACGGCGCTGGGTAATTTTTTCGGATAATAGTACCGTTGCAAATAAGGCTGTCCAAATTGGTACAGTAAACTCAATGGCAAACACTTGCGCCAAAGGTAACAGAGAAAGGCCATAAAACCAGCACCACTGGCCAAAGAAATGAGCGCTATTGCGACCAAAATGCAAGGTCAATAACGGCTTATCAACATGCCAAATAGGTCGACTGCTGCGCCGAGAAAAAATCAATAAGGATACAAAAGCCAAACCGACAATGTTTCTAAAAAAAACCAACTGAGAAATACTAATCGCCTCGGCATTTAAAGCATGAGTCGCTTCACGCCCGGCTATGGCGGTCAATGAAAAAGCAAAAATTGCTCCGACCATCCACAATGCACTCAGAAAGCTGTTGTTAGAATTTGTCGTTAAATTAGACATTAACTTGGCCGCTGACCAATAACAAAACTGCCATCTTGTAAAAACTGTACAGCTTGTTTACGTTTTTTACCCAGTAAAATAGGCCCATCATCAAAAAACAGAAAGTTTTTCCAACTTGCCTTAAATGCCTTCCAAGTTGTCTCTACTACGCGGTCGCTGTCATAGAAAAATAATACATTGGTATTCTCATCCCAATCTATGTGCTCTAACAATAACTCAGGAAGAACATTATCTTCTGACTCCCAAGCGTCTTGCCAGACCCCCTTGCCCATCCACGTATTTTTTTTACTAGGCCAATCGGTCGGTAAAAATTGTGAGGAATGCCCTACCTGCTGACTGATATATTGGTTCCACATTTGATTGGAGACAGTTTCTGTATAAGGTTTTATTGCTGACTTCGTAGTCTCGTCTAAAGGCAAATCTTTATGACGAAAAATCCAAGCACGATCAAAATCAGTAAGGTCAAGAAATTTCATATTGTAGAAATATGTCCTAAAGAATTTTTAATTTATTAAATTTTGCCAAGTATATCACCAAATGCCAGCAATAAATCCAACAAGAAACGCGGCAAGCACTACGCTGCAACCGCAACTTCAGGTAGAATGCCGTCTTTTAAAATCGGTTAAGAGAATCCCATGCAATTATTTGTCGACAACCTTACTAATGTTGATTTTAGCTACTTGGACGCTAAAAGAGGGTTAGTGGGCGAAACTTGGCTGGCGTCAGCATTGCTAGACGGCGGGCTAGATGCCACCAGTATGATATGGGATTTTGGCTTGGTAAAAAAAGTGCTGCGTAACTGGTTAGACGATCAGTTAGATCACAGATTGCTGGTACCGACTCAATCACCCAACATAACCTACATGATCGCCAATGAGCGCATCACCCTAAGTTGGTTATTTGCTAAAGAGCAAATTCTGACTATGGAAGCACCCTTACAAGCGGTTGCGTTAATTGATACCGATGAAATCAATGATCACACCGTATCACAATGGTCATTACAGCAGCTGGCCAATACCTTCCCAGATAACCTTGATCATATTCAATTGACCTTCGAAGCCGAAGATATCAATGGTGCCTATTACCACTATAGTCATGGTTTAAAAAAGCACGACGGTAACTGCCAGCGCATAGCTCACGGTCATCGCTCACGTATTCAAATTTGGCGCAATGGCGAACGTGACAACAATCTAGAAACTAACTGGGCTGATCGCTGGGCAGATATTTACATAGGCAGTGAAGAAGATTTAGTCAGCCTTGATGAAACAACCCAGCAAATGCACTTTGCTTACGATGCTCCTCAAGGACACTTTAAACTGTCTTTACCGCAGGATACTTGCTACATGATATCGTCGGATACCACAGTGGAATGCATTTCAGCACATATTGCCAATACGCTTCACGACGAAGATCCTTCTAGCAGTATCACTGTCAAAGCCTTTGAAGGCATCCACAAAGGTGCTATTTGCGAAGTTCGCTAATAGCAACTCGTGGAATCAAAAAATCATCTACCTTTATTGCTAGCAATCCGAAGAAGCGGCTTCGACAGCCGCTTTATAATTTGCCATCTCTCGCTTCACCTTCTTCATTTTTTCCTGAATTTGAGATGAATCATCAACCTGCATACGCGCAACCTGCTGCTGTAACTTTGCTACCAACATCTCACATTCCTGCGCTTTTTTATTGTAATAATCTTGCATAGTTCCCTCTCTGCTTAAATAAATGAATAGATGCCTTTTGTCAGACAATCCTAAGTATGACGGGTAATACTTTCCGCTGTAAAGAGTCAAAACGAGCCAAGACAATTCCGTTGCGATCGCGTAAAATCCGCAACAGAAATTTACAGCGGACTCGTTATGAGTCATACAAAGGTAGTACCATGAAATCGGTTGTCGAAGCACTTTTATTGCAAACCCTAGATACTCTCAAACAACAAGGCGTTCTTGCTGAAGACGTTAACCCTCGTATCGTTTTGCAGAACACCAAAGATAAAAGTCACGGTGACTTTGCCTGTAATATTGCCATGATGCTAGCCAAACCCGCTGGTATGAACCCAAGAGACCTCGCTGAACGCATTACCTCCACCATGCCCAGTGATCCACGCATTAGCAACACACAAATTGCTGGTCCGGGGTTTATCAATTTTTTTGTAAACAACTCATGGTTAGAAGAGCAAGTCAGCAAAGCTCTTAGCGCACCTAACCTAGGCATTAACACTGTTACAGATAACGACGTGCAAACTGTTGTTATTGATTACAGCTCACCTAACCTAGCCAAAGAAATGCATGTGGGTCACCTCCGCTCCAGCATTATTGGTGATGCTGTAGTGCGTGCATTAGAGTTTCAAGGTCATCAAGTAATTCGTCAAAACCACGTGGGAGACTGGGGTACTCAATTTGGTATGCTTTTAGCCTACATGGAAGAGCAGCAAAATAACGACGAAGACCTCGATTTGGCGGATTTGGAAGGGTTTTATCGTGCCTCCAAACAACGCTTTGACGAATCAGAAAAATTTGCCAACCGTGCTCGCGAGTTAGTGGTTGCCTTGCAATCTGGTGATGACTACTGCAACAAACTCTGGCAAGAATTCAATAGTATTTCTTTGCAGCACTGCTTAGCGATTTACAAACGACTAGGGGTTAGCTTAACCGCAAAAGATGTGCGCGGCGAAAGCACTTACAACAAAGACCTACAATCAATTGTCGATGCTTTAGCCGATGCTAAGTTACTGGTAGAAAGTAACGGTGCGCAATGTGTCTTTATGGATGAGTTCAAAAATAAAGAAGGTGAAACACTCCCTATCATTGTACAAAAATCCGGTGGTGGTTTCTTATACGCAACCAGTGACCTTGCTGCTGTGCGCTATCGTGCCCAACAATTAAAAGCAGACAGAGTTTTGTATTTTGTAGATCAGCGTCAAGCACTGCATTTTAACCAAGTATTTGCACTGGCTCACAAAGCGGGTTTTGCTAACGACACAATAAGCCTTGAGCACATGGGCTTCGGCACCATGAACGGCGCTGATGGCAAACCGTTTAAAACTCGCAGCGGTGATACGGTTAAATTAGTTGATTTATTAGACGAAGCGGAAGAACGCGCCATTGCCTTAGTGCGCAGTAAAAATCCCGACATGGATACTGCGTCATTGGAAAAGATCGGCAAATCAGTGGGTATTGCAGCTGTTAAATACGCAGACTTATCAAAAGATCGCGCCCGAGACTACATATTCAACTTTGAGCAAATGCTTAGCTTTGAAGGCAACACAGCACCATACCTAATGTATGCTTACACCCGCGTCGCCAGTATTTTTGACAAAGCAGGTCTAGACATGAACACCATTAACGGCGACATCACACTGGCCAGCGAGAAAGAAAAAGACTTGGCAAACAAGCTACTGCAGTTTCCTGAAATTCTAGACCGCTTAACGCGTCGCGGACAACCTCATACCTTGTGCAGCTATATCTACGAAGTAGCAGGGTTATTTTCTAGCTTTTATGAACACTGCCCTATCTTAGCCGCTGACACAGAAGCTGAAAAACAAAGCCGATTATGCCTAGCAGCACTGGCTGGTAAAACGATAAAACAGGGGTTAAATCTATTAGGGATTAATACACTGGAGCGTATGTAGTATCAAAACCCCGAAATAACGGGGTAAGCCACTTCACCCCACTCTTGGTCAGAACGGTCTAGCATAATGCTTATAATAATTGGCATTATGCTGGCTAACAAATTGACCCCATCTGAGACCTGCCCGCGATTAACACGACTCTGATACGTTGCTCCACCTTGCAAAACTTGATTACGCAGCACTAATAATCGATCTAGGACAATCGAAAACAAAGGCGCAACTTTTTTACGACTCAGAAAATTTAATGCCTCAACTGATGATTGCTCAAAAATAGGCCGCCAGCTGTCTTTTGCTACCTGCTGAGTTTGCGCGAGTCGATGCACCCGCCAAAACTCCGCAAAGACATAAGGGTTTTTAATAAGCGCCTTTACCGAGCCAGAATATTCATGCCACAAACAGGCATATACTTTTTGTTCTTCATCTAAGGTGACAATTTTTTCGATAAAAGGGGCAATAGGCTCCTCGCCTTCTATATAAAAACAGGCACTAAAGCTAATCCATAAATTAATAAACGCTTGATCTAAGCACTGATCGTCAATTTGAGTTAATGCGGCCTTGTACCAACTTAAAGCTCGATGCAAGCGCGTGCTGTGTAGCTGACTAACCTTGTCATCTTGATCACGTAATTGTTGTTTAAGTTGAGAATATTGATTGTGTAATAAACCGGTATCAAGCATTTAGAGCAAGCCTCAAAAATCATTAAACAACAGACAAAAAAAACACCTGAGAGAAAATCATTCAATCAGGTGCTTATTAAAACAAAATCACAGTCGATGATTTAGTCGTTACTTGTAGCGCCAATAATGTGCAACAAAGCCGTGAACAAGTTGTATATGCTCAAATACAAACCAACAGTAGCCATGATGTAGTTAGTCTCACCACCATTAATGATGCGACTGGTATCAAACAAAATAAAACCAGACATCAACAATACAACTATACCGGAGATCACTAGCGAGAACAAAGACACATCAACGCCAAAGAAATAAGATGCAATCATGCTGCCAACAGCCGCGACAATGACAGCAACTAAGCCAACAAACAAAAAACCACCCATAAACGAGAAGTCTTTTTTAGTTGTTAACACATAAATAGACAACGAGAAGAAAATAATCGCTGTTCCACCTAGCGCCTGCATTACCATCTCAGAACCGTTTGGCAAAGCCAGGTAACGATTCAGCATAGGCCCAAGAGCAGCACCTAACAGACCAGTGAACAAGAAAACAACGGGCAGACCCATCGCCGTATTTGCAGTGCGCGGTAAAACAAACCACACTAAGGCTAATGCTGCTAGCGACATAATCATTGCTGTGCCACTACCCAAATTCATAGACATTGAAATGCCTGCTGTCACAGCACTGAATGCGAGTGTCATTGACAATAGCATGTACGTATTTCTTAAAACTTTTTGTGTTTGTGCACTGGTTACTTGGTGTAACGTGCCTGTATTTACCTGATCCATTTTTCACTCCGTTAATAATTGTTTTTCTGTATTAAATACTATAACTGTCTTTGATGATACGGCCGCTGTAAGAGATTTCAAGTAGCCTGAAAAATATTTACTTATGCTGACAGAAGCATGCGCATCCAAGGCTTAGATATTAGTTTATGCTGATAAGCTCGACATCGAATATCAATAACGAACCTCCAGGAATACTACCAGCAGGACGATTACCATAAGCCAGCTTACTCGGTATAAAAAAGCGAACTTTTTGCCCTTCTACCATTAATTGCAAGCCTTCGGTCCAACCACGAATAACTTGGTTTAAACCAAACTCTAATGGCTGACCTCGATCAACAGAACTATCAAAAACCGTACCGTCAATTAAAGTGCCATGATAGTGGGCTAATACCTTACTCTTAGGCTTAGGGTTTAATGCACCAGTGCCTTCCTCTAATACCAAATACTGCAAGCCAGAATCTGTTTCTTGAACACCTTCTGTTAATTTATTTTCAGCTAAAAATGCATCGCCCGCTTCAATATTGCCAGCCACACTGCTACCAGAAGTCCCAGCAACTGCACGGTACAATGCATAAGCAAGTAACGCCCCTATAACGACATATAACAGGGTATCAGACATAAAAAATCCTTTGTAATTATAAACTACAAAGGATTTTAACAGATGCTTGCACAGAGTGCTGCAAACACTGGGTCAAGCGGTGTAAAGTTTGCTTTCTAAGCAAAGACTGATCACTCAGCCTAAGACGCTTTCACTTCTTCGGTTTCTAATGGAATAATTCTAAAATGCGTCACTGCAAATGCGATACATAAAATAGGGCCTAACAAGTTTAAGAAAGCATAAGGTAAGTAAGACAAGGTAGCCACACCTAAAGTACCCGCCATATAGGCACCACAAGTATTCCAAGGTATTAAAGGAGACGTCATTGTCGCAGCATCTTCTAAGGTACGAGACAAGTTTTGTGGTGCTAGACCGCGCTTGGCATATTCTAACTTATACATACGTCCTGGCAGAACAATCGCAATGTATTGGTCAGCTGTCATAATGTTGGCACCAATACACGTAAACACAGTAGTTACAATCAAACCCGTGGTCGATTCAATAGAGTCCATAATGGCACTCAAGATACGCTGCAACAAACCTACTTGCTCCATCACCGAACCAAAAGTCATTGCGCATAAAATCAACCAAACGGTATTCAGCATACTGCTCATGCCGCCTCGAGATAACAAGTCATCCAATCCTTCTAATCCGGTATTAGAGACATATCCATCAAATAACACTTTCCAAACAGCTAATAAGTTTTGCTCAAACACACTAAGGCCTGCCGCAAAGCCAGCACTTTCAACAAAACGCATCAGTGATTGATCTTGAAAAATAACTGCAAATAAACCACCCAGTAAGGCACCGGCAAGAATGGTTGGCAAAGCAGCAACTTTCATCCATGCCAAAACAAAAACAAACAACACAGGTAATAAAAGATGCAGACCAATGTTAAAGTTTTCTTCTAAACCCGTCATGGTATCTTGAATAGATTGGGCAGAAGCAGAGGTAGCATCCCCTGACATCAAAACAAATAGGAATAAGGCAATAACGAAGCTCGGTACTGTCGTCCATAACAAGTTTTGAATATGAACAAATAATGGGGTATCTGTCACCGCAGAAGCAAGGTTAGTGGTATCAGACAAAGGCGATAATTTATCACCAAAATAAGCGCCAGATATTACTGCACCAGCTGCAATAGCGGGGTTTAACTGCATAGCAGCAGCCATTCCCATAAAAGCAACACCTAAGGTACCGGCAACCGTCCAAGAGCTACCAATACTCATCGCACAAATACCACAAACTAAACAGGCTGCAGCATAAAACCACTCTTCACTGATCATCATCAGCCCATAATAAATCAGCGTTTGCACTGTACCAGATAACATCCAAGTACCAATTAATGAGCCAACCACCAGCAAAATCAAAACAGCAATCATGGCATTGGCAATACCCGTAATGATACCTTGTTCAATATCAATCCATCGATGACCATGGCGAATACCTATAATAGAAGCAACCGCTGCTGCTAGTAGTAATGCAATCTGATTACCGCCATATGATGAATCGTCAGAGAAGTAATAAACAGAAGCACCCAGCATGATCATTAATAAGGCTACAGGCAATAAAGCTAGCCAAAGCGACATGGGATTTTTTTCAGACACATTAGCCGCAGATGGCTCATTGGTATTAAGCATATAGACTCGCTTAGTTTAAGGAATAGTTTAGGGAATTTGAATTTAGATTTAAAAAGCATAGCACTCATAAAAAAAGCCGAAGCAATTATTAGTGAAATTACTTAAACCAGAATGAGAATTATTATTAGAGTCATACTTGGCTAAATCATAATGGGGTGCATTCTAACCAAATAGTTAGCTTTTCCTAATAGCTTTTTACATAAAACAACAAAAACCGTTTAAGAATCAGCAACTTCTATGTGTCATTCACTCTACAAGGGTAATTTAGCACCAATTTGAACGGATCGACTTGATAGATTCTCCAAGGTGGATTGGCTATATTCTAAGAATAAAACCAGCCCAGCAGACCTTTTATTGTTAGCTGGAAAGGTAAAACCAGCACTTTGTATATCCGAGCAACCTTCTTTCGACCAAGGCTGAACCAACCCAGACACGACACCAGACCAACAGTGGCGACCGTATTTATAATAAGGCCCATAACTGAGCTGAGAGTTTTGACTCTGCAAAGGTAACTGCAAGACAACTTCTAAAGAAGCCGATAGACCTTCAAACGTCGGTGGATCTTGCTTATCGCTCGAAGCTTGTTGCTTACTGCTGCTGTCATCATCATTACGCTCCCTCCCACCCTCTCCACTCCAATGCCATAACCCTAACTGAGTGCTCAAAAAAGGGAACCACTGCATACCTAATCCAGTTTTCAGCAAACGACTAGTCGCACCTTCATCTGCATCGGGTAATACATGGACACTTAAGCCAAAGCCCAAATCGACATAAGGTACGAGCTTGACTTCGAATCGATCAACGTCTTGTTCAACAGAATAATAAGTAGAATGATAGGTGCTTTTGTTGCTTGCATGGCTATTAATGCTAACAATGAGAGCACACAATAAAAATGAAATCCCCAAGGTGTTATTCACTTAATGCCTCTTAAAAAATTAAATTCATTGATTGCAAAAACTCACAGCAACATTTATTGGCTGTTTAGCAAATAACTTACCACTAGAATTGATCTATGACGCATATTAGCTCAATTATTAAGTGATATAGTAGCGCTTTAAAATCCTAATAACGATACACCTGTGGCTTTTAGCCTTTGGCAGCATATGACTTCACATCAAACCCAAAAACAACACGCACTAGGGCCTGCTATTTGGCAGATTGCCTTTAGGCCTTTCTTTTTAACTCCCAGTATTTTTATATTTTTCGCACTCAGTCTCTGGGGATTGTTATTAACCAATAATTTACCCAGCAACTTAGCTCAGTATCAACCTTACTCTGGCTGGATTGGATGGCACAGCCACGAAATGATTTTTGGTTTTGTACAGGCCATTGCCATTGGGTTCTTATTAACTGCCTCGCGTAACTGGGCATCACAACCTGGAATCAGCGCAAGATTTCTTAAACTGTTGGTATGCACTTGGGTGCTAGCAAGAATTGCTTGGCTAATTCCAACAACCCCAACCTTGTTAATTATACTACTAGATGTTTCAACACCTTTACTTGCTGCTTTAGGATTGGCAAAAACACTGGCTGATGGCGAAAAAGACAATGGCAAAGGCAGCCAAAAACATAACTGGCCGTTCGTACTATTACTGACCGCATTTGCCTTAGTGCAATTAATATTTCACATACTGTACCAGCAGCAACCACAATATATTTCATTGCTTATGCAAATAGCAGTGTTAATGATGGCAGCAATGACCTTATGGGTTTGTGGCCGAGTATTGCCTTTTTTTACTAAAGCAAAATTACAGGTTGCTGTTACCCCAATGCCCAAGGGCTTAAAAGCCTTATCCATGTCTGCTAGCTGGGTACTGATTCCGATTATGGCTGCGAGTGTACTTATTCCTAATTTAATCGATGCAAGTGGATCTGCTACCGCTTCTTCAACCTTTAAAATACTCATAGCAGTATTCGCCATAATCGCTGCTGTAAGTCATGCGATCACGTTAAGTATTATATTTAAACCAGGGGTCATCAAAGAGCCTATGCTGTGGTCACTGTACCTTTCCTATGCTTGGATTATTGTCGGCTTATGTTTGTTATCGTTATCACAATTTTACAGCGTAACGCTGCCTTGGCTGCACGCCATAACCATTGGTGGTCTAACTGGCATGATTGTAAGTATGATGGCGCGAGTGGGCTTGGGTCATACTGGCCGCAAAATACTAGCATTACGTGGAATGATTTGGGCTTTTACTTTTATTCAGCTGGCTGCACTTGTGCGCATATTTGTTATATCAAATATGGGGTTCGTACTGTCAATTGGCTTACTGTTAATTACCTTCGCTATTTTTTTGTATCACTACATCAGCATCTTAATAAAGCCCAGAACAGATGGCCGCCCGGGCTAAATAAAAATTTAAATGGATCTTACCAAGGCAGCAGGTCACCATTAGAGTGCCAAAAGCTGCCGGTATTTTCTAAATTGAGCTCTTCAATTCGCTGCGCTAATCCCGCAGCGGCTTGAGTCGGAGTAATATCTCCATTAAAACCAACCATACGTGTTTGTACAAAACCCGGATGCAGCAAAGCAACCGCCACTCCCTTAGGCTTTAAATCAATCGCTAATGACTTACCAAACGCATTAAGGGCAGCTTTAGAAGCTCGATACCCGTAATAGGCTCCAGAACCATTATCTGATACAGAACCCATACGGCTAGTGATCATCGCAACTTTACTGCCTTCCCACAGCATACTTTGAAAAGCATGAGTGATACGCAAAGGTGCAATAGCATTAATTTCTAGCTGAGTTTGAATGCTATCAAAATCCATTTGTTTTAAAGTTTCATTAAGAAAAACCCCTGCATTATTAATTAAGATATCAATCTGCTGGCCAGAATCAGAGTTAATTAACGTACTGGCTAAAACCTCCGCCACCATTCCCACAGACTCTGCAGAACGTACATCAATATCGCTAATAACCATGTCGGCCAGATCATCTAATTCTTCTGATGATTCACGACAAATGCCGATAACGGTATAATCTAGCTGACGGTAATGTTTCGCAAGCTCTAAACCAATGCCGCGGTTGGCACCCGTAATAACAACGTTTTTCATTTTTGTATTCCTATAATATTAATGTTTTGAATATTACGCGTTAAAACAGCGAGTAACAGTCTAAGATCCCTTACTAAATTGGTTTTTCTTTCTCTTTAAAACGAGGCAAATTAACCCCTTTGCGCAAGGCGTATAAGCGAATCAATAAAATACTGCTACTGGCGATTAAGTTGGCCACCAGCGGGCCAACATCAAATTCAATCATCAAGATATACAGCCAACAGCCCAGCCAAGACGCAGTTGCAAACAATGGGCTACGAAAAACCCAAGGGTCTTCGTTGCATAACACATCACGAAAAACGCCCCCCATTACACCAGTGATGACACCAATAAAACTAGCAACCAACCAAGATGCACCCAGCGTCAGCGCGGCTCCTGTGCCAAAAATACTGAACAGCGCCAAACCGATAGCGTCTAAAATCAGAAATGTACGCACGGGCATTGAAACCCAGCGGGCGAGAAAAAACACACTCACTGCTGCTAAAATCGCAATTAATAAATACAGCTCATCGGCAATCCAAAATACCGGGCGATCAAGCAGCATGTCGCGTAACGAACCACCACCAAGTGACGCCGCTAAAGCAATCACAATTACACCAAATAAATCAAACTGCTTCGCACCCGACTCAAGCACAGAAGCACCCGCCATCGCAGCCACCGCTGCCATGCCTAGCCAATAAGTCACAAGAGAATAATGTTCGATAGAGAATGCGAATGTGTTCATTAAATAACTGGGTTTCCGCGTTTACGAATGTCTAATAGATGATGACCATAGACTTCTTTGTTAACTAAATCCAACACCAATGCCATAGCAACTTCTGCGAATTGCGATTGTATCAATACATGCTCGTATTTTTCTTCCATACGATACACATAGCCAACAACGCCTGCGGTGCAATCGTATTCGCCAAAATCTTCAGCTGGAATCGCTTCTACGTAGGCCCAAAAATCAAATAACGGCTCACCCGCTTCGATTTTTGTCGGCTTACCAATTCTTGTTGCGGCGAATTCTTCAGTGGTTAATTTACGTACTTGCATAATGAATGAGTCCCTACAGAAACTTAGAGCTAAAAACGTCAGCTCCGAATCACGATTCATGAGTGGGTACTTGTGCCGCAAAACGGCGTAAATACGGTCCCTGTAGCCTTAGCTAAAACATCCATGTTTTAGATATTTGCTTTACAATCACCCACCAATGAATCTTTTGTGTTAATTAAACAGCTAGTTTGTCGAAAGCTAATTTGTCGAAAGCTAAAAACAAATAAAGCCAGCAAGCTGGCTTTATTTGTGAAATGAAAAAACACTTAACTTTTTTTGGCTTTAGTCAGCCTTTATTCAACCTTTATTCAGCTTTAGGCTTTTCACGCAACTTAATGTTCAATTCACGCAGCTGAGCATTACCTACAACACCAGGGGCATGAGTCATAGCACACGCAGCCGATTGAGTTTTAGGGAAGGCAATTACTTCACGAATCGAATTAGCACCGGTTAGCAACATCACCAAACGGTCTAAACCAAATGCCAAACCACCATGAGGTGGCGCACCGAATTTCAATGCGTCTAACAAGAAGCCAAACTTCTCTTGTTGTTCTTCTTCGCTGATACCCAATATTTCAAATACCGTTTCTTGCATGGCTTGATCATGAATACGGATAGAACCACCACCCAACTCACAACCGTTCAATACCATATCGTAAGCACGAGATAAGGCTGTTAGCGGGCTTGCTTTCAACTCTTCAGGGCTGCACGAAGGCGCCGTGAATGGATGGTGAATTGCAGTAATGCCACCGTCTTTTGTTTCTTCAAACATTGGGAAGTCCACAACCCACATAGGTGCCCATTTGCACGTATACAAGTCCATATCTTCACCGATCTTGCAACGTAACGCACCCAGCGCTTCGTTAACGATCACTTCTTTATCAGCACCAAAGAAGATGATGTCGCCGTTTTCAGCGCCCAGCTTCTTCATGATATTCATGGTATTGTCATCGCCGATAAACTTAATGATTGGCGACTGTAAACCTTCTACACCCTTCTCAATTTCATTAACTTTAATCCATGCCAACCCTTTGGCGCCGTAAATGCTGACGTACTTAGTGTAGGCATCGATTTGCTTACGGCTAATTTCAGCACCACCAGGAACGCGCAATGCAGCAACACGGCCTTTAGGATCTTTTGCAGGGGCCGCGAATACTTTAAATTCAATGTCTTGTAAGAATTCAGCAACGTCTACTAACTGAAGCGGAATACGCAAGTCTGGCTTATCGCTACCGTACTTAGACATTGCTTCAGAGTATGGCATGCGTGGGAAATCACCCAACTTCACGTTCAATTCTTTTTCGAACAGCTCTGTAATCATGCCCTGAGTCAGGTTCATGATTTCTTCTTCGTCGATGAAAGACGCTTCGATATCAATTTGAGTAAATTCAGGCTGACGGTCGGCGCGTAAATCTTCATCACGGAAACACTTAGCAATCTGGTAGTAACGGTCAAAACCCGACACCATCAACAACTGCTTAAACAACTGTGGCGACTGTGGCAACGCAAAGAAGCTGTGCTCGTGAGTACGCGAAGGCACTAAATAATCACGCGCGCCTTCTGGGGTCGCACGAGTCAGAATAGGGGTTTCGATATCCAGGAAACCGTTTTCTTCTAAATAGCGACGCAAGTTTGAACTTACTTTCGAACGGAAACGCATTTTTTCTTGCATTTCAGGACGACGCATATCCATATAACGATACTTAAGACGAATATCTTCGCCAACATCCGTATAGCCATCTAATGGAAATGGCGGGGTCTGCGCTTTGTTTAAAATCGTGATCTCTTTACCCAAGATCTCAATTTTACCCGTACGCATATTATCGTTGGTCGCGCCTTCTGGGCGGCCACGAACACGACCCGTAATCTGAACAACAAATTCAGAGCGAACACTGTCGGCCACATTAAACGCGTCAACCGTATCTGGGTCAAAAACAACCTGTACAAGACCTTCACGGTCACGCACATCTAAGAAAATTACCCCACCGTGATCACGGCGGCGGTGAACCCAGCCACAAAAAGTGACGGTATCGTCAATCGAGGTTTCGTTGATATCACCACAATAGTGAGTGCGCATTACTTAATCCTATTCATTAAAAAAGATAGATAGATATATAGATAGATAAATACTAAAAGTTATAAAGCCGAGCATTATACCGATTTTCACGCAATTGCCGATACTTGATCGCGAAGATTGCCTTACTTTCTTTGAATAACTAAGAAAAAATGCAATCAAAAACATAAAATATGCATCATAAAGACAAAGATTGCTTCGTGTTAGCCAACGCATACGGCACAAATACACCTTGCTCAGCCTTCAAGGTCAGGTAATCTATGAAAATAATGACGTGTTTTTTTCTCTGTTTTTCTCTCATTAGTAATTCACAACAAAAACACATTAAAAAACATACTAAAAAATATAATAAAAATTAAATCTACATGACATCAAAGGTTCTCTATGAAATCGTTTGCTAACAAAGTGGCTGTAATTACCGGAGCCGGCTCGGGTATTGGTCGAGCACTCGCACAGCAACTCAGCTTAGAAGGCGCTCATCTTGCGCTGTCTGATATTAATTTATCTGGTTTAAAAGACACTCAAGCCAGCCTGCAGGGCAATGGCAGCGTATCCATCACGCAACTCGATGTATCTGATCGCTTGGCGTTTGAAGCGTGGTGCAATGAAGTGATCGAAGAATTTGGACATGCCGATCTATTATTCAACAACGCCGGTGTCGCCCTTGCAGAAACGGTTAATAATTGCAGCTACAATGACTTTGAATGGGTCATGAACATTAATTTTTGGGGTGTTGTGTATGGCACAAAAACCTTTCTACCGCATTTACTAACGCGCCCAGAAGCGGCCATTGTGAATATATCGAGTATCTTTGGGATTATCGCCCTGCCAACACAATCTCAATATAATGCATCAAAGTTTGCCGTAAGAGGCTTTACTGAATCACTTCGCCAAGAAGTAAAAGACAGCAATTTATTTGTTAGTTGCGTTCACCCTGGTGGAATTAAAACCAGTATCGTTGCCAACGGGCGTATGCATACGTCGATGATGGGTGAACAAACTCATAGCCAACAAATCGAAGAATTTAACAAGGCCGCAAGAACAACCCCTATTAAAGCAGCGAGCGTAATTTTGGATGGTATACGCAAAAATAAACACCGCATTCTAATTGGCCAAGATGCCAACTTAATGGACAAAATCCAACGCTTATTTCCAGAAAAATATACTTCAATTTTTAGCTATATCTTAAAAAAATTACGCTAATTAGTAATGATTTATTACTTTTAGCAACAAATTGTTAAATTTGTAAATAAAAAGGGATTTGTGCTTGCGTGGTTCATTTTTATGTTCTAAATATAGTAGATGTAAGCATAGTAATGGTTAGATTAGTAATATTATCAACCGCTTACATCACTCTATTTTCCATGAAAGGACTTACCATGGTTGCTAAAAAGAAAACACTTGTTGAGAAACCTCCAGCAAAAAAAGTACCTGTTAAAAAATTAACGGCTATTAGAGAGCGATATACTAAAACCGAATTATTAAATGAACTAGCCGCCAAAACTGAACTGAGTAAAAAAGACGTCGCAAATGTTCTTGACGAGCTAAGTGACATCATTGAACGCCACATCAAAAAACGCGCGGTTGGCGAATTTACCTTACCAGGGCTGTTAAAGGTAAAAACAGTAAAAAAGCCTGCTCAAAAGGCTCGCAAAAATGTTCCAAATCCATTCAAACCTGGCGAACTAATGGACATCGCTGCTAAACCGGCCAGTACCAAAGTAAAAGTATTGCCACTAAAAAAACTCAAAGACATGGTGCTTTGATTTTTCATAGATAGTATTTTGTTTAATGTGTTTTAAGTATATTTTTTGATAGATATCTCATAAAGGCTGCTTTTGCGGCCTTTTTACTAAGCCCTACTTTTATTAAACCCAGCACCTTGGAAAATCTGTTGAATAAAGTAACGACTAAACTCAACAACAATGTTCGTAAAGCATTAGCACACGCCAGCACTTTAGCCGAAGCCGATCCTTTACTGAGAGAAGAACCAGCGTTTAGCCACTTTAGCTATGAGGTTGATTGGAGTAATTTCCCCAACAGTTTGATAGTCCAATGTTATTTTAAGCCCGCCCCTTTACCGTTAGAAAAATCCACAACAAGCTTAAACAACCTTGAATTACTGCACTCTCATTTGAGTAAATTGGTGCAATTAAGCTTATTAAAACAAGGAATAAAATTCCGTGACTTTCGTAAGAACTTCACCCTAGAACTTTAAAATAATTAACTGAGACTAATCTTAAAAATTTATGCCCAAATAAAAGCAAAATTGATTGATCATAGCAATCAAGCAAGGATACCGCTAAAATCGCCCCTCAAAATTATAAGTTGCTTATAACCGTGAATCAGCACAGTAAATCAGTGAGTCAAATGCAAAGAAAGATAGAATTGTTAGCCCCAGGTGGCGATGTTGAAGCCATTAAAGCCGCGATTGTTGCCGGTGCTAATGCCGTTTATTGCGGGCTTGACACCTTCAACGCGCGCAACCGCGCCTCTAATCTATCCTATGATGATCTTACTGGCATTTTACGCCTAGCACATAAATACGATTGCGAAGTGTTTTTAACCCTGAACGTCGTGATTCTTGAGCAAGAACTGCCCACCATGTTCAAGCTACTCAACAAGTTAGTGAACAGTGGTATTGATGGCATTATTGTGCAAGACCTTGGCATGTTTAATCTCGTTAAGAAGTATTTTCCAACCTTAGACATTCATGCTTCGACGCAATTAACCACACACAACGAAGGGCAACTGCATTTTTTAAAAAAAGTTGGGGCATCCCGCGTTAACTTATCCCGCGAACTGAATCTGGGCGAAATTAAGTCTATGACTAAACTGTCGCATGACTTGGGGATTCTGACTGAA
Source organism: uncultured Thalassolituus sp. (assembly GCA_913061435.1). Lineage (GTDB taxonomy): Bacteria > Pseudomonadota > Gammaproteobacteria > Pseudomonadales > Oceanobacteraceae > Oleispira. Next base: position 108,221 of record CAJXUK010000001.1, on the reverse strand, counting down.
GTGTTTGTTCATGGGGCACTGTGTATTGCTTTCTCGGGCCAGTGTTATTCAAGTTCGGTCAGTGTGGGGAATTCTGGCAACCGTGGTCGCTGTAGCCAAGCGTGTCGCGAAGAATACGAAGTCACCGCCACAGGTAATAAATACCCACTCAATTTAAAAGATAACTCCGCCTACTTTGATCTACCCGAACTGGTAGAGGCCGGGGTTGATTCGTTAAAAATCGAAGGTCGAATCAAAGGTGCTCACTACGTTTACACGGTAGTCGATACGTGGCGTAAAGGTATTGATGGGTTTATTGAAACCGGTAAATTACTCCCCGACGATTCTAATTTGTATAAAGTATTCAATCGCGACTTCACCAACTCGTTTTTGCAAGGCAACCTGACCAAAGACATGTTCATCGACAACCCTCGTGATTACAGCGTTCAGCATGCCGTTAATCAGGTGATCAGCAAAAGCAGCGATTCGATATCCATTGTCCAAATTCAAGAAGCTCAGATCCAGGAAGCAAAAGATGAACTGTACATCGATAAAAATGCTCTGGGCGCAGAACTACGACATAAAATTCAGTATTTAAGTACGGCCAAACTGCCGCTTAAAATTGAATTTTCTGGCTCAGTCAATAAGCCCCTATTACTCACAGCGATTGTTGGTGATGACTCTAACGCGACTAATGATTATGAGAATCAAGATAGCAAAGTTATTACTTTGCAATCAGACACCTTACTGGCAACTGTTGAAAAATCAGAACTGGATGAAAAAACATTAACCAAACGTTTTAAGAGCTTTGATAATTCTGAATTCGCCCTTGAGATGTGCTTCGACAATTTTACAACAGGGTTAAGCATTCCGTTTAAAGAACTAACAACACTTAAAAACCAGTTAGCATTTTTACTCAACGACTCTGTCGACGTAATTCCCAATATTGAAGTACCGCCTTTAGATAAAACTAATAAAGCCTCTGGTAAACCGAGCCTTTCGATCTTGATCGCTTATGAAAAAGATTTTCACCTATGTGAATTAACCGATGCCGACGTGTACTTCAAAATACCCGAAAGTTTAAAAAAGAACTGTAATAAACATATCGATCTTTTAAAAGCCAACCCAAAACTTATTCCTTGGTTCCCTGCGGTTTTGATCGGTAAGGATTATATCGAATCCGTTAGAATTCTTGAGCAGGTTAAACCCAAACGCATCGTAACCAACAATACCGGAATCGCGTACAAGGCGTTTGAATTGGGTATTGAATGGGTAGCCGGTCCATTAATGAACACTACTAATTCGTATGCGCTGCTTACGTTAAAAGAAGAACTTAATTGCGCAGGTGCCTTCATGTCTAATGAGATTAACCGCCTACAATTAAGAAACATTGCTCGCCCTAATAATTTCAAATTGTACTACAGCATTTATCATCCAATACTGATGATGACCAGCCGCCAATGCTTCTTCCAACCGACGGTCGGCTGTAAGAAACCCAGTATTGAAGATGGCTGCATGTTGAAGTGTGAAAAAGCGACAACGATAAAAAGTGTTCGCGGAGTAAAGTACTCTATTGATAAGCAAAAAGGCGGCTACCCAAGCATTTATAATGACGAGCAGTTTTTAAACCTCGACATTATTAATGACCTGCCCGATTTATTTGATGAGTACTTTATTGACCTTACCAACATTGGCTCGGGCGATACCGCGGTAGAAGATAAAGCACAACTGCTTAAGCATTTTGAAAATCTTATACAAGGTAAAGAAGAAGCCGCAGCTGAGTTAAATAGCATGGTTACACTGTCGACCAACGCTCAATACCGCCAAGGGCTTTAAATATGACGCTTGAAGTGAATAATACATTACCCGTTTTATATTCGCTTCAACACTGCCCATATGCTATGCGGGCACGCATGGGTTTGCTAATGGCACAACAGCAAGTCATGCTGCGCGCGATCACGATGAAAAACAAACCAGAAGAAATGCTCAATGTATCCCCTAAAGGGACTGTGCCTGTATTGGTTTTTCCAGATGCGCACAACAAATATTCAACCCGCTCTAAAGTCATTGATGAAAGTTTGGATATTATGGTTTGGGCGCTGCAACAAAATGACCCTAAGGATTTGTTGCACAAAGACAATCCAGAAAATCTTATTGAGATGCTAGAGCTAGCTAGGCGCAACGATAAAGAATTCAAACCGCAATTAGAGATTTATAAAAAATCGAAACGCTTTCGCACTGGCACTGAAATTGAAGAACGCCAAAAGTGTGAAGTATTTATTGCTGAATTAGAAAAAAGATTAACCGAGCAAAATTTTTTTATTGGGCAAAAGCCCAGCCTAATCGACTACGCATTAATCCCTTTTGTCCGCCAGTTTTCACGGGTCAATAAAGCCTGGTTTAAACAAGCCCCCTATCCGTTATTGCGTAGCTGGATAGAACAACACATGCAAACCCGTTTATACGCCAAAGCGATGGAAAAATACCCACTTTGGCTAGACGAATATGAAGAGTGTGTCTTTGGTTAAGATCAATGTTAAGGTTAAGGTTAAGCTAACAAATCAAAGATGGCCGCTTTCAGCACAGCTTCATTATGCAAACCACGCTCACAAGGCTTCATATCCACCTGCTTAATAGGGTATTGATTAAAATGCCCCACCAATAATTCACGATTTTCTGGCCATAAAATATGATCGAGCTTACGAACCCCCGCTTTTTCTAATAGGGCCAGTTGTTTTTCGAAGGTCAGTTTAAGCCCACCGCCCAACTCTTCTTCTTTGATATTTACAATCAAAATAAGTGGCGCAGTACTTTCATTGATTGCAGTTAAAATATTATCAACCAACAGCGAGGGCATGATACTGGTCATAAAACTGCCAGCGCTCAAAATAATGGCATCGGCTTGCTTAATCATCGCGATGACTTCAGGCTCAGCATTCACTTTCGGCTCTAGATACATATAGTCGATATCTTCATCGGAATCATCAATCGATAATTCACCCACAAGTATATTCGGTTCCTGTCCAGGCAAGGCAAGGGTTTTTGCCATTAACGTGGTTGGGCGATCAGCCATTGGGTATAAGTGAGACTTAATGTTCAACATATCGCGCATTACACGAATGGCATCCGTTGGTCTTACTGATAACTGATCGAGAGCAAATAACACCAAGTTACCTAAATTATGGCCATCTAAATCGCCCTGTGTTTGAAAACGATATTCAAACAAACGCTGCCCAATGCCATCAAGAGAACATAACTGCGACAAACAGTTTCTAAGATCCCCCCAAGCAATGGTTTCTGCCTCTTCGCGTAAACGCCCAGTTGAACCACCTTCATCGGTCGTCGCTACAATACCGGTTAAATACTGCTCTACATCACGCAAAGAAACCAATAAACGGCCCAAACCGTGGCCACCACCAATGCAAACAAAATGTGGTTGAGAACCGGGCTCTACAGAGCTAGATTCAGAGCTAGATTCAGAGCTAGATTCAGAGCTAGATTCAGAGCTAGATTCAGGGCTCGAAACAGGACTTGAAATAAGGTTCGCTGTTGAAGAAATTGATGTCATTAACGATCGTCCAAATTGATGGCGCTATTACACTGATAATTCGTTGAGTATACCCAACCCAGTTACAATTAGGAACAAAGTGAATGGCTATCTTTTATTGGCAAAAATGTTAGTATCGCCACAGCTTTGTCCTTTGCTTTCACCACTCTTTAAAAGACCAATCGTATGCACTCACAAGAACAGAAAACTGGGTTTCTTTTCGCCCTAGCCGCATTTATTATGTGGGGCATTGCACCTATCTATTTTAAACAACTGATACCAATTGCACCGCAAGAAATACTCTCTCAACGTATAGTTTGGTCGGTCGTTTTTTTATTACTTATTGTTTTATTTTCTCGGCAACTGCATAAAGTAATCAACATCATTAAAGAACCCAAACAATTTGCTTTGCTTGCTTTAAGCGCCTGCTTATTAGGTTTAAATTGGGGAATATTTATATGGGCTATTAACAACAACCATATGCTCGAAGCCAGTTTAGGCTACTATGTAAATCCATTAATTAACGTACTAATGGGTTATTTGTTTTTAGGCGAACGCCTGAGAAAGCGCCAAGGTGCTGCGGTTGCACTAGCGCTCACCGGTGTCATTATCCAAATAGTTAGCTTTGGCTCCGTACCTTACATTGCTTTAATCTTAGCAGTATCTTTTGCTTGCTATGGTTTACTTCATAAGCGTACTCACATTGAGTCGATCCCTGGTTTAACCATTGAAGCGCTAGTACTATTTCCATTAGCTGTTGGCTATTGGGTAGTGATGGAACCGAGTGCAACCTCTGACTACCAAACCAACAGTACTAGCACAATTCTACTGTTGATCAGCTCTGGAGTAGTCACCACCTTGCCGTTATTGTGCTTTACTGCCGCAGCCAAAAGACTGCAATATACCACCATAGGCTTTATTCAATACATTGGCCCAAGCTTAATGTTCATTCTAGCGGTTCAACTATACGACGAGACCCTAGAACTGAAAGATTACATTACCTTTGGTTTTATCTGGCTTGGGTTAATTGTGTTCAGCTGGGACTCACTGCGCCACTCCCACATCAGCCGTAAAGCACTTAAAGCCAACGAAACCTCAATGACAGTGGCAGTAAAATAACAATTTAATAACTGTTAAAAACAGTTAAGAGAGAAGTATTAGTTTAGAGAAAAGCCAAACACATTTATGCCAGCATCGTATGCCTCGAGCTGAGGATTGGTTAATTTACCATTGATGAGGCTCAAATACGTTGCCATTTGATGGGCGTTAATGTGAGTTTCATCGGGCACACTGGACATAAACTTTGTAGCTCGCAACATACTTTTAATTCCACTGGTCACTGAATATTTATTATCAGCAAGCAATATAATTTCACGACCAACATGCCAATAAATATCCAGGTCTTGTAACTGCAGTGGGCTTAACGGCGGTACTAAAGGAACGAGGTCCTTAGGCGTCACCACCCGGGTAACCGGCAAGTCAGAAAAAGTATTTGCACCTTTGAAGTTAGTGACTTTAGGCTGACCAAATGTCACGGTTTCACCCACCATATAACCAGAACGCTGCAACTGCATCGCTATAATAACGGCAATTGCGCCACCTAAACTGTGACCAGTTGTTCTAATCGCATGGGTTTTATCAAGATGCTCGCTCATGTCATCAAATGCACCCGCCGCAGCATTCGCAAAACCTTGATGTAATTGCACATTTAACTTTGGGTGGATTGCAAAGGCTAAATCCAAATCAACCAGAGCATTTTCTAAATTTGACGTACCACGAAAGGCTATAAATTGAGTACCATCAGCTGAACGTGCAATAAAATAACGTAGCTCGGTCCCCGCAAGATCATTTTGATGTATTAACTGATAACCCAATTTATTGAGAGTCACTGGCAAGGATTGTACTCCTTGATAAGAGGCTGCTGACAATAAAGCTAATTGCTTTATATCAGTAAAATTTTCTGCCTTTGCAGCAATACTTAGCAGTAAAAAAGTAACCGTTAATAAAAATTTATGCATGTCTTTCGCTATCGTTCTATGAGTTGAATAAATCGGCCATAAGCATGTGATAATTTGATTTTTATCAGTAGTTTAGTGCTAATATCATGTCATTTTTCTAATGATATTAACTTAGAGAGCCTAGATTACTGATGTTAAATGCTTTTTTATTATTATTACTGGTGGCGTTTTCGACTGAAAGCTATTCTAACACGCAAGATGACCCACACAATCGGGCGATAATTAGTTTTTCTAAAGCCAAGCGTTTATTAGCAAATATTTATCAAAACCAACAACAAAAAACGTTTTATTGTGGCTGTGACTACCGCCACCAAGGGAAAAAGCTCATACCCGAGCTAAATAGCTGTGGTTATGAAGTTCGAAAACAACAACGCCGTGCAAAACGAATTGAATGGGAGCATATCGTACCTGCTTGGCACTTTGGCCACCAAATGCAATGCTGGCAAAAGGGCGGTCGCAAAGCCTGCAAAAAAGTCCCCACATTTAAACAAATGGAAGGTGATATGCACAATCTAGTACCCGCAATTGGGGAAGTGAATGGTGACCGCTCCAACTACCGCTTTAGTGAGTGGAATGGCAAGGCAGATCAGTACGGCCAATGCGACTTTGTTGTTGACTTTAAATCACGTAAAGTACAACCGCCCAAATCTGCACGAGGACCGATTGCTCGCGCCTACCTTTACATGCACCAACAATACGATTTCAATTTATCCAAGCAAGATACTCGTTTGTATCAGGCATGGAATAAACAATACCCAACAACACCATGGGAATGCAAAAAAAACGAACAGGTAAAGAGATTGCAAGGTAACAGCAATCCTTTTATTCAGAACTGTTGATACCGCAAATTTGAAAAATCAATTGCTTAATCTCAACCATGCCTTGAATCAGTACGGCATGAATTTCTTCAAGGGCAATTTCTTGACTGGTTTTTCCGGCAGCAGGATTAACCACCAAGCAGACACTGGCGTAAGGAATCTCTAATTCCCGCGCCAAAACCGCCTCCGGCATCCCAGTCATCCCCACTACATCACAACCATCTTGCTCTAACCGCCTGATCTCTGCGATGGTTTCCAACCTTGGGCCCTGAGTCACACCATAAACCCCCGAACGTGAAAAACCCAAAGGCAAAGCGAGCTGTTTTAAAGCAGTGTAAATTCGCTGACGCAGCCCTTCATCATAGGGATAACTAAATTCAACATGATCTAAAGGACGAAAGGCACCATCAAAAAAAGTATTCTCACGACCATGAGTATAATCAATGAGCTGATCAGGAATCACTAAATGACCCGCTACGGCATGAGTGCTTATTCCCCCGGCCGCATTTACCGCAATAATCTCATCAGCACCCAACGCTTGTAGGGCTAATAAATTAGCGCGATAGTTAATTTTATGCGGCGGCAAAGCTCTAGGGTGTCCATGTCGACTCAAGAATAACAAACGAGTGCCATTAAAAACCGCTTCGGTTATAGCGGAGCTTGGGCAACCCAAACCTAAATCTAACACCTTAGATTCCTGAGCATGACACTTTACATTACTTAATTCTGAAAACTCCGTGAGTCCGGTCCCACCAATAATTGCTATTGTTTTCATTGTTCGCCTTTACAATATAATGCTGCTAATACTTCTCACTGAGACCACAAATCTGAACATAGCGCTAAATGATTTTGCCATAATTGGCTTTGATAAAGATCAGCATCAATGGTTGTTTGATCAGCGTCTACTAGCGACTGTGCTTGCATATTTTGAAGAGTTGTTAATGCCCAACCCTGCTGCCTTACCGTATCAACAATCTCTTGCGCAGCTTCACGCTGATTGCAAATTAACAACACATTACAACCAGCTTGTTGTGCCTTAATCGCCCTTTCTGCAGGGCTGCCAGAAGCTGCAGCACCGGCCATTGAAAGATCATCACTGTAAATTAAGCCGCCAAAACCCATTTGCTTACGTAAAATTTCTTGCAACCAAAAAGATGAAAAACCAGCCGTAAAGTGAGGATCAACCTGCGTGTAAACAACATGAGCAGGCATAATAGCCGCCAATTTTTGTTGCTCAATAAGCTGTTTAAATGGCAACATATCTTGCGATTGCAACTCTGTTAAAGAGCGTTCATCGGTGGGCAACTCTAGATGAGAATCAGCTTTTACAAAACCATGACCAGGAAAGTGTTTGGCTGTCGCACTCATACCCGCATCTTGCATACCGTCAATAAAACCAGCCGCTAATTGCTGAACATCCTCAGCCTCTCTGGCAAAAGCGCGATCACCAATCACATCCGATCGCCCAAAATCCAAATCCAACACCGGAGCAAAACTAATATCAACACCGTGATGGATCAATTCTGCAGCCATTAACCACCCCAAAGAATGAGCTTGTAGCAAAGCTTTTTTAGGGTTGCAAGCAAAGGCCACACCCAAAGACCGCATAGCAGGAAGAGATAAAAACCCTTTTCGAAAACGCTGAACTCTCCCCCCTTCTTGATCAACTGCAATTAAAAGATCAGGTCTTAAGGCCTTTAACTCGCGACATAAAGACTTTAATTGGGTTGGATTATCGTAATTTCGTGAAAATAAAATAATACCCGCGATTTCTGGCTGTGATAAAAAAACCTTATCACTTTTAGAGAGCGAGAGTCCTGAGATATCAGCCATTACACAGATCGACATGAAATCCTCGCAAACGTTGATTCTTGTAACCAAATAGGCGTACCTACAGCGATCACATCAAACAACTCAACAACATCCTTATTACGCATGCGAATACAACCATGAGACTTTGCCTCACCCATAGGCTCTGTATCAGGCGTGCCGTGTATATAAATAAAGCGCTGCATGGTGTCTACATTTTTGAGCCTATTACGACCCACTTCACAGCCACTTAACCAAAGAATACGCGTTAAAATCCAATCTCGACTAGGAAACTGATCCGCCAACTGACTACTGTATATCTCACCACTCAATCGACGACCTACAAACACACTGTTTAAAGGAGCGTTATGTCCTATCTTGGCCCGCAAAACATGCCAACCAAGAGGAGTTTGATTAGAGTTTTTTTGTTGACCAGGCCCTAATGCTGAGGTTGATATGGAGTATTCGACAACAGCGTCTGCTTTAAACAAACGCAATAGCTGATCTTGAATTGATATTTCTATATAAGGAAAATTAGGATTCATCGTTTTCAACAGCCATTAAACCCGACGCCAAGAAAGGCATCAATTGACCAACAACATCTTTAACCTGTGACTCAATACCTAAATCGTGATCAGCCATGGCCATTAAAGAATCAACACTCGACATGGTGAAAACCGCAGCCCCCAACATGAAGTGAATACGCCAAAATCTCTCAACCGGTGTCAATTGCGGAGTAATACGATTAATCTCTTTCATATAGCGCTTAAAAACATCGCCATACTCGCTGGTTAAAAACTTTCTTAAATGTCCTTGGCCTTGGCTATAGGCCAAGCCTAATAAACGCATAAAAACCGCAAACTTAGCAGGGTTTTCTAACCCAGACTTAGTTAACGTTATCAGTAACAATTTTAGCAGTTGCTCAGGGGTTCGCTCCTGCTGCTGAATAAGGTCCAACTGAGAAGAAAATTGGTCACTAAAGGGCGTCAAATATCGTGCAAACACTGCCTGTATTAGGGATTTTTTAGAACCAAAATGATAATTAACCGCTGCTAAATTAACCCCAGCCTTGGTCGTAATATTACGTAACGACGTTTCGGCAAATCCTTTTTCAGAAAACAAATCTTCCGCGGCATCGAGAATGCGCTCAACGGTATCTTTCTGTGCCATAACTACTCTATTAACTATTTAATGAAATTCAAACATACGTTTTAAACACTATTAGTGCAAGTAACGGATTGCCAGAAATAAGAATAGTTTTGCATTAAAAGCACAAAAGGGACTTTACAGCATCAAAAACACTGTATATATTCACACCCACTGTATAGATAAACACTATAAAACAAGCTTCGGGGTAGAAACATGATTAAACTAACCGCACGACAGCAAGAAATTCTTGATCTTATTAAAAGTGCGATTGTTAAAACTGGTTACCCCCCAACACGTGCAGAAATAGCAGAACAACTTGGCTTTCGTTCACCTAATGCAGCAGAAGAACATTTAAAAGCATTAGCCAGAAAAGGTGCTATTGAAATGATGCCAGGGGCTTCACGCGGTATTCGTATAGTCGAAGATCAGCAAATGGGATTACCCATTATTGGCCGAGTTGCCGCAGGCGAACCTATTTTGGCACAAGAGCATGTTGAAGATTATTGTGAAATCCCTGCAAACTGGTTTAAACCCAGTGCTGACTTTTTGCTCGAGGTTCACGGCGAAAGCATGATAAATGTAGGCATTATGGACGGGGATTTAATTGCTGTACATAAAGCAGAAACCGCACGCAATGGTCAAATCGTTGTTGCCAGAGTTGAAGACGAAGTAACCGTAAAACGTTATCAAAAAAATCGTAACAAAGTTACTTTATTACCAGAAAACGACGGTTTCTCGCCGATAGAAGTAAACTTAAAAGATTCAAATTTTGCCATTGAAGGTTTGTATGTCGGTGTAATACGCCGCCAGCATTAACCTCTTAATATCTAAATTGACAAACAGTGAGACTGCGTTAAACAGCTTGCTTTTACCACAAGGAATTTAATATGCGTCAGCTATCACTTGGAATTAAAAACTCTGAACTAGCGCTTAACCTTTCGTTAGATGAAGACAACAACAAGTCTTTCAACCACGAAACAGGCGCAACTCAGGCTGGTATTAGTGAAATCATTTTAGCTACAGACAGTGCATTACAGCCCATGTACTTACTGCCAATTCTCAGCCAAATGTCGATTGATAAACGCTGGCTAATGTGGATTGCCGATGAACCCACTATTAACCGTCACTGGGCTGTATCACTGGGTATTGATACTGCTCAGATACTACATATTAATGCAGAGAAAGCGTGTTTTCATCAAGTTTGCTGCAAAGCACTCGCGGCAGGAACCGGGCATTTAATCATTGAATGGCCAGATCAAATATCAGTAGAAGACTTGGCAGAACTGGAAGCCGCTGCTAAAAAAGGCAATAGTCACGCCCTGCTCGTAAGACGCAGGTAATAAATTTTTTGTTAATGCCTGCATACTCAGGCATTAATTATTTAATATCACAATGTTAATGAATTAAATCTGGGGTTTGTGGATCTGTCATCACTTGTTCTTGCTCTACTTCTAGCCCAGACAACTCACCCACTTTATGGATACCCGCTTCAATCATTGCGTGGGCAACTTCAACGTAATGATTTTTTAAACCTTCTTTAGCATCGGGTGAAAATTGAATCGTTACAATCATCTCTGCTGACTCATCGTCTGCTTTACGCAAACCAATGTCACCATTTGATAGCTCAATAATCTCAAAAAAATCGGCCATGGCACTCACTTATGTATTCTAAAATTAACTTTCTTGGCGATTGTTGCGTTGCAAATCGATCAAATCGATCAGACGATCATACCAATCTCTTAATGGTAAGGACGCAGAGGCTGTGTCTTGAATTTTAATGATCGATGGATTGTTAACCGTTTTAACAGCTGCAGAATTTTTATCACCGCATTGATGGAAAGCCATTAGCAATTGACACAACCAACCAAAATCATCTTCTTCAAGTTTTTTTAACTCTCTCATTTCTCCGGTAACCGTTGGCGCATCATCGATGAGTTGCGTTAAAGAAATAACGCTCTCACGCCATTGAGCCATTTCGGCAATCTCGTGAAGATAAGATTGATAGGCCAACATCAACTGAAACAACACAGACTCCTGCAGCGCCGAAATAATGGCCGCTGGAGAATTGTTAGACACTTCATATGCATCAAGCGCATCTAACAAAAGACGCGCCTGATAAAGTTTTTGGTTTGTTTGACTCAACCATTCGGCCATTAAAAATCAACCTTTAAACCAAAGTGAATACCTTCTTCTAACTTAATTGTGTCGCGGTATTTTTCAACATCAACAGCACTATAACGATAACCCATATAGACACGCGCAGTGGGTAACAAGCCGTACTGCAAACGGATATCAGCATCAGTTAGGTTTTCTGTATCATCAAAAGAAACCACTTTCGGTGCATAATAAAGATAACCTGCTGTGCTTAAACCGCTAACATTAGGAATTTGATAACGGAAAAAACCACCCACACCTAAAGCGCCGCCGTCTAGGTAGTCATTTTGAAAACCAAACAGCTTAGCACCAACGCCTAAATATAAAGGACTATTCGGTTCACGCACATCAACCACATGCAAACCTAAAGCAATCAACTCACCATCTTGTTCATTGTGCTGAACACTGGCACTGACATGCAGACCCGAACCTACCTTAGTCGCATCGTATTCCAACCGTGCAGAATAGTTAGATAAACTTAAATCCAATGAGCCACCGGCAAAACTCTGCGCACTTGCTAATAGCAACAAGCTAGAAAAAACAGCATTTACACTTTTCATAATTTTTAAACCCAATTTTTTTACGCATCATAACAGATGCTACAAACTTTGCGAAAACTGCAGTTACCAATAAAAAATAAAAAAACAGCGCCGAAGCGCTGTTCTTTTTATAACAACATGATTAAAAAGAATTATTGCATTAAGTCTTGCAACAGTTTGTTTAGTTTAGCAACGTATTCTGCTGGCTTTTGCAATGGGCTGCCTTGCGCTAACTGCGCTTGACCATAAATAACATGAGCTAAATCTGTAAAGCGTGCTTCATCCTGCTCACCATCCATTTTTGCAATTAATGGGTGTTTAGGATTCACTTCAAGGGTGGTTTCAGCTGGCGGTACTTCTTGACCAGCTGCCGCCAACATTTGACGTAAATTATCATTCATATCATTTTGCCCCACCACCAAACAAGCGGGTGAATCGGTCAAGCGAGAGGTAATTCGAACCTTATTAACCTCCCCCGATAAGGCAGCTGTAATACGCTCGACTAAGCTCTTGTTTTCTTCAGCTAATGATTCCGCAGCGGCTTTTTCTTCCTCGTTAGTTAACTCGTCTAGATCCAACTCACCTTTGGTGATGTCTTGGAATGATTTTTCATCAAAGTTTCCTAGATGGCTAATCATCCACTCATCAACACGCTGAGTTAACAACAACACCTCAATGTTGTTTTTCTTAAAGAATTCTAAATGAGGACTATTGAAAACAGCATCAAAGTTTTCACCCGTCACATAATAAATCTTCTTCTGGTCTTCTTTCATTCGGCCTACGTAATCAGCCAAAGAAACTGTCGCCTTATCGCCTTCGCCATTAGTACTGGCAAAACGGAATAAGTTTGCAATTTTCTCTTTATTGGAAAAGTCTTCAGCTGGACCTTCTTTAAGCACTTCACCAAACTGAGACCAAAACTTCGCGTATTTTTCTTCGTCTTTTTTGGCCATTTTCGTCAGCATGTCAAGCACACGCTTAGTTAAAGCTGCGCGAATCGAGTCGACGTTTTTGTCTTGCTGAAGAATTTCACGTGATACGTTAAGAGACAAATCATTCGAGTCTAAAATGCCCTTCACAAAACGTAAATAAAGCGGTAAGAATTGTTCTGCTTCATCCATAATGTACACACGCTGAGTATACAATTTAAGGCCTCTTGCAGCATCCCGATTCCAAAGATCCATAGGTGCTTGAGAAGGTATATACAATAAACTGGTGTAATCAAGTTTACCCTCTACCTTGTTGTGCGACCACGCTAAAGGTTCTTGCCAATCATGTGAGACATGCTTATAAAACTCTTTATAGTCTTCATCACTGATTTCGGTTTTGGGCTTAGTCCATAACGCCTTAGCATCATTAACAGCTTCTGGAATTTGTTTGCTTTCACCATCGGCATCATCACTACTAACTTCTTGTGGAAGATAGATAGGGATAGCAATATGATCTGAATATTTTTTGATCAGTGTGCGCAGGCGATAACTATCTGCAAATTCTGTCTCATCATCTTTTAAATGCAAGATAATACGCGTACCGCGAGTCGCTTTTTCTATATCTTCTAAACTGAACTCGCCTTCACCTTGAGACTGCCAGCGAACACCTTTATCAGCCGCTAAACCTGCTCGTCGAGTTTCAACAATGACATCTTTTGCAACAATAAAAGAAGCATAAAAACCAACACCAAACTGACCAATCAATTGTGAATCTTGTTTTTCGTCACCGCTTAATTTACTTAAAAAGTCCGAGGTGCCAGATTTAGCAATCGTCCCTAAATGATTAACAACATCATCGCGACTCATACCGATACCATTATCTTCAATGGTTACCGTGTTGGTTTCTTTATCAAAATCAATATGAATAGCAAGATCACTGTCACCTTCATACAAGTCTGCGTTTGAAACAGACTCAAAGCGTAATTTATCACAGGCATCAGAAGCGTTTGAAACCAATTCCCGTAAAAATATCTCTTTATTCGAATACAATGAGTGAATCATTAAATGCAATAATTGCTTAACTTCGGTTTTAAAACCCATTGTTTCTTTTTGTGTTGCAGACATTCTAACTCCTAAAATTGAACAATCGTTACTAAGCAACGGCGCTCGATTGAACCAATCACAGCGACCGTTTTAAATAGAGTGGTAATTAAATAACCTGATATACAAATTGGGACAACACAGAAAAATTCAAGTGCAGCAGAGTGAAAACTATTTTTTAGCTAATAAGAAATGCGCTCGAGCAGTGGCTATGGGATTAACCCGATCATTTTGCCAAGCAGTGATGGAAACATTAGCAACTCTGCTACCCTGTCGCCATATCTGGCATTCTGCGAAAGTATCTTGATCACGACCTGCTCTCAGGTAATCCAATGAAAAATCAACTATTTTAGGCATTAAAGGGGTATCCATAAACATTAATAAATTAATGGCCGCCGACAATTCCATAAACCCCCCAATCACACCACCATGAATTGCTGGCAAAATTGGGTTGCCGATGTTGTCGATGTTTTTAGGGAGTTTAAAAATAACGTTATCACCAAAACGCTGAAACTCTAAACCAATAAAGCCAGCATAAGGGATACTATCAATTAGCGGCTTAAAATCACCACTTACTTGCGCTTGATGAATAATGTCTTGAAAACTCATAAACTATTTCCTCCGTGCTTTACCAAAGGATCGGTACCTAAATAAACACTGGCATCTCCGGTTTCTACCACTTTACGAAAATCTGGGGGAGTCATTTCAGGTCCAATGCGCATGAAAGCAGCATTACATTTAGCAATAAGCAGATTATCAGACTCCTGTTTAACCAAGCACTCAGTAAAAACCACATTTTTAGTAACCCTTGCCACACTGGCATAGGCAATGATGTTTTCACCTTTTTCTGAAGAACGCATGTAATCAACGCGCAAATCCAAAGTTGGACAAAGTTCCATACCGTCAATCGCAACAAAGCAAGCGGTTCCACACGCCGTGTCCATAAGAGTGGTTAATGCTCCACCATGAATGGTTGCCATTAACGGATTACCAATAATCGCTTCGTTATAAGGCAATAGCATTTGCAAACTATTTTGATCTGCTTGAATAACTTTCATACCCAAAAGCTGGCAATGTCGCAAAACTGATAAAAATCGTTCTGCTTTTTGCTTTGCAGTAATATTCATAGGAAACTCAGGTCTCTTGATGGCTCTTGAAAACTTGTAGTGGTTCTAAATGGCTCTCATACAATCATACAAAGGCCGATACTTCAGTTAACTTTTGGCTAACGAGGCGAGTTTATACATTATAATGATTTGCGATAAAACCCGAATAGCAGAAAAATATCGCTTAATTAATGAGTTTATCGGTGTTTATACGCACAAAAAAGGGCGCATAAAGCGCCCTTCTTAGATAAATTCCTAAACTGAATTAACTCCAGCCAGTAATTTTCTGTAGCGCTTTGCCAATATCAGCAAGGCTGCGAACAGTTTCAACCCCAGCATCCTCAAGAGCAGCAAATTTCTCATCTGCTGTTCCCTTACCACCGGCAATGATTGCACCAGCATGACCCATGCGCTTACCTGCAGGAGCTGTTACACCAGCAATGTAAGAAACAACTGGCTTAGTCACATTGGCTTTAATGAAAGCAGCGGCTTCTTCTTCAGCACTGCCACCAATTTCACCAATCATAACAATGGCTTCAGTTTTTGGATCATCTTGGAACATCTGTAAAATATCGATGAAGTTAGATCCAGGAATAGGATCACCACCAATACCTACACAAGTTGATTGACCAAAACCATAATCGGTTGTTTGCTTAACAGCTTCGTAAGTCAGTGTACCAGAGCGAGATACAACGCCTACTTTACCTGGCAAATGAATATGACCTGGCATAATACCGATTTTACACTCACCAGGAGTAATAACACCTGGGCAGTTCGGCCCAATCAAGCGTACACCAAGCTCGTCACATTTAACTTTAGCATCCAGCATATCCAAAGTCGGAATGCCTTCTGTAATACAAACGATCAACTTAATGCCACCGTTAGCCGCTTCTAAAATAGAATCTTTACAGAATGGAGCTGGTACGTAAATAACAGAAGCTTCAGCACCTGTTTCGGCAACAGCTTCGGCAACCGTGTTAAATACAGGTAAACCTAGGTGAGTCTGACCACCCTTACCTGGTGTAACACCGCCAACCATTTTCGTACCGTATTCAATCGCTTGCTCAGAATGAAAAGTACCTTGTGCACCGGTAAAACCTTGGCAAATAACTTTAGTGTTCTTATCGATTAAAATGCTCATTATTTAGCCTCCTGTTCTGCAGCGGCTTTAACAGATTGCTCTGCTGCATCGGTTAAACTTGTTGCGGCAATGATGTTTAAGCCACTGTCAGCCAATACTTTTCTGCCAAGGTCTGCATTATTACCCTCTAAACGCACAACAACAGGAACGGTCACGCCCACTTCTTGTACAGCGCCAATTACACCTTCTGCGATAAGATCACAACGAACGATGCCACCAAAAATGTTAATTAAAACGGCTTTGACGTTTGCATCAGACAGGATGATTTTAAAGGCTTCGATTACGCGTTCTTTAGTTGCACCGCCACCAACATCTAAGAAGTTAGCCGGTTTACCACCATGTAATTGAACAATATCCATGGTGCCCATAGCTAAGCCAGCACCATTAACCATACAACCGATGTTACCGTCTAAAGCAACATAGTTAAGCTCCCACTGAGCTGCATGCGCTTCACGCTCATCTTCTTGAGAAGGATCGTGCATTTCTTGAAGGTCTTTATGGCGGTAAACAGCATTGCTGTCGATGCCTAATTTAGCATCTAAACAATGTAAATCACCCGCTGTTGTAACAACCAGAGGATTAATTTCTAACAATGCTAAATCTTTATCAACAAACAGCTGCGCTAAGCCTAAGAAAATCTTAACAAATTGATTTACCTGCTTACCTTCAAGACCTAATTTAAACGCTAGTTCTCTACCCTGGTATGGCTGTGCACCAACCAAAGGATCAATTTCAGCCTTCAAAATCTTTTCTGGTGTTTCATGGGCAACGGTTTCAATTTCAACGCCGCCTTCAGTAGACGCCATAAAAACAACACGCTGACTAGAGCGATCGACTACCGCCCCTAGATAGAGCTCTTTATCGATATCAGTTAAGCTTTCAACCAAAATTCGGCTTACTGGCTGACCATTTGCATCGGTTTGATATGTGACTAAGTTTTTGCCTAACCAATGCTGAGCAAAATCCTTAATCTCTTCTTTTGAAGAAACCAACTTAACGCCACCGGCTTTACCGCGACCACCAGCATGTACTTGAGCTTTTACTACCCACTTACCACCTTCGATCTCATCTGCTGCAGCGACTGCTTCTTCAACTGTCTTACAGGCAATACCTTTTGATACTGGTAAGCCGTATTGAGCGAAGAGTTGTTTACCCTGATACTCGTGTAGGTTCATTCAAATTATCCCGTCAAATTGAGTAGGTTGATCATTCAACTAGCCAAGAACAAAGTCAATTATACTAAAGTCTAAGCCCGTCTAATTAACCTTAAAATACGCTTGAATTGTACAAAATCAGATCAATACGCATATTATTAAACGCTATGCATTCAAAGCTAGTACCAAATAATTACTGGATTAATCCATTAAAACCTAAAGCCGGTTACAACCAGCTTCAAGTTTTAAATTGCTTGCCTTACTTTTTCTTTGGCTTACGATTTGCTTTATGAATAGCAGCATTATTAACCGCTAGAGCCGCTTCGTGAACCACTTCTGAGGTCGTTGGGTGAGCAAAAACCATCATACCAATGTCTTCAGCACTAGAACCAAACTCCATCGCGATCACAACTTGTTGGCACAAATCACCCGCATTAGGCCCAATGATATGAGCGCCTAAAATACGATCTGTCTCAGCGTCTGCAATGATCTTCACAAAACCTTCAGTATCCGTACATGCCATTGCACGGCCATTTGCCGCAAATGGGAACATACCAACATTATAAGATTCACCATCGGCTTTAAGCTCTTCTTCCGTCCGGCCAACACTGGCTATTTCAGGATGAGTATAAATAACAGAAGGCACCACGTCATAGTTAAGCTGAGCCTTATGACCTGCAATACGCTCTGCAACCATAACCCCTTCTTCCGATGCTTTGTGGGCTAACATAGGGCCACGAACAACGTCGCCAATGGCCCAAATACCAGGAGCATCCGTAGAACAATAATGATTAACGAATATAAAACCACGCTCATCCATTGTCACGCCGCTATCACCTGCTAACAAACCTTCAGTGTATGGACGACGGCCAACCGCAACGATTAGCTTGTCAAAGGTAATTTGCTGCTCACCATTTGAATCTTGATAAGTAACCGTTACTTCATCACCCTTCACTTCACTACCAGTAACGCGAGCACCAATACGAATATCTAAGCCCTGTTTTGTTAGTAGTTTCTTAGCTTCTTTTGCAACAGCTTGATCAACCATCGACAAGAAAGAATCTTGAGCTTCTAGAACAACCACCTCAGAGCCTAGTCGGCTCCAAACACTGCCTAGTTCTAAACCAATAACACCAGCACCAATAACACCTAAGCGCTTAGGTACTTCAGTAAACTCAAGCGCACCAGTAGAATCAACGATAATATTATCAGTTAAAGGCGTCGGTGGAATCTCAACAGGGACAGAGCCTGTTGCAATAATGACATTTTCGGCCTCTATTGTTTCAGTTACACCAGCATGGTTGGTAAATTCAACTTTACGGCCAGCTAAAAGCTTACCTGTGCCTTCTAATGCAGTAACACCATTGGCTTTAAATAACGTCGCCACACCCATCGTTAAATTTTTAACGATTTGATCCTTACGTTGTACCATCGCGGGTACATCCATATTTACTTCACCGGTAGTAATACCGTGTAAGGCAAATTTTTCACTGACTTCTTTATACTTGTGCGAGCTATCTAGTAAGGCTTTCGATGGAATACAACCCACATTTAAGCAAGTACCACCAAAAACACCCTTACCTTCTTTGTTTACCCACTTATCGATACAAGCCGTTGATAAACCCAACTGGGCACAGCGAATGGCCGCCACATAACCACCAGGACCACCACCGATTACCACAACATCAAATTGCTTACTCATGTATCTTCCCTATTAAATATCTAACAAAAGACGCGCTGGATCTTCTAGCATGTCTTTAATTGCAACTAAGAACTGAACAGCTTCTTTACCATCAATCATGCGGTGATCGTAGGACAACGCAAGATACATCATTGGTAAGATAACCACCTCTCCATCAACCGCCATTGGGCGATCTTGAATTTTATGCATACCCATAATGGCTGTTTGTGGTGGATTCAAAATTGGTGTTGACAATAAAGAACCGAAAGTCCCACCGTTCGAGATAGTAAAAGTACCACCTTGCATCTCATCTATACCAAGCTTGCCATCGCGAGCACGAACGCCAAAATCACCGATGCTGTTTTCAATTTCTGCTAAGCCCATGCTATCGGTATCACGTAAAATAGGTACTACCAAACCACGCTCGGTAGACACTGCAACACCCACATCCTGATAACCATGATAAATCATGTCGTTACCATCAATTGACGCATTAACCGCTGGGAATTTCTTCAAAGCTTCAGTAGCCGCTTTCACAAAGAAAGACATAAAGCCTAATTTAACACCATGCGCTTTCACAAAACGATCTTGATACTTTTTACGCATCTCCATAATAGGCTTCATGTTAACTTCGTTGTACGTTGTTAACATGGCTGCGTTTTGCTGTGCACTGACCAAACGGCGAGCAATCGTAGCGCGCAAACGGGTCATAGGAACACGTTTTTCAATGCGATCACCCGCATCAAAATGAACAGCCGCCGCCGCAGGAGAAGACTTAGCAGCAGCTTGAGTCGGAGCTGCTACAGGAGCCGCTTCAGCTTTAGGTGCTTTTAAGTGATTTAAAATGTCTTCTTTGGTGACGCGACCGTCTTTGCCGGTTGCCGCCACATCGTTTGCACTGATGTTATTCTCTTGAGCCAACTTACGAGCTGCAGGGCTCATAATAATATCTTCGCTAGCTTCAGAAGATTCCGCTTTAACTTCTTCTTTTGCTTCTGGTGCAACTGCCTCAGCAACGCCACCTTCTTCAAAAAAACCTAAAACTTCAGCACTTAAAACAACATCGCCTTCTTGCTTAACGATTTCTTTCAACACACCATCGGCAGGTGCCACAACTTCAAGGACAACCTTATCCGTTTCAATGTCTACGATTAATTCATCACGACTAATCGCTTCACCTGGTTGCTTATACCAAGTTGCTACCGTTCCATCTGCGACAGATTCTGGAAAAGTTGGGGTTTTAATTTCAATAGTCATTATCTTTCCTTACAATCCTGTGCTCGCTTACTCAACAGTAAGCGCGTCATTAATTAGTGTTTGCTGTTGTTCAATGTGCAGTGCCATATAACCTGCTGCCGGAGATGCAGCTGCATCACGACCTGCGTATTTAAGATACAGGTCTGGGTTTTGTAATTGCAGTACACGACGCATGTGATGCTGACTGCTGTACCAAGCACCCATATTCATAGGCTCTTCTTGGCACCAAACCATATCTTTTATGTTGGTATATGGCTCAAGTGCTTCTAAAAGCTGTTCTTCTGGGAATGGATACAGCTGCTCGAGACGAATAATCGCAACATTCTCTTGTTCGCGATCACGACGCTCTTGTAGCAAGTCGTAATAAACTTTACCCGAGCATAAAACAACACGCTCAACCTTAGCTGGATCTAGATCATCAACTTCAGGAATAACCGTCTGGAAACTTCCTTCTGCAAGTTCTTCTAGGGTACTAATTGCTAATTTATGACGTAATAAACTTTTTGGTGTAAATACAATCAAAGGTTTACGTAGCGGGCGGATTACTTGACGACGCAGCATGTGATAAACCTGAGCTGGCGTCGTTGGAATACAAATTTGCATATTGTGTTCAGCACACAACTGCAAATAACGTTCTAAACGAGCAGATGAATGCTCAGGCCCTTGACCTTCATAGCCATGAGGCAATAAAACAGTTAAACCGCATAAACGACTCCACTTATGCTCACCGCTAGAAATGAACTGGTCAAATACAACCTGGGCGCCGTTGGCAAAGTCACCAAACTGAGCTTCCCAAATAACCAATGCACTTGGGTTAGTGGTTGCATAACCGTATTCAAAGGCAAGCACTGCTTCTTCTGACAACAAAGAGTCGTAGATATCACAGCGTGGCTGTTCTTCAGAAATATTCTGCAACGAGCAGTAAATAGAGCTATCTTT
Organism: uncultured Thalassolituus sp.; assembly: GCA_913061435.1. Classification (GTDB taxonomy): domain Bacteria; phylum Pseudomonadota; class Gammaproteobacteria; order Pseudomonadales; family Oceanobacteraceae; genus Oleispira. The sequence goes on along the minus strand of CAJXUK010000001.1, from coordinate 86,900 downwards.
TTGATTATGTAAAACAGCATGCCTGTGAGAGAAAGTTCCTCGACCAACATCTTGACCAGTAAAACGAACTTGATGCCCTTCTTCTAACAAGGTGCCATATGCCAAAGTTTCAGCAAAGCCCCAGTTAATAGATAACGCACCAGCAGCCATTTTTCGGCGGTCGTCTAGAATCTTGCTAACCTGTCGCTGAACTGAAAAACCTTCAGGCACTTCTTGAAGTTTAATTGCAAGCTCTTGCAAAGATTTCAGGTCGTATTGAGTATCAGCATAGGCTGTCCACTTATGACCTAAGTGAGGCGTCCAATCAACAAACAATTTTTCATTGGGCTCTTTAACCAAGCTCTTAACAACATGCAAACCATTATCCAATGCATCACGGTATTCGCTTTCCATTTGCGAACAAAAGTCATCAGTAATGATATTAGCTGCGGCTAAACTCTCGGCATACAACTGGCGAGTCGTTTTTTGCTCACGAATTTTTTGATACATAAGAGGCTGAGTACCCGATGGTTCATCGGCTTCATTATGACCACGACGACGGTAACAAACCAAATCAATAACGACGTCTTTTTTAAATTCATTACGGTAATCAACTGCCAACTGAGTTACGAATAAAACAGCTTCAGGGTCATCACCATTAGCGTGTAAAATCGGGGCCTCAACAATTTTGGCTACGTCAGTACAATATTCAGTCGAACGTACATCTTCGCGCTTGTTGGTGGTAAAGCCAACTTGGTTGTTAATCACAACATGAATAGTACCCCCCGTTTTGTAAGCACGAGTTTGTGATAGCTGGAAGGTTTCCATCACTACACCCTGACCCGCAAAAGCAGAGTCACCGTGCAGTAACACAGGAACAACTAAATCACCGGCTTCATCATCCCGACGATCCTGGCGTGCACGAACAGACCCTTCAACAACCGGAGAAACAATCTCTAAGTGAGAAGGGTTAAAGGCAAGTGCCAAATGAACTTCGCCGCCAGGGGTCATGACATTAGAAGAAAAACCTTGGTGATATTTAACATCGCCACTGTGATCGTAATGAGCCTTACCATCAAACTCATCAAACAAATCTGAAGTTTTCTTACCAAAAGTATTGATCAACATGTTTAATCGACCACGGTGCGCCATACCAATAACAATTTCTTTTGCGCCGTAAGTACCACAACGTTGAATCAATTCGTCCATTAACGGAATTAAACTCTCACCGCCTTCAAGACCAAAACGCTTAACCCCAGGGTAACGAGAACCAAGATATTTCTCTAACCCTTCCGCCGCGGTTAAACGCTCTAATAAGTGTTTTTTAACTTCATTGCCATACTTAGGATGCGAGCGCACGCTTTCTAGGCGCTGTTGGAACCAACGCTGCTCTCCTGTATTAACAATATGCATGTACTCAGCACCTACTGTTGAACAATAAGTTTGCTGAAGTGCATCTAGAATTTCTTTAAGTGTTGCTTCGTCTTGACCTATAAATAAAGAGCCAGTTTGGAACGTAGTGTCCAAATCAGCGTGAGATAACTCATGGAAAGCCAAGCCTAAGTCTTGTACATCTTCACGCTCCATCAACCCTAACGGATCAAGTTGAGCATGCTGGTGACCACGACCACGAAAGGCGTTAATCAACTCCAATACTTTAACTTGTTTTCGTTCGAATTCACTGCTTACGCTGGATTGTGAGGTAGGTTTTGACCGATTCTGATTTTTTGAAAGTAACAGAAATTGTTCGCGAATCGGTTTGTGCGGAATATCGGTCGTCAAATTCTCTTCAACTCGAGGGAGTTGATTAAAATATTGGCGCCACTCTTCCGGAACTTCGTTAGGATCACGAAGATAAGTTTCGAAGAGCTCTTCTATGTAAGCGACGTTCCCACCGGCGAGTTGGGACGTACTCCATAGCTGCTCCATTGTCAGCTCGTGCATTTAGGACCACCCTGTTTGAACATTTCAAAGGGAAATCATAATTAATAACCAATACCGGCTCACCGGAGCAGGCAGATCGGGTAAGATCGAAGGCCTAATTACAAAACGGGGATTACCCGCTCCCTCTTCTCATATACATCATAGTTAAAAATATCACTTTGTGGGTGATATTTTTGAAAGTATTTAAAAAAGGGCGGATTGTATGTCCAATCCACCCTTTATACAGACGATCAATTCGATCTCTAAAAGCAAAAATATCGCTTATTAGATCTCGCGTTGCAACAACATTCCACGAATGTGTCCGATTGCTCGCGTAGGATTTAAACCTTTCGGGCATACATTGACACAGTTCATGATGCCACGGCAACGAAAAACGCTAAATGGGTCATCCAAATTAGCTAATCTTTCATCCGTGGAGGTATCTCGAGTATCTGCCAAGAAACGATAAGCTTGTAATAAGCCTGCCGGTCCAACAAATTTATCAGGATTCCACCAGAATGAAGGGCACGACGTAGAACAGCAAGCACACAAGATACACTCGTATAAGCCGTCTAATTTCGCACGATCTTCAGGTGACTGCAAACGCTCAATAGCAGGCGCTGGCGTATTGTTATCAAGATAGGGTTTAATACTTTCATACTGCTTGTAGAAAAGCCCCATATCGATAACAAGATCACGAATCACTGGCATACCAGGCAAAGGACGCAAGATCAACTTGTCGTTTTTGCCTTTAGTAGCTTCAGAGACTGGAGTAATACACGCCAAACCGTTTTTACCGTTAATGTTCATACCATCACTGCCACAAACACCTTCACGGCATGAACGACGGTAAGAAACAGAAGAGTCGCGCTCTTTAACTAGGTTTAAAACGTCCAACACCATAAGATCTTTGCCCGCAGGCATTTCGATCTCATAATCTTGCATTGTAGGCGCTTCATCTTTTTCAGGATTATAGCGATAAATACTAACTAACATGATTCGTTTCCCTATTAATAAACACGGATTTTCGGTTCGAACGCAGGCACAGTCTTAGGTGCAAAGTTCACATCACGCTTACCAATGGTCTTAGTTTCTGGGAAATACAATGAATGGCACAACCAATTCTCGTCATCACGCTCAGTAAAGTCGTTACGTGCGTGAGCACCACGAGATTCTTTACGCTCAACAGCAGCAATCGCAGTAGCGAGGGCTGTTTCGAATAAGTTATCCAACTCAAGTGCTTCAATACGAGCAGTGTTAAACGCGCCACTCTTATCATCCAGAACCGTGTTACGAACACGCTTGCCAATTTCGTCTAACAGACCCAGACCTTTTTCCATGCTTGGACCGTCACGGAATACACCGAAATACAATTGCATGGTTTTCTGAAGATCAGCACGAACAGCAGCAACACTTTCACCGCTTGTAGTATTGTTAAGACGATTCAAGCGAGCCATAGCACGTTCGATATCTTCTTCACTTGCATCAACAGATTCAAAGCCTTCTTTAAAACTCTTCTCAACCTGAAGACCCACAGCACGACCGAATACCACCAAGTCTAGCAGTGAGTTACCACCCAAGCGGTTGGCACCGTGAACGGACACACAAGCAATCTCACCAGCGGCATACAAGCCTTCAATAACAACATCATTGCCATTTTCGTCTTGAGTCAAAGCCTGGCCACCGATGTTAGTCGGTACACCACCCATCATGTAGTGACACGTAGGAACAACAGGAATTGGCGCTTTAACAGGGTCAACGTGAGCAAACGTACGTGAAAGCTCAAGAATACCAGGAAGCTTAGCGTTTAGTGTTTCTTCACCTAAGTGATCAAGCTTAAGGAATACATGATCACCCTCTTCGCCACAACCACGACCTTCTAGGATTTCAAGAACCATAGAACGCGCAACAACATCACGGCCTGCAAGATCTTTCGCGTTTGGTGCATAGCGCTCCATGAAACGTTCACCATCTTTATTGACTAAGTAACCGCCTTCACCACGACAACCTTCAGTAACCAGTGTTCCAGCACCGGCAATACCCGTTGGGTGGAACTGCCACATTTCAATGTCTTGCATTGGAACGCCAGCACGAATTGCCATACCAACACCGTCACCAGTATTGATTAATGCATTCGTAGTTGACTGATAAATACGGCCTGCACCGCCAGTCGCCAACACTGTTGCTTTCGCTTTGATATAAACCGTTTCGCCCGTTTCAATATCAATTGCAATAACACCCGCAACCTGACCCGTAGCGTTTTTAACCAAATCAACCGCATACCATTCGTTTAGAAAGGTAGTACCGCCTTTAAGATTACCTTGATACAAGGCATGCAACAAAGCGTGACCTGTTCGGTCAGCTGCCGCACAAGTACGAGCTGCTTGAGTAGTATCGTTTGGACCTTTAGACTGGCCACCGAATGGACGCTGATAAATACGACCTTCTTCAGTACGAGAAAAAGGTAAACCCATATGCTCTAATTCAAAAACAGCTTGTGGGCCAACAGAACACATGTATTCGATAGCGTCTTGGTCACCGATATAATCAGAACCTTTAACGGTATCGTACATGTGCCAACGCCAATCATCATTCGGATCAGCAGAGGCGATTGCACAGGTAATGCCACCTTGGGCAGAAACCGTATGCGAACGCGTTGGGAATACTTTTGTAACACAAGCAGTTTTAATACCGGCTTCTGTTAATTGCAGTGCAGCACGCATGCCGGCACCACCACCACCAATTACGATGGCATCATAGGATAAAGTACGAATTTTATTCGACATAACTTACGCTCCCCACAAAATATCAATGCCCCATACTAGGTAAACGAACACAAACGCCGCTACAACTAGTAAGAAAAGGAAACGAATACCCGTTGACTTTAAGTAGTCGGTAGCGATAGTCCACATACCAACCCAGCCATGAGCACACAATGAAACCAAAGCCAGCAAGCTAGCAATCTTCATTGGCGTACAGGCAAATAATTCTTGCCAGTCACTGTACTGCAGATCTGGGTGAGCTATCAAAAAGCCCAACAAGAAGAGGGTATAAACTGCTAAAATCACTGCAGTTATACGTTGAATGACCCAGTCGTACAAACCACTGCGCCCTAGATTTGAAATACTTGCTACCATACCCAAACTCCAGCTAAAGCGATCACGATTGCACCACCTACCAAGGTAATAATGGCACCTACTCTACCGCCTTCTTTAGTTTCACCAATGCCTGCGTCCATTACCAAGTGTTTAATACCTGCAACTAGGTGATAACCCAGCGCTGATAAAATCAACCAAGTAATTAACTTTACAAAGCCCATATCAAACGTCGCTTTTAATTCGGCAAAACTTTCAGCTGATTCAAGGGATGCATTTAATGCAACCAACATGAAGGCAACAGCAAAAAACAATGCTAAACCGGAGATACGATGAAGGATAGAAGCCTTGGCAGGAAGAGGGAGCTCTATAGTAGTCAGATCCAGATTTTTAGGTCTATTGCTATTCACGGCTCATCTACACCCTATTTTAGTGTTACTGCTTAAAAATTAAACAGATAACGTTGGCTTATAATAATCAACAACAAACTGCATAGGTTCATACAGGTAAATGTCGCGGCAAATTATAATCATCCGTACACTGTTTTACAAACTTCTGACGTAACTAAAATATTTCTACAATTTTATTACGCCCTAATCACAACATTTAGACTAGTATAGATTTAGAGCCCATTGTAAATTTATTTAGAAATAACGTGGGTCGCAGCGAAAATGATCAGAGCAAGCAACCTTGGTTGACATCAAGTATGCGGTTTACAGAGCATTTGAGTAATTGACAAATAGCGTCAAGGCTCTATAGTTTCGCCCTTTATTTAAGTAGTATATTAAGCTTACAACGCTTTTTTAAACTCGTTTAACGCAAAATAAATTCAGTATCAGGAGGCCTTTATGGCTGATATAAAAGCGACATTAACCGTCGACGGCATCGAAGAAAAACTAGAATTGCCTGTTTATAAAGGCACCCTAGGACAAGACGTTGTTGATGTTCGCAGCTTAACCAGTAAAAATCTTTTTACTTACGACCCTGGTTTCGTCTCTACGGCAGCGTGTGAATCAAAAATCACCTTTATCGACGGTGCCAAAGGTGTTCTTCTTCATCGCGGATACCCCATCGAGCAGTTAGCTGAAAAATCTGATTACTTAGAAACGTGTTTCTTACTTCTTCACGGTGAATTACCCAACAAAGAAGAAAAAGAGTCTTTCGTAAACACCATTAAAACTCACACAATGGTGCACGAGCAGCTAAGCCATTTCTTTAATGGTTTCCGCCGTGATGCACACCCAATGGCCATTATGTGTGGTGTTGTTGGTGCTCTTTCTGCTTTTTATCACGATTCTATTGATATCAGCAATCCACAGCACCGCATTATCTCTGCACACCGCTTAATTGCTAAGATCCCTACACTTGCAGCTATGGTTTACAAGTACTCGATGGGGCAGCCTTTCATGTACCCACGCAACGACCTAAGCTACTCCGAAAACTTTTTACACATGATGTTTAACACACCTTGTGAAGAAAAAGCGATCAGCCCAGTTTTAGCAAAAGCAATGGATCGCATCTTCTTGCTGCACGCAGATCACGAACAAAATGCTTCAACTTCGACTGTACGTTTAGCTGGCTCAACTGGCGCCAACCCATTTGCTTGTATTGCCTCTGGAATCGCAGCTCTTTGGGGCCCTGCTCACGGCGGAGCTAACGAAGCTGTATTGAACATGCTTGAAGAAATCGGTGATGTTTCAAACATCGATACCTTCATTGAAAAAGCCAAAGATAAAGAAGATCCTTTCCGCCTAATGGGCTTTGGCCACCGTGTTTACAAGAACTTTGATCCACGCGCTAAAGTCATGAAGCAAACTTGCGACGAAGTACTTGCAGAGCTAGGCATGGAAAATGATCCACTATTGAAGATTGCTCTAAAACTAGAGCAAATCGCGACAGAAGATGAATACTTCGTTAAACGTGGCCTGTATCCAAATGTAGATTTCTACTCAGGCATCATCTTAAAAGCGATCGGCATCCCATCTGAAATGTTTACAGTAATCTTCGCTACTGGCCGTACTCCGGGCTGGATTGCTCATTGGAATGAGATGATCAGCGGCGACTACCGCATCGGCCGTCCTCGTCAGTTATACACTGGCTCCCCAAAGCGTGATTACCCAACAAAGTAATCTTGCCTAAACAAAAAAACCACAACAAATGTTGTGGTTTTTTTTGCCTAGAATAAAGAAAACTAATGCTATTCAGAAATTTTCTGCAATTATTTGATCACTAAAGCGTCACCAGTAATTAGTTTAAGTTGAATATGTAATGATCTTTTATCATCAACAAGTGGCATAAAGGTTAAGTTTTGGCCAAAAATAATTCGTCCGGCATCCAAACAATGTGATTTTAATACCTTCAATATGGCGGGTTCTTTCTTCGCGGTATTGGGATTTATAGTTGGAATAACACATCGCTCGCAAGGCTTTACCACCGTCAATGATAATTGTTTGGTCTTGATTGAAGACCATGACTTTTCGGCAAATGCGGATGTATTTTCTACTACAATATTCGGTCTAAAATGAGTCGCATCCAGATTAACTGAGCAATCATCATTCAACAGATCAATGCTTGACTGAGCAACAATCAGCAAAGGAAATCCATCGGCAAAACTCACTTGAGTGTACTTATTTGCATATTTTTCACTGGCAAATCGCTGACAATCGCCCTGATAAACTAAACGACAATCAACATTTAACAACTCACTAAACCAAGCGGCTGCTTCATCTCCACAATCATAGGCTTGCACCCTATCTTCCCATACTTCAACATCGATAATATGCCGCCTACCCCCGTCTAAGCTCTTCTCACCATCGCTAGACTCAAGATCAACAATAGGCAAACGTAACGAATTTATAAGAGTGGTATTCATCGTTTGATGCACCCAAACTTCACCATTAACCAAGCGAGTTTGTATTAATGCCATCTCTGGAACAGTTCGTTGCGATAAGAAAACCCCACTATTACGTTCAACCAACATCCACCGCCGATCTAGTAAGGGACCTTTTTCATCAAAAACAAGCTCATTTACGGATATTCCAGCACAAGACTTTAGCGGATAAGTATACAGTTGGCTGATAATAGCAGGCATATTTTCCCATCAACTTAAAAAAAATAGATACAATATGATAACGCAGAGTGATTAATTATATAACGCGCACAAAAAAACCAATAAGCACTTGAGTAAATAAGTGTCTTATTGGCTTATAGATGTATTAACTGCTATTTCTTAGGCGAAATAAATACTAGGTTAGGCGAGAATAAATACTAAACAAGATTAAATATTAAGAAAAATTAAATAATATCTAACTCAATAGAATCCTCTGGTTTTTCAATACCTAGCTTTTTACGAATAATTCGCTGAACTTCGCGAGTTAATTTCTCTGGCTGGAATTTAGATAAAAACCCATCACAACCAACCTTCTCGACCATCGCCTTATTAAAACTTCCCGACAATGACGTGTGCAACACAATATGCATGTTTTTTAATTCTGGATCTTTGCGAATCTCGCTGGTTAACATGTAACCATCCATTTCTGGCATTTCTGCATCGGTAATCATCATCAAAACATCTTCTTCAATGTTTTTTCCCTCTGCTTTCCAAGACTGCAAGACTTGATAAGCTTCTAAACCGTTGTGGGTTTGAATGACCTCAATGCCTAGCTTTTCAAGAACTCCAGTTACCTGATTCAATGCCACTTGTGAGTCATCGGCAATTAATATTTGCTTACCCTTAATAACTTCACCCAAGTCGTCATCAATCCACTTATCACTGATTTCAACATTATAAGGAGTGATCTCTGCTAGAACTTTTTCGACGTCAATAATCTCGACAATACGATCATCCATGCGAGTGATGGCCGTTAAATAATGCGATCGACCGGCACCGGTTGGTGGCGGCAGAATTTCATTCCAGTTCATATTAACAATACGTTCAACCCCCGCGACTAAAAACGCCTGAATGGTCATATTGTATTCCGTCACGATAATGGTCGAGTTTTCATCAATAACGGTTTTACCCATTTTAATCGCTCGGCGCAGATCCACCACAGGAATCGTTTGCCCCCGAAGATGGGTAACACCCACAACTACTTCATGGCGATCTGGAATCTCGGTCAATCGAGGTAAGCTCAACACCTCTTGCACCTTAAACACGTTAATCGCAAAGCGCTGGCTTCCACCAAGACTAAACAGCAACAACTCTAATCTGTTCTGACCCACAAGCTGGGTACGTGCATCAACTGAGCTTAAAATTCCACTCATAAACCACTCCAAAAATACCGAATAACTTCACTGTATGTCTATTATTACGACCTATAGTATCAGTGTAGTCAATTAAGCCATAAACGTACGAGATAATTTACTATTCTACTACACAGTAATGGCACATATTAATGTTTATAGTCAAATCTTTGAGGATAACAGGGGTTTTAAGCGTTATTTTTTAGGATAGCCAGTAATATCCTGTATTGAGCGATACAAGGGTTGCATGCGTTTGTACATTTTCTTATACACCTCTTTATACAAACGGTTATACAAGTCTACTCTTAATTGGTTTGGCTCAAACACCTCTGCCAAACGGGTCATTTTTGTAACAGCGACATCATAATCCGGGTGAATACCTAACCCTACAAAGCAATTGATTGCTGCACCTAACCCAGATGCTTCAAACGTATGAGGGCGCTCAGCCGCCATACCAAAAATATCCGCTGTTAGTTGCATTGCCGCATCGCTTTGAGAGCCGCCACCAGAAACACGCAAACGAGTTATTTTTGTGCCACTGCGCTTTTCAATCGCTTCTTTACCTGAGCGTAATTCATAAGCCAGCCCCTCTAAAATAGCTCGATAAATATGAGCGCGCTTATGCACATCACCAAAACCAATAAAAGCGCCCTTACCTTCTGGCCCAGGCTGCCTTACACCCGGCGACCAATATGGCTGCATCATCAAGCCCATCGAACCTGCAGGAACCTGATTTAATAGTTCGTCAAATAACTGCTCGGTCTCTACCCCCAACTCTTTAGCCTTACGCTGCTCAGCTTGTGCTAGTTCATTTTTAAACCAACTCACCATCCAAAAGCCGCGATACACCATCATTTCACTGTTGTATTGCCCAGGTATAGCGGCAGTATAAGGAGGCATAAACGGAATCGTTTCACTGTATTTTTTCGTTGTTGTATTAATTGTCGCCGTCGTACCGTAACTTAAACAACCAATATGAGGGTCGCTACCACCAGCCCCTAACACTTCACAGGCTTTATCCGATGCCGCCGCAATCATTTTAAGCCCTTCTGGCAAACCAGTATGCGCAGACGCCGAAGCAGTAATTCTTCCTAACAACTCCCCTGGACGAACCAACTCCGGCATCATGCTGCGATCAGCCGCCAACAGCTTCCATTTCAAATCACTTTTTTTAGCCCATTTTTGCTGGCGATAATCATAAGGAACATAACCAACAATTGAACCTGTCGAGTCTTTTAACTCACCACATAATTGATAAGTTAAATAACCCGACAAATTAACATAATGCTTCGTCTTGGCCCATATTTCAGGCTCGTTTTGCGCTTGCCAATTATCTCTAGCCTTTGCTCTTAAATCTTCAATGAGATTAGTCAAACCCGCTATCTTTATGATGAAACCCCAAAGCCCTGAAAGCGGTTTCTCAGGTACCGCCTTACGCTGATCCATCCATACAATTGCGGGCCTTAATGGTTTTTTATCGGCATCAAGATTGATCATGGTATAGCGCTGCGTTGTTAACGATACACCTTGGATTTGCTCGGGCCTTACAATGCCTTGAGCCCAGAGTTTTTGACAGGCTTCACCCAGTGCACGCCAATAATAGTCGGCTTCTTGCTCAGCCCACCCCGGGTGCTTAGAAAAATAAGCTTCTAAATGAACCTTGCTTTTGGCAATCTCATTGCCTTGCTCATCAAACACCAAAGCACGAATGCTTTGGGTACCATTATCTATGGCAAGTACATATCTTGGCTGAGTCACAAAAGCTTCCTTTTTATTATTATTTGTATGCAAACACTGATTAGGCTGGAATGCTGTAATATTTATTCCAAATTGTCTGGTATCGCTCACACTCAAATTGCCATTGCTGATCACTCCAATTAAGTTCTTGGCAGCAAATTGCTTTGATTTTATCTTTGTAAATTAAGCCACCTTGCTCTACCAACAAACCAATGCGAGTTCGACGCAATAGCAGATCATCTAAATGGATAACGGCTTCATTTTTTGCTGACCAACGTAACTCAGCCCAAGTAGCTCGGGCACCAGGGATAACATCCATATCATTAGGCAGCGCTTGTGCCAACAAACGATCAGCGTCCATTCCATAATGCCCTTGTAAGCGCTTCTTAAGATAACCGGGTAATGACTTAAACAGTGAATGAGACGGCTTGTAAGGCGTAAACATATCAGCACCGGAATCACGCGCACTAAAACCTGGTATATATCGCTCGGCCGCGGTCAAAGCGTCCAAAGCAATTAAACGAAACGTAGTTAACTTACCCCCGCTAACACTGACTAAACCGTTATCAGACCAAATACTGTGATCACGTTTTTCCTTTGAAGGATTTAATGCCCCCGAACTCACCAAGGGACGCACACCCGCCCACGAAGAAATAATATCTTTCTCTACCAAACCCGCCTTAGGAAACTGTCCATTAGCCGCGCGCATTAAGTACTCGAGTTCTGCACGCGTCATTGCGACTTCTTTATTATCAATGTTTTCATGGTCCAAATCTGTCGTGCCAATAATGGTCCGACCTTCCCACGGAAATATAAAAATAGGACGCTTATCATCGGGGTGCATCGCCGTGTAGGCTTGAGCGACGGGTAAACGCCAGCTTGGCACCACCAGATGACTGCCCCGTGCCGGGCGAATGTGTTTTTCATCACTAACTTCGCCACGTAATTCATCCGCCCAAGCACCAGTCGCGTTAATAATCACTTTAGAACGAACAGAATAAACCTCATCGTTTTCAGCATTTTTTAACTGCGCACCCACAACTTGGCCATTTTCTTTGATTAACGAATCAACGCCAATATAATTAAGTACTTCTGCACCGTCTTCTTGCGCTTCACGCAATACACGGATAACTAAGCGAGAGTCGTCGGTAACTGCGTCAGCAAACTGAGTGCCACCAATAAGAGATTCGTCATTAATTAAAGGGCTTAATCGTTCAAAAGCCATTAGCTTATGAAACTTGCGATATTTTTTCCCCGCTAAAAAATCATAAATGCGCAGTAAGCTATTAAACACAAAAGGCCCAGGAAAAACGCCTTTATAGTGAGCCATTAAATACCCAGTTTCATCTACTAAACCGGGAGCTTCTTTCATTAAACGCTCACGCTCAGATACGGAATGCTTAGTCGTTTTGATATCACCAGAAGCAATATAACGCAAACCACCATGAACCATTTTAGAAGAACGGCTTGATGTTCCCCAGGCAAAGTCTTGGCGATCTACCAACAACACACTTAATCCTCGGCGCGCTGCTTCACGGGCAATTCCTGCTCCGGTAATTCCACCACCAGCAACCACAACATCCCACTGCGCCTGCTTATTTTCGCGCAAACGCTCTAACAGTAACTCGCGTTTACCCGACTGCCATGCTTCTTGCCACATAATTTTTGCTCTATAAAATAAAATTAACGCCCAAGGCTATTATGCTTACTCTGGCTTTTACGACGATTGCTGATCATCTTCGATCAAAACACCGGGATTCAAACGTTTTTCTGGATCAAAATCGTTAATCAAAGTTTCAATCACCCGCATCCCTAACACACCTTTTTCTGCTGCCATATAAGGTGCGTGGTCACGACCCACACCGTGCTGATGAGAAATCGTTGCACGACCCTGAGCGATAACATCACAAGTATTGGCCTTGAGCTTTTGCCAACGCGAAAGCGTACCTTCATAAGTATCGGCGCAACGGAAAAAATACGTGGTATAAATACTCGAGCCTTGACCATAAATATGCGACAGGTGAGTAAACACCATAGCCTCTTCACCTTCGTCTTTCATTGCCGTTCGCAATGACTCTTCCATGCCATTCATTAGGTTGTCAACGTTATCCCAATCGGTCGACGTTTCTAAGGTATCTACTGCAATCCCCTGTGCCCAGGTTGTTTCGCGTAAATAAGGGAATTTAAAACGACCATGAGCCCAAATAGATCCCATGATATTGGCCAGCGGGCCGCCCACACCTTTATGCTGCTTTAAGATTTTTTTAACCTGCTTCATTGAGGTTTTATTTTGATACTTAGAGCCTGTCACACCAAATGTCAGCATGCAGCGGTTGTCATCCAGACCACGAAAACGCAAATAACCATCAAGCAACTTAAACTGAGTTAATGTTGTACCTAAATTTGCATGGGCGCGGGTTTCGGCCGGATTACTCACACGCATCATCGACATAGGAATTTTTTGCTGTGCTACTTCACGGGCAACAGCTTTGCCCGCTTCCCAGCTAGGCATAAAACACACCATAAACTTCTCTTCTTCGGCTAAACGTATTACACGGACTTTTACTTCGGTGTAAATTCCCATACGGCCTTCCATACCCATAGTCACTTCGCGCATATCTGGGCCAGCAGACGACGCTGGAATGGTAGGTATATTCATCGTTCCTTGCATAGTTTCTAGGCGGCCACCGGCAAACATTTGCTCAATACGCCCATAACGCAAAGACTGCTGGCCAGAGGATCGCGTTGCAATCCAGCCACCTATGGTAGACAATTCCCAAGACTGAGGATAATGTCCCAAAGTATATCCACGAGCTTGAAGCTGAGCTTCCACTTGCGGCCCTGGAGTACCCGCACCAAAAGTCGCAATTTGGCTTTCTTCGTTTAAGTCCATCAGCTGATTCATACGACCCATATCAATCGTCAAAATCGCTTTATCATTTTTTTGTGGAGTAATATGACCCGCCACAGAGGTACCACCACCATAAGGGATCACAATAAAATCATGCTCAACCGCAAGGTCTAAAATTTCACGAACCTGAGCACTGGTTTCAGGAAAGGCAACACCGTCTGGAAACACATCAAAATCACCACTGCGCATGGCCAACCAATCAGGAAAGCTCTGTCCACGCGCATGGCGAACGCGGATTTCTTCATCCGTATTAATCAATGGATGCTGAGGTAAACGCGAAGCAGGCACTTTAGCAATAACACTGTCAAGAGACGCGTCTGGTAATGGCTTTGGCTCACCAATAAAACTACGTATCAGTGCTCCACCGTGTTTAGACACTTCCTTAGTTGTGCTGTCATCACCCCAACCATTCCAACGACGCATAGTATTTTCCTCATTATTGTTTTAATTGTGATCTGTTAATAGACCGATGACGCGGGTAGCGCTAATATGGATGTTAGTTTACTGCGCCGAATTTCTTTCGCAACGTCTCATTGGGACAGCAAGGTAGTAAATTAGGACACTCACAATTGCCAATAATGCATTGATTATTTTATGACCAACGATCGTTTAGGATCTGCATCAACCGCTGCCCTGCGCCAATATTTAAGAGCCGCACAAGATTATGGTATCGAAGCCGAAGAGGCATTAATACACAATCAGCTGCCCCTTGGAATTCTAGATAACAGCATTAGTCGTGTAACAGGCATACAGTTTCAGCAACTCATTCGCTGGCTTGTCGATGCCTGTAACGACCCGTTATTTGGGCTAAAAAGTGGCGCTTATGTCCAACCGGGCTCTTACAGCATCTTTGGCTACATGGTGATGAATTGTCGCAGTGCTCGCGAAGCGCTAGAAATGACCCCTATGTATGAACCTCTGGTGGGCGACATGGGCGTCACTCATTTGGAAACAGTCGACAACCGGCTGGCTGTTCACTGGACCTGCCAATACGATGAACCCACCATCATTCCTCACATGATTGATAACGTTTTGTATTCCTGGACACAATTTGCTCGTTACTTGGCCGACTTACCCGAGGGCAAACCGTATTGCGTGCAACTGGAAAAACAACAGCCCGATAATGAAACGCTTAAAACCTATCAAGAATTGTTTGGCTGTGACATCGAATTTAATGCCACACGCAATGCCTTAATCGTTGACGAAGAAGTTTTAGACATCCCTTTACGTCAACCCGACCCAGCTTTATTGCAAAGCCTGACCCAACAAGCTGAAGCAATGATGAATGAACTTAAGCAACAACAAACCATCACATTGCAAGTTCGTACTGTTTTAAAACGCCTAATGGAAAACGAAATACCCCGCCGAGAAAAAGTGGCCGAAGCATTAGATATAAATGAAAGGACACTGCAACGTCGATTACAAGAAGCCGGTACGGGCTATCAACAAGTACTCGACAATATCCGTCGCGATACAGCAATAAGCTGGCTAACGACAACTCAGATTGGAATCAATGACATTGCTGATCGCTTAGGCTTTAGTGAAGTCCGTTCTTTTCAACGGCGCTTTAAGGAATGGACTGGCTTTTCCCCAGTAAAATATCGAACAATGCATTCCAAAATTTAGAATGTCCTGATGCCACATTAAACGCTAAGCTTTGTAACAACTGATTATTGCAAACCTGTTTAAAGGACGGATCATGAAAACACGTGTTGAATTTTTAAGCCAAGGTCAAAACCTAGCCGGCTTATTAGAGACTCCCGATCAAGCCATAAGAGCATACGTTTTGTTTGCCCACTGTTTTACCTGCGGCAAAGACATTGCGGCCGCATCACGAATCAGTCGCTTTTTAGTTCAGCATGGCTTTGCCGTGTTTCGTTTTGACTTTACCGGCTTGGGCAATAGCGATGGCGATTTTGCCAACACCAACTTCTCATCCAATACCGAAGACTTAGTTGCAGCAGCGAAATTCTTAGAAAAAAACTACCAAGCACCCGAGTTATTAATTGGACACAGTTTAGGCGGCGCAGCAGTATTAACCATGGCCGATCAACTGCCAAAGGTTAAAGCCGTCGTCACCATAGGTGCTCCTTTTGAAGCCAGCCATGTTATGCACAATTTTAATGCTCACCTAGACACCATAGAAACCAACGGACAGGCAACAGTGAATCTAGGAACGCGTGAATTCACCATTAAAAAACAATTTATCGACGACCTGCGCAACCAAACGACCGATCATATAAAGCACCTTAACAAAGCATTACTGGTGCTGCATTCTCCGGTTGATTTAACCGTCGATATTTCTGACGCCGAAAAAATATACAAAGCCGCCATGCACCCTAAAAGCTTTGTCAGTTTGGATACAGCCGACCATTTACTAACAAAGTCTGTTGATAGTGAATACGTTGCCCAAACCATTTCTGGCTGGGCCAGCCGCTACATCCCTGTGCCTAAAACAGAAACTCCGACTCTTGAAAATGGCCATGTATTAGTCACAGAAGTTGACCACAAATTTCAGCAAGAAGTCTTTACCGATAATCATCATTGGTTTGCCGATGAGCCCACCAGTATGGGTGGACAAAACACTGGCCCCGATCCTTATGAGCATTTATTAGCCGCACTGGGCACCTGCACTGCAATGACCATTCGCATGTACGCCAGCCACAAAAAGCTTCCACTTGAACACGTTGAAGTGTCACTTTCTCATGAACGCAACTACATAGACGACTGCAGCACATCGGACAATGAAAATTCTAAAATGGAAGCGCTGATTCGCAAGGTACAACTTATTGGCCCATTAAGCGATGAACAAAAAACGCGCCTTCTGCAAATAGCCGACCGCTGCCCAGTGCACAAAACCTTGCACAATAACCCCCACGTAGTAACCACCCTAGTGAAATAAGGTAATCCTTATATGATCCAAAGTGCGTTTTTATCAGTAAGCCTTACAAGAGAAATGATAGGCTTACTGGTAATGACGAACACATTAACGACCCATTTAATCACTGCGCTAACCGAAGAAGAAAAATCACGAGTCATAGAAATGGCTTGGGAAGACAGAACACCCTTCGAAGCCATTGAATTGCAATTTGGTTTATCAGAGCCTCAAGTGATCTCTTTAATGCGCAGTACGCTGAAACAAAAGACCTTCAAAAACTGGCGCGCACGGGTCAGTGGCCGTAAAACCAAACACTTAGAATTACGTTCTTTTACCGCTGGCCGCGCATACTGCCCGACTCAATATAAGAACAAAAACTAATAGGCAAACACTGCATGCAAAGTTATAAGACGTTACGCTTGATCTTAGGCGACCAACTCAACGCTGAACACAGTTGGTTTACATCCAAAGACCCAGAAGTCTTATACATAATCGCCGAGCTGCATCAAGAACAGCATTATGTAAAACACCACATTCAAAAAACCTGTGCTTTTTTTAAATCAATGCAAAACTTTGCCAAAGCATTGGAAAAAGCCGGCCATCATGTTTTGCATTTAACCCTTGATGACAGCGCTCAATACAAAACACTTAACGAATTGCTGATAAGCATCGCCACCCACCACGAATGCACAGATATTCATTATCAGCGCCCAGACGAGTACCGTTTGTCGCAGCAATTTGATGAGTTAGCTGGTCAACTGTCTAATCAAGCACCCACATCGGCAGACAATCATCATCCCATTACATTGACCTGCTTCGATACCGAACACTTTATTTTACCTTTTGAAGATATCCCTAAATACTTCAAAAAAGGCAAGCATGTGCGCATGGAAAACTTCTATCGCGCCATGCGGAAGCGTTTTAAC
Organism: uncultured Thalassolituus sp.; assembly: GCA_913061435.1. Classification (GTDB taxonomy): domain Bacteria; phylum Pseudomonadota; class Gammaproteobacteria; order Pseudomonadales; family Oceanobacteraceae; genus Oleispira. The sequence continues at coordinate 69,209 of CAJXUK010000001.1, read as the reverse complement.
GTGCTAATGGAAGATGAAAAACCGCTGGGAGAACAATGGAATTTTGATGCCGACAATCGCAATACTTTTAAAAAAGACGATTTAGCGGCGATTCCGCAACCCCTATTGTTTGCCAACGATGCCAGCGACATTTTAGAACGCATAAACCGCCATAACATTGCTCACATGGGTAAAGCAGAGTCGAGCTTATTATGGCCCTGCAATCGCGCTCAATCGAAACAAATATTGCAACATTTTTGCACAATGTGTTTGCCCAACTTTGGCCGTTTTCAAGATGCTATGACACAAAATTCAGACCACGCTTGGAGTCTGTATCACTCGCGCTTAAGCTTTTCGATTAACGCCAAAATGCTTCACCCCATGGACGTAATCAACGCCGCCGTGGTTGCATTTGAACAATCTCAAAACGACCCATCTAAAGCACAAATCAACCTAGCACAAGTCGAAGGCTTTATTCGCCAAATACTTGGCTGGCGCGAATACGTTAGAGGCATGTATTGGATCAACATGCCCGATATTTCTCATTTAAACGCATTAAATGCGCAGCGCTCCTTACCTTCATGGTTTTGGGATGGGAAAACGAAAATGAACTGTCTTAGTAAAGCCATTACACAATCGCTGGATTACGCTTACGCCCATCACATTCAGCGCTTAATGGTGACCGGCAATTTTGCCCTACTCGCCGGCCTAAACCCCGATCAAGTTGATGCCTGGTATTTAGGAATTTATATAGATGCCATAGAATGGGTCGAACTCCCTAATACACGTGGTATGGCGCTCTCGGCAGACGGTGGGCTAATTGCCACAAAACCTTATGCGGCTAGTGGTAACTACATAAATAAAATGAGTGATCACTGCAAAAGCTGCCACTACGCGGTAAAAGAAAAAACCGGCAGTAAAGCTTGCCCATTTAATAGTTTGTATTGGTATTTTTTAGAAACTCATAAAGAAACCTTTCAAAAAAATCCAAGAATGGCTTTTCCTTACAAGACATGGCAACGCATGGCTGAGACACAGCAAACAGCAATTTTGGATCATGCAGATAAATTGATTAACAATTTAGATGCTCTTTAGATACTCTTTTAATAGTTCTTAAAGTGATCTAACAAAAAAACTTTAGCGTAAATTTAATAGTTTGTATTTTAAAATAAAACACTAGGTTTCCATTATGAGTATCAACACCCGTACATTCTTATTATTGGCAAGCTTCATCGCAATACTGCTGGTTAGTTTTGCAAGCCCTGCATTTTCTGACACTACCGCTTCTAGCAGCAAAAAAACAAGCTGCGACTCCATGCTAGCGTTTGAAACCAAAAAACTGCACTCTAAAAAAACCGTCGATTTCTGCGAGAAATTTAATAACAAAGTATTGTTGGTAGTAAACACGGCTAGCCAATGCGGCTTCACACATCAGTTCGAAGAATTAGAAAGTTTGTATCAAAAATATAAAGACCAAGGATTAGAAATTGTAGGCTTTCCTTCCAATGACTTCCGACAGGAATACAGCTCTGAAGAACAAACTGCCAGCCTTTGTTTCAAAAACTTTGGTGTCACTTTTACCATGGTATCTACCAGCGCTGTCACCGGTAAATATCAAAACGAATTCTTTAAAGCTTTAACAGAACGCACCGGTGTTGAACCGAGCTGGAATTTTAATAAATTTTTAATCAGCAAAGATATGCAAAGCGTACAACACTTCAAATCATCCGAGGCCCCACTTAACAGCTCATTAGAAAACTGGATACAAACCTACACCGCGATAAATTAGTAAATCACTTCAAAAACAAGTTCTGCTTAATTAACCTCTCATAATAAAAACGGCTTTTTAACGCCGTTTTTTTCCTTTATTAAAGTTCACATTACAACTTGTTATACACTATCAACGCTATTATTGATGAATATCAAAATAATACCGACTTATAATTAGCTTTATCAATAAAAATGTATAATAATTAACTTGTACGACATAAAACCATGAGCAGGATGATAATAAGTTAACAATCAAGCAATGCTCTTCAATGAAGCATTTACATAAAGCATTTACATAAAGCGTTTAGATAAAAACTTAAATAAATATCTTAAATACAGAGCAATAAGCGAAATCGGTGGTAGTAAATTATGACGATTAATATGCGATTAGTGATTGGATTTGGCAGCATTATTCTAATGACCCTTATTCTCACCGGCATCAGCATCTATCAAGTTAACTTCATTAATAATTCAATCACAGAAATGACCGATCTCAACTCGGTTAAGCAACGCTATGCCATCAACTTCCGCGGCAGTGTTCACGATCGCGCCATTGCTATTAGAGACGTGGTATTTGCCCGTAATCAACAAGAAATTAATAGCGCCATTTCTGAAATAAACACCCTGGATGCTTTTTATCAAAAATCTGCAGAGCGTTTAAATCCAGAAAAAATTTTTATGAACGCTACAGAAAAGAATATTTTTAGTCGCATACAAGCGATTGAACAAAAAACATTACCGCTGATAAAGCAAATTATTCAAGATAAAAGAAACAACAATTTAGAGTCAGCAACCACTTTGCTGTTAAACGATGCAAAACCAGCTTTCATTGAATGGTTGGCCACGATCAACGAATTTATTGATTTAGAAGAAGTCAACAATCAAGCCATTACTGGTGACATACGCGGCATTTCAAGCAACTTTGCCGGATTAATGATTGGATTGTCTGCACTTGCTATATTAACTGGCTTAACCCTAGCGTATTTTATCAGCATTCAAATTCGTAACTCAGTCGGTGGCGAACCAAAAGAAGCAGCAAAAGTCATTGCTAAGATAGCCCAAGGTGATTTAACGGCTTCTATTGAATCGAGCTACACCGACAGCATGATGGCTTCTGTACAAATCATGCAACAAAAACTCGAAAAGATTGTTCACAACATCATCAACTCTTCAAATAAACTGTCACAAAGCTCAACAACCCTTGCTAAAGGCTCTCAACAAGCACTTGCAGCAGCAGAGACACAGGTTACCTATACATCTAACGCTGTTAGTTTACTTGCAGATATGAATAACAGTATTAATGTCGTTGTCGATACCGTACGACAAACAGAAAGTAACTCGAAAGATACTGCGGAACTTTCTTTAAAAGGCCGCTCTGCAGTTCAAACCCTTGCCGGTGAAATTGAAACCATATCTAAAACGGTTAAAACCACATTAAACCAAGTCAACATACTGGCTGAACGTACCAGCGAAATTGGTGACATTGTGAATGTAATTCACAGTATCTCCGACCAAACTAACCTACTTGCTCTTAACGCAGCTATAGAAGCAGCAAGAGCCGGTGAGCAGGGCCGCGGCTTTGCAGTAGTTGCTGATGAAGTAAGACAGCTGGCAAAACGTACTGGTGAAGCAACCGGTGACATTGAAAAAATGATACAGCAAGTACAAGAAGGAACAGAAGCCTCCGTAAAAGCCATGGAAGCGACTGTGCCGCAGGTTGAAAATGGGCTGTTACTAACCAAAGAAGCTACACAATTACTGAGTAACATTCAGACACAGGCAGACGACTCGCTTGAAAAAGTATTAGAAGTCGTACAAGCCACTTCAGGCCAAGTAGCTACCATTGCAGATATTACTCAAAGTATTGAAGAAGTCGCAAGCATGGCACAAAACAGTAGTCTGTCTCTTAAAAATAATTCCGACGAAGCAATCACTTTGCAACAGCTATCAGAACAGCTTAAACAAGACATTAATTACTTTTCTGTTAAATAAAAATAATCAAACAAAGCCGTCACTTCACAAGACGGCTTTTTTACTTAGCAACCAATATCAACAAATAGCCCTTAATACCCACCTGGTACCAACTGCCAAACACTGCGTGTCAAAGCTACTTCTTTACAAGGCAACATCAATAGGCTTCTCCAACGGTGATCAGGGCTGTAAGTTGTATGCGAGTCTTGCCCTGCAGAAATACACAAAGAACTGCCCACTAGCTGAACCTGCCCTTGCTCATTAAAATCAAACTTTTGAAATTTTTTAGCGTTTAAAAAAGGCTGCACTTCACCACAACGCTTGAGCATTAATGCATTACCTGCAAGTGCCTTATCATTCAGCCCCATCACAGTAACGCATCCTTCATAAGCTGGAAAATACAAACTCTGATCACTTCGATATTGGACAACTTCATCCGCATACACTTGCGGCCCTTTACAATTATGAGCGGTTAATGGCATATCCAGCCGTATATGCCGGCCACTACCCACCACGTCTAAGCAATAGCCATCTATAGGCCGATCTAAACGATCTTTTAGCTGAAGATATTGTTTCACTTCAGGCAATGCCACTACTGGATTGCTCATTGCAAAAAAGGCAAACACAGACAACGATGTTGCAAGTCCAAACTTATAGAATTTGTTTTGATTGAAGCGCTTCTGATGGATTAGCAGTTTTTTTGTGGCTCTTTGCCAATGAGGTGAGAATATTACTAAATCCATTTGAACGCCTTATTAAACGATTTTATACTCGATTTTGCAGCTTTTTATAGACTGCATCTTTATCTCTTTTACCAACAGCTAAAACATAAACTACAAGTTCATCATCAATTACTTCATAAGCTAGGCGATAACCAACAGTACGAAGTTTGATTTTATAAACGCTATCATAACCTGATAATTTAAACGATTTAACATGAGGTTGCTCTAGACGCTCTTCAAGTTTCTTTTTAAATTGTGCCCGAATAGGTGGCGCTAGCTTCTTCCATTCTTTAAGAGCGACAGGTAAGAATTTTAGTCTATAAGTCATCAAGATTAACTTGTATAGCGCTATCTTTATCTTTCATACGTTGGTCTACCAACATACTCAATTCATAGTCATCAACTATATCCATTAACCACTCATATGTTTCAGCAGGAATTAGATAAGCCGTTGGTTTATTATGGTTTAATATCGCTATAGGAGAACCCTCAGAAACAGCAAGTAATGCTGTAGGGTTTTTCTTCAATTCAGAAATGCTGGCAGAACAACCGGCTAATACATGTCTCATACGGTAACACCTAAAAATATATTTAGAGCTAATATTAGCACCATATTTCGGTCATATCTACTACGCTTAACGCCGCGTTAACTGGTGAAGTGATGTTGGCGGTTATGCTGCGTCTCTTTGCAAAAACCGCGACAGATTATGGAATCCGTTAGAGCGCCTTGTTAGCAGTTTTTAATGGTGTGCTTGATGCTCAAGACGCTCAGCGAGCCAGACTTTAATTATTGATTGACGTGTAACACCAAGCCTAGAAGCTTCTTTATCTAATGACTCGATCATCCAAACAGGAAAGTCTACATTGACCCTTTTCTGTTGTTGATTTACACGTTTTACTGAAGAAATATCTAAATTTGAAATTAAGTCTTCTTCGTTTGCATCAAATTTTTCTTCAAAATCTTTAGCTTTCATATAACGAAACCTCGGAATTTCTAGATATTCTAACTGAAATTATACGAATAGTTGAGTTTCTATAAGTGATTAAAGCTGACCAATGCTTATTACCGATTAGACCAATTACTAGCGATCTCGGCTCATCTATAGTTTTAGCTGAAATCTCAACCAAGTTTGCATCATCCCAAAGTCTCTGAGCCTGCTCAAAGTCAATGCCATGTATATCTAGGTTTGATTTACTTTTTTGTGGGCCATACTCAAATTCGCTCATATATAAAAAATATACCTTTATTATATAAGAAGCAAGATGTCGCTAGTCCATTTACTGCTGCTAACGCCTTTGTCAGTTGTGGCTGTGAGTGGAGGCCGTAGGCCGGAGCTTACAGCCATCAACTGCACAAAATTTTTATGTGTATTTAACTTCATATCAAGGGTTCAAAACAGTAACATTTTAAAGCCGATTAGGATAAGTATTATGCCCCCTAAGAACTCAGCTTTACTCTCTAACCATGTGCCACTTTTAGCACCGACAAATACACCAAACAAGCTAAAGAAAAATGTTGTGACTCCAATTGTTGCACAAGCAATGAATGGATTTACTTCAATAAGTGTTAGTGTAAATCCGGCGGCCATTGCATCAATACTTGTAGCTATAGCTAATATGAGCAGTATTTTATGTGTGACCCGTGCAATATCTTCTTCAATACCCTCAGTAATTGATTCATAAATCATTTTTCCGCCAATCAAAACAAGAAAAAAAAACGCAACCCAATGTGCCTAATCTTCGACCAACCCTAAAACACCTTTACCTCCGAGAAACCCAATTAAAGGCATTAGCGCTTGAAATAAGCCAAAGTATATTGCGACTATAATTGCAAGTGATCTCGTTGCTTTAACGTGCTTTGAACCGAGACCGATAGATACAGCAAAAGCATCCATGCTAAGCGCCACCGCTAAAATAAAAACTTCAAGCATTCATTCATCTCTTATTATGCTAATTGCGTGTGGCAGACAACCTACACATAACGCCTCAAACAGCGGCGCGCGTTAGCGCGTCCGACTGACTTTGCTTGTTAAGTTTACGGGCACTTTGCAGACCACACTTGATTGACAGAAAGAGATAGAAGACAGAGTTCGGAAGGTGTTGTACCTGGGAACCCACTAACGCCACAAAGTGAGCTGAATCCACTGACAGTATCTGAGTGATAAAAAACAGAACAAGTAAATGCTTCTGGTGTTATCTTGGTTGCAAAGGAAGCAATACACTTGGCATCATTATCACAAGCATCAAAGCAAGCGTCGTTCAAAATAACATCTTCCTGTGCCATAGTGCTCTGGCTAGCAATATAGCCGCCCTTTAACTCAAAGTAGGACTGATCTAGTGTGCTGTTATAAGCTATACTCAAGAGCCCGTTGCTAGGGTCGTTTGAGCAGCTTTCATAGCCATCACTGCCATCATCGTAAAAATCCGCTGGGCCGATCTTTTGCAGTGTGCCTGCGGGAACAGTATGAGTATTAGAAGGGCATCCTTCAGGGTACTGGCCTAAAGTAGCAAAAGCTTCACAAAAATGTTGATGATTAAGCGTAGCCTCCTGGCTTTGAGTGAACTGTTGCGTGGCAGAGCAGTCCTTAACATCCCAAGCGCCATCTGAATTTATATCTTCGTCAGGGTGTAGCACCTATAGGTCCGGCATTGCCATTGTCACCGTCTAAAGGGCAACCTGATAGTAGAGCTGCGACGGTAGCTACTAATATAATTCTATTTATTTGTATTTTTATAATGCCTCCATAGTTTAGATAGTAACAAGTATAGCAGAAGGAAAACTTAACGCCGCAAACAGCGGCGACCTTGGAGTGGCGACGAAGGCGCCAGTAAAGGGCGTCCGGCGGCCATCGGCCGCGTACTGCTGCGACTTGTTAATTGCCAATGGTCACCCCCGCATCAAGAACCCAGCAACGATCATTGTGCGTGTAACCAAACTGACCATAATACGAATTGGCTGCTGGTGCTGCGATGAGTATCAATTTGCAGCGCGGCCCCAGTTGCTCCTGGGTCAGTGACTGCAATCGTTTGCCTATTCCTGATCTTTGGTGGCTCTGATGAACTGCCAAATCTGACAGATAGCAGGCATAGTGAAAATCCGTGACGCTGCGAGCGATACCGACCAACAAATCTCCATCCCATGCGCTTATGACGAGATTAGAGTTGGAAACCACCCCCTCCATACATTCTCGATCATGGGTTGGCCGACGCTCTCCAAGTGTAGAGCTTTCCAGTAGACCGATGAACTGGTCAGTGGTGATGGGATGATTTACCTTGAAGTTGATCGTCATACCTCTCCTTGGCAATTAACGCCGCTATTTGCGGTCGTAGTTTGATGGCGACTTTTACGAGTTTCTTTGCATAAAAGGTGACAGAAAACGGAGATCCGCAAGATGGCCTTGTTAACTGTTTTTTTCATTCCGGTCTTCGATAATGTAAATGCGTAAAGCTCTTTCACTGCGCATTACATAAAGTATGTAAACTATATTAACCTCAACTCGGTAGAATACTCGACAAGGGCCAACAACAATTTCTCGGTATCTAGAATTATCTAATTCTTCTGGTATTTTGCCAGAATTAGGAAAATCTTTAAGACGCTTTACAGATTTAAATATTTCTTTAACTAGTTTTTTGGCTGCGCTAGGTTTGTCTAGAGCTATGTATTCTGCTATTTCATTTAGATCATCAAGAGCTGGCTCAGTCCATTTTATTTGAGCCATTTACCCATTTTCTCTTCTGCTTCAGATTCTGAATAAATACGCCCGTCAAAAATCGCTCTCTCTCCACGAGCAATACCTTCTAGGATAGACATTCTATTTTGCATTAACTCATAATCTTCAACGTCGACAAGATACGCAGAAGGCTGGCCATGCTCAGTAATAAGAACAGGCTCTTTTGAGAGATGTAGGTCAGCTAAAATTTTAGTAGCTTGCCTTTTTAATGTAGTTACGAGTTCTGTTTTCATAAGAGTGATACTATTCTGATACTTTAATGTATGCAACTATTTTTTACAGTTAATGCCTTGCTAAGCGGATAAAAATGGTTGGTTAAAATCGCGCAGCGATAACCAACTGTCTTTATTCCGTTTAAGCAACTTGTTAAGTGTTCGTTGTTATGGGCATCTAACAGCCCAAAGAGCGTCATTGCCAAGACCAATCTTGCATAAATTTGATGCAGTGTAGACACCAGGGATATCTAGGCCACAAAATCGCTCATACTTTCCACCTGTATCTGAATGATAAAATAATCGGCAAGATGAGGCTTCAGACGTTTTTCTAACTGCTACTGAAGCGATGCAATTTGCATCAGCAGCACAGAGATCCGAGCAGCCACCATTAACAGCATCAAATATTGACATAGTTCCTTGACTTGCTATATATCCACCTTCTACCTCAAACCAACCTTGCTTAACGGTAATACCATCTGAGTTTACGAAATCTCGAAGGTTTATGCTTAATAATCCGTTTCTCGGGCTATTAGCACAGCTTTGAAGTGTATTACCTGTACCATCATCAAAAAATGTCGCAGATGTCATTCTTGTTAATGTACCAGTGGGGACTGTATGAATAGCTGACGGGCAGCCTTCTGGATATTGACCTAAGTTTGCTAAAACCTCGCAAATATGCTGATGGTTAAGCTCTACTTTCGAATTTTGCGAAAAGCTAGTGTCGAGAGAGCAATCATTAGCATTCCATAGGCCATCTTTATTGATGTCTTCATCGATATCATCGTTTCGATTGCCATTTAGGTCCCAGCAATTAACACCTGATTCTCCAGCTGCTCCAGTTGCTCCAGTTGCTCCAGTTGCTCCAGTTGCTCCTGTTTCCCCAGTATTTCCGTTATCACCTTAGAAGGGGCAACCTGTAAGAATAAGTGTTAAAAGGGATATGGTTATTAGTTTAAATTTCATTTTAAAAATCCTCGGTTTATTGAATTAATAGGTGCTATAGAAAATATTAGATTACTTAACGTTTAGCTAAGGGGCGGCAAGCGATTTACCCTGAAACTGCTTTAGTATTTATAAGTTTTAATTCAACTTTGAGCTTGGCAAACAGCATAGCCTCTTGCCGCCCCTCTTGAGCGCTGTGTTAGGCTTTTCTTTGTACTAATTATTTTTAATTTTCAACCAAATTGCTTTTACAAACACTAACAATAATCCAAGAGTTCCAAAGATTAAGCTAAATAATAATAACTTATTCTTTTTCATTTTTTTTCATTTCGATATGTTCAACATAAATATGCAATACATTACTTGCACCTGGCTTTACATTAAACACAGGGAATGTATTTTGTTCTTCATCTGCAGGGGTGATTATAGGTAAACCACCAAAATGATTTGCTTGTGGATTCAAGTCTAGCTCTATAATTTTATTTTCTGTTAATTCAATAACAATAGAATTGGCATCTATTTTATTTCTTGTTCCATCATCATTTATTGTAAATGCCTTATATTTCTTCATTTGAATATTCTCAATTTTTTGGTTCTAGTGCCTAACGCTTTTGTTTAGCGGCGCCCCCACAGGGGCGTCCGATGGAGGCCTCAGGCCGGAACAAACTACAACTACTGGTTATGTGGGCGGGCTACTGAGCACAAGGCTGCAGCGAAAAAAGAAATAGCCCAAACCAAATATTACCTAACAATATCTGCAGCTTGATCGCATCCCGAGCAAATGCCGGAATGTTTTGGTAGCGATATAGATAGCCAATGACTACCCACTGCACAGCCAACCATATGACAGAGAAATACAAAAAGCCTTTGTGGCACTCAGCGTCGGGGGTCGTGTAATAGACATACCACCAAGCCGATACTGCGCCCGTGACGACAAGCACGAGAATCGCACACGATAAAAAATTACGCCAACGCGGGTACTCCGTGCTTAAAAGCTTGTCCTTCGCTTCGGTCAAGTTTTTCGGCATTCTAATCCCTTCATGAACTGCCCACATAACGCCTGCATTTGCGGTTTGGGTGAATTGGCGGCTGTTTTGCGTCTTTATGCAAAACAGGTGACAGTTTACCCAAATCCGGCAAGATGCACTTGTTAAGGTTTCTTATTTCAATGCTTAGGGGTAAGCCTCAACTAGATTAATTGATGCTCCCGTACTTTTAACTGCTTTTTCTAAATCTGCAATTGTTCTTGGAATAAACTGGCTGCTGTCGCCAAAAGCTGATTGAGCTAACGATTTACCTAATGCTTCAGGAGTAAACCCACCAGAAACTTTAGTAAACGTATAATAAACATCCATGTGATACCCTTCGGTATAAGGCTGTAGACATACAAAGAATGTTGTATTTTCAGAGCCATCAAAATCATCTTGAGTCATTCCGGTAAACGGTGAGCCCTCACATTTTGGAATTCTCATGGCACTACCCTGTGCTGCTAATAATGCACCCATATTTGAATTTGCAAATGGGTTGACTACCTGAAAACGATTTGGTTTTTCTGGCAAAGGGTGCGGAGGAATATTATTAGAAAAAATAGTTTTATCAGAATTTTCTTGTAACGCTGTCTTTAGACTACGAGACACATCACTTAAGCTTGAAGCCCCTTTTATATCATAAACACGAAAACCTTCCGTTATTTCTTTCGTGGGCCTTAGCGACGCACAAGATGTAATTAAGCTTGCTGAAACAGCTATTAACCCAATTGTCTTTAACATTTTCATTTATTCACCATTTTAAATATAAGCTTCATTGCTACTTTGATTTACCTTAACAGCGGTTTATACGACACAATGTCGCATAAACACTTATATCTGGGAAAGACGAACAAGAGGAAATTTCCTTTGAAATCATGCGACTATCCCTGTTAATAATGAAAAACAACACTATATTCAGGTGTCGCTTTTGTCAATTCGTTATCAAATTATACTCATTGTCGGTTAATCCAAGCTATATTTATCTAAGCTAAATTTCTTATATTTATCAAATACCTAACAATTAATCCTAAATACTGATAGGCGAACAGCCACATCCATCTATCCTTGTTTTATACATAAGGATTAGCCTATGAGACTTCAGCAAGAGTTTAACAACGCCATTCGTTTAGCCAATTATTCTTTGGCAACAGAACGTTCATACTGGGGCTGGATTCGACAATTTTTATACTTCCATAATATGCGCCACCCTGCCGAAATGGGTGGGACTGAAATATCTCAATTTTTAAGTCACTTAGTGCTAAATAAAAACGTAGCGGTTAATACTCAAAAACAAGCACTAAGTGCTCTCGTTTTCTTGTATAAACAGGTTCTAAAGTTTGACGAAATCGATATTTCTAGTTGGCACACAACCAAGAAAGCTAAAAAGCTGCCAGTCGTATTTAGCAAACAAGAAGCCAATCAAGTTATTGCTCACTTAACAGGTTCTCCTCTACTGGCCGCTTTGTTGATGTATGGTGCAGGATTAAGGCTACAAGAAGCGTTGTGCCTTCGTGTTAAAGATATCGATTTTGGCCGTAAAGAAATTACAGTAAGAGAAGGTAAGGGAAATAAAGATAGAATAACGATGCTACATCAAAAAGCACTGAATACAGGTATTGTATTTGTGCATTTACCTAACGCTCTCGCTAAGAAATATCCATAAACACGCAAGCTGTCACACATTTAGGCATTCTTTTGCGACGCATTTATTAGAAAGTGGTTACGATATCCGCACCGTGCAGGAGCTGTTAGGCCATGCCGATGTGAATACAACAATGATTTACACCCACGTTTTGAATAAAGGTGGGCGTGGTGTAATCAGTCCTGCTGATGCTTAATACAGCTTTTAATTAATACAGATTAATCTTTCAATTTAGACACTGCTGCATCAAAAACGCGTTGCGGTGCTATCGATCGGTAGCAAGGGGGCTGTGAGGGGTTGCCGTCGTTACGGTCTGGGTGTGTGCATTGTTTATTTAAGCACGGTGCGCAATCTAAGCTGCTGCTCAGCACTTCAACTTTTGGCCCTAATACGCCAGTAAGAACGGCATCGGTTGCGCCATAAATAGCCACAGATGGTACTTCTAATGCGGCCACTACGTGAGACAATCCAGTATCAACACCAATCACGGCTTGCGCGTGAGCTAAGTAGGCATTTAATGCGTTGAGTCCCATTTTGGGTAACACTTCTACACCCACAATATCTTTAGCAATACGCCCTGCTCTTTCTTTTTCTTCGTCATTTCCCCAAGGCAATACCACCTTGCGGCCAGATTCCACGACGAGTTTAGCAAGTTCTACCCAGTAGGTTTCTGGCCAAAGTTTGGTATCCCAGGTTGTGCCATGCAAAAACAACCAGTAATCCCCTTGGTAGCCCCCTTCCATTTCAGGTCGTGGCCAGCGGCTGCGGTCTATGCCATAAGAGAAGGTTTCAGGAATGCTGTAATTTAAGACTTGCGATAATAGTTGGCGCACACGGGGAATAGCGTGCTGGCCTTTGGCGACCGCTTGTGGAAACTGATACGCCTTTGCGGCAAAGGGTTCGCGACAGCTGTGTTTGTCTAATCCGTAGCGCGGGCCTTTGGCCATGCGTGTTACGGCGGCACTTTTAATTAAGCATTGGGCGTCTAATACGATGTCGTATTCGGTGCTGCGCAAATCCTTATAGAAGGCTTTCATTTCAGTACGAACTGCAGCGTTACTTAAATTTTTGCGCCAGCGACGCCAAGCAATCGGAATCACTTTGGTAACCGCTGGGTGCCAGTTAGGAATATCGGCGAAGGCTTCTTCCACCAGCCAGTGTATTTCTAAATTGGGTACTTGCTGATAAGCATCTTGTACTGCAGGAAGTGCATGAAACACGTCTCCTAAAGAGGACATTTTTACCAACAATACTTTCATTAAAGCGCTCGCAACTTACAACTAATATTAAAGCCGACCTTTATACCACGGTCAGCTTTTTCAGTCACGGTGCCTTAATTAACCGGTAATTCTTCGTTTTATGGCGCGGCCAATAAATCGCACTTTTTCTTGCAATTCAAAGCGCTGTAAATTGGTTTTTACAATGCCCTTGGTAAATCGTGTCATTTTAGAATAATCAATATTGATATCTAAAATAACCGATATGCCCTTTTCACTGAATTTAAATGCCGACATTAAACTGTCGACTATTTCTTCGTTGTTATTAATTCGTATGTATTCGCAGCCAGTCGCCATGGCAACCCCTTCTACTTTATAACTCCCAAGAGTGGTACAGGTTTTTCGATTATAAGGAACGGATTGCGCTTGAGCGATCTGTGCCAACTCGCCGTCATTAAATACCGAGATAATTAAGCCCAACTGATTATGAGTTGCCGTTACCAGCTCCATACACGTCATCAAAAAAGCGCCATCGCCTACAATTCCCACAACCTGTTTATCAGGGTTCACTATTTTGGTGCCAATGGCTGCTGGCACACAGTAACCCATACAGTTAAAATCAGTCGGTGAAATAAAATGCTTAGACTTATGAATAGGCATAAGCTCTGCCGCTAAAAATGTATGATTACCATCATCAACAACCAAATAGTCGTCATCGTGCATTTTATTGCGCAAGATTTGAAAAAAACGCGCTGGGTTAACTTTTCCTTTATTGTCGTGCGCGAACCATTCTTTAAGGTATTTTTCTTTCTGCTGAGCAATGGTTTCGACCATATCACTGGTTTTAACGGCTGTATTATTTGTGCGCTGACGAAGTTCATCTACTATCATCGTTAAAATCACTTGAGCATCGCCTTCGATAGCCGTTTGCGCCGGGTAGTTTGCGCTGAATACCCTAGGGTTAATATCGACATGGATCAATTTATCGGGTACCTGCATCGCAAAAGAACCCGTTGGGATCTCACTAAAACGCGTGCCACAGGCTAATACGCAATCCACACTTTTAAAAGCGACCTCAGCCGCAGGTACTGAATAACCGCCAAACCCCATACCAACGTGTAAAGGATGATTGGCCGGAAACACACTTAAACCTTGCAGTGTAGTCGCCACCGGCGCATCTAATAACTCAGCCAATTCAATTGCTTGCTCAGTTGCTTCTTTGCAACCCCAACCTAAAAACAAACCCACTTGCTTGCTGCTTAACAGCGTATCAACGGCCTGCGACACAAGTGTCTTTATTGCAAGATTTTTCTGATCATTGGTGTTTATTTCAACACCCAATTGCTGACGGTATTCTACATAGGTGATTGGGGTTGGGCACTCGGCTTTAAATAATGCAATATTCACCGGAATTTCAACAAATACTGGGCCTGGCTCACCTTCTAAGGCAATGTCGTAAGCTTGGTATAAGGTTGTAATAATATCGGCTTGCGCTTCAACCTTAAATGTTGCCTTAGTTATCGGCTTTAATACACCGTGTTGATCCATATCATGCAGTTGATAATTCATACCGTCGGTTCTTACACCACCCGATATGACCAACATTGGCACACCATCAAGGTGAGCTTCGCCAATGCCGCTGGCAGCATGAGTAATACCCGCCGCAGGAACAACTAATAACGTACCCACAGAGTCACTGGTTCTACTCACCGCGTCGGCCATAAATGCACCGCCACCTTCATGGGTCACTAAAACCGGTGTAATTGTTTCTGAATTATTTAACTCGTCATAAATTTCAGTATTGTGAACCCCAGGAATGCCAAAGGTATGACGTATTCCTAATTGCTCTAGTGCGTAGCGAACCAACCAAGCGCCTGATTTTTTCATTTTTTATCTCTGCAACATTTAATTGTTATTTTGTTATGTTTATTTATTAATTAAGGAGGCAATGGTCTGACCAGCAATGCGACCATTTAAGATACACGACGATAAAAAAGTACCCTCCAAAGAACGAACACCCGCGCACCCTGCACCACCAAAACCCGCCGCTTCACCGGCTGCATATAAACCTTCTATGACAGCGCCCTGACTGCTCAATACCTGGCTTGCCACATTGGTTTCAAATCCACCCATGCTCTTACGGCTAATAATACGCGAACGAATAGCCATTAAAGGCCCAGCCTTAGCATCCAGTATTTTCTGTCTTTTTAACGTTCTTACTTTATCGCCACGCCATTTTCGTAAGAATTCTATGCGTCTTATCTGGTCATCTGTGACAAATTTTTCGCTGCGATCTAGTTGCCCATCGTAAGCATCAACATCACGCTGCACATTGTGTAATTCAACCTGGCACTGGTATTGCCCAGCACTGCTATCATTCATTTTTGCTACAAGCTTTGGGAGCGTGTTAGCCACCACCACATCATCGCATTCATCAATTAACATTTGTACAATGTCACGATTTCCCAGCAAAGCCATTTTAATAACACCAAACCAGCTTTTATTACAAAAGGCCTTATTGATATGTGAACCAGAGACAGCCAGTTCTTTTCGTGCAATTTTTAGATTCAACAACTGCCAAGTATATTGCTCTGGCAAATGGCCCGTTACTTTACATAAATTATGAGTGTCAAATCCGGTTACTAAAGGCATAGGGCCTATCCGATTGCCCAATGCATCGAGCCATAATGACGAACGCGCAGGCATGATACTCAAACCATGGTTATCATATTCTGGCTTGGGGTGTTTCACACCTGTGGCGTAATTCCACATCCAGCCACGGTTTTTAACACTACCCCCTTGGCGCTCAACATCATCGTGTAACTGGCCATCGGCATAAGGATGCGAGCCGGCTAAAATATTAGTCGGGCAAGGGCCATAGCATTGTGTATCCCAGTGACGCTCAACCTGCTGTAAGTTACCATTTAAACCGCCCGCACATATAACGACATGATCACTTTCAATTTCAAACGATTCAGGTTTCTTTTGTGCTATCCCTCCAGTTATAGCACTCTCTTTAGTTCCTCGACAGCCCACAACACGCCCTTGGTCAAACACAATCGATTCCACTTTGTGCTGAAACTTCAGGGTTAATTTGTCTTTGTTTTTATGGTTAAGTAAAACTTTTATTAACGTTTGCGTGACCTCCCAACCCGTTCCCCAAGCAACGTGATATCGAGGGACAGAATTACCCCGACTACCGTGCTGAAAACCGTAATCGCCTCGTTCAACCCAATGCACGACCGGAAAAAAACGCAAACCAAAGCCTGTTAACCAGTCGTAGATATCCTCCATATTGCGCTCTATATAAGTATGAGCCCAAGCCTTTGCGTGCTGATTATCATCATTAACAGGAAACTCAGCCGCCGCCATCCAATCATCCAGTGCTAATTGTTTGCTATCGTTTATGCCATTGGCTCGCTGCAAAGGGCTGTCAACAAACAGCATTCCACCAAACGCTTCGTTGGCCATACCGCCCATTTTGTCTTCATTATCACGATCAATTAATAATACGGACTGATTATGATCAAGCAATTCAATGGCCGTACAAATCCCTGCAATCCCTGCCCCAATAATTAATACTGCACTCGATTCCTTCATAGCTGTTCCTAGCAACGATTATCAAACAACACTGTTTTATAGCTCTTATTATTAGTATTTTGATTGTTTAAAAAACATGGCTGATCAAGCCAGAACCATTGACTCAAGAGGACAAAGACATGCAACACTTGATCTAGCTCAAGTTAATTAAATATCTACGCTTTGTTGGATATAAAACCTAAAGAGTTTTAGAAAATCTATTGAATTATAGCGGATTACAAACAACCAAATTGTGACTTATATTTCACAAGATTAAACTAAAATTAATGGTTATTGATTTTTAGGCACCAATATTATTCTCTAAATATTCGACACAGTGCCTTTAAACTGGCTTAACAATATTGCATTATTACGCCGTACTAACGACGTTAAAAGCCTTGCACAAGGGCATTAGCGTCTTCATTTCAGCAAGAAAATACAATTGCGTCATAAATAGCGGTAATTTACGGTAAATAGTGCCGATTTTAGCGGTTTAGGCACGAGTTTAATTTTCAACGCGGAATAAAAAGTGACATACTGACGTTTTAACTTTAGCCGACTTTTTTCTTCATCGGACACGGCTACTGCAAAACAATTACAACGAATAAGACTGATTTCCTGCCTTGCACAAATTAAGACAGAGATCAGCTTAAAAAAACGGATTAAGCTCGAATGACTCAAGTAATCATCGACCCAAGCGATCTAAACGCTGAACACAAAAAAGACAAAGGCATCGATAAACTGTATCAAATTGCCGAAAAGCTCTCAGAAGATTTTTCACTATTTCCAAACATCGAAGACGACACCATTTACAAGCACGTAAAAGGCTTAGTGAGTGATAAAAAGTGCAGTCGCGAACGAGAAATATTACGCGACTTAGATATCGACAATTACATCACGCGCGTTGTTACCCCAAGTGAAAACAGCGCTCGCATGTCGGCCAAAGCCGTGGTTAAAAGCCTAGCTCACAAGATCATTACCGAAATCGACGACGGCCCTATCTACACAGCCGAGGTTGAACTCGACTTTGGCAGTTTCTTTAGACGCATTGGCTTTATTTGTCAAAACCGTGAACACAACAATGGCGCTTGGCTGCCACGTCATCACGATCTTGCAGCAAAACAGATCCATAATTTTGCCAAGCACTCTATTCCGGTGGTCTCACTAATCGACACACCAGGAGCCGATGCCGGAGAAGAAGCAAACGCCAATAACCAAGCTCACTCAATCTCTCATCTTATTACCGAAATGGCCAACTTAGATGTGCCTACCCTTGGTATTATTTGGGGTGCTGGCTATTCAGGTGGCGCTATCCCACTCGCAACGGCTAATTTATTACTGTCGGTGCGCGACGGTATTTTCAATACTATTCAGCCACAAGGCCTAGCCAGTATTTCTCGTAAATATAACTTGAGCTGGCAAGAATGTGCCAAATTTGTCGGTGTATCATCTTATGAGCTGCAACACATTGGTGTTATCGACGGCATTATTGACTATGCTCCAAGCGACGGTCTAGAGAAACAGTACAACTTGCTGAAAGCGATTGTTTCTGGCATTGAATCCATCGAAAAGGGCTCTACCGAATTTGCACGCAACAACCCGTATTTAATGGAGCATTATCAGCGCAGCGTCACGCGCTTTTTATCTCCTTCTAAAAAACTGGATGAAATGCAAGCTCAATCCAGTTTCTTCTTAGCCGACAACCCAACCGAGCACGTTAATGTTTTTGGCTTAACCTACCGATATTTACGCTACTTAACCCTGCGCCGTCGCATTCATTCTAAAACGTTAGAAAATTATGGTCGTTTAGCAGAAAAAGAGATCCCTCAAGGAGAGCTAAACCAGCGCCTAGAGAAAGCTGCACAGCGTAAATTCCAAAACTGGATGCAAGCCCCCGAAAAAATCGTTTACGACGACACACTGCATAAATCTTGGAAAAACTTTTGGAATAAGTTTGAAGACCGAGACGAAGAACGAAACACCTTGTTCAAAATGTTCTTGGGTGAGCCTAAAGATAATTATCTAAAAGCTAAGCAAGAACTTTGTTTCAACCTGGGTTTGTATTTATTTAACCGCTGGAAAGCCGACGCGAATAAAAACTTCCAAGGCCTAATGGCTTATATGGAAGACTATAAGCAAAACCGCTTCTTACTTCGCTCTGACGATATTCTAGACCCGGCCGCCATTGCAGAATTTATCTTCAAAAACGAACACCCACTAGCCTCTTTGGTATTAAGCGCTGTTAGCCATGAAAGCCAGCAAAAAATCACCACAGCGATGGCAAAAGAGCAAAACAAAGGTGAACTTAACCAGTTAATTGCTGCGGCATTAAATAAAGTACTGCGTGAGAAAACCATTGATCATGAAATTTGCTCACAGCTAAAACTATCCGACAAAACTCAAGCATTAGCCAACAGCTTGGCTAACGTCTCTTTAGAAGCTAACCGTCGTATTTTTGAAGAAGCGCTAGCGCCGTACATTCAGTTTAAACAAGAAAACATTCAAAACCCTGAACACCCAGACATCACTATTCTTGATGCTATTTTACACGAAGAATTAAGAAGCGACTTTACTCAAGTTTGCCAAAACATGCTGGTATTTGGTGAGCTGTATGATCACATCATTCACAACTTACCAAATGTTGCAAAAGAAGCAAACGTAGACCGCGCTTTATCTCGTGATTCGGTTCGCTCTTTACTATTAACCTCTTTGGCACAAGCCACACAAGGCGACAGTTACACACCCCAACAACGTGAATCGTTTGATCATTGGTTGAGCTATTTCAGCAAAAGCAATCAACGTGGTAATTTCTTGAAATCGGTTGAAGAATGGAAAAAGCTCGCCTTCCCTCAACTTTCAGATACTTTATTTGTCATCATCACCTTCTTCTTTGAGAAACTACTGCACGAATATCAAGAAGCAGAACAAGAAGGCAAAACCTACAACGGGCGCATTAACCCAGTCAGCATTGGTCGTCGTAAAGATTTCTGGAACCGCCTAACCATGGCCTATCACGACTTGCTTATTCAACGCGTGCTAGAAGATGTTAAGCGAGAAAAGAAAACCGGATCAACCGCGCTAATCGATAAATTTTTTACCAACTTTAGTGAAATTAATAAAAACTTATTATCGGCTGACCCAGTTAATTTCCCAGGTTTCCGCAGCTCTATCGAACAAGCCCTAAATAACAACATTACCCCTTGTGGTGTTATTACCGGCTTCGGTAATTTATGCATAGATGGCGAAGAAAAACGCGTCGGCGCATTAATTTCAAATCTGGATTTTCAAGCTGGCGCTTTTGATATGGCCAGTGCCGAAAAGTTTTGTAAACTATTGGTTGAATGCTCAAGCAAACAACTACCCGTGGTTTGCTTTATGTCTTCTGGCGGCATGCAAACCAAAGAAGGTGCCGCTGCACTTTTCTCTATGGCAATTGTCAATGACCGCATTACCCGCTTTGTGCGTGACAATGACTTACCCATCATTATCTTTGGTTTTGGTGACTGCACCGGTGGCGCTCAAGCCAGCTTTGTGACTCATCCAATGGTGCAAACGTATTATTTTTCGGGTACCAATATGCCATTCGCTGGCCAAATTGTGGTGCCTTCTTACCTACCCAGCACTGCAACGCTATCCAATTACTTGTCAACCTCACCAGACTCTATGGATGGTTTGGTTAAACACCCATTCTTTGATGACATCGATCAACGCCTAAAAGCCATTGATCCTAATATACCTGTAGCCCGCTACTCCGTTAACGATGTGTTAAGCGGTATTCTAAAAGGATTTGTTGTCGCACAACGTATGGCTCCCGATACCGGCTTACTCGATAATAGCGATAGCAGCGGCAAAGAAAAAATATTTAATCCAATCAAAAAAGTCATGATCCATGCTCGTGGCTGTACTGCGGCTAAATTGATCAAAAAAGCTCAAGACAACGATATTCAAGTGGTATTGGTTCAATCCGATCCCGACATGGATTCGGTGGCTGTTGATATGCTTGGGCCTAACGATAGAGCGGTATGCATAGGTGGTAACACCCCCGATGAAAGCTACTTAAATGCTAAAAGCGTGATTCGCATTGCTCAACACGAGCAAGTAGATGCCCTGCACCCAGGCATTGGCTTTTTATCCGAAAGCAGTCAGTTTGCGGCCTTATGTGGCAACTACGGCATTAACTTTATTGGCCCTGCCGTATCATCTATGGAAACCATGGGCAATAAGTCTAATGCCATTAATACGGCGATGTCAGCAAACGTTCCAGTTGTACCAGGCTCTCATGGTATTTTGACCAGCTCAGCCAATACCGCCAGTGTCGCCGAAGAAATCGGCTATCCAGTATTGTTAAAAGCGGTTCATGGTGGTGGCGGTAAAGGTATTCAAGTTGTTGAACGCCCCGAGCAAATCCACACCCTATTCCACCAAATTTCCACTGAAGCTAAAGCCGCTTTTGGTAATGGTGATGTCTACCTAGAAAAATACGTAACGTCATTACGCCATATCGAAGTGCAAGTATTACGTGATCGCCATGGCAATACCAAGATACTAGGTTTGCGTGACTGCAGTGTGCAGCGAAACAACCAAAAAGTAATAGAAGAATCGGGTTCAACTATGCTACCAAAAGAACTGGAGCAAGCTGTTTACGATTACGCCGAAAAACTGTCCAATGCGGTTGATTATGTAGGTGCTGGTACGGTTGAGTTCATCTACAATTTAGATGCCGACGCCATTTACTTTATGGAAATGAATACCCGTTTACAGGTTGAGCACCCTGTAACAGAAATGGTATCTGGCATTGATATTGTTAGTGCTCAGTTTGATATAGCCCAAGGCAAGAGCATAGCAGCGTTAACCCCTAAACCTAATGGCTATGCGATTGAAGTAAGGGTTACAGCCGAAAAAGCCATCTACAAAAATGACTTGATCGACTTTGCGCCCTTCCCAGGCATGATAACCGAATGCATTATGCCAGAAGAAGACAACGTAGAAATCATCACCAGTGCCGGAACGGGCAAACAAGTATCACCGTTTTACGACAGTATGATTGTGCAAATTATTTGCCACGGCAAAGATCGTGACGACACCATTGAAAAAATGCGCAACTATCTAGACCGCATTCGCATCACCGGTGTTTGTACAAACATTACACTACTCAAACGTATATTAGACGACAAAATCTTCCAGCTTGGCGACTACGATACAACGTTTTTACCACAGTTTTTAGCCCGTATAGATGGTGATGATCTAATCGCTACCATGGAAGCTTCGGCAGAGCTGAACAGCAATTTAGTTGATGCCAAAGAATTGATGATTGAAGGTTCTGATGAATTAAAAGTATTCTCACCCAGCACTTCAATCTTCTATGGTTCAGCGTCACCCTCTGAGCCTGCATTTGCCAAAGAAGGTGACATTGTTTCTATTGACCAAACCCTGTGCTTAATGGAAGCCATGAAAATGTTTACCCCGCTGAGCTTGAGCCACCTTAATAACGAAGGTAATCAACTCTACCCTGCCCACAAACGCTATTGCATTACCCGCATTCTTAATAGCGATGGCCAACAAGTAAACCAAGGTGATTTATTGTTTGTGGTTAAACCGGTTGAGTAAACTCTAGCTCAACAAATAGTGTGAATTTAACACACAAGTAAGACTAAAGTAGATGTGATTATTGCCATTTAATACATTATAATGGCGATCAGTTGCACCTATTTTAGTTTATGAGTGTTATTTCCAACTGTTTACAAGAGTTTATTGCTATGTCTCGTACCGATTCCCTACAAACCTTCACCGCGGTTGTTCGTACACGAAATTTCACCTCCGCAGCCGATTCACTTGGGGTTACCCCGTCAGCCATCAGCAAACAAATTAGTAGCCTAGAAGAACGCCTAGGAGTGCGCTTATTAAACCGCACCACCCGCTCAGTGAGCCCAACCGAAGCCGGTCAACTTTTTTATCAACATTGCGAAAACATCTTAGAATCAATCTCCGAAGCCGAACGCTTGGTTACCGATTTTGATGTCACACCCAAAGGCCGCTTACGCATCACAGCAATGGCTAACTTTGGCCGTCGCGAGCTAGCCAGAATGCTCAATGACTTCTCCCTAGAATACCCAGATATCAGCTTTGAACTGTATATCAGTGATCGCCCAGTGGATATAGTGCAAGAAGGCTTTGATTTTGCTTTACGCATTGGTACTCAAGAAGATTCACGATTAATAGCCAAGCCTGTTGCCAAACAAAAAATTATGATTTGCGCTGCGCCCTCTTACCTAGAAAAATGGGGAACACCGACAAAATTTCAAGATATTCAAAATCATCGAATGCTGGTAATTGGCAATGCCGAATACGCACGCGCCCACTGGTTAAAGGATTTTGAAAAGGAACATTCATTTAGCATTAAATCAGTTGATCGCAAACTTACCGTCAACGACATCGATTTGGGCTACGAAGCTTGCTTACAAGGTATGGGAATCACTGCACTGCCAAGCTACATAGCCGAACGTCACGTTCGCTCTGGCGAGTTAACCCACTTATTTCCGCAGGTGGAAATACCGGTTCGAACCATTAATGCGGTATTCCCACAAAACCGTTATTTATCGACAAAAAGCCGCGCATTTTTAGACTTTGTAACGTCTTACTTTGCCGACTCTATTTAAGCAGAATATCTGGCGTTGCATTAGCAGCAGCGCCAGGGTTAACCAAATCAGTAAAAACTTTAGGCACACGTGTAATTTTGCGCTCGTCGTAATCGAAAAATACAATACCCGTTTTTGCCAAGGTAACTAAACGACCTTCATCCGCACAACTGACCTTATAGATAAAATCACAACCGTATTTATTAAAATCAGTTAATCCTACTTCAAACAACAAGTTTTCACCGACAAATGATTCCGATTTAAATTCTACAACCAAGTCCGTCACCATAAGCCCGAGACCACCAATATTAAACTCACCAAAGCCTAAACTACGTAGATAGCGCAAACGAGCCTCATGTAATAACGACACCATGCGATCGTTACCCACATGATTACCATAGTTTATTTCTGTTACACGAACATCTAAAACTGTCTTAAACGTGAACTCTTCGGGTAAAACTAATTTAACTCTGGCCATGGAACTCTCTTAACTAATGTGAATCACAACTATACAGACGGTTAAAGATACCTTAGCATCATTGTTATATAGCTTTAACTGATTAAGTTCAGCTGATTTAATCTAAAAGATGCGCATCATAGCCGTCAGGGCATGCGGTCTACAATCTAATATGACTATTATATTTGGTAATGTTTTGTTAATAAAAAATACTATGAAAAAGACACGCTCTATTATTATCAACAGTGGCGTAGCATTAACGCTTATTTTGGCAGCCAGCTTCCCTGTCTCGGCGACCATTCCGACGGCAGAAATAGATGCCCCCTTCGAAGCGCGTGAATACACCAGAAAACAAGTCATTAGCTCTAAACAAACTCTGGGCCAATTACTAAATCGCCACTATGAAAAACAACGCCTAAACGACGATCTGTCTAGTAAAATCTTTGATTTATACATTCAATCAATGGACAACAGTCGCAGTTACTTTTTACAAAGCGATATCGATGAATTTGAGCAATTTCGTTACAAGCTCGATGACGGGTTAATTAAAGGCAGCTTAAATGCACCTTTTATTATGTATAATCGTTTGCAACAGCGTGTCACTGAGCGTCTATCATTTTTACTCAAACAAATCCCCGAAAAAGCAAAAGGTTATGATTTTGACAATCAAGATACCCTGAGCCTAGACCGCGAAGAGGCACCTTGGTTTAAGACCACGGCAGAATTAGATGTGTTGTGGACGAAGCGTTTAAAAAACTCCATCCTTAACCTGCGCCTAGCCGACAAAGAAGACGACGCAATTTACGAATTGCTAACCAAGCGCTATCAAAATCAATTAAACCGCACCCATCTAGCTAACGAAGACGATGGTTTTCAGGTTTATATGAATGCAGTTACTCATGCATTTGATCCACACACCGCTTATTTTTCACCAAGAAACACTGAAAACTTTAATATTAATATGAGCCTATCTTTGCAAGGTATTGGGGCTGTATTACAAACAGAAGATGAACACACAAAAGTTGTTCGCCTAGTGCCTGCAGGCCCCGCCGACAAAGCCGGCGAATTGCAGCCTGCCGACAAGATAACCGGAGTCGGCCAAGGTGATAAAGGTGAAATCGTTGATGTGATAGGCTGGCGCTTAGACGAAGTCGTGGATCTTATTCGCGGCCCCAAAGGAACAACCGTTAATTTAGAGATCATCCCCTCTGACTCAAATGATTTAAAAACCAAAGTGATACAAATAGTACGTGACGAAGTCAAACTTGAAGAACAATCAGCACAAAAAGAGATTATAGAAATACCCCAAGGTGATAAAACCCTGCGAATCGGGGTTATTGAAATCCCTACTTTTTATATCGACTTCCAGGGCCGCCAAGAAGGCAAAAAAGACTTCAAGAGTACAACTCGAGATGTGGAAATTTTAATCTCTGAACTAAAACAAGAAAATATTGATGGCATCATCGTTGATCTAAGAAATAACGGCGGTGGTTCTTTAGACGAAGCACTAAGTTTGACCGACCTCTTTATCGACCGCGGCCCAGTGGTGCAAGTTCGTTATTCAAATGGTTACATACAAGTTTTACCAGAAAATAAAAATCAACAAGCAGGTATAGTATACGACGGCCCTCTTGCTGTTTTAACCAATCGCTTGAGTGCTTCTGCCTCTGAAATTTTTGCCGGTGCTATTCAAGACTATGGCCGTGGCATCATCGTTGGTGGACAAACATTTGGTAAAGGTACCGTGCAATCCGTACTGCCTCTTGAGCATGGCCAAATCAAACTAACACAAGCTAAATTCTATCGTGTATCCGGTGACAGTACACAAAACCAAGGCGTTATCCCAGACATCTTATTCCCCAGCCTATTTGATAAAGACAAAATTGGCGAAAGCGCACTCGACGAAGCACTACCGTGGGATACTATTCGTCCTGCGAGCTACAAGGCGCAACGTGAATTTCAACAATGGTTGCCTTTATTAAGAGAAAAACACCAGTCTCGCATTGAAACAAACCCAGACTTTATCTTTTTAAATGAACAAAAAAGCCTAATGACAGAGCTGCGACAGCGTACCGACATAACGTTAAACGAAAAACAGCGCAAACAAGAGCGTGAAGATAATGAAAAACAGCGCTTAGCCATTGAAAATCAGCGCCGTAAGGCAAAAGGCATGGAGTTACTCGACAGCCTCAAAGATGAAGATGCAGACTCAAGTAAAAAAGATAACACAGCAGCTATTTCAACAGATGACTCTAAAAAAGACGGCTCTAAAAAAGACGACGCTGAAAAAGAAGACAAAGAACCCGATGCATTACTGATCGAAACGGGCAATATTTTAACCGACCTAATGAATCTGGGTAAGCTACCTAGCGGCAATCTGCAACATGCCAAACGTCATTAATTGATCCAAAAAAAGCACTCAATGTCATCATTGAGTGCTTCAATTTTCATCGACCACACTAAAATCAACTTACACTTTATACGCCTAATGCAGAAATCACCTGTGGGCGCGTCATCATGTGTGACCACAGTTCGTTTAATGCCGAATTGACCCACTCTTCGTTAAAGCCTGCCCTTGGCGCCGTAACCACACTTCGCTGTTGCTTAATGTTAAATGGCTGCGAAAAAGTTGCACCTTCATTGATGATGGTTAGATTAACCTTAATCAACAAATCGCACTGATTTACCCAATTTCCTTCGTTACATTGGTAGTTAAAAGTTTCAACCGCCAAATCGACTTTAACGGGCTGCAATGGGCTCACCCCACCAAAACCCAGTTGTTGCAAAGTATTCTGCATTTTAGCCGTTAGCGCATCTTTTAAGTTAGGCTTACTCAATAGCAACGCTTGCTCTGGCCTAGCACCACCTCGAGTCCCCAAGCGATCAGTATTTTCACGTAAATCGCGCACTCTTACTAACGCCGTGCGACCAAGGCTTGCTGCCGCACTATTTAAAGAACTTTCCGTTTGCAAGTTAATTAGCTGTGGAGATAACGCACACCCCGAAGTGAGCACCATAGTTGAACTAATAGCTAAGGTGATTAGGGTTTTCTTTAATTTATTTTGCATTCGCAACTGCTTCCTCTGAACGCTTAAACGTCAATGTCTGGGCATTAGATTCTGCCGCCACAAACTCATACCCGGCCACATTAAACTGAGTTAACGCGTCAACCGTATTGATCTTATTTTGAATAATATACGCCGCCATCAATCCACGGGCTTTCTTAGCGTAGAAACTAATAATCTTATATTGACCATTCTTTTGATCTTTAAATACAGGGGTAATCAACTCGGCGTTTAACTGCTTTGGTTTTACCGCTTTAAAATATTCATTCGACGCTAAGTTAACCAATATCTGGCTATCAGTTGCGGCCAAGCGCTTATTAATCTCATCGGTGATGATAGAGTCCCAAAACGTATATAAATTCGCGCCTCGAGTGTTCGAAAACTTAGTCCCCATTTCTAAACGGTAAGGCTGAATCAAGTCCAACGGGCGCAATAAGCCATACAAGCCCGACAAGATCGCCAAATGTGATTGACTATAATTAAAGTCATCGTCATTGAAGGTTTCTGCATCAAGTCCGCTATACACATCACCTTTAAAAGCTAAGACTGCAGCTTTGGCATTACTAGGTGTAAAGGGTAAGCACCAATCATGAAAACGCTGAACGTTAAGCTCAGCTAATTTTGCGCTGAGCTTCATCAGCGCGCCTATGTCTTCAGGAGACTGCGCCTTAAGTTGATCGATCAACTGTGCAGAATGCTCTAAAAAATCAGCTTGGGTATATGCATCAGTAACTGCTGGGGTTTCAAAATCCAGTGTTTTTGCAGGAGAAATAAGAGTTAGCATAAATATAAATCAATGAATTTGAATGAAGTTACATCATACCTAGCTTTAAAGACATTTTAAATCAGCCTCTTATGCCAATGAGGATTACCAGAATAACGGTACTCTTAATTACGGTTATTATTGTTAATAAAACCACATCACGACAGTGGTATTAATGAGCGACAATTTTCATATAGAAATAATTTTTATCTAATAACAACTATTACTACAAGAAGGTACAACAACATGGCTACTGATTTACAAGGTATCGGCTTAGGGCTTGTCAGTCGTTTTGCGTCCAATCCACTTGTACACAAATATAAACTGGCAAAACCAGCAGAAAAACTCCTTTATACCTCAACTAAAAGAGGCTTTGAACTTGCCCAAAAACTCATGGCAAAAAAGGCGTTAAAAAAACAAGCTAATAGTGATGTTAAAGCACTACCTGCACCACCACCGCTATTTGACTTGTCTCTGTCAGAAGAACAGCAGATGATACGCGACAGTGTAAAAGCTTATGCCGAATACAGCATTCGCCCCCTAGCACTAGAAGCTGACGAAAAAGCAAAACTACCCGAAAATTTATTGCTAGAATCTCAAGACCTAGGCCTTAACTATTTCGCCATTCCAGAAGCACTCGGCGGTGCAGGTCAGCTGTCACCAATGACCAGTGCATTAGTCGCAGAAGACTTAGCTTGGGGTGATTTCTCTTTAGCTTATGCCATTCTTTCTAGCAGCTCTGTGGTAAATACCATCAGCCGCTGGGGCAACAAGCAGCAGCAAGAACAGTGGTTACCAAAGTTTTGTGCTGAGCCTACAGATGCTGCCAGTGTATTTTCTGCGGCCATTGCGGTACACGAGCCACAGCCTCTTTTTAATAGCGACAACCTCACAACTAAGGCAAAGAAAAACAAAAAAGGCTTTGTCATCAGTGGCGTTAAATCGTTTATTCCTCTTGCTGGTCAAGCCAACCTGTATCTGGTTGCGGCAAAACACAAAGGCCAAAACCAAGTTTTTATCGTGCCTGCCAATAGCAAAGGTTTAAGCTTTAAAGCCAGCCCTGCGATGGGTTTACGCTCGGCAGAGATAGGCAGCTTAAAGTTGGATAAAGTCCAAGTTGATAAAAATGCTTTATTAGGAGCTGGCAACCCACCATCGACAACCTTCCACTACAGTACGTTTGTTAATAGCGGCAACTTAACATGGTGTGCAATGGCGATTGGCTGCTGCCAAGCCGCTTTAGATTATTTAATTCCATACGTAAACGAGCGCTTTGCCTTTGGTGAGCCCATCAGTCATCGCCAATCAGTTGCCTTTATGATTGCCGATATCAAGATCGAAATAGAAAGCATGCGGTTATTAGTCTGGAAAGCAGCCAGCCGTTTTGAACGTGGTGAAAAATTCCATCGCGATGCCTTTTTAGCCCACCAACTATGTATCGAAAAAAGCATGGAAATCGGCACCAATGCATTACAACTATTAGGTGGCCATGGATTCACTAAAGAACACCCGGCCGAGCGCTGGTATCGTGATTTGCGTATTTTGGGCGTTATTAATGGCGGTTTACAGCTGTAATTGACTGTTAAACCAACCATTAAAGCTTGCTATTAAGGAATTGAAATTATGATTTATTTAGAAGTACCAAAAAAACTGCGCTCTATTGTTAACCAAGCGCGACAAACTGCCGACAACGTATTTCGTCCTATTTCTCGTAAATATGATCGTGCTGAACATGAATACCCAGTAGAACTCGATATGTTTGCCGCCATTATGGATGGCATGAACGATGCTCTTGGTGACGAAGGCGCTGGTTCTGGTAAATTAGGCCGTAGCGCCAGCAATACCGGTGAAATTCGCAACGGCATTAATATGAAGAGTGTTTTAGGCCTAGCCGAACTCTGCCGTGGTGATGTTGGTTTATCACTCACCATGCCTCGCCAAGGTTTAGGTAACTCAGCCATTGCCGCAGTTGCTAACGAAGAACAGCTTTCGCGTTTTGGTAACTGCTGGGCGGCGATGGCAATCACCGAGCCGGGCTGTGGTTCCGATTCTGCTGCCGTACGCACTACCGCTGTTAAAGATGGCGATGACTACATCATTAATGGCGAAAAAATCTACGTCACCTCGGGTGAACGCGCCGATGCCGTTGTAGTTTGGGCAACTGTCGATAAAAATCTGGGTAAAGCCGCTATTAAATCCTTTGTGGTTGAAAAAGGCACACCGGGGATGGAAGTCACCCGTCTAGAGAAAAAGCTGGGTATTAAAGCCTCAGACACCGCCGCCATTAGCTTTAACGACTGCCGCGTCCCTCGCGCTAACTTGCTGGGTACAGAAGAAGTCAATGCCGACAAAGGCTTTGCAGGGGTTATGCAAACCTTTGATAATACTCGCCCTGTTGTAGCTGCGATGGCCGTGGGTGTTGCCACCGCATCGATTGAACGCGCAAAAGAACTGCTGATCAAACAAGGTATTAAATTTGATTATTCACGCCCGTCTAAGCTTGGTTCACAGCTGCAAGCAGAGATGTACAAAATGGAAGCAGAGCTAGAAGCCGCGCGCTTACTCACAATTAAAGCGGCATGGATGGCTGATAACGGCATGCCAAATTCCATTGAAGCCTCTATCTCAAAAGCGAAAGCTGGCCGAGTTGCGAATGCCATCACATTAAAATGCGTCGAATTATTGGGCTCAGTCGGTTATTGTGAGGACGAGCTATTAGAGAAATGGGCACGAGACTCTAAGATTCTTGATATCTTTGAAGGAACCCAGCAAATTCAACAACTGATTATTGCTCGTCGTTTGCTGAATAAATCATCAAACGAGTTAAAGTAGAAATAAACAATGTTGAGCTGCTATGAGCAGCTCAACATGATAATAAAAATATAAAAGGCATTTCATGGAACCTCGTTTAGTCACATTACCCAATATCATTAAATCTGCTTTGACCCCCAAAGGGGCAGGTCCTTTAGTAAAAGGCCTGTACACCCTAATTAGCTCAAAGCCCGATAAATTTCGTTCTATTGGCTCTCACCTAGAGGCACACGCTAAAAAACGCCCTAACTCTCCAGCCATCCGTTATTTAAAAGAAGAATTTAGCTATGGCCAAGTGAATGCATGGGTAAATCGCTATTCTAATTACTTTTTAAGCCAAGGTATTCAGCCTGGTGATGCCATTGCGATCAACATTGAAAACCGTACCGAATGTTTAGTCGCCGTGTTAGCTGTGGTTAAAATTGGTGCAATCGCCGCCATGATCAATACGTCACAGCGTGGCGAAGTGTTACTGCACAGTATTAACTTGGTAAAACCAAAAATAATGCTGATTGGCGAAGAACAGCTAGATAACATGGCCACCGTGCAAGAAAGCCTAACCACCGAACTTAAAACTCAACTGTACTACCTAAAAGACGAAGGCGCAGTTGCTTGCCCTAATTACTACCAAGATATGGCAGTTGTTAGCCAAGGCCAAAGTGAAGAAAACCCGGGCACCACCGACAAGATTCAAATGAAACAGCCCTGCTTCTATATCTTTACTTCTGGTACGACGGGCCTGCCAAAAGCTTCTGTAATGAGCCACTACCGCTGGCATAAATCGATGGCCGGCATGGGTTTAGCGTCGATGCGTTTGCGTGCTGACGATGTAATGTATCTAAGCTTACCTTTGTATCACAACAATGCACTTACTGTTTCGATGGCCGGTGTATTGGGCGCAGGCTCTTGTATTGCGATTAGCCGTAAATTCAGTGTGAGCCGTTTTTGGGATGAGATTCGCGATTACAAAGCAACCACCTTTTGCTACATTGGCGAGCTATGCCGTTACTTGCTGAACGCCCCTGCCCAGGCAAACGACAAAGATCATCAAATCCGCGCAATTATCGGCAATGGCTTACGTCCTGATATTTGGATGGAATTTAAAAAACGCTTTGGCATTGACCACATTAACGAATTCTACGGTGCCAGTGAGTGCAACTTGGTATTCACTAACGCCTTAAACCTAGATTGTACTGCCGGTATCTGCCCACTGCCCTACAATATTGTTGAATACGATATTGAAAGCGATGAGCCTATTCGTGGTGCCAATGGCTTTATGAACCCCATATTAAAAGGCGGCACGGGCTTATTAATTACCGAAATCAATGACAAACAACCGTTTGAAGGCTACACCGACAAAGAAGCCACGGCGAAAAAGATACTTGAAAACGTATTTGAAAAAGGCGACAAATGGTTCAACACTGGCGACATGGTCATCAACCAAGGCTTTAAACACATTGCCTTTGCCGACCGTTTAGGTGATACCTTCCGCTGGAAAGGCGAAAACGTAGCTACCACAGAAGTAGAAGCAGTCGCCAATGAATTCCCAGGGGTTGAACACAGTGTCGCTTACGGCGTTGAAATTCCGGGTACCGATGGCCGCGCTGGCATGGCCGCATTAACCATCAAAGACCTTAATCATTTTGATGAAGCTGCTTTCTCACGTCACCTTAACGAAAAACTTCCGGCTTATGCCATTCCGGTATTCATTCGCATCCGTGAACAAGAAGAAATTACTGGCACGTTTAAATACCGCAAAGTAGAACTAAAAGATGAAAACTACGACTTAAATAAAGTCGAAGAGCCAATCTTTGTAAAACTGCCAAGCGAATCTCAGTTTATTGCTTTGGATGCTCCATTACTGGAACAAATTCAACAACAAAGTATTCGTTTCTAGCCTCAGTTGGGCGATTGATTGAACTCAATCGCCCTTTTTTATCTCTTATGGTAGAATCCGCGCCTTAATAAATAACGTCAAAAAACCCTAGGACAATACTATGACAGCGCTTGTCGGCATTATTATGGGCTCTAAAAGCGATTGGCCAACCATGAAGCATGCAGCAGACATGCTCGACTTGTTGGAAGTCCCTTACGAAGTAAATGTGGTTTCCGCTCACCGAACACCTGATTTATTATTCGAATACGCCAAAAGCGCTGAAAGCCGTGGCCTAAAAGTCATCATCGGTGGTGCGGGTGGCGCTGCTCACTTGCCTGGTATGTGCGCCTCGCAAACGGTATTGCCTGTATTGGGTGTGCCGGTTAAATCGCGCGCATTAAACGGAATAGACTCGCTATTATCCATCGCTCAAATGCCTGGTGGCGTCGCGGTAGGTACTTTAGCAATTGGTGATGCCGGTGCTAAAAATTCAGGCTTATTAGCCGCACAGATTCTTGCTACCAGTGACAGCGAACTGACTAAACGTTTGCATCAGTTCCAAAAGAATCAAACAGAAACCATTTTAAGCCAACCTGATCCGCGAGTAGAAGGCTAATGAAATTAGGTATTTTAGGTAACGGTCAACTGGGTCAAATGCTAGAAACCAGCATTGCCGATCAAAGCGATATCACGGTCAATCTTTACGATTTACGCGCCTTTGACGAAACCAGCCTGCAGCAGTTTTTAAACGATAACGATCGTATTTCTTACGAAACAGAGAACATTCCTGCGCATATCGTTAGTCAGATGGAAAGTGTTGAAACTAAGGTTTTCCCTAGCCTTAAGGCATTAAAAACCTTCCAAAACCGCATCACTGAAAAGAACGCTCTACGCGCTGCAGGAATTGATACCGCTGAGTTTCATGCGGTTAACTCCCTTGCTGACATTCACGATGCTGTGCAGAAGTTAGGCCTTCCTATCATCATGAAAACTACTACAGAAGGCTACGACGGTAAAGGTCAGTTCGTTTTGCGCGAACCTGCCGATGCCACGGCTGCTTGGGCTGAAATTGGCAATCGTGAATTGATCGCCGAAGCCTTTGTGCCGTTTATTCGTGAAGTCTCTGTGATTGGATGCCGCTCTGAAAATGGCGATATTAAGGTGTGGCCAATGACCGAGAACATTCACCACGAAGGTATCTTGCGTTATTCCTTGTACCCTGCTCATGGTTTCAGTGCAGAGAAGCAAGCCATAGCTGAGCGCTATATCGAGCAAATCGCCACTAGCTTAGATTATGTGGGTACGATTACCTTGGAGTTGTTTGAAACTGAAGACAACTTAATTGCTAACGAAGTCGCCCCTCGCGTTCATAACTCTGGGCACTGGTCTATCGAAGGCGCTGTTACTAGCCAATTCCGTAATCACATGCTGGCAGTAACAGGCCAAGCAATCACCGATACCGCGTCTAAATTTGCAGCGGTTGCGATGATTAACGTTATCAGTGATGAAAGCCCAACGTCTGCAGCTAAAGATATGAGCGAAACCTATGTTCATAGCTACGGCAAAGAAGCACGCCCTGCTCGTAAACTCGGCCATGTAACGGTTACTGCAAGAGATACCGATGAACGTGATAGCAAAATCAGCCAACTAGAAGGTTTAATCCCAGCGGGTGTTTGGAGCAAGTAATCTAACATCGTTTTTACTGCTCTAAAAGTGATTGCCCATAAAAAACCACCATGACATAAAATGCCATGGTGGTTTTTTTTGTATCAGCCGTTTAACTAGTCAGCTCTTAACTAGTCATTAATAACACAGTTGCCCCATTCACAACGCACTAGAATATAGCTCTTGTCCGGGCAAGTCACATCATAAACCTCATTTGGCCAATCTGCTTTAATCACTTTAACTGTTGCCCCAGGGCAGCCAGAACGTTTAGCTAACTTTTCAACAACATATAAAGAACGGCCAAATTTACGTTGTTTTTTCATCTGTAAAGTCGCTGCTTTTTCCTCTAATGCTTGGCCATCACGCTCAGAACGGCGCTGCAAATCAACTAAAGTCGGGTAAAACTGATTGTTATCACGCAAATCGTATTCACCATCATTAAACTTAGCTAGCATATTTAAGCAAAGCTTTTTCTGATCGCCACTCTCTTTCAAGATAGCGGCCATTTCTGCTTCGGCATCTTGTACAACCTGAGTTGTTAAACCTAAAGCAACGTTTGCACCAGTAACATCACGTTCGCCTGATACCAACATGACTTCACGGGTTAAACCATAATCGGCCCCTTCAACAAACGCACCGTTACGTTGCCACCAGTTTTTTTCTGCTTGCCAAGCTTTCTGTTTAACCTGTGGATCAATCTGGCTACAGTGATCGGACCACAATCGTAACTGAACATCAGTTTGCAATGCATAATAAATAGCTTGGCCTGTTGAAGACTGTGGTGCTGATGAACAAGCAGTCAGAAATGAAAGTATCATTAATGAAAATACTATACGAAGGTGTGACATGAGTTTTCCTTAAAACAAACAAATACGTGATTGATAACTCTAATGATAGAGCTTAACGGGCTTCTGAGCCAGTAACAGCGTACAATTTTTCAAACCAAGAGACCGTTGCATTAAGATCAAAAGGCCACTCTAAAGTGAGTCCTGAATCTTCATCAAACAACACAGGAATCTTTTCACCGTATAAATCTAACCACTTAGGCTGGTCAATAATATCCTGCATATACACATCTATCTTATGCTGCTTAACCAAGGTTTGTATCTTTGGTTGATCAAAGGCATGCACTAGAACCTGCTGAGCCATTTCACACAAATGGCAGGCTTCGGTAGAGAGTAATAAAATAGCCAAGTTGAATACCTTTCAAAATTTAATCATTGATAAACTGACAATGGCCAAATTATACGGATAATTGAACAATTATGCGCTAGGCATTCTTGGCGTAAGTATTCTTGGCGTAAGTATTCTTAGGCTAAAGATCAGCGATTATAAGTCGTTTGTTAACAGCTTAGCGCGATTATCAACGGCATTACGCAAGCCTTGATTATAGGCTTCAAAAATACCTTTCAAGTTATCATCAGGGAAAAACTGATCGACTAAATCATTAATTAACTTGTCTGGGTCAGCAAACGATCTGGCTTCTTCTAAAGCAGCTAAGTAATCATCGTTGTAGCTCAATAGCGCAGAAGACAAGTTTTCTAGCTCTGCGGTTGGTAACTTGGGCTGCACCGAGTTATAAGCACGGCTCACAGAACTAAATGACTCTTGGCGTAAATTTAAACTCATAGAGGCCAATTCACTGCCATCAAATCCCAAATTCATTGCCTGTTCCAGCGCCCCACCTAAATCACCGGCAAAAAAAGTAGAGCTTAATTTTTCGACATCTTTTAATAAATTAGATAAAGCCTCTTGCTCTCCCTCGTCAAGATTGCCTATAACATCCATTTGAAAAGCCATTCCTTGCTGAAAGCTGTTCATATTAACTTGCTGACCCGCGCTGTTTGAGCGGTAAGACGAGCTTTGCGCTGACTGCGAGAAACTTAAAGAAATTTTATCGCCATCTTTAGTCATTAACTCTAATGACATGGCATTTTTTTGCCCAACCTGGCTACTGTAACGGCTAGCTGGCACAGAGGATTCTAGAGTTTGAGAACTTGCTACAGGCACACCTAACGCAAGATCATTCAAGCCTGATTCAATTAGATCTCGGCCTTTTGCAATATTGTTTTTAAGCTCATCATTCAATAAACCCATATCTTTTAGCTGCTGTTCAGCCTGAGCATACCCTTTAGCAATCCCCTCTTTTGCTGCCTCTAAACGTTGCTGAATTCGACCTTCATCGGCACCACGCTCACGCAACTGGTCTAAACCGCGTTGAACAAAGCTCAGCATGCTATCGGCAACATCTTCTGCGCTTTTTTTGTCACTTAACTGCAACCCAGCCGAAGAAGCCCTCGTTGCTTGGCCTACTCTTCGCTTAACATTCTCGCTTAGTACATCTGCAGCTTTGCCAGCATTGGATTGTTCATTATTAACCGAACTACCATAAGAACTCGCATTGGTCGTATTTGCATTAACATTGACTAAATTAGGATTAAATTGCATGACAGTCACCGGATTAAGTTGAGCTTATAATGCTTATAAAAGGCTTATTGATATTGAATCGGCTGAATAAGCAAAACCTTTAATAATTTACCTTTTAATAACTTACCCTGTAATATTTACAATGTGGCATAAAAAAACCGCAATGGCTTTAACAGACATTGCGGTTCTTGTACATTAAACGAAAAGACTCTATTTAGTCTTCGTTTAACATGCCTTCTTTAAGATCGTCTTGAACTGGATCATCAGATAACCAGATACCAAACAGAGCTTTCTTGAATTCTAAACCAGGAACAACAGCTTTCTCTTCGCCGTTACGAATAACACTGACGCCTTTACCCGGAACGTACTGAAGATCAAACACATCACCGTCAACAACCGCATCGCGGAAAGCGTTAATCAACATTTCAACTTCTTTTTGAATAGGCGCTAGGTTACCGTTGGTAGACTTAACAAAACCATCAAGAGTTGCTTCGCTCATTTTTTCACCGTCAATAAGAGACGATGTAATATGCAAGCGGATCGTCATTGCTTCGTCAGCAGCAACCAAGGCTTCACCATCGTCGCTTGCTTGGTTCAAATACAAAGCACCTACGTACAAGTTTATAAAGAACTTCGAACGTATACCGGTACCATTCAAAGTAAGAGTCTTGTCCGCCACTTGAATGCTCTCGGCGACTTCTACATCATTAACAATTTTTGCTTGAGAAAACGGCGTTAGAGCCAAACACAAAAATAGACTCGCTGCGATACGTAACATGTTTTATCCTTTTATTTTTTTTATCGTTTTACTATTAGGGTGAGAAGAACGTCATTTATAGAGTTCTGAATAATAAATTGCAAGCCCTTATCGACCTAGCAATAAAAACCAATACAAATTTATGGGTTTTAATTAGCGAAACTCTTTGACGTTTTTTGCTACAAACTTGAGCGTTAACTCTACCAGATTTTCGCCTACGTCATGAAAACGATCATCGCACTCGGCAATCTCGTCCACCAGCTCAGAAGATAACTGATCAAAAGCCTCTATGCGTTCGTCTTCATCGGTAGGAACATGGCCATTTGGAAAAAGATTAATTACCTGCTGAACGACAGCTAAAGAGTTCTTCGCACGTATCTGAGCCAAAGACTCTAATATGTCTAAACTTAAAGCACCAGTATTGTGATGGAACAACTGGCCAAAGCCACCGTTTTCCATTTCACGGCTTAAACTATCAATGCAAAAAACGGTCTTTTCAGCCAACGTTAAATCGGCATAACCAATTTCAGCTTCTCTATCAAAAATTACATCAGTAATTTGTAAAAATGCATCGGTTTCATCGGCAACATTCAACGCTGCCTGAATCTCCATGTTCATTTGTATCCTTCTCGCTTGAGTTAATGTTAATCGAACAACCAATTTATCCTACCTATTTTAATATGACAAAATATTTTTATAAATAGAACAGGCATTCAGCTAAAAACCTAACCTTAGTTGGCAATCAAACGGTCAAATAGATACTATTAAACATCGATCAAAGCTAGGTGTATCGCCATGACAAGCATGACTCACACAAAAACATTATTGATTATTGCTCACGCCCCTTCGGGCAATACTCAACGCATGCTACAAGCCGTTCTTAATGGCGCAAAACACCCAGAGCTGACCAACATACACGTTAAATGCCTACAACCTTTAAATACACAGTCAGCGGATATTCTATCTGCAAATGCAATTATTATCGGCACCACCGAAAACTTAGGCTATATGTCGGGACTCATTAAAGATGTGTTTGATCGCACTTACTTTGATTGCTTAGAGCACACCCAAGCCAAACCTTTTGGTTTTTATATACGAGCAGGGTCTGACGGAACAGGAACCCGCCGCGCCATTGAAACCATTACAACAGGATTACGCTGGAAACTGATACAAGAACCTCTAATATGCAAGGGAGAATTTGACGAAACGTTTATCACCCAATGTGAAGAATTAGGCTTAACCATAGCAGCCAGCTTAGACGCAGGCATTATTTAGTTAAACAAGAGTGTTTAGTTAAACAGAGTATTTAGCTTAAAAAACCCTTAAAACACCTGACAATTATTGTCACTTATTGCCCATCTACACTAATTAAACTCTATTATTTATCCAATTTTTCAGTTAAAAAGACCAACTACCGACAAGGCAATAACAAAACCTAAGCAGAAAAACTCAATCTTCTTGAAAATTTTTATCACATACACCCCGTCATTACTGCGATTGCTAATGGCTTATAAAACCTAGATTAAAAATTGTAAAAAATAGCTCTCACAAAGCAATTGCTTGGTATGAATCTTGTAGTAAATACTTATAATTAACGGGTGGTTAATAAACAGTTAATACAATAAAAATAAAAACGCAGTAACCGTTGAGACACAGGTAAAATAATGAGCAAAAACAAAGCGTCGAACATCATACACATTGATTTCCAAGCTCGACAGTCTGAAGCCAATAGCACAAAATCATTCTCTCAATTGGTTGGCTATGTGATTCCATCAGCTGACCAAAAAGATAGACAAGAGCAACAAAGCGAATGGCACGATAAATGGGAAGAAGAATTAACTCCTAGTGAACGTCGAGAGCAATTACAAAAAGACTTAGAATTTATACGCAATCTAGAAGACTCATCACCCGGCAACAAATAAATGTTAGCCGGGTAAAATAACGTCTTTAATTACTTACGCTTTTTAAAACTTGATTTAGCAGGTTTTTTAGCAGCGCCTTGAGTCACACCCGCTTTCTCGGCAATGGATTTTTGCAGCTTTTTACCCGGTTTTTTAGTGCTAGACTTATTAGATGGCTTAGTTGATGGCTTAGTTACCGATTTAGTTACTGAACTTTTTATCGCTTTTTTAGCACCCGGCCTACCACGTGCACTCAAACCTTTCTGATTAAGCGCCTTTTGCCCCAAGCGCGCATTGCGATAGTCAGCAGGTTCTTCATTAGGAATTAGAGCTTGTTTACCCGAACCGATCATGTCTTCACGGCCCATATTTTTTAACGCTTCACGCAACATCGGCCAGCTTTTAGGATCGTGATAGCGTAAAAATGCTTTTTGCACCCGACGCGACTTCAATTCGGTATGCACGACCATCTTCTTAGATTTATAAGTCACTCGCTGCAAAGGATTGCGCCCCGAATGATACATAGCCGTTGCAAGAGACATAGGAGATGGATAGAAGGTTTGCACCTGATCTACGCGATACTTATTACGCTTCAGCCACATCGCCAAGCCCAGCATATCCTCATCGTCACACCCTGGGTGTGCGGCAATAAAATACGGAATCAAATACTGTTTTTTACCGGCTTCTTTCGAGAACTTATCAAACATACGTTTAAACTTATCGTAGGTTCCCATTCCCGGCTTCATCATCATATCCAAGGTATTCTTCTCGGTATGCTCTGGCGCAATTTTTAAATAACCACCCACATGATGAGTTACCAACTCGCGTACGTATTCTGGATCTTCAACCGCCAAGTCATAACGCAGGCCCGAAGCAATAGCAACGCGCTTAATACCTGGTAAAGCACGGGCACGACGGTAAAGAGAGGTAGTTTGCGAATGATCGGTAACTAAGTTAGTACAAATACTTGGAAACACACAAGACAAGCGACGACAGCTAGCGTGAATCTTAGGGTCTTTGCAATTTAAGTGATACATATTGGCCGTTGGCCCACCTAAATCGGAAATCGTCCCAGTGAAACCCGGTGCTTTATCACGAATGTCTTCAATTTCTTTAATCACAGAGTCTTGGCTTCGGCTCTGAATAACCCGACCTTCATGCTCGGTAATTGAACAAAAACTGCAACCACCAAAACAACCACGCATGATATTCACCGAAAAACGGATCATATCGAATGCAGGAATTTTTGCATCACCATAAGCAGGATGCGGAATGCGCTGATAAGGCAAATCAAACACCGCATCCATTTCATCCGTTTCTAAAGGAATAGGAGGCGCATTGACCCACACTTCTTTATCACCATGACGCTGAATTAAAGCATGAGCATTTTGAGGATTACTTTCTAAATGCAAAATACGAGACGCATGAGCATACAAGGCCGAGTCTGCGCGCACCTTTTCAAACGACGGCAAACGAATTACCGCTTTAGAATGATCAATATCCAACTTACGATGCAGCGGCATAGGCACGATTTTCACCACACTCTCGTGCTCTTCTAAATCTTCATCCTTGCCATTGGTTGAACACGTCTGGTTTTTGGTATCCTTCATTTCATAAGGATTAGGAATTTCATCCAAACGGCCGGGCCAATCAATCCGGGTAGAATCAATCTCGGTCCAACCGTCTGGGGTTGCATTACGAATTACCGTGGTGCCGCGCATGTATAAAATTTCTTTAATATCTTTGCCCAGCGCCAACTCATGACTGAGTTCAACAATGGCACGTTCAGCATTGCCGTATAATAAAATATCCGCCCCAGAATCAATAAGTACTGATCGACGAATTTCATTACTCCAGTAATCGTACTGAGCAATACGGCGTAAACTGGCTTCAATACCACCAATGACAATCGGCACATCTTTATAAACTTGCTTACATTTTTGGCTGTAAACAATCACCGCGCGATCAGGACGCTTGCCAGCAACACCATCGGGGGTGTAGGCGTCATCATTACGGACTTTAAGATCAGCGGTGTAACGATTAATCAAAGAATCCATATTCCCGGCACTGATACCAAAATACAAATTCGGCTTACCCAAAACCTTAAATGCCTCGGGGTCATTCCAATCAGGCTGGCAAATCAAACCAACACGAAAGCCTTGCGCCTCTAATAACCGACCTAAAATAGCCATACCAAAGCTCGGGTGATCAACGTAAGCATCACCGCACACAATAATAATGTCACAAGAATCCCAACCCAATTCATCCATTTCTGCACGGGACATCGGCAAAAATGGCGCAGTGCCATAGCACTCGGCCCAATATCTTGGGTACGAAAAAAGGTGTGGGGCTTGAGTTACAGTTAACATGGGGAGCTCACTAAAATGACCGGCTTAATCTGAGTATTTTGATCTGGTATTTTCTAATGCGCGTATTTTCGCAAAAATAACGACAATGAGCAAAATTACTTTCAAACTATTCATACTCATCATGAATAATCTTCAAAGCAGCATGAGCACAAGGTTACAGCAAGTTTTTAAGCAAATACCAAACATTTCTACAAGTCTTTTTGAAACTCTGCCATTTAAGTACTCACTTAAAGGCTGTATAATTTGCCCTCAATTTTATAGGTCGCAGGCTTTCACGGCCAGCGCTCAAGCCACGCAAGTAATTCTCAAGGTATATCAATTGATTTCAACCGCTAATATCACCATGCAATTTGGCGCCAAGCCATTGTTTGAAAACATCTCCGTAAAATTCGGTGACGGCAACCGTTATGGCCTTATCGGTGCCAACGGTTGTGGTAAATCGACATTCATGAAAATTCTGGATGGCAGCCTTGAGCCAACGGCCGGCAACGTATCTATTTCGCCAAACGAGCGCCTTGGTAAGTTGCATCAAGATCAGTTTGCCTTTGAAGACCAAATCGTTATCGATACCGTCATGATGGGCAACAAAGAATTGTGGGCGATTAAAGAAGAGCGTGATGCTATCTACGCCAATTTAGAAGCCACCGAAGAAGAATACATGCGCGCAGCAGAGCTAGAAAGCGAATTTGCCGACATGGATGGCTACACGGCGGAATCTCGCGCCGGTGAATTATTACTTGGCGCAGGCATCGAGCTTGAACTGCATAACGGCTTAATGGCTAACGTAGCGCCCGGTTTAAAAGTACGTGTGCTGTTAGCCCAAGCCCTATTCTCTAACCCAGACATCTTGCTTCTTGATGAGCCAACCAACAACCTGGACATCAACACCATTCGCTGGTTAGAAAAATTATTAGACGACATGAAGTGCACCATGGTCATCATCTCGCACGACCGTCACTTCTTAAACTCTGTTTGTACGCACATGGCCGACATCGACTATGGCGATATAAAAATCTTCCCCGGCAACTACGACGATTTCATGATTGCCTCTACCCAAGCGCGTGAACGTCAGCAAGCAGACAATGCCAAGAAGAAGTCACAAATTGCTGAACTGCAGCAGTTTGTTAGTCGCTTCTCGGCCAACGCATCTAAAGCAAAACAAGCAACGTCTCGCCAAAAGCAACTGGATAAAATTCAGCTTGATAAAATACAACCTTCAAGCCGTCAAAATCCCTTTATCCGTTTTGAGTTCGAGAAAAAACTGCACCGTACTGCGCTGGAAATTGAAAACTTAGGCCACGCCTACGAAGACGGCGAGATGCTGTTCAAAAACTCCAACTTAATGATTCCTGCGGGCGAAAAAGTAGCCATCATTGGTGCGAACGGCGCGGGTAAAACAACCTTCATGAAAGCCCTTGTAGGCGAACTAGAACCTAAAGAAGGCACGATCAAATGGTCTGAAAACGCATCGCTGGGTTACTACGCACAGGATCACGAGTACGAGTTCCCTGCCGACATGCCCATGTTCGACTGGATGTCTCAGTTCCGTACCCCTGAGCACGACGACCAAGCCGTACGTGGCACATTAGGCCGCTTACTGTTTAACCAAGACGACATCAAAAAGAACGTTAAAGTATGTTCGGGTGGTGAAAAGGGTCGCTTAT
The DNA here is from genome assembly GCA_913061435.1 of uncultured Thalassolituus sp. Lineage (GTDB taxonomy): Bacteria > Pseudomonadota > Gammaproteobacteria > Pseudomonadales > Oceanobacteraceae > Oleispira. The sequence goes on along the minus strand of CAJXUK010000001.1, from coordinate 26,023 downwards.
TGTTTGGTAAACTGATGCTGCAAAACCACAACGTATTGCTGCTGGATGAACCAACCAACCACATGGACATGGAATCGATTGAATCGATCAACATGGCATTAGAGATGTTCGAAGGCACCTTAATATTCGTTTCTCACGACCGTGAATTCGTCAGCTCTTTGGCCACTCGCATTATCGAAATCAAAGATCACGAAATCGTTGATTTCCATGGCACCTACGACGAATACTTACGCTCGCAAGGTATCTAGTCGCTAGCAATTTAGCAGCAAAAAAATAGCGCTATCTTAATTGATCAGCGCTATTTTTTGGCCCATACAACCAATTTTCCATGCAACCAACAGTTTAAGTTACCAACAGTTTAAGCTATTAACAGTTTAAGCTATCAGGGCTTTAAAAAGTTTTGCTCAACCAAGGCCAACTGCAGCAGCAAATCATTTAATGCACTGCTATCCTGATACTTATCCTTAAACAACTGAGCCGCCAGTTTCTTTTGGCGACTGTTCACTTTTTGCAAACTTAATAAAGCCGAATCAACATCGCTTAAATTAAGCTGAACACCGGCATTGAGTGCTTCCACCCTCTTAGCCACCAAAAACTGCTCAATATGCAAAGGAAACAGCGCCACCGGTAATCCTGCCTGCAAACACAAAGAAACCGAGTTAAGACCCCCGTTTAAAATAACAAAAGACGCCTTAGACAAAACATCTTCCATATTCAAAGGCTTATCGACATAAAGAATATGCCGTGATTGATGAGCATTAATAATCGCATCAGGAATGCCGTCTACCACAACAATGGCACTGCATTCAATTGCCTGTAAAGTTTTAAGTAAAACGGGGGTTTCAAGACTGCCTTTTACATGGCAAAAAATCTTAGGCCCTTTAAAATGAGGAAAAATAGCCGGCTCTAACGAATCATTGACAATAACAGAAGCACCCACATACGCAGCTTTAAATCGCTGCTCCGAACTACGATAACCATAATGGTCTAATTCGGTGTAGGTTTGAAAGATGTACTGATCTATATCGAGATACAAATCCGCTAATGCTTGAATAGGAGGTAAAGAAAACTCAATACACACACGATTAATAACTTTTACTAAATCGGCCTCGTAACGAAGAATGTCGGTCGTTTTCAAGTCACGGCTAAAAAAAACACCAGCAGGTCGATTGTCATCAGGCACAGTAAAAGGCAACCCTACCGCAACTTTCGCAACCAAGTCAGAATAGCGAATATCAGCATCACTGGCGAATGCACTGCTATTCGAGCGGTTTCTGAGTAAACCGCGAGAAGCTAACAAAGCCACCGGCGAATGATCACACAAGATTAAATCGGGATTAATAAAAGAAAACAGATTGCGCCAAGCACTCACTAAGCCCGACAAAGAATCTGGAAGATGAAAACCGCAGCGACGCAAAAAATCGGAATAACTGCGAGGGGCTTGCTTTTCTAGCCCTAGCTCAGCAGAAGAATCGCTAAAGGGAGCAGCAACAATTTGTACAGGTAGGTCTAAAAATAGACGCCTAACTTTCGCAACATCACGCGCCGCAACCCAAATATCATGGCCACGATTATGATAAAAATTAACAACTGCCTGTAAGGTTACCAAATGCTGAGAATCAGTGCCCAATTCCCAGCATAATAAAATCCGCGCCACTTGAGTATCCTTAAATATTAAAAACTCAAGCTAATCATGCCTCAAGCGTGTTGAGACTAAAAGAAACTTTAATAGCAAACCGCGCAATTTTGATGCTCATCGCCCATATCGACCGACCAAGCAACATGATGCGATTCAATCTCGCTCAGAACACGCTCCACGCGCATCCCCTGATATTTTACGGCTAATAAAGTGCGGTAACACAAAGTCAAACTGCTCTCGTCTAAAGCCAATACTTGCTCGGTTGAAAAAGCACCGGATTCAACCAGCTCTTTACGCCAAATATTAATGTTTTTTTCATTAGTGAGAATGTGTTCAACCAGGGGTTGAATCAAACTGGATTTGTTTTGATTATTCATGACTAAGCTCCACCGTGCTGAATTAATGTTCATACACTTTGAGCTTTATTTTATCAATTTACCACCACAACCACACAAAAAGACTCATGCTGCAGAGTTAATAATTAACGTTTTTTTTGATTACGGTATTCAATAGGCGTTACTTGAGTCCAGCGTTTAAATGCTCGATAAAAAGTACTCGGCTCCGAGAAGCCGGTTAAATAAACGATTTCGTCAATGGTCTCATCTGTATTAGCCAATAAACGCTTGGCAAGATTACAACGATAATCGGCTAACAGCTGGTTAAAATTAGTATTGGCTTCGGCCAAACGCGTTCTTAAAGTTCTTGGCTTAATATCTAACTTAGCAGCAACCTGCTCCAAATTAACTTGGCCGCTTTCTAATATCTCACCGATAATACGATTAACACGCGCAACAACGTCCTGACGCTCAAGCTTAGCCACATGTTCACTGGCTAGTTTTTCATGCAGCTGCAACAATTCTGGCTCAGCATGCAAAGACGGAATAGATAAAATTTCTGAACTAAAAAACAAACGGTTTTCGGGCTCATCAAAGGATACATCACAACCGAAAATACGCTTATGCTCAGTATCATCATCTTCTTGAGAATGGGTAAAATGAACACGATTTAAGGAGAATTTACCATCGGTAACGTAACTAAAAAATCTAACCAAACCAATAACTACAGCTTCTGATAAATGCCTTAAATCTCTAACCTGCTCGTTAGCAGAAGAAACCCGAATAGACGCTTCATTACCCATCATCTCAAAAGTGGCAAGCGTGGCATCGCTAAGTAAGCGCTGATAGTTTAGAGCACGATTTAAACCGTCACCAAAGGTTGGACTACTTAAAAATAAGTATTGCAGGACCTGCCCTTTATAAACGGGCATTTTTTCGGCAATGTGTAAACCAATATGAGGATCACCACTCACCTCTTCTACCACCTGCCAAAATAATTTTTGAGCCGCGTGAGGAGTGCGAATATTACGATCCTGCAAAAATTCGGCTTTAACACCACAACGTTCAAAAATTAATGGAATATCAAGCTCTAACTCCAGCATCGCCTGATAAGCCAACTGCAACAAGATACCTGAGTCTCTCAATTCCGCTATTCCGCCTGACATATACTCTAATTTTTAATGAAATTAAGTCTGAATTTTGCCAGAACAACGCTTGACTGCAAGCATTCATTGACCAAAGTGACGTTATTTATTGGCAATACAAGCCAATGGCCAAAGTTTTAAGCCGTTTACACTGTTATAAATCATACCTAAATTTTTTTATTGATACTTTTACACCGGATACAAAATGACCATACTCCATAGATCACCCAACATTTTAAGCCTATATCGTCGCGCTTTATTTGCCAAAGGCAATGGATCTGCAAAAGGTAGCGCTTTACCCAAACTTCCAACCAATCGCATTACCTTAGCCAATGTCCAAGCAGAAACCAGTAAAATTGCAGTTTACAATAAGGTGTGTGGGTTTAATCAAGACAACAAACAACTGCCTATTAGTTTTCCACACATCATGGCGTTTCCGCTGCATTTAGAATTAATGCTGCTAAAAAACTTTCCCTTTGCCGTAATGGGCATGGTGCACATCCACAATCGAATTACCCAGCATCGCGCCATTCAGCCATTTGAAATGATGGATCTAGTTTGCTACTTCTCGGACGTGCGCAAAACAGACAAAGGTTATGAAATTGACATTAAAACCGAGGTTTTTATAACCGGCGATAAAGTATGGGAAAGCGTGAGCACCAACCTAGTTCGTAAGAAAACCGATGTGCCCGCAGCAGAAAAAAATACCGATACAGCTGAAGCACAACTTGATCACCAAGAGTTTTGGCGTTTATCAACCAACTTAGGCCGTCGCTACGCTGCTGTTTCTGGCGACTCTAACCCGATACACCTATTTAATATGAGTGCAAAATTGTTTGGCTTTAAAGGCCATATTGCTCATGGTATGTGGACAAAAGCACGAGTAGCTGCCGCTCTTTACAACAAATTAGACAGCGAAGCATGTACTATAAGCGTTGACTTTAAGCTGCCCATTTTTCTACCGGCTACCGTTCAACTGAACCACGATCTAAACTTTGATAACGATACTGCCGCAAGCGAACGCTGCATAAATTTTGAAGTAAAAGAAGAAGCTGGCATCAAACCCCACATGAAAGGCTTTATTCGCGCACTGGGCTAAACACCCTGCCCAGTATTAAAGGTTTTGTAAATCTGCAGCACTAGCAGCAGGATTACAGCATATTTTCTGCCACTAAAAACTTTAATACTGGGACAAGTCCAACATTTCTGGTTAAATATCTCAAAAATAATAAATAGCTAAACACTTGGACGTCTCACCCATGCCATTACGTAATAAAACAAAATCCAACACTGTCTACACTCGCTTATTTTCTGCACCCATTCTATCCGCATTGCTTTCAGCGACACTTACAAGTAACGCACTAGCACTAGAAGATGCTTTCATCGGTGGCTACGTAGGCGCGGTCAGTTCACTAGACGCCGACTCCACTGGCAGCTCGTTTAAAATATTAACCGGTGCCCATGTAACATCAAACATCACGCTAGAATTTGGTTACGTGAACTTTGGCTCAACTAAATATGATGACCCAAGCGCAATTAACCAAGGCACCAACAGAGCTAACATCTCTTTCCGTGACGCAGACCACGGCAGCGTATTGTTAGGCCAGCTTGGCGACCCAACGGCGGTTCCTGGCGCAGCAAGCACCTACAACAACAAAGGTGATGCAGAATTTAACGGCATAAGTGAATTTACTCCAGAAGGCGGATTAATCAATTTACGCTACCGCTTTGAGATTAACGACCAATTTGATTTTTTTGTTAAATCCGGCTTTTTCGCTTGGGCAGCAGACTATCAATACATCAAAATTATTGCCGCCCAAGGTAATGCAAGCAACGTCACAAGAACCGAAGAAAAATCCAGCCAAGCGTCTGGCGTTAATACCATTTCTGGTGCGGGTTTTATCTATCGCCCAATTCCCCAATTGTCTATCCGCACAGAACTGGAAAGTACCGCAATTAGCAGCGCCGAAATGCCTCGCACACGCCTACAAAATATCTCCCTTGGTTTAAACTGGGAGTTTTAAACCTCACCAATGCCTATTCAAAGGCTGTAACACACATTTTAATCGTTACCCAAATGCTACTTTGGGTAACGATTAAATCACCCAAAAAGTAATAATAGTAACAAAACAAGGGTGTTACTATTTTTACTCAGATTCCTTCAAGATTGAAAACTTGACCTAATCGACTACACACGCCACTTAGACACATTCGTCAGATTAATTACAAAAAATGGCACTTTAATTGCTTAAAATTTAGTCTAAAAATAATAATAGCAAAATACGGTCGCCCAACATGAGTCAGAATTCAATTTCTGTGGCTTTAATTCGCCCATTGATCGAAGCCGCTGGTAATCAAGCTTTTAACGCTGAAACTGACAGTCAACAATCCTTAGACAGCCGACTGAGCAAACTCTTAAAAGATCCCGACTCACGTATTTCATTAGCCGATGCCGATGTCTTGATCAGCAAAATTATCAGCAACAGCAATCGTAATTCGTTATGTGTATTTGCCTCACAAAAAGCTGCTACACAAAGCAGCTGCCAGTTACAACACTTATTTTTATGTTCAAATACTCTTAGAGAAGCGCTTTATTATTTAGAAAAATTTTCATCACTATTATGCGATGGCCTTGAAATCAATATTACCCGCACCCGCGACAACATCATCAAAATAAAATTGCCGGTAAACGACCAAAGCTTTTTATCACAAGAGCGCTATCGCACTGAATTACTAGTAGGCACTATTTTGAGCTGGCTGAAACAACTGTGTGGCAATGACATGGAAATCAGCGGTATTAACCTCCCATTCCCACAACCGAGCTATGTTTCGGAATACAGCAGCTCTTGGCGCAGTACCACCAGCTTTAATTCCGATGAATGCTCCATTCAGTTTCAAGCAAAATTTTTAGATCAAGGGTTGCACAATACCAACCCACACATTCTCAATATGATCAAAAAAGATGTTGAAGAACAATACAAAAAACTAACCCGCTCTGGTTCATTAGCCGATCGTATTAAACGCGCTTTAGAACAAGATAAAATAAGCTTAAAAGCAAACCAAAAGATTGTTGCCGACCACTTTCATATCAGTGCTCGCACATTAAACAGACACTTACAAAAAGAAAATACATCGCTTAAACAAATCATAACAGATTGCCGAATTCAAAAAGCCAAAACTCTATTAGAAGGCGACATGAGTATTGAACAAATTGCTCAGCAATTGGGGCTTTCTGGCCGCAGAACACTAGACAGAATTTTTATAAAACATACCAAAAAAAGCCCAGCTCAATACCGAAATGAACACTACAACCCTCACAGTATTTTGAATGGCCTACAAGGTAGAACCGTTGCTTTTGCTTAATTAAAATCAATTAGCACGGTTCAAATATTTCAACAGACTGTTTCGGTAGTACACTATTAAAAAACACACACCGGCTATTAAGCCCAGTGCATGTGCATTGGTTTCAACGCGCCCACCTATTGATTGAAATAACGCCATATCGTTATAAAAAGGCGATTGCTCCCACATCACCTTAATAACAATGATAATAAAAAACAGCGAGGCTACCTTCAAAGAATAAGCCTTAGACATAAAAGGCGCGACCAGCAATAAAGCATGCAACACGCCAGAAAATCCAACATAAAAGTATAAATAATCGGCAAACAAATACAGCCCACCTCCCACTGCCAAGCTTGACCAAATCAGCAAGATAACACCGGGCTTACTATTAAATGCACTGCCCGCAATGTAAGCCAATAACAACACGCCTAAGCCATTTCCTAACGCATGAGTGTGAGATAAATGAACATAATTAGCAGTAAATAAACGCCAAATCTCACCACCTGCAATTTTTTCACGATCAAAACGCAGCCAATCAGAACTCAAAGGCTCAAATAAAACCAGTAACATACCCACAACACATAAAACGATATAGATAAGATAGCCGCGCATTTTGTGCTCTCAAATCAAAACAGTATAAAGCAGATTGCTTGACAGAGACCACCCAAGTGTCAATAGCATAAAAAGAAGCTAGAAAAGAAAGAAGCTAGTGACGGAAAAAGCGAGCTGCGCCGATTAGAATTATAAAAAATACGCCAAACGCACCACCTGCCCCTGAAGAAGCGTCCACACTAGAACCAACATTCGCACCAATACCAGAACCATTAGAACCATTAGAACCATTAGAACTAACATTAGAGCTATCATTAACACTTAGCTCAGAGCCATTATTCACATGGCTATTGTCATTACTTGCAGAAACTAAGTTCTGATCATAACTTGCAATTAATAAACGCTGGTTAAAATCAAAACTAGATGCCTCGAAACCAGCCGAACCAACACTGACAAAACTTTTGCCACTGGCAAATCCTTTTTTATCAATACTCAAACCAGCTTCAACTACCAACTGCACAAATACCTCCTGCAAATTGCCAACAAAAATAGCAGCAGGAAATTCAATTCGATTCCAGCCAATCTTTGCCGAATATTCGAGATCCAACAACAAAGGTGAATTTAATGAAGCACCGTCAAAAACAGCATAAACACTAAGATTAATAGCGCCCTCGCCGGGGCTAAAAATATCAATACCGTGTAACCAAGGCATATTGATCTCTGAACCATCGCGGTCATTGAGATTAAAACCGACAACACTCACCAAAGGTGCGTTTACATCATCCAAGTTTTCTAAAACATCAGCACTTTTTAATACAGAAAAATCATTCCCCTCTGCGTAACCAACATTATCACCTAAATGCCCTTTCATTCGCTGGTAAGGCAAAGATACCAAACCACTAACGACATCAGTCACTTTAATATTAAAAATTTCAACGCCGCTGCCATTGCCCGCATTATTAATACTGGCCGGAAACGATTGCTCACCAAAATAGTCTTGCCCAGAAGCATCATTAAACACATCCAGTTCATCACCTAAATTACTAAGATTATCCAAATCTTTGCGCCCATCGGCTTCTTCAATATCCACAAGCTTACGCTCTGCAACATCATTTTGACTGCCCGCTTTGCCATAACCAACCCGATCGTCAATATGAGTAATTAATAAACCATGACCCGGTAAACCGCGATCAAAGTTTGCATCAGAACGATACTCTAATAAAAAGTGCTCACCATGGCGAAAAGGATCAAGCCAAATTCTTAAAGCATTTGGACCCGTTGACGAACTCGCTAAACGAAACTGAGATTGGTTAAAATCAATATCTTTGGGTTTTAAAAAGCCAGCTTTCTGTTTCGACCAAGCCACCATATGAGCGGGAGAACTACCAGAAAGCCCACCAGCACTGTTCCAACTACCCAGCCCCATAAGACCCCAGCGACCAATGCCATTTGATTGCCAGTCACGATCATACAAATCAGGAAGATCAAACAATAGATGCCCCATTTCATGACTGATAATACCAATAGTCGCCAAATGGTTTTGGTGCTTCTCGCCAAACATAGCGTAACGAGTTAACTCAACATCCCCTACGCTTACAGAAATTTCTTTTTGGTGTGCCCAAACATTCGGCTTTGGAGCATTTACCCCACCAAAAGCATTCTCATAACCTGCTACCATAAAAACAATCGCCAGCTCAGATGCTTCTAAAGAACCATTACTATTGCTGTCGTAACGAGCAAAATCAACATACTCAGTGGCGGCAAATAAAGCCTCTTTAACCAACTTAGCACTGGCCGAACCGTAATCATTACCGATATTAGGGTGACTCCCCGCTAACACCACATCAACAATGCCATCGTTCACGACATCTTGCGACTCGGCAACAGGGCTCAGCAAGAAATCGCCATAAGAGTTTTCTAAATAATAATTGGTAACACTGCTAACCGATGAATCCGTTGAAAACATCAATTTTTGGAAATCTTCACGAGGAAAAGTAAACACTTGATCGCTAAAAGAAATACGCACTAACAAAACGGGCTGTAAGCGGCTAGCTTGATGACCATCAAAGCGCGCAGCATCTACTTCTATCGCTTGCGCCTTAACGTTTAATACCACCAGCAGCACACTAACAACACTCGTTAAAACCAGCGATGCCCATGAACGAGAGTAAAAAAATCTTAAAAAAGCAGTATCAGCGAAAAACATCACGTACCTATAATTAAGTGGCCTAACCTTAATTTAGATAACATTTGTTGAATTTTCTGGAGAAATTACAATTCAAAACCACACAACGGTTTTATGGCACAAAACAAGTGTTTACTGAGCAGAAAAAGCGTCAATTTTACAAGAGGTACCAACGTACCACAAAGGCAGATACATAAGTATGCTGTTTAGTTACAAAAAGTTACAGGTTGTTTTGAATAAACTGAATGGCTCGCTGTTCCATCCAGTATTCATGCTTACGGTTTAATTGAATAAACCCAACATGGCCACCAGACTCGGGAACTTCGAGAGTTAACCACGAACTCGCCCTAGCTTGCTCATAAGGAAAACACTCAATCGGTAAAAAAGGATCATTTTTGGCATTAACCAACAATGCAGGTATCTTGATATCGTTTAATAGGGGCTTACAACTGCTTTTAGTCCAATAATCTTGAGCATCTTTAAAACCATGTATTGGCGCAGTATAACGATCATCAAACTGCTGAAAAGTCTTAATAGCCTCGTAACCTTCAGTATTGACTTGCCCAGGAAAATCCAGCGCTTTCGCTTCAATCTTTACCCGTAAATCCTTCAAGAAGCGCCACATAAAGATAGTGTTTTTAGGTTTTGCTAAACACTCAGCGCTAGCCGCCAAATCGCACGGTACAGAAAAAGCACACACAGATTTTACATACGCAGGAATACCACGACCATTGCGGCCAGCGTATAACAAACTTAAATTGCCGCCCATACTAAAGCCCACCAAGTGAATTGCGGCATACCCTAAACCATGAGCGTGGGTTAGCACACGTTGTAAATCATCGGTGGCACCACTGTGGTAAAAACGTAAGGTCTTATTCATTTCTCCAGAACAGGAGCGGAAATTCCAAGCTAAAGCATCCCAACCTTGCTGATTGGCATTACGCGCAACACCGGCCACATAAGGACGTCTTGAATGGCCTTCTAAACCATGACAAATGACCACCAAGGTTTTACCGCTTACATCCAAACGAGAAGGACAACGACTCCAATCTAAATCGATAAAGTCATCATCATCGGTAGCCAAACGCTCGCGCACAAAATGATCGGTATCGATACGCCGAACCAAGGTAGGCAATATGCTTTGCACATAACCATTGGCTAAAAAGAAAGGGGGTTTATACTGGCACTTTGCAATAGGCATGGATTAAACAGAAAAACGGCGATCAAGATATTCTAAAATATCCTCACCGTCATACAGCCAATTAGGTTCTTTATCTTTTCTGCTCTCGATGCGCAAACAAGGAACACGCAGCTCACCGCCACCGTTAATCAACTCGTTTTTATAAGCATCGACGCGCAAAACGTCTTTTTCTACGACTCTTAAACCCAACCTTTCACAGCGGCGCTTAACTTTGATAGAAACCGGACACAATTTACAGAAATACAAATGAATTCTGCGCGATTCACGATCCAACGAGGCCTGATCTTCACTACTTCTAACCACCGGTTTCACTTTAAACAAGTGGTTAGACAACATAGAACATAAACCCTGAATGCGATGCATTACAGACATTTTATAAAAACCCACACATTGAGATCAATTAACAATCATAAAGGCGCGCTATTCTACGAAATTAGAATGAAAAATCCACTACTGAATCATTTTGTTACGAGAAAAAGACGGCACACTGGCAAAATCATCCCAATGCATCCAAACCGCCTCCGCTTTACCCACAATATTTTCCTCTGGCACAAACGACATAGCTTCACCGGTAGCCGTATTTCGCCATAAACGACTGTCTGAACTGCGGCCGCGGTTATCACCCATCATAAAATAATGCCCTTTAGGCACAGTCCACTCACCTTCTGGGCCAATATTAGCACCTGGAGTCCATTGCACTTCGTGAGTACCGGTATCCAACGTTTCTTCTAACAAATACTTAACCGGACGGTGGACTGGCTCCGCTGACACCACTTTTATCGGCTTAGTTTCACCATTAATAATCAACTCGCCGCCTTTATAAACCACGTGATCACCGGGTAAACCAATGACACGCTTAATAAAATAGCGCTTATCGTGAGGAGGAAAAAACACCATCACATCACCACGTTGTGGTTCATTATTGGCCACCAGCAAATTACGGAAAACAGGCATTCGTAAGCCGTAGTGAAACTTACTCACCAAAATAAAATCGCCCTTAATTAAGGTTGATTCCATAGAACCCGACGGAATTTGAAACGGCTCAGCAACAAACGAACGCAACACAAAAACCACCACCAACACCGGGAAAAACGACTTAGATTGCTCGATCCAAACTGGCTCTTTTGCCGCCAAAACCAAATCTTCTTTATCGCCACCTAAGCCATCAATACGATCAACTTCGGCTAAGCGCTTAGGCAAAAAAACAAATTTATCGGCGACTGCAATCAAACCCGTTACAACAGTAAGCACCATTAAAATCAGGGGAAAATCAATATCCATAATATAGTATTTAGCTCATAATTTTTATTTGTGCGCCATTGTAACCACACCTAAGCGCCAAGGCTAGCGACCATCGGGACTATAACCCGAGAACTGCTTCGCCGTATCTGCGGCATAATTATCTGTCATACCAGCAACGTAATCCAACACTCGCATATAAGCCTCATATAAACTCCAATCCGCTTGCGGCGCACTGGCACCCATCATCTCTAACACTCGGCTATTTTTAAACGTAGAATGGCCAGTATCGACCAACTCTTTTGCAGCCACTAAAAAAGCATCCAACAAATTTGCCAAAGTTGCATACGCTCCCACTTCAATAGCCGTTTTACGAGGGTCCTTAAAAATACGCTCACGGGCTAAACGCTTGGCGCCGGTAATCGCTTCTCTCACAACCGCAGGGCAATGATCCGACAACTCACCCACTAAAGTACCCGTCATGATCTTCTCTTCGTTATCCAAAAACGCCTGACTCGCTGCCGTCACTAAACGCTCCATCGCTTTACCGCGCAACATCGACAAACGGCGTCGCTGATTATCAGCCTGATCCAAACTTTGCTGATAACTAAACCACTTGTCAGCCATTAACGGTTTTAAAATAGCTTCCACCTCAGAATAAGACAAAATACCCATTTCAATACCGTCTTCTAAATCGATCAAGCCATAACAAATATCGTCTGCTATCTCCATCAAATACACCAAAGGATGACGACACCACTTATTATCACCCTGCGGGATTAAACCCAAAGTAGTTGCCAAACTGTTTAAAATTTTAGCTTCACTTTGAAAAGCACCAAATTTATGCGCCTTATTACCACCAGATGCAGCATGCTCAACCGTCCAAGGGTATTTTAAAAAGGTCCCCAACGTCGCTTGGGTTAAACGCATACCCCCACTAAAGCGGTGATATTCCACCTGCGTAACAATCCTGAAACCCTGAGCATTACCTTCAAACGTCTGTAAATCCGCTTTTTCTAAATCAGACAACCCTTCTAACAAATACGCATTTTGAGGATCTTGAAACCAATGGCGAATAGCGTCCTCGCCAGTATGACCATAAGGCGGATTGCCAATATCGTGAGCCAAGCATGCTGCCTGCAAAATTGCCCCAACATCCGCTGCAGTAATCTCATCAGGAAACGGCTCTTTACCCTTAGCTTTAAGACCTTCAGCCACCTTAAAACCCAAACTACGCCCCACACAACTCACTTCCAAACTGTGTGTTAAACGGCTATGCACATGATCGTTTTCCGATAACGGATGCACCTGCGTCTTGCGATCTAAGCGACGAAACGCACTGGAAAAAACAATCCGATCTTGATCTTTATGAAACGGCGAACGCCCTTCTTCGTAATAACGGGTAGTCTCACCAATACGCAACGGCTGCAGCAATTTTATCCAATCCATTGTATCCATTAATCATTGCCCCTAAACAAATTCTGATTTACGGCGATATTTATGCGCCGGATAACTGCCTAAAACCCGCACGCTTTTGGCAAAATAAGCCAGCTCAGCCAAGGCGTTTTTCATCCCAATTTGATTAGGATGACCCGATAAATCAATATGAAAATGGCTGGCCTCCATCGTACCACCATCCATATAACTCTCGAGCTTAATCATATTCACACCATTCGTCGCAAAACCGCCCAACGCTTTATACAACGCAGCTGGCATATGACGAACAGTAAACAACACACTGGTAATGTAATCTTTTTGCGGATCAAACCCGGCCGCCACCGACAAGCCATTATCGTCATCAGTATTTTTAGCCAAAACAATAAAGCGCGTAGTATTGCCCGATACATCCTGAAAATTGTCTGCAACAATATCCAAACCATACAAATCGGCGGCCAGCGTAGAAGCAATCGCCCCATGCTGACGAATACTGGCATCAGCCACCCCCCCTGCTTTACGGGCGGCCAGTTGTTTAGCTGAGAGTGCAGTATCGGTGGCCGCAACCGCCTTAATATTTAAATCGTTCAGCCGATGAAAGCATTGTGCTAAAGCCTGTGGGTGCGATGAAACGGTTTTAATCTCTGCCAAGGTCACACCCGGTAACGCTAACAAACAGTGATTCACCGGCTCAAAATGTTCTGCTACTATCAGCAAATGTGTTTTAGGCAACAAACGATAAATTTCTTCAACACGACCGGCAGTAGAATTTTCCAGCGGAATCATTGCAAACGCAGCTTTATCTTCTTCAACCATCAAAATAGCTGACTGAAAATCTTCACAAGCAATCGTCGGATGATTAGGAAAAACCGTGTTGCAAGACAAATGAGAGTACGCCCCCTCAACCCCCTGATATGCAACTAAATTATTTGCATTCGCCACAAAAAATTCCTTCAGAAACCATAATTAAAACCATAATTAAAACCATTAAAAGACTAAAAGCAGTGTAACCCATCTTAGTCAGACAATCGCACAAGAGTTGAACTTTAGTACTAGTTAGGTTATTTTTTGTATCATCTCGTAAAAAATAATAATAAATGAGAGCTAAACAACAGATATGTACTTGAATTTAAGCTACGAAAAAGTTCTTAAGAACCTGGGTATTCGCCCAATAAACCATTTTAGCCACAGTCGTGAGAGCTTATCGCCTCAAGAACGGTTAAAACAAGTGCAATTCCAAGCCAAAAACTTTGTTGAAGACTTTAAGTTGGTCAACCAACAAGTTGAATACATGGAAACCTTCGACCTAATATCCGTACCCTACCTAGTTCGATCGGCTTTTGGCAACACCACACAGCTTTTTAACCCCTACTTATACGTTACTAATCGCTTAATGGTACTGCAATTTAATACCCCATCTGGCCTCAAAACCATGTTGTTTTCACCATCAGACATAAGCGGCAACGTACAAACACCGCATTTTCAGAGCATGCGCAAAGTATTTGGCAAATTCAAAGATCTACTCCAACCCATTATTGCTCCCGTACATAACAGCGTTGAACAAGTCCTAAACAAAATAGGATTACACCCAGAAGACATTGATTTTATATGTTACGACCACCTGCATACCCAAGACTTACGTAAATGGCTAGGCAGCTTCGAACAACCCGCGTATTTTCCCAACGCCAAATTACTGGTTATGAACCAAGAATGGGAAGCCGTAAAAGACCTATTACCCCTGCAAAGAAACTGGCATTGCCCAAACGGAGTAGAAGGCATACACCCCGATAAAATAATCCCACTTCACAGCAGCATCATGCTTGGTGACAGCTTGGCACTGATACAAACCCCTGGTTTTACTCAAGGGAGCCAATCGTTAGTCATCAACACAGAAAATGGTGTATTAGTATGCAGCCAAAACGGTATCTCGGTAGATAATTACAGCCCCGAACACTCAACAATATACGGCCTTGCCGATTTTGCTAAACAGCACAACATGGCCGTAATACCCAATGGATTACAACCAGAACTGCGCCTAGATCAATACATATCCATGGTTTTAGAAAAAACCGTTGCCGACAAACACCCCAAAGACAACCGTTTTTCTTACATCATGCCATCGTCAGAACTTAGCCCACGCTGGCAACCCTTTGCTTTAGCCCCCACCCTCTCGTTTGGTGAAATTAAATTTGGCGCACTGTCCCTCAAACAAAAAATTCAGGATACAATATCCACACAAATGGCCCTGTCTTAATAACCTGACAGGGCCAATGCACAACCTACAATAGAGCTGCCCTATGAATCGCCGACAACTCATCGCCAAACTTGCTTTACTTCCTATGGCAGCTCCCCTTACTTTGCATTCAAAAACAGCTCTTGCCAGTAGTTTCGAAGATTACGTTAAAGCCCAACAAGCTGGCGTACAACAAATAAAAGACGAATTTGAATCCTACAAAGAAGACTACCTAAACGCCTTTAACGACTACAAAGCACAACTATCAAAAGAATGGGACAATCCGGAGATAAGCAACCAAAAAGCATGGGTTGAATACAGCAACGATCTGCAAAAGAAAACCGTAGTCGACTATGTGAATAACGAAATTCGTATCAGCTACAAAAACACCAGCGCCACTGTTTATTTTCAAAAACTAAAAAATGACATAAGTACGTTATTAACTAAAACAGAACGAGAAGCCGTAATAGCCGACCCCATTAATCAAAAACTAATGAAAGGCAACAACTCGCAGCACCTACAAAACAACACCCTGCTTAGCGAAATCCCAATGATGTATGGCAGCTCAGAAGAAGCCGAACAAAAGTTAGCCACAGCTGCAGTTGTTAAAGAAGAAACCACCCCCAAAGGTGAAGTAACCGCCGTTAAAATTCCATTACCGGTTAACCTTCCCTTCAAACGCGCCGAAAAATACCTCGCCAGTGCCAAAGAATCTGCGCAAAACTGGAACATAGAAACCGCCTTGGTTATGGCCATTACCCATACCGAAAGCCACTTTAACCCATTAGCACGGAGCCACATACCTGCATTTGGTTTAATGCAAATCGTGCCTTCTAGCGCAGGTAAAGACGCCAGCAAATACATGACCGGCGAATCGCGCTTACTCACCAGCGACGAACTCTACAATCCACACTTTAATCTAGACACCGGTAGCGCCTATTTAAGCATGCTACAAACACGCTATTTAAGAGGCATTATTAATCCTCAATCACGCTTATATTGCGCCATTGCTGCCTACAACACCGGCACAGGCAACGTTGCTAAAGCTTTTATTGGCCGAGCCTCCATGCAAAGTGCTTATCGCACCATCAACCAAATGCCACCAGAAAGCGTTTATCAAGTGCTAAAGCACCACCTACCCTACAAAGAAACACGCAACTATGTAGTCAAAGTCACCCGCCACTTAAAAAAATACCGAGAGCTATTAAGCTAAATTAAAAACTCACTAAACGGCGGTCGGCTTTAACCAAAAAATTCTCTTGCTGAGTAATAATTTCGCAGTGGGCAAACGACTGCACCACAAACGCCTGACAGACTCCCGCCAGTTTCAACTTGTCGTAACATTCAATAAGGCTTTTAAACACCAAAGGGCGATTATAATCCCCCTTACTTTTTCCCTTAGTTAATAAATAAGAACGACCATAAGCAACAATTTGAATCAAATAAATCCCACCCTCATTAACCAAAACCTCAGCTTCGACCGCACCTTTTGCCGCTTTACGCATTAATTGTTTTAACTCACCAAATCCCATAACCCACTCCAATAGCACAGGTAACCATAACCGCTTAACAAAATTAAAAATCACACAGAATACGCACACAAAAGCACATTAGATTAGGTGGTTTATACCCTTACAGACAATCTTTTGCTTAAACTATTTTTTTATTGTAATGTAATTTATCAACTCAATGTAAACCATAAGGGTTCTAACAATGCTAAAAAAAGCCTTAGCCATCGTCTCAATAACATTAGCAAGCACCAGCGCTGTGCAAGCAGAAAACGTATTTAACCCTGAAGACGCCGTAGAATACCGCCAAGCTGTATATCAAATTTTCTCAGCACAAGCCGGCGTAATTGGTGGCATGGTAAAAGGTGAAATTCCTTTTGATGCAGCCGAAATTAACAAACGCGCCAACAACATCGGTAAAGTAGCCCCCATGCTAGGCGAAACCTACTTCCCAGAAACACGTGGTGTAGACGACTCCAACCTTAAAGACGCCGCTTGGAAAAACATGGAAGACTTTAAAGGTAAAGGCCAAGCCTTTGGCAAAGCACTGGGCGAACTCATCACAGCCTCTGCCGATCCAAGCTTTGATCTTAAAGCCGCCAAACAAACCGCCGGTGCCATGTTCAAAACCTGCAAAAGCTGCCACGAAGATTATCGTGAAAAATAATGTGTAAAAATAGTTTTTAAACAAAAAAAAACCACCTGCTAAAATAAAACAATTTCAACAGGTGGTTTTTTCACAAACTCTTTTAAACAAAATAAAAAATCCACACCACCAGCGCCACCGACAACCCCACCGCCAACACAAACCGCCACCAAGGAAACCCACCCAAAGAATTGCCAGACACCTCAACGGAAATAAAATCTTTATCGTTTAACGAAGCCTTCTTTTTACCGGTAAACATCGCCTTCACTAAACCCTCACCACGCAATTTATAAACCGTAATCGCCAGCAAGTGCAACGCAATTAAAACCAATAAAAAATCAAAAGAACGCGAATGCCAAACAGAAAACCAACCCGACACATCACGAGACACGGTATCGTACAACGGCCCCTCGGTAAAAATATCATCCGTGGTAAACAACCCACTCACCAACTGAAAAATCACCGCCCCTAACAACACAAACACCATCACCCCACCCATAGGGTTATGGCTTAAATAACGCGGCTTATCACCAGAAAAAAAGCCTTTAGCGTAAGCAAAAAATGCCTTAGGCCCATACAAAAAATGCTTAAAACGCGCATACGGCGTACCGATCACCCCCCAAATCAAACGGTAGGTTAACAAACCCAACAACACCTGCCCCACTAAAAAATGGCGCTCCATCTCACCTTGATCATTAGTCAACCACATCAAAAAAATTAAAATGGGCAAACACCAATGAAACACACGAATAGACCAATCCCAAACCTCAACCTCTTGGCCTGAATTAGAATGCGCCATAAATACTCAACTCCAAAAATTATTTATTATCACACAGCATAATAATAATTTTGAAAAATACTATAACAAAAAACCAAATCATAATTACCTCACCTAGCGTTATACCCAGAAGCAGACCGTGCTTCATCGATGCATAACCATTTCACCTGATCTGAATCATTGCTTCAATACTGGTTAAAAAACAGGGTCGTATTTCAACCCTGTTTTTCTTGTGTAGGTTGTTCTTTAGGGCAACTATAGGATACTGCAAACGTCTTGTGTAGGTTGTGCTTCAGGGCAACGAATCTTAAAAAAAAATAAAATAACCACTCACAATACCGCTCAAAATTGCCACCCCGGATATGATTAACACTCGATTTCGAATTTCATTATCAGTCATAAAAACACCACTTGAATAAAAAATACTTAAATAGAAAACCTAACGAAGTGAAGTGGGCGACAAAAACAACAGTTAGCCTAAAGGCCAGCCTAAATCTCATCGGTAAACGACACAATATAAGTCGGGCTTTAGCCCGACAAAACCACGCCAACTAACTCGACCAACTCTGGCTCAGCGCCTCCGCCTGCTGCAAACACAAATCAATCGCTTCATCCGACCCATCAGGGGGATAATTCCACTTCCTCAACGCTCGTCGAATCAAATTCCTTAATTTCGCCCTAACACTATCACGTACTTGCCAATCAACCGTTGTCGATTTTTTCAACTTTTCTGTGACAAAAATTGCCAGCGCTCTTAAATTACTATCACCCAATTCTTTCACCGCAGACTCGTTCTGAATCAAGGCGCGATAAAACGCAATTTCATCTGGATTCAAACCCGACTTCTCAGCAAGCTCCGCATCATTAGCCATATCCTTAGCCATCTTAATCATCTCTTCGATAACCTGTGCGGTTTCAATCGAGCGATTATGATATTTACGCAATGTTTCCATAATGCGGTCGGAGTATTTCTTTTCCGACACCACATCGGTTTTCATTCTTGCTTTCACCTCATCGCGCAGCAGCTTTTCTAACAAATCGACCGCCAAATTCTTCTCTTCAAGATTGGCAACATCTTCCAAAAACTCAGGCGATAAAAGACCAATATTGGGTTTCTCTAAACCCACCAAGCTGAAAATATCATCAACGCCTTCGGCAATAATCGCATTGTCGATAATTTGCTTTAAAGCCGTATTTTTATCTTCATCAGATCGGCGCTTATCAATCGTTGTAAATTTACTAATTGCATTCTTAACTGCACCAAAAAAAGCGATCTCTTTAGAATAAGCCTGAGCTTCATCCAAGGTGCCACACAAGGTAAACGACGCTCGAATACTCGCCATAATATCTAAGAAACGTTTCTTGCCATTTAACTCCGTCTTTCCATCTAAACCGCTTGCACCTTCTAGCGACAAGATATGATTCATAACCCGTGGCAATAACTGCAAAGCATTGGTTTCATAACCGCTATAATCACAACCGTGCATCATGCCATGCAGCTTTTCTAAGTTTTCCAATAAAACCGCAAAGGCTTCACGCGTATCAATGGTTGGCTTACCTTTACCCTGAGAATTGGTGTAGGTTTTTAATGCATCCTTTAACTCGTTGGCAATACCAATGTAATCAACCACCAAACCGCCGGGTTTGTCTTTGAAAACACGGTTAACACGGGCAATCGCCTGCATTAAGTTATGGCCTTTCATCGGCTTATCGATGTACATGGTATGGCAATTTGGCGCATCAAAACCGGTCAGCCACATATCGCGCACAATCACTAATTGCAGCGGGTCGTTAACGTCTTTAAAGCGCTTTTCAAACAGCTTTTTAGTTTCTTTATTATGAATATGCGGTTGCAACTTAGTTTTGTCGGATGCCGAACCTGTCATCACGATTTTAATCGCACCTTTAGACGGGTCTGGGTCGTGCCATTCTGGTTTAATCGCCACAATCGCATCGTACATGTCGACACAAATCTCACGGCTCATGCACACAACCATGCCCTTGCCTGGCATCGTACTGATTCGATTTTCAAAATGCTGAACCAAATCTTTACCCACCAACGCCATGCGTGGGCCACTACCTACCAACTTCTCTAACGCAGCCCACTTAGACTTGGTATTTTCTTTATCTCGATCCTCTTCATCCTCAATGATGTCTTCTACTTCATCATTTAAAACGTCGATATCAGCCTGATTAATATCCAACTTGGCCAAACGCGATTCGTAATAAATCGGAACCGTTGCGCCATCATCAACCGCATCTTGAATATCATAAATAGAAACGTAGTCACCAAACACGGCGCGAGTATCTTTATCGGCAGAATCAATCGGCGTACCGGTAAAACCAATAAAAGAAGCCGCGGGTAACGCATCACGCATGTGCTTTGAATAACCGAACGTGTACTTACCCGTTTTGGTATTGAGCTTGGCTTTATCGCCATATTGGCTTCTATGAGCTTCGTCGCTTACCACCACAATATTATGGCGAGTGCTTAATACAGGGTGATGGCTCTCTTCCACACCTGCTACATCTTTTCTTAAAGCAAACTTCTGTACCGTGGTAAAAATAATACCGCCCGACTGGCGCGACGCTAAAATCTCGCGTAAATCATCGCGGTCTTCCGCCTGCACTGGGGTTTGTTTTAACGTTTCAGCAGCCATGCCAAAGGTATTATAAAGCTGGCCATCTAAATCATTTCGATCCGTGACCACCACAATGGTCGGATTATTCATTTCTGGTTGAGCCAGCAACTTACCCGCATAACACACCATCGAAATAGACTTACCACTGCCCTGCGTATGCCAAACCACCCCAGCCTTACCCGAACCCGCAACCACCTTATTGGCGTAGTTAGCTCTCGGTTCTGCCTGAGTATTCTGCTCTGGTTGTTGCGCGGCAATCACCGTTGCGCGAACGGCTTCACGCACAGCATGAAACTGATGATAGCCTGCGATCTTCTTAATCGTGCTCCCTTCAGATGAGCCGCCATCTTGCTCAAACAATATAAAGTGACGAATGTAATCTAAAAATAAATCGGGCTTAAAAAAGCCCTTAACCATGGTTTCTAAAAAATACTCAAACAATGGCTTATCGTGTTCGTTGGCCACCACACGCCAAGGCATAAAGCGTTCTTTATTGGCTGTTAACGAACCCACACGCGCATCCAAACCATCACTCACGACCAAGGCTTCGTTAAACATAAACAAATCGGGAATTTCGTCTTTATACGTTTGCAGCTGTTGGTAAGCTTGCCAGATATCGGCATTTTGGTCGGCGGGGTTTTTCAGTTCTAAAACAGCCAACGGTAGGCCATTAATAAACACAATCACATCGGGGCGACGCCTAACATTACTAGAGCCTTTACTGCCCGTAATAGTAAATTGGTTGACCACTAAAAACTGATTATTAGCGACATTAGCAAAATCCACCAGCTGAACATAATCGGTGATCGCCTCACCTGTTTTATCTTTATATTCAACTTTAATACCCTGCAATAATTGCTGATGAAACAACTTATTATTCATCATCAAAACAGGAGTTTCTGGCATAGCCACCTGCAAAGCGACTTGCTCTAACGTTGCAACAGGAATAGCGGGGTTAATTAATTGCAATTGCTGTAGCAAACGGCCTTGAAGCGTAACCTGTCGATAATCGCTGCGCTCTGCACTCACTTCACCCGGCGCTATGTCATAACCGCAAACTACTTCATAGCCTGTTTCTTCAAACCAGCTAAGACAAAGCTGTTCTAATTGGTCTTCCGTGATATTCATATTACATTTCTCAAATATCTTATACAGTACTTACTGATTCGTTCAATTTTCTTTCAAAGTCTTTAAAAGACAGACAAGACGTAAGCATATTCAAAGCTTCTTTTGCCATTTCTTTGAAGCGAACTTCTTGTTCTTCTGCGATCTCTGTTCCTTGAAAGACTTCTATCATTGGGTATTCAAGATAAAGCGGATGCCAGTGATTAAAAGGCTTAGCTTCTGCACGATGGTTATAAAAAGTCCATTTATTGCCAGCACATGCTGTTTTTATATCCAACTCTTTAATTAAGCTATTATATTCTGGCCACTTAAAATAATGATCATGATATTTTTTTGAAACACTAATATTCAAAATCATTTTCAAACCATCTTTAATGCGACAACCTATCAAATGATCTTTACCATCGAGTACAAAACCGACAAACACCCCCGGCTTCCAGCCAACAACGTCAGGATTATCAGAATTAATTCGGTTAAATTGAATACCAACAACACCCTCATTTGTTTTTATTTCACTACGGTAATCATCAAGTAAAATTAACTGCTGCTTATGAACCTTACCAACTAAATCTTCTAACTTATTCTTTAACGTAATCGCTTCTTGATAATGCCAAATAGCAGTATGGCTAATGGGCGCTATTGGCCCCAACCCTTCTGATTTTAATAACTGCAAGAAATCTTTAATAATCCAAGTAGATTCATTTGCTGTGCTTGCTTCAATATAGCTATTAATCCATAAATAAACTTCATGCCAGCAAAGCGCTAAATCTGGTTTTTGGCCATGCTGTGAATGGTGACCCGTTATAAGTATAAGGCGATAATTATTGCCCGCTTTCTCATGAAAATTCCGATAGTTATTTAACTGCCCGGTATGCAGCTTCGACCAAACTTTATGCTCAAACACCAGAGTCATACCAGGCCATTTAGCTTCCATATCAGGAAAGACACCATCATAGTTTTCTTGAGTAGACCAAGTGACATCATCGCCGTCAAAAGAAAACTCTTTACTTGTACCAGCTGTTCTTTCTGAAATTTTTCTAATCAAGTACAGGCCTAATTCAACATCTTTACGCAGTAGCCAAGCAAAGGCTTCTGTCACAAAGTTTTCTATAGGATTGCTCTTCTCGCGAGGCCGATATTTTTGAAGGCTGGTAAATAAACTATCCACTGTGTATTCCTTAATTTTTAGGTACTAATAGATGGCTAACATCGATTTAAATCTGGCTGTTCATCTCTTCAAAAACAGCAACCACTTACAACGGTTTGGTTGGCCGTTAGTCATTAACTACGCCTTGCTTGAGTTTTTTATTTAGCGCTACCAGTTTCGTTTTAAGCGCTGCTTCTAAACTGCTCATATTGTCGACCATCCAATTGATAATTTCTGGCCAGTTGTCTTTGTCGTAGCCATCAATTGGTTTTGAAAGCTGAATGCGCGATGCTTTTTTAGCATCTAATCTTAGCCACTCAAGCGGTTCGCCATATAACGTTTCAATATCGTTCTTTTGACTGAATAGCGCATCAAACATAAATTTATTTTCTTCGGTTAAAGAGCGTGCCATATAAAATTCAACACGGGCCTCTTTACTGCCAAAAATCAAAGAGAATGGGCACGAGCGCACACCCGATCCAGCGCTTAACCAATGATCTTTTGAGCCATTAATATTATTAAATAAATCACAGTCGCTATTTTTAAACGCTTCTAGTGCTTGCTCCCAAAAAGCTAAGCGAATTTTATGTCTATTTTTTAATTCAAACTCGGTGCTTTTTTCTTCTGCTTCTTTGGCAGTAATGCCAATCATTAACTCTTTTACTTCTGGGGTTGGAATAATCTGATCAAGATTTAAAAATAAATCTTCACCCATGGCGAAAGGGGTCGCTTTAAAGCATTGCAGTTGAATGCCATGGCCTAATAACCAAAGCGCAGTACTGGTGACTTCTTTGCGGAAGTTGGCCGCTACAAACATCAGGCGTTGTCGATTACCGGGGTTTAGCACAACTTCCCCTAGGTCTGGCATATCTAAAAAATCACAGATCAAGGCTTTGGCATCGCCACCGCTGCAATAACGGTTTAGGTACGCCTGATAAATTTCTACAATTTGCAGCTTCGTTAAGCTAGAGCAATACGAGGCGTATTTAAGTGCCTGCCACACAACATCACGGCCTGTATCGTCCAGTTTGTTTTCGATCACCACCAAGCAGCCGTCTTTATCCAAAGCTAATAGATCTAAGCGTTCACGCGTATCGTCAAAGCCATCAAATTCTTTTTGAATGATGAGCAACTCTTCACCCAAGGCTTCGGGCTCATTGGCTAACCACTCTTGCAGGTGGTTTCTTTCGGTAAAACCCAATTCAGTAAAGCGTTTAACTTCTAAGCGTGAAATTCGGTTACTGCTTGTATCTATTTTGTACATGGTGATTCTCAGTGCCCTTTAGCCCAATATTAATCGCTTGATACACTCAACTCGCCAGAAAGTAGTTTTGGGAGTAAAGCATCCCTAATTTCAACAAGAGTATTCGTTTCTTTGCAGTTTTCTTTCAATTTATTAAAAGCCAAAGATATTGTTTCATCAAACTTCGATATAACCATTTGATTTGGTGCCACCACAACTTTACTCTTAAGAATATCTGTTTTTAAATTGGTGAAAACACTGCCATTACCTTGTGCGACAAGCTCTTTCCGTATTTTCAAGAACAATTGATATAGGTATAGATCGCTGAAAAGCTGCTTTTTTGGAAAGTGAAGCCAGCCATCATGAATACAAGCATCTAATTCTAAAAATTTTGGCAAACCAGGAGTAGCGCTATTGGATAAAATCAAGCTACCTTTTTTAAGAAGCACAGTCTTCTTCAAACCCTCCTCTTTAATATATTCCTTAGTCCTAAATAAGAAAGGACTAGGTTCTTTAGTAGCATCAGCAATTTTGGTCCAAGGTAAACCGTCTTCTACAATATATTCTTTTATTGGCCTTGGTGAACCGCCTCTTTTAATTTCAAGGTAATTGCCCATTGGATTCACCTCCCACCCCTCAGGAATCTCCCCCAACTCAGAATCCACCAGTTCATTCGGGAATAATGCCGCTGTGGTTTTAAGTTGTTCGGTATTGATGGGCGTTTGGTTTGCTTGGCTTAGTTTTTCATTAATCGCTTGTTGCAGAGTGGTTTCTAGGTTTTCTGTCATCGCTTCCAGCTGTTCGAGGGTTATTGCGCCGCAGATGATGGCTTGGGCTGCAAGTTCTTGAATGGCAGTATTTGCGCCTTTTTCTTTGGCGATGATTTTGGCGCGGGTAGGCTCAAAATCGACAAACCAGCATTTGAAAAGTGCTTGCGCGATGTGTTCTAGGGTTTGGTTGGTTTGGCGGTTGAGTTCGATTTTTTTATCAAGATCTCGTAAAACTTTCGCAATCTGCTTTTGCACTGAAAGCGGCGGTAAGTATATTTCAAACTTCAAACAATCTGGTACACGGATATGACTTACTACAGAGCCACTACCTTCATGCATATGAAATTGATGCTGTAGGTCCGAAGATAGAAAAGCATATAACAAGTATTCAGAATCCAAAACTTCAGTATTAGCTCTGTACTGCATAATTCTTTGACCAAGAAATACAGTATCATCATGTAGTGGTACAGTGAATTTGGACACGTAATAAGAGGTGTTAGAATGCACACAAATCATTACGGTGACAACATGACTAAGACAAACAGACCGAGATTTAACCCCGAGTTTAAAGTCGAATGTGCCCAGCTCGTTTTAGACCAAGGCTATTCCGTTCGTGAAGCTGCTGAGGCAATGAATGTCGGTAAATCTACACTCGATAAATGGGTCAGAAAGTTAAAGGCTGAGCGTGGTGGAGAATTAACCACGGGTAAACCAATCACCGAAGATCAGCGTGAGATAGCTGAACTTAAAAGGCAAATTAAGCGCCTGGAGATGGAGAAAGATATTCTAAAAAAGGCTTCAGCTCTCTTAATGTCGGACAGCATGAACGGTTTGCGTTAGTCAGAAAACTTAAGGGAGC